>JBHGBJ010000120.1:0-7745 GCA_041947025.1 Thermodesulfobacteriota bacterium
GCTTATCGTCGCTCGCGAGAAAAAAGGGCCGAGTGGGATAATGACCTCGGGTGATTGACTATAGTTTGACACCGAAACCTGGATTTTGTGACAAATAGGCTGGATTTTTTGTTCTGTAGGAACACCAAAACCTGGGAATGTTCACCCTTGAACATTTTAGGTAAGCTTGTGAAAAGTTAACACCTGAAAATTACAACCCCTCGTGAGGAGTTTTTTGAGCTTCTATATCACGATGAAGCAGCATCCTAACATAGGCGGAAACCGAAACGTTGTGCTTTAATGCTTGCTGTCTCGAAAACTCGGCCTCTGCCTTTGATAGAAAAAATTGCGTCCGAACATCTCTCTTTGTCTTAGGCGCTGTAGGCTCTGTCTTTTCTCTCATTCTCCTATCCCCGGTTTTTCGGTTGGGTTTGATATATGGCCTCTTTACTCCGACGTCCTTTATTAAATTCCAGACGACGCCCGGGCCGCCGCCTGACCGACATGGATGAATGATACCCAAGCCACGAAGCGCTTTAAAATACCAACGGGCCATTCCCCTCTTGACTCCAGCGAGAATAATCAGATCTCGAAGTTCGATGGATTTTTTCTTCCTTATGACCGCCCACATTCGATCTTGAACTGTTTCTTCTTTTAGTCTCGGCGCTATTCTGGCAGCTAAAGCTTTTCTGTTCGCGCTATAGATAATTGCAAATCTTGGTGGATGGCCGGGGATATGTTCCTTTTGCAGCTTCGTAACTTTCTTGACCACCCCATCTTTTGATAAAATCACCAATGCATCGGTCACGAACTTCCGGGGTAGTTCTGTGGCTCGCATGACTTGGTCGAGTGAAAAGAAACCATATGGATAGTGATCTAATATGGCCCTACCGAGATATCCTAATTTACTCATCAGAAATCTTTCGCTGAAACTGTCTTGAGTTGATGAATTCGTGCTGTGGTCTCTGCCTTGTGAATCAGTCGCATAATTGGTCGAATTCTGCCATCACTTTCCTTCGCAATTTTTTCGACTGCATCAGCTTCAAATCGATAATCGGAGAGCTGATCGATGATATCTTTGACATCGTTTCCTTTGTATCTCTCAAATCTGACGATTTCGATAATGCGGTCGCTGAGACGGGGTACCCGCTCAATCTTCTTATTAATTCGCTCCTCTCCGATGAGGACCATAGGGACGCCGCATGTGTCATGTAATTTCCGCATCGTCTCTAAGGCATCGATCCTCTTGGCATCATTATCCCGGAAAAAATGATCCACCTCATCAAAGATCAACGTCCGCGGCTCTCGAATAAGGACGTATCTGATCTGCTCGATCAGCTTCTCCGTTCTCCATGCAGGTTCATCAATCCCGAGTTCTCTTGCCAATGACCTTAGTAACCAATGCTGTGTCATCCTTGGCCAAACCGTAAGCATTGTGGCGCCATCTCTTACCCCAAAATATAGACCAGCCACGGTCTTGCCGAGACCAACCTCGCCGACTACGAGCGCTATTCTTTCAATCCCATGATACTTATGGTTGATTCTTTGAATGGCTGATTGAAATCTTTTTATATTTTTGGTGGTCACGAAAATGGCTTTCACCGCTCATCCTCCTTGGGGCTGCTCCCCGTTGGCTGACCTTTCCATGCAAGGGATTCCTCTCTTACCATAGAAATCTCTCCATTCCTCCGTCGCCTCATATCTTTCAATCTTTTTCCAGTCCTCATCGGTCAAGATGCCCGGAAATTTCTCGTTGATGGCCCGGTACCACTCATAGTATTCGAATTCATTCTTAAACACCGTGCCATCGCTTGGGCGGTTTAAATTGGTTCTTGGGTCAATGAAAAGGATCGAGTCCCCCTCCAGCCCCTGACCAAAGATAATTTCATCTTTATCTTGTATGCTTTTTTCGATTAAAGATCCGGGCTTAGGCTCACTGGTTTCTGCCGGCGCCTCGGGTTTATCCTGCCCAAGGGAAGGCAGGGGGGCGATATCTAAGGGTTCATCATCCGCAAAAGGTGAGATGATTCGGGGCACGGCTTTCTTAGTTTCGATAACGGCCTGGACCTCCTCGATGGTTTCCTTGAGGGGGAGCTGTCCTTGTCTTCCCCCAAACATACTAACAAGCTTTACCGTCTGCCTCTTTAAGGATCTTTTCTGCGTAAGCATTCGCTTAACGTCTTCCATATCTTTTGGGGTGCCGCCCTCCGAGGCCATCGGATGGGCCTTCTCTCGTGGCGTTAGAACGCATAAAAACTCTTTTTTATAGAAACAATAAATTTGAGTGAGATCGAAGAGAGAATACCTGATTGTGACTCGGTCTCTTAATCCATAAAGCTCCTCGTTATACCACCAATATCCAAAGAGCCTAATGCCATTCCGGTAAATAGTTTTGATGTCCATCGGCATCATGAGGAAGGCAAGCTCCCCTGGATCCACACCGGGGCCTCTGCCCGATTCAAAAATCTCTCGCGGTGTTTTTCCGTTGAGTCCGTCCGATGGCTGATCAATATAGAACTCTCGCCATTCATTTATGTAATGGCTTAATTCTTGAATAGTTGGTATCCAAGGATCATGCATCGAGCGAGCCAACTTTTCATTCCTTTTGAGATAGGCCGGTTTATCTTCGATACCCGATCCCCTGAAGCTCGGCATAAGACGCTCAAACCAATCCGTAAACGTCCTCCAGAAACGCTCGCTGATTTTTGCCTGGGCGTTATATGGCTGGGAGAAATGCACATTGATTCCAAGCCGAGCAAACATGCCAGAAATCCCGGCCTCTTCAAACTCAATAGGCGAATTAAAAACTTTCGCCTTAAAGGCTTTCCCATTATCAACAAGGAGCCATTTGGGTTTTTTACCAAGTTTAAGAATGGAGTTTCGGAGTGCGGAAGCAATGCACTGGACCGATTCCTCAAGCATAATTTCCCATCCAAGGGGGTAACTGGATCTCCAGTCCAAAAAAACGACTATGACGGGCCGGCATCGCTTCCCAGTAAATGGATTAATGACATCCAGATTAAGGCGGTGGCCATCGGCAACCAGACTATCACCGACTTCGATCAGGTTGCGATCCCGCTCTATGTAGGGGGAAACTTTATCATTAAGGCTTTTTTCTCCCTCCCGACAACAAACCCACTGATCAAAATATTCCTTTTTCCATTGATTGGCGTATCTCCGAAGGGTTCGCTCGCCGGATTCCGAAGGGATTCCTTTTTGCGAAAAGAGCCATTTCATGAGCTTGATGGCGGTCCCAATCTTAGTGTTGTTCTGATTAGTCGTCTTATCCTTTTTGTACAGGAGGATCGTAAGAAGGAAATTTTTCTCATCCTCGGTGATTTTTGATTCACCTCTGCGGCCCATCCGGGGAGCGAGATCCTCAACACTGCCTTCTTTGAATGTCTTCCATAACTCGTAAAATGTTGAGCGGGAAATCTTGCCGAGTTTTTTCCGAATGGCGGGAAGAAAGACTCCTGAGTTATAGGCCAGAAGAGATTGTTTGATAATAATCTCCTTTTTCACTTTCCCCCGAGAAGAAATCATGCCATCAATGGCTCGGATTAGATCATAACGGTAGTGGGCTTTTTCGTCCTGGGACGTGAGTGTGCTTGGCTTTGCTCCGTCCGAAAGGATGGCCGGGACCATTGGGAGATTTTCAGGCATCGGGTATCCGTCCTTTAGGAGGGTTACAACATTGGCTCCGGGTTCGCCTCTGTTGACCCGGTACCGATCTGGGTGGATGACTGACTTGCCGATAGCTGCCAATTCACTCATGTTAGTTCACTGGTCTTTCTCTGATCAACCACTCTTTTTTAGCGGATTCTCTCACGAGCAGAATTGAGATTATCCTCGATATCCGAAAGAATGAAGTAGAGTCCCACGGAAGCCCGCTCTGAGATCTCAAACTCCTCACCAGGTCCCCCTTTGGCAAACATCTCTTTGAGAAATGAAACCCTTGCTGCGCAGCGTGTAATTGCATCGCAGAGGTCAATAAGTTCATCCTTTGCCTTTTTAAGTGCGTTTTGGTCTTCCCGTCCAGATGATATGCTTATTCCAAAAGATACCCCTGACTTTTCCAAATCATAGATTTTCTTACAGTCATTACAGACGAAAGTATGGAGGTCTTCCTGTTTGATAGGCGTTGAGGGAATTGTGACTTGTGGGTCTTCAGGATTCTGTACCGCCTTTAAAGCTTTTGCTGTTTTCTCATAACAATCCACACAAAAGAGACTTTCACCAATACGATAAGCAACAATTTTTTCCCCATTTTCGTTTTCCATAATATCCTCCTTTCTATTAAGAGTTATGCCCTTGGCGTATTTTTTGGGCCAGGGGGTTAGTGGTGCTTCGAATTTGGAAGAGAGAAATGTCAGGCTTCCAGCTTTGTCTGCCGTCTCGATAAAAACATGAGCGGCTTTCCCCGCCGAATCCACAAACATTACGTTGATCGGAAATCTTAAATCTTTCGCTTTCCCGGCCAAGACCGTGCTTTCGAACTTTATGGTTGTCTTATTTTTTTCACTCGCCGTCCGCATCTCAAATTTTGCTACCAGATACCCTCTGATCCCCACCATTACGAGGGTAACCGGGAACTCTTGTTCATTATCCTTGAAGATCATCCCGACGATTTCTTGAAGCTCAATTTTGGGCGCCATCGCTTACGCTCCTATGCAGGCAAACAAAAAAAGCCGTCCCGGCCCCGAGGTGTCTGTGAGGAAACATGCTTTAGGCAGGTTTTCTCCCCCAGGGTCAAGACGGCGATTTTGTGGTCTAAATAAACGAAAAGCATGTTCTACCTCACAGACAGATTCATCCTACCAAAACTCAAATCCAAATGTCAAGCTTTTTTTTTGACCCTTTTTCCCCCTGGGGAAGGCCCTCAAATGTGTCTCAAAAGTATATCGAGCCGTTATACGTTCGTTTCTCTTTGCAGATCATTCTGAATCAAATCTAATACCCTTCCACAAATGGGGCGATGGTTAATTGGCCCTTATCATTGAGCTTCACATCGACGATGATTTTGAAGCCATTCCTTACAACATCCTTGCCCTGGAGATATTTCTGATGCCAGGCATAGGAGAGATCCCAGATATGAGAAATATCCATTCCCGGCCTTAGCTTCTTTAGTTTTTCTTCGACCTTTTTTCGCACATCCGTTTCATCCCACCCATACTTTCCGTTCACAAGCATCGAAAGGGTTGACCTCGGAATTCCTGATTCTTTGCTGAAAATGTACATTGTCTCAAATTCTTTTTTAAGAATGTCATCTAAAAAACCATATTTTCTCATTTGATCCCCGCCTCAAGTACCCCTCTTTTATGCCCCTGTGCGCTTTTATTATGCGTTCAGGATAAAACCTGAACGGGTATCCGACCATTTACCCTTGCCCTTCTTTATCAACTTCATTTACGGCATCTTCCGGGAAAGGGCAAAACGGCTCCCCGGGGACTCGGTCAAGGGAGGTCAGCCCACTACCATCCGCCTCTCGGAAGGTTGAATCCCCGGGGACACCTGCGGACAGCTCTTCTCGTTCCGTAGTAAGCCCTTGGGTCTTGTTGGGCTGCTTAGGAATCCGGGTGTTCCGCGATCTATTCAGAAGCCATTGATCGACTTCCTCCTTGTTGAATACCCAATGCAGTCCAGACTTATCAGCTCCAGGTATCTTCCCTTCCTTTGCCAGCTCCTGAATCCTGCGCTTGGACCTTCCGAGGAGCTTGATCAAATCCTGGACGCTATAAGTCGGTTTAGCCTCATCATTCAGGGACGATGCCTCCCCAATGCTCTTGGATACGTTTGACACGTTTATTACCTCTGACATACTTGATACGTTTCTCTTCTTTATTTCCTTTGCTTCCTTTATATGCTTACGTTTGACCGTCTTCACTTTTTTCTTTGGCCTGGGCTTTTCAATGGGTTTGGCGCCGGCCTCTTTAACTCCGCACCGCTTTAATCTCAAAAGCTCTCTGAGGGTGCAATCCTCGCAGACCGGATTCCCTTCGATGATCTTGCTCAATTTTAAAAGGCAGCGATCCTCATAGGTAACGCCTTCAACCACGTTACAATATATCTTCCGAATTCCCATATTCCTCCTCGCGTGCTTTTCTTGGTCGAGGATGCACCGGAAAAAGTTCGTTGTAAGAGACGAGGATTCCTCTATACGCTTCCTGGATCTCCTTTAACGACCATGCCTTCTCTTCTATCCCTTGAGCGGTCGGACAAAGACTCTCGTTTGGCCCCACCACGCATATTCTTTTTTCGAATAAAGTTCCACAATCTGGGAGTGATTTCTAAAGACGATGCCGGCCATACAATCCACAATAAACGCATTCAGATCATCCATATTCGGCCTTCCCGTATGGGCGATTTTGTGCTTAAGCATTTTCATCCGTCTCGGCATCCTCGTTTTTTTCGGGATCGGCATTTGATAAAAAATGGCCAGGCTGATGGGGCACTCAACCGGCAAATACCTCCAACGCCTCCCAACCCGTTTGACGAAATCCGCTTTCCCTCTTCCCTTGGGGGGTCCGGGAAACTTCATCTCTACGGGGTTCGAAAGCGGTTTATATCTTGCTCGCCCAGAGGAAGCATCTTTCTTGTGGCCGGTGTAGCGATCTACAAGAGCAGCGATTTTACCGTTCTCATAGCACTTAAGCCAATTTAAAAGGCTGCTTCGGGAGACGTGCCGGATGGAGAACCCTTCGGGTCGCAAAATCCCTGCATTAAAATCTTCCAAAAACTTTCTCTGTATCTCCGTTCTATTTTTGAACCCTCGATTTAACAGCCGAATCTGATACTCTCGGAGGATAACCAACTTATCGAATGCCCTCTGCTTTAACCTTGGATCAATGCCCTCCAGGGCGTTCTTCCTTTTTGGAAGCTCGGGGATCCGTAGCCGCCTTCTTAAAATTCTGCTTCTTGCCCATGTTTGGAAGGTCATGATTTACCCCTTACATCGTCATGACATCGTCACGGCATTGTCACCACAGCGTTAGGGTATGTGTCCCTATTTTTATGTTCGTCTGTTGAATCTCTTATCCTCGGCAATCGCGCCCCGGGAAATATTGCCGATGAGGTGCCTGCTCCGGAGCAATGCCTCATCGAATCCGATGGGATTCATAATGTAGTAGTAGTAATTGTTTGTAACCTGGCCCGCCCCCGCCTGGCCTTCGGGTGTGATGGTCACGCGCTCGCGCCTTCCCCCTTCGCCGACCATGATCGGAGTTGGCCGGTTAACCCAGAAATCTCCGCCGTGCTGAAACCCCGGAAGGATCGAGCCGAGAGACGCTCCGAGCCAGCCGATCACACCCTTGCCGGTTTGGTATTTGCCGGACACGTTTCCGAAAAGCATCCAGTCGGAGATCATCCGTGAGACGGCGCTCGATGAGGCATCGGCAATACCATAGAATATGTTTTTGACCGCGTCGCCCATGCTCTCGGATTGACTGATGATGTTTTTGAGATTGAAATTCCAGGCCTCGCCAAATCGTTGGGCCAGAATCTCGCCCTCGGTCGCAGCGCGCTTAAATTCCCGGACTGATTGTTGTGCAGCCTTTGCCGTTTTTTCCTCTATCAGCCATTTTTGATATGCCGCTGATGGCGTTGTCTCCTCGAACCATCCCTCGGCTTCGTATTGCCGTTTGATCGCCTCTGCTAAAAGCTCCCTTTTTTCTTTTTCTTTATCGAGAGCTTCGTTCAGGAGTTTAAGTTTATAGGTTTCATCAGGGATGGCAGTCTCGAACCATCCCTCTGCCTCGTATTGTTGTTTG
>JBHGBJ010000121.1:0-7603 GCA_041947025.1 Thermodesulfobacteriota bacterium
CTAAAATTTTGGAACCTGACTGCCTCTCCCTCTTTGTTTGCCATTACAACACAGTCTCCAGAGGAGAGGGGGAACTCCTCAAAGGTATTTTCGGGGATCAGCAATCTTGCCCTCGATGGCTGTGGCTGCAGCAACTGCCGGAGAACCCAGATAGATGAATGATTTGGGACTCCCCATCCTTCCTTGAAAATTCCTGGGCTGTGTGGCCAAACAGACTTCCCCGTCTCCAAGAACCCCTTCATGAAGCCCGACACAGGCCCCGCAGCCGGGAGGCAGGGCAACCCCACCCGACTCGATCAGAGTCTTCAGTGTACCATCGTTCAAGGCTTCCAAATAAACCAAACGGGACCCGGGTGTGATCACCATGCGAGTTTTTGGATGAACCTTTTTTTCCTTTAATATCTTGGCCGCAATCTGAAAATCCTCCAGCCGACCATTACAGGACGTCCCGAGATAGACCTGATCCACCTTGATATCACCGATTTCATCGATGGTCTTGATATTGTCAACCTGATGAGGACAGGCGATCGTCGGTTTGAGCTCTTTCGCATTCATCCTCACGGTCTTTTCATAAACCGCATCAGGATCGGGGGAAATCTTTCTGAAATCCTGAGCCCTCCCCATTCGATCCAGCCATTTTCGGGTGATTTCATCAGAAGGGAATAGTCCCACTTTCGCCCCGGCCTCTACAGCCATATTGGCAATGGTCATCCTGCCAGCCATTTCGAGTCCTTCTATCGTATCGCCCATAAACTCCAGGGCCTTATAGGTCGCTCCGGCAGCACCGATCTTTCCGATCAGATGGAGAATAATATCTTTCCCATAAATACCCACGGGAAGGTTCCCCTCAACAATCACCCGAATGGTCTCTGGAACTCTTAACCAAATCTTTCCCAGGGCCATGGCCACGGCCGCGTCCGTTGAGCCGACTCCCGTGGCAAAAGCCCCGAGAGCGCCTCCTGTGCAGGTGTGGGAATCGGCTCCGATCACTACATCTCCCGGCCGAACGTCCCTTTCTGCCACCACCTGGTGGGAGATGCCCAGGCCGACATCCGATACCCGGGATCCCGTTTTCTGAGCAAAATCCCTGAGAAAGGCATGGTCGTTGCTTAGCTCTATCCTCGGACTGGGTGCTGCGTGGTCCAAGAAAAAGATCGTCCTTTCAGGATGGGAAGCCCTGTCAAATCCCATCTCCTGGATCTTTCTCACAGCGAGGGGCCCTGTTCCGTCCTGGGCATAAGCAAGATCGACTTTCACCACGACAATCTCATCCGGCCGAGCCTTCTTGCCCGCATGCTCACTCAATATCTTTTCAGCCAATGTCATTCCCATAAGAACTCCTGCTGCCTGAATCTTTATATCATGAATTCCATTTTCAATCACCTTGAATTTCAAAAATCGGATTCTTATATTCTAATTAAGAAAGGGGGTGTTTTTATGAACAAAGTGACACCGTGCGCCTGCTTTTCCCATGAGGAACAGGAGGGGCGTTACAAGATTGAACTTGAGCTCCCCGGTGTCGATAAGAAAGACATCAAACTGGATATGAGAAAAGACAGTTTCTGTGTCTCCGCACCAAGGGGAGAGGAGACGGAATACTCGGGTTGCTATATGCTGGCCCATGAGGTGATCCCTGAAAAAACAGAGGCCCGTTATGAAAGCGGCCTTCTCAAAATCTTTACTCCCATTAAAGATTGGGAGAGAAAAGTGAATGTCCAGATTCAATAGCAGGTGCTCAAATGCACGCTTGTCAGCCCCTCCTCTTCCACCGGAGGGGCTTTTAATTATTCCAATTCCGGCATACCCTCGGATCATCGTAGCAGGCGTCCATATCCTTTGATCCGTCCTCTTCGGCCGTGATGGCTGCCATCGAGACTCCAGGAGTCTTCTTCTCCAGAGAAGCTATTATCCTATCATAAGGAAACCTGCAGGGAAGTGTATGGGGTAAGCCCAGTATTTTATTACAAAAAATACTGTATTCTGGGCTCCCGCAGCAGGAAGAGGGAGAGAGGGATATGATATAATCAACACGTAATTTTATAACAGGCCTAATCATGCTCAAAGAAGCCATGCTCTATAAGAAAATGGAAGCCGACAAGGCCTTCTGTTTCCTTTGCAGCCACCACTGTCACATCTCCGATGGAAAATTTGGCATCTGCAACGTCAGGGAGAATCGAGGAGGAGTCCTTTACACCCATGCCTACGGCAAGCTCATAGCCCAACATGTCGACCCCATTGAGAAAAAGCCTTTGTATCATTTTCTTCCGGGATCAAGATCTTTTTCGATTGCGGCGATCGGATGCAATTTTCAATGTGGTTTCTGCCAAAATTGGCAGATTTCCCAGGTGAAAGAGGCAGAATCTTTGGTCCTTCAGTCCGAAGAAGTGAAACCGGAAGACGTGGTCAAAGGGGCAAGGAAGAGCGGTTCAAAGAGTATCTCCTATACCTACACGGAGCCCACTATATTCTTCGAGTATGCTTTGGAGATTGGACTGCTGGCCAAGAAGGAAGGATTTTCAAACGTCTTTGTGACGAATGGCTACATGACCGAAGAAATGATCCGAATGATCCGTCCAACCCTTGATGCAGCGAACATCGACCTGAAGTCCTTTAACGATGACTACTATAGAAAGGTCTGCAAAGGGAGGCTCGGTCCGGTGTTAAAGAGCATCGAAACGATGAAAAAACTCAACCTATGGATTGAGATCACAACCCTTCTGGTGCCGGGACAAAATGATTCTGAGGAGGAGTTAAGAAAGATTGCCACCTTTATTGCCGACACGGAACCCTCGATCCCGTGGCATATCAGCCGCTTCTATCCGCAATACAAAATGGAGGATTTGGAAAGCACCCCTGTGGAGACATTGAATCGGGCCTATGCGATCGGAAAGGAGGCGGGCTTACGCTACGTCTATTTAGGAAATGTGGGGAAAGGGAATAATACTTACTGTCACCAATGCAATCAGTTATTGATCGAACGATTCGGCTTCACCATCCGCAGCTACAAGGTGAAAAACGGTAAATGTCCTGATTGCCAGAGTCCGATAGCCGGAATAGGTCTGTAAGAATCAGGCTAGAACTACAGGATTTTCTCTCTCAAAATACGGGTTTCACCTAATTTACTTTCGCCCATGTTTTAGTATCTTGGATGAAATAGGTGTGCCGCAGCCCATTTTTACCCAGGCTAATGAAGAGGAAAGGAGGTGGAAACATTGAAGACCAAAAAGAAGGTCACCTTGAAAGAGCGTGCCAGACGGCAAGAAGCAAGATTCTGGGAAATGATGCGGGCTGCTGAACCTGGCAAGCGATGTCTAAAGTGAAAGAAGTGAAAAAGCTTATGATTGCCGGTCCGGCAATAAAAGAGTTTGAGTTTTTCATTCAATGGCATCTCACGGAACGGTGCAACCTCCGCTGTCGCCATTGCTACCAGAGGGGGAGGACGGTTCAGGAGATGACAGCGAATGAGGTAAGACGTGAGATCGACGGGGCGACCCAGATGTTTCAAGCCTGGGAGAAAGAGCACGGCATTAGGGTTTCCCCGTCGATTCACTTTACCGGTGGAGAACCTCTGCTCTACAAAAGGCTCTGGGATGTCATCGCCTACTCCAAGGCAAAGGGCTACGGGGTGGCCATGATGACAAACGGCTGTCTGATCACGAGAGAGAGCGCCAGAAGGGCCTCCTTTCTCGGGATATCTGACATCCAGGTCAGTTTGGAAGGGCCGCCGGAGCTTCATGCCTCGATTCGAGGGAGGGGAAGTTTCAACGGGGCAGCCAGAGGGGTGGACCGCTTGGTTGCAGAAGGCAACAGGGTGAGCGCCAATGTGACCCTTTCACGCCTCAATGTCGATAAGATTGAAGAAACCGTAGAGGTCGCAAGAGCCATGGGTTTTTACGGTATTGGTTTCTCTCGGATGGTTCCCTGTGGCAGGGGCAAAGCACTCCTCAACAGTCTCCTCACCCCCCAGGAGCTCAAATCCGCCTACGAAAAGATTCTTTCATTGAATACCCCGTCCTTTGAGGTGGCCTCGGGAGACCCCCTGACCGGAGCCCTTTCGGAGACAATCCCATCTACCGGATGTCACTTGACCCTTTCAGGCTGCAGTGCGGGTTTTTCAGGAGTCACGATTACCAGTGATGGTTCGGTGATGCCCTGCAGGAGGATCGGCCTCGTAGCAGGAAATCTGAAGAAGAAACCTCTTCGAGCCCTCTGGGCCTCATCGAGACTTCTCTGGCGGTTGAGAAGAAAGGAAAGCTACCGAGGAAAGTGCGGCCGCTGTTCTCGATGGCCTTCCTGCCGCGGCTGCCGGGCCGTAGCCTATGCCTTCTCTGTCGCTCAAGGTCAGCCCGACCTCTTTGCAGATGATCCACAATGCTGGGTCAATCCCAATGATCAACGGTCAATGAGCAGTTAGCAATATTCATTGATCATTGAAAATTGACCATTGACGAATGAAAGGAGGAAAAGATGAGCGCCTACATCATTCTCAGTCGTTTTTCACCGCAGGCATTTGACGATCCAAAACATTTTGTTGAACTTGCCGAGCAAGTCTCCAAGAAGATCAAGAAAGAATGCCCGGGTGTCGAATGGAAGGGAAGTTTTGCAACCTTGGGACGATTCGATGTCGTTGACATCGTAGAAGCGTCCGACCCGAAAGAGATTGAGAAAGTGGCCATGATCATTCGGGCCTACGGACACTCAACAACAGAGACCTTGCCTTGCACACCCTGGAGAGATTTTCTCGAGGGACTAAAAAAATAAGCTGCCCCGGTGGCCTTCGGCCACCCGTTGCAGCAAGCATTGTCTTTTTGTTTGACGTTACCCTTCATTCAACACATTTGGATAACCGCTCTCCAAGTCGGATGGACCCGACCCCAGGAGACAGGTGGGTGTGCTGAGAAAACTTTATAGCGGCTCCTTTGAGCATCTTACTGCCCAGTCTTCAATCATATCGCAATAGCCACCCCTGATGAAGTCGTGCCGCACCCATACAATCGATGAAAGAACCGCAATGATAAAGTTTTCGAGGCACACTCACCTGTCTCCTGAATGATCCTCCTTCTTTGAAATGGCCCGAGAAGAAATTTATAATTTTATAAAGGAGAATTTATGGCTCGTTATCTCGGTTCCAGATGTAAGAAGTGTAGGGGGCTTGGCTTTTCCGTTTGCGGCTCGGAGCGTTGCGCCCTCCAAAGGAGAAGTAATCCTCCCGGCATGCATCCTGAGCTTCGCAGAAAGCTGAGCGATTTCAAGAAGCGTCTGGTGGAGAAACAGAAATTGAGGTTTTTCTATTGGATCTCCGAGAAACAGTTCAGGAATTATGTCAAGAAAGCTTTTCAGAAACCGGGGATGATCCCGGGAGAAGTCCTGATGACTCTACTGGAGCGCCGATTGGATACCATTGTTTTTCGCTTGGGCTTCGCTCCGACATTGCTGGCTGCCAGGCAGATGGTGCTTCATGGTCATATCCTGGTCAATGGACGCAGGGTCGATCAGCCTTCCTACTCACTGAGAGAGGGGGAAGTGGTTTCCGTAAGGGAGAAAAGCAAGAAGATGGATCTTGTGGAAGAAGGACTGGCAAAAAGTGTGGCCCGGCCTCCTCTTCTTTATCTCGAGATCGACAAGGAGAATCGCAAAGGGAGATTGACCTCAATCCCTGAACGGGCTCAGATTCCTCTGGAGATCAATGAAGCCCTGGTCATGGAGCATTATACGAGGTATATCTAACAGCAGGTCCTTGCCAAATTAATCACATTTCAGAAGGCCGAGGTCAAAACGAGTGATGGGGGCTTCGCAGGACCGAACGGGTGAATTAGAGGAGTAATCGCGTCCCGAATTTATACGCTCTCTCCAATTCTTTTCGATTCGCCTTAATTTCCCCTTTTTCGTATGCCTGAACCAGGATCTTACCTGCAAACTTCATTTCCAGATAATCGAACGACAATCTGAGCATCTGGACGAGAGGCCCACAGGCCCCCGGTCCCTCTGCCGCGGGTGTTACAAGGGCCCATTTCTTGCCCTTCAGTTTGCGGTTTGCAACGAAGGGTCTCATCCGATCAATAAGGAGCTTCATTTGGCCGGTGGAGCCATACCAATAATTGGGTGTGCCGAAGACGATCACGTCTGCCTTTTCCATCTTTGGGTAAATCGACTTCATGCCGTCTTTTATGGGACAAGCAAAATCCCCTTTCTTGCAGCTGCGGCAATCGATGCATGGCGATATTTCGTAATCGTACAGGTAAAGCTTCTCGGTCGTATGTCCACTTGCTTTGCTCCCTTTCAAGACCTGATCCATTAATGTGTCGGTATTGCTCCCCTTCCTCGGGCTCCCGATCAAGGCTAAGATTTTCACGGACACCTCCTTCGATGGCCTATCTTGGCAAGGTCACGGACCTTTGCTGAACTCTCTTTGAAATCCAAAATAGGATAAGATCCTTTTAAGCTTTTGGGGGATCTCGATTAATCCTCTGGGCATGAAAAAGATGACTAAGATAAATAGGATGCCGAATATAATGGTATGGATCTGGAGTGGCAGAATGAGTGAAAACAATTCTCTCAGGGCTACGTAGAACAAAGCTCCTATGACAGGGCCCGCAACGGTACCGATCCCCCCGATATAAGCGATGAAGAGAGAGTCAAAAGTCCATTGCGGACTAAACGCATGTGCGGGATAGTAGCTGACGTGAAAAAAGGCGAAGACCCCTCCGGCTAAGCCGGCCAGGAGGGCGCTGAGAGACAATGCGAAGAGTTTGAATTTAAACGTATTGACACCCGTCGCTTCCGATGTGTCTTGGTCCTGTTTTACGGCGAGCATCGCAAGCCCTTGTTTGGACCGAGACAGTGTATAGGCGATCACCATTGTCGCCGCCGCCAGCATGAGACTCATATAATAACGATGGTTGATCCTATAACTCGCAATAAGCTCAGAGGGTAAGGCGCTTATTTGAGGAAGGGCATTGCCCACTGTGATTCTCATGATCTCTGCCATGGCTAACATTCCGACGACAAAGTAGGCTCCCCTTAACCTGAATGCCGGGAAACCGATAAGCAGGGCAAATATGGAAGATGTCAACCCACCCAGAAGAAAGGCAGGGATAAAAGGCAAACCCGCTAACCAGAGAGTGCGCATGGTCAAGGCGCCCAACCCGAAGAAACCCGCATGGCCCAGGTTGATCTGACCGGCAAAGCCGGCGAGAATATTCCAGCTCTGGCTCAGGGTGATAAATAGAAGAATGAGAAATAACCCATTGATCACATCTGTTCGCTTGATCAGGGTTGGCAATGCCACCGAAAATAGAATGATCGCACCCGCCAATGCAGGTTTTTTCCAACGGACCACCCTCAGCCCCTCACTTCCCTATCTGCCAAACAACCCTTGCGGCCTCAGCATCAGCACGAATAAGAACATGATCAGCCCTACCACTGACATATAGGGGCCGAGGAAAATGGCACTCACCGATTCGACAATCCCCAAGAGCACCCCCGCAGCAAAAGCACCCCCGATACTCCCCACACCGGCCAGGATGGTGATGATCATCGCCTTGAGAGACCATTCCATTCCGATCGCAGGACTGATGGAGTAACTCACCACAACGATGCTCCC
>JBHGBJ010000122.1:0-7565 GCA_041947025.1 Thermodesulfobacteriota bacterium
TGGAGGTACGCCGCAACGACGAAGGATGAGGGGAACGCCGCAGATGGGCGTTTTTCAGCTCCCTGTTAAATCCCTTTTTGACCTCGATAGACCTCTTCAAAAAGCTCTTCAGGCGTGGCGATGTTCGGATTTCTCACCATGGCCTCCCTCACCAGCTTCTGGGCTTCGCTCATCTTATGGCCGAGGTCCCGCACCAGGACTTCTTCCACCTGCTTCTTGAAGTCCTCAGTTTCCACCTCGGCTGGAATTTGGTCCTCCCTCATCAGGGCGAATTTGCCGACCTTTCCATGGAGCGTGGCGATGATCTTCTCGGCCGTTCTCTTCCCAACACCCTTCAGGCTTTCAAGGGTCTTCGAGTCCCTTTCCTCAATTGCCTTGGCAATCTTCGGGATCGGCAGGATCAGGGCCTTGGCTGCGGTCGGAGGACCGATATCCTCGACGGTAATGAATTTCTCGAAAAATTCCTTCTCGGGCTCGAAGTTGAAACCGATGAGCAGAGGCTTGGGCTGCCGCTCCGTCTGGTGGTAATAGATGAAAAGCTTGACGATCTCCCCTTCCTCCCCTGCCTTTTTTGCGACAAATGTCTTTCTCACAATGGCGGGCAGGAGGATCTCGTAGCCCACTCCATTTGCCAGAACGACTATCCTGTCTTCTTCCTTCTTAAATAATCTTCCTTCCAGGTATCGGATCATTGCATTCCACCTAATGGCCCCGGCAGGGATGTTGAGAAAGCTTTACAGCGGAAACCTTTTAGCGCACTACTTCTCCGTTCAAACTCCTTCAAAGACGTCCCCGTTATGAATACGCTCCCTTACCGATAACCCCTATAAGGACCGCTGGGTAAAGGTTTCGAGACATTCCTGCCGGGGCCATTCTCGCTCAAAGATCTTACCACCGAAAGTTTCCATTTCGAGACAGGCCCGTTAAGGCCAGGGCAAGGGCATCGCCCGCATGGCTCGAATGGATGGGAACATCGATCCCCAAGATTCTTCGAATCGTTTTTTGAATCTGTGCCTTCTCGGCACGGCCGCTTCCGGTCAAGGCACTCTTGACTTCCGTCGGCCTGATTTCGACGATCGGGATACCCATCTCCTGGGCCGCAAGGTAGATCACTCCCCTGACTTCTCCAAGCTGGACAGCTGCTTTTGGGTATTGCCTTAAGACGAAGACCTCTTCCAGGGCGAGCAAGTTGGGGGTCCAAATCTCGAAAATTCTCTTCAGTTCATCATGGATCGTTCTGAGTCGGATCGGAATGGGGCAACCTGCTTCGGTCCGAATCGCTCCCCAATCACAAGCCCTTCCGCCTTGAGCAAGAGCTTCCACAATTCCAAACCCCGTCATGGCCAAACCCGGATCGATTCCAATCGCTTTCACGGACAGAACTTCTCCACCCTTCGGTTTCTCTTCGATCTTCGGTTAGGGGGTTCACTCAGGGTGGACCTTGAGCGCATCGAGCCTGCCTTGAAAAGCAGGGCATCGGTGCGGTCGAAAGGTCCAGATGTGAAAAAGCCACCCGTTCTCTTTCATTCGGAGGGTGGCTGATCGTCCAACAACAACAGGAGCGTTTATGCACTGAGCCTTTCCATCTCCTCATCACTGATGTCGAAATTGGCGTAAACCTTCTGGACATCATCGGAATCTTCAAGGCCCTCCATCAATTTGAGCATCTGCTCCGCCTCTTTTCCTGTCAAGCGGACCGTGCTTTGAGGAACCATGGTCACTTCTGCGTAAGTCGACTTGAAGCCAGCCGCCTCAAGGCCCTTCTTCACCTGCTCGAAACTTGCCGGATCGGTGGTCACTTCAAATTCTTTGCCCGTATCTTTCACATCGAGGGCTCCTGCATCCAAAGCCACCTCGATCAACCGGTCTTCATCGGTGCCACTTTTATCGAAAAGGATCAACCCTTTCTTTTCAAACATCCAGGAGACACATCCCCCTTCTCCAAGGCTTCCATTATGTTTCGAAAAAACGTGCCTGACGTCGGCGACGGTCCGGTTCTTATTATCCGTCAGCACTTCCAGCATCATGGCCACGCCGCCCGGTCCGTAGCCCTCATAGATCAGCTCTTCGTAATTGGCCCCTTCCAGCTCTCCGGTTCCTTTCTTAATCGCCCTTTCAATATTATCTTTGGGCATATTCTCCGCTTTGCCAGCAAGGACCGCTGCTCGAAGTCTCGGGTTTGCGTTGATATCTCCTCCACCGAAACGGGCTGCGACCATGATCTCCCTGATGATCTTGGTGAAGAGCTTTCCCCTCTTGGCATCTGCCGCGCCCTTCTTTCTCTTAATGGTACTCCATTTTGAATGTCCTGACATCGGTCTCTTTCCTACAGTGAACTGCTGGCCAATATCCACCGGTTCGACCCGATGTCCCCCCGGGGTGAAGCACCTACAAAACAAAAGGTAACTTACTAAAAATTAAAAGGGAATCGACCAGATTTTTAAAATACCATATAACATTTGCCAAGGGAAATCAAGAGAAAAATCATCTGGAGACGCAGTCCCTCCGTTTCGTTCGGACTCACGAGGGTCTGACAGGGATGTCGGAGAAAATCTTATAGCGGTAACCCTCGCTTGCCCCACAAACCACAAGATCTCCTGAACGGAAATGGAGATCATAGATGATTTGGCTGGATATCCTTACGTGCGAATATTTCAAAACATCCGCTCGATAAGATTTTCGATGACATTCCTGGCAGATCCGTTGATTTCAGCTCCTGTAACGGACGGACTACTTGAGAGAACAGTCCGGAGCATGGGGTGGAAAAAAAAGGTCCTTTGTCTTATGCTAACTCTTAATCATGATTATCCCTGATCTTCCTGTATTCAGAACGGATGGAGTAATTCATGATGAGAAAGTCATCGCAAACCAAAATCATCTGTACGATTTTCCAATAGGAGGAATCCATGTCAGAGAAGGACGAAAAAGTGAAGAAACCCAAGGTCGTTCCTGCCAGAGAACGTTGGTCATCGGACGTGATCGTGGACATGCTGCATATGTACGATTTCCCTTATGCCTCGATGAACCCGGGCGCAACCTTTCGGGCCTTGCACGATTCCATCATCAATTACGGCAAGAACAGACCCTATCTGATGCATTGTCAGCATGAAGAGATTGCCGTGGAGATCGCCCATGGTTATGCCAAGGCCTCAGGGAAACCCATGGTCGCAATGCTCCATAATCTTGTCGGGATGCTGCATGCAAATCTCGCTGTCTATTATGCCTATATCGACCGGGCGCCTATCTTCATCATCGGCGCTACGGGACCGATGGACGAGACGAGGCGTCGTCCAAAGATCGACTGGATCCATTCCGCCAATGTTCAGGGCGAGGCTTTGAGACCCTATACCAAATGGGACTATCAGCCCACCACGATCGACGGAGTGCCTGAATCCTTTGCCCGTGCCTACGGCGTCATGATGACGGAGCCCCAGGGCCCAATCTATATGTGCTATGACGCCTGGCTTCAGGAAGCCCCTCTTAAGCATGACGTTCCGATTCCTCCTCCCGAGGCCATGAAGGTTCCCACACCCATGGCCGCCGACCCCCATGGCCTTGCCCAGGCCTCCCAGATGCTGATCAATGCAAAACATCCGGTCCTTCTTGCGGAGTTCGTCGGCCGCCAGGCCGCTGGTTTCGAGGCCCTGATAAAACTGGCCGAGACCGTGGCTGCCCCGGTCTATGATGTTGACAGCCGTTTGAATTTCCCCGGTGACCATCCGCTCAATCTCAGCATGACCAAAGAGGTTTTCAGGGATGCCGACCTGGTCCTCTGCCTGGACACACGGGACTGGGAAAAGCCCACGACAGAGCTCGACAGGACCACCCGGACGATGAAGAACCTTGTCCCTTCGGACTGCAGGTGGATCGATATCGGCTTCGGTGATCTGGAACTGAGTAGCTGGGCCATGGATTACCAGCGCCTCCTCCATGCCGATCTGCGTATTTTGGCTGACACGACAACTGCGATCCCCGCACTCACCCAGCTATGCCGCGACCTGCTGGCAAAAAATGCTTCCTTGATACCCTTGATTGAAAAACGTTTTGAAGAGACCAAGAAAAAGCACGAGGCCCTCAGGGCCAGGTGGGCAAAAGAGGCCCAGGAGAATTGGGATGCCAGCCCCCTCAGCCTTCCACGCTTAGCCAGCGAGGTTTGGGAGGTCATCCAAAAAGAAGATTGGGTCTTGACGGCTGGCACGCTGGAAGACTGGTCCCTCAAGCTCTGGAATTTCGACAAGCCTTACCGGCATGCCGGCAAGTCCTTGGGAACGGCAACGCAGATCGGAATTTCTATGGGTGTGGCCCTGGCACACCGGGATAAAGGCCGATTGGTGGTCGACCTGCAGCCGGACGGCGACCTGATGTATGATGCAGGGGCCTTGTGGGTGGCGGCAAAACATAAGATCCCTATGCTTGTCGTCATGTATAATAACCGCGCCTACTGTAACAGTCTCGATCACCAGACCCGGATGGCAAAGCTCCGCGGGACACCGGTGGAACGCGCCCACATCGCAGTGGACATATGCGATCCCGACCCTGATTTTGCCGGTCTTGCACGGGCAATGGGCTGGTATGCCGAAGGACCTATCGATAAGGGTAAGGATGTGAAGCCTGCCCTGAAAAGGGCCATTGAACGCGTCAAGGCGGGCCAGCCAGCCCTTGTCGATACGATCACCCAGAAGCGATAGAAGCTTTCTCACAAGTTATCTCATTTTCACGAAGCTCTCTCCTCCTGCCTGCCCGCTCCCGCCTTCTGGCAGGCAGGCCGCTTGGCCTATATTCTCGAAAAAAAGCCTTGGACGCACCCCGCTGGCTTAAGAGACCCTCAATAGCATCTATTGTCTGAAAATCCGAATCTTTCCAGAAAAATCCAGATAACGATTTAGCGATCCATATGACATTTTTTGTTCAAACTTATCCATTTATCAGCATTTATCAGCACTGAAACAAGTCTTCGCTTTGAGGGGGGCAGGGAAATGTATTTAACCTATTAAAATCATATGGAAATTATTAGGAAATCAGAGAGGGCCTTCATGGCACCTCTTTTGCATCTGTATTAGAGGGATTTCAGGGATTAGTAGCATAAGGTGGGTCTTGCAGATGTCCAGATCAGCGAGGCACCGATCTCCGGCAAGAAGAAGATTACTGGAATTTTGGTGGGACATCCAGAAAAGGCGTAGGTATGCCCGCAGCAAAAGGGTGATCAAGGGACCCGGTGTCTATTTTGAAGGCCTCGAGTCCCGGGTATTGCTGTCCGGAGGCGCGGAAGGGGTGCTGGCCGGCACCGACATGTTGGCCCACTTAGCCCGTCAGGATTTTTCCCAGGCGTCCGTCGCCGCAGAGATAATGTTTCTAGGAGAGGCGCGGGAAACCGCTCTCCTCAATCTATCAGGGCTTGCCCGACCGGGCCCCGAAATGGAGCCCGACCCGATGATCGATGGGACCGGGACGCGCGAGCTTGTATTTGTCGATGAAACCCTAACCGATTACGAACAACTGATTGCCGATCTCGAGCAGGCAAAGAATAATCGAACGGTCGAAGTAGCAGTTTTGAAATCCGATTGGAATGGAATTGAGCAGGTCAGCCAAGTCCTCTGGGAACGCTCTAACCTAACTGCTTTGCATTTCATCACCCATGGCGCTGACGGAAAGATCGCCCTCGGAAACACCTGGCTGAACAGCACGACTCTCCAACAAAACACCGATGCCATCTCCTCATGGGGCAAGGCCCTGATCGAAACAGGGGATATCCTCTTTTACGGCTGCAACGTCGCAGCCGGCAGTGCTGGGCAAAGCCTGCTCAATACTATCTCTGATCTCACCGGCGCGGACGTGGCCGCCTCAGACGATCTCACGGGCAACGCCCAGTTGGGCGGTGACTGGAACCTCGAATATCGCGTAGGAGATGTGGAAACCACCTTTGCGGCCCCCGGGCATTCCTGGGAAGGGTTACTTGCAAATTTTACCGTCAACATCACGACCGACACGGTTGACGCAAATCCCGGTGACGGCCTTGCGCAGGATGCCTCCGGCAACACCAGCCTCCGTGCAGCGATAATGGAAGCCAATGCGCTGACGGGAGCCGATAGCATTACCTTGCCTGCGGGGAATTATGATCTAACCCTGATGGGATCTGGCGAGAATGCTGCAGCTACCGGTGACCTGGACATCACAGGGCAACTAACAATCAATGGCGCGGGGGCAAAGACAACCGTCATCGATGCAGCAACAATCAACGACCGCGTCTTTGACCTGCCCACCGCAGCAACCAATGTCACCATTTCCGGGGTAACCATCCAAAATGGGTACAGCAACTCAGGTGGGGCCATTAACGTCGAGTGGGGAAGTTCCCAGCTGATCTTGCAGGACGCCTCACTCTCGAGCAACGAGTCCACAACTAATGGCGGTGCGATTTTAACCTGCGGCAATTTAACGCTCGAGCGGGTGACGATCGAAGGAAACATCGGAGTGATTGGCGGCGGGATTTGGGGAGGGAACGGAACTGTCATCACCCTGACCAACGTAACGCTCAGCGGTAATTCTGCCTCGAAAAACGCTGGCGCTCTTTTCACCCAGGGGGATGCCTATCTAACGAATGTAACCGTTGCCAACAACAGCTCCAACCAAGCGGGCGGTGCAGGCGGTATCGACGTTGGTGGCTCGGACAAGATCTACTTAAGAAACTCAATTTTGTGGAATAATACAAATGCGATCGATGGCTTAGTCAATGCGGGGAATGCCCTCGACTCGCAGGATTATAACATCGATAGTGACGGAACGGCAGGACTGTCTGGGTCGAACGACCAAAGCGGAACGATTCTCAGCCCCTTGGATCCGCTGATCGGCCCGCTTCAGGACAACGGTGGTCAGACCCGAACCCACGCCCTGCTGACGGGAAGCCCCGCAATTGATCCCGCTGGATTGTCCGGGGCGCCGCCACTCGATCAGCGCGGCTATACGCGCGACGCAACGCCGGATATCGGTGCTTATGAATTTAATGCGGGATCGTCCAACCAAGCCCCAACGCTAACATCCTTTGCCGGGCCGTTAGACACCACCGCAGAGGACACCGAGGTGGAGATCACCCTGGCCGAACTGAAGGCTCAAGGCGATGAGAGCGACGTAGACGGCACCGTGGATGCATTCGCGGTTAAGGCGATATCGACCGGCACGCTCAAGATTGGGGCGACAGCCGGCACGGCAACAGCCTGGGCCGCAGGCACCAACGATACGATCAACGCAACCAACAATGCCTACTGGACACCGGCCAACAATGCCAACGGCACCCTCAACGCCTTTACCGTCGTGGCCAAAGACAACGACGGGGCCGAGTCAGCTGCCCCTGTGCAGGCCCAAATAACCGTGACCGCGGTCAATGATGCACCGGTTATCACCAGCGCTTCCCTCACTGTCAGTGAAGGCCAGACCGTCACCCTCAGTGGGGCCAACTTTGGGATCACAGATCCGGATGATTCGAGCTTTACCTATACAGTGAGTGGCATTGCAGGCGGCTACTTCCAGCTGAGCAGCTCACCTGGCACACCGATCACCAACTTTACCAGCGC
>JBHGBJ010000123.1:0-7281 GCA_041947025.1 Thermodesulfobacteriota bacterium
CAGATTGGCTCGCCCACCTATACGGTCGATCTCTCAAAAGCGATTTCGGTTTTGCTAAGACATGATGCGCGCGGTGTGTTCCATGTGGCCAACAGCGATCTTTGCTCGTGGTATACCTTCGGCCAAGCGATTTTGAAACTTTCAGGGATGGAAAGAGTGAAGGTCATTCCGATCTCTTCAAAGGAACTGGGTCGGCCAGCCGTCCGGCCTTCTTATTCCGTTCTCAACTGTCAGAAGCTGAGACAGATGACAGGGATGACGTTGAGACCTTGGGCCGAGGCCCTGAAGGACTTTCTTTCCCCCAATCATTAACCGACCTCCCCCGGAAAGGATGGAGTGAGGGGCGTAGAGGAGTTCACGATGAATATCTGTATTGTCGGAGCAGGGTATGTGGGGTTGGTGACAGGGGCCTGTTTGGCAGAGTTCGGAATGAATCTGATCTGTGTGGATAAGGATGAGAAGAAAATCCATCTCCTCCAACAAGGAACGGTTTCCATTCATGAGCCCGGGCTTGAAGACCTTGTTTTGAAAAATATGAGAGAGGGGAGACTCTCTTTTTCGACAAGTATTCGGGATGGCGTCACGTCGAGCCTGGTCGTCTTTATTGCCGTCGGAACACCTTCCAAAGAAGATGGCTCCGCCGATCTCGGGGCCGTGGAAGAGGTGGCCAAAGAGATTGCGTCGCATCTGGATGGCTACAAGGTGGTCGTGGTGAAATCAACGGTTCCCGTGGGGACCTGCCGCCGGCTGAAACAACTGATCCGGGACCATCAGAAGAAACCTGCTCCTTTCGACATCGTATCCAATCCCGAGTTCCAGCGCGAGGGATCTGCCGTCGAAGACTTCATGCGGCCGGATCGAGTCACCATCGGCGCGGAGAGCGAGCAATCGATTGCCATCATGAAAGACATTTACAGCGCCCTCTACCTCATTGAAGCCCCTTTTGTCATCACTTCTTTAGAGACGGCCGAGATGATCAAATATGCCGCGAATTCTTTTTTGGCTACCAAGATTACCTTCATCAACGAGATTGCCAACCTCTGTGAAAAGGTGGGGGCCGACGTCCACCAGGTTGCGAGGGCCATGGGGCTCGATGGAAGGATCGGGAGAAAATTTCTCCACCCCGGTCCAGGCTATGGGGGTTCGTGTTTTCCAAAGGATACCCGGGCCCTTTCGAGGATCGCCCGAGAAAAGGGATATGTCTTTAAGATCCTGGAGTCCGTCATCGAGGTGAACGAAGAACAAAAGCAGAGGATGGTGGCAAAGATTAAGGAGAAGGTAGGGGATCTTAAAGGAAAGAGCATAGGGATTTTGGGCCTCTCCTTCAAACCGAATACGGACGACATCCGGGAGTCCTCATCCATCGCGATCATTCAAGGTCTTCTGGAAATGGGAGCAATGGTAAAAGCCTTTGATCCGGCGGCGATGGAAGAGGCCAAAACCATCTTTCCTCAATTGGAGTATGGGTTGGATGCTTACGATGTGGCCGAGGGGGTTGATGCCCTGGTCTTGGTGACGGAATGGAATCAATTCCGGCGCCTCGACCTGCAACGCATCAAGAATCTGTTGAAGAGTCCGGTCTTCATCGACCTGCGAAATGTTTACGATCCGGATCAGATGAGACGGCTCGGCTTCGACTACTGCGGCGTTGGAAGGTGAGGAGACTCTTTTGACCGGTGCCGGAAAAGATTGGGTCTTCGTCTCGGACGCCCATTTCAGCGGACGAGACCCGGAAGAGATGGAGCCGTTTCTCAGATTCCTGGACAGAGAGGTGGAGCGGATAGGCCAGCTCGTGATCCTGGGCGATCTCTTCGAGTTCTTCTTTGGGTTTAAGAGTTTTTCCTCCACAGAGAAGCCAGACCCCTTTAGGGAATATCTGCCTGTGATCACCAAGCTTCAAACGCTGTATCGGCGGGGTATTCGGATTCAATACTTCGAAGGGAATCATGATTTCTTTCTTCGTTCTTTCTTCTCGGATCAATTGGGGATGGAGGTCGAGGTCCATCCCTGTGGAAACGAAGAGAGGCTGGCGGGGAGGAGGGTTTTCGTCGCCCATGGGGATCTATCGAATCCCAAGCAGTGGAGATATCGGGCTTTCCGCAGGATCCTGAAGAACCGTTGGACTTATTGCTTGATCCATTTTTCAGGCCCTCGCCTCACCCGCCGAATCGCCCGGAAACTGAGCGAGATGAGCTACCAAAAATATCATGTCGGGGTCGATCCGAACCCGCCTCCGGCCTTCAAGATCTTTGCGCATCAAAAGTTCTTAGAAGGGTTTGAGGTGGTGATCCTTGGCCACTCCCATTATCCTGAGGAGATGGAGGAGTGGATCAACGGAAAGAGACATCTTTATTTTAATGTCGGCGATTGGAAAACGCGTCGATCTTTTTTGCGGTTTACCCCTCCCGATAGATTTGAATTAGCTCAGTTTACTGAATAATTAGGAAGTAAGGGGATGGGGAGATCAGGAGATGAGGAGATAGGGTGATAGGGTGAGGTGGAGAGTTGGTTTCTCTGGGCCTCGCCCTCATGCTGTCTCCGCGTTCGAAGGCAAGGGTATGGCGAACAGGGCGGTCTTTCTTGATCGTGACGGAACGATCAATGAAGAGATGGGATATGTGAACCATCTCGAACGATTTGTTCTTCTTCCCCGGGTGGGGCAGGCCATCCGATTGATAAACGAAAATGGCTTCAAAGCAGTTGTGATCACCAATCAATCCGGGGTCGCCAGGGGTTATTTTCCGGAATCGTTGATTCATCGAATCCATCACAGGATGGAAGACCTCTTGAAAAAGGAGGGTGCCCGTCTCGACGGCATCTATTACTGTCCCCATCATCCGGCGGAGGGGAATCCCCCTTATCGCCAGAAGTGCCGATGTCGTAAGCCGGCTACGGGGTTAGTCGAAGCGGCGGTGAAGGATCTGGATATCGACTGTTCAAAAAGCTATGCGATCGGTGATCGAGGCTTTGACATCCAATTTGCCCGCAAGATCGGGGCGAAAGGCATCCTGGTTCTCACCGGGTATGGAAAAGGGGAATGGGAATATTTGAGGGATCAGTGGAGTGTCAAACCCGACCATGTGGCCCGGGATCTTTATGAGGCCGTTCAATGGATACTTCAAAGGGAAGAGAAAAAGGTGAAAGGTAATGAACAATCACTCCACCATTGTACGGACATCAAAGGTTAAAAAGGATATTTCAGATCTCCCCAGTAATCCCCTCCCACCGAGGAAGGGGAAATGCCTGGGAGAGGTGGAGGTTCACTTTCTATAGGAGGAGAAATATGGCGCTGAGTAAAGAACTTTTGGAGATTTTAGCATGCCCCAAATGCAAGGGAGATATTCTCTTGAACCGGGCCGGAGATGGATTGATCTGCAAAGCATGCGGCCTTCTTTACCCTATTCGCGAAGATATCCCTGTCATGCTCATCGATGAAGCCCTCCCTTATCGGGGAGAAGAGTAGAATTAACGATTGCGGATTTCGGAATGCGGATTGCGGAATTAGGAATCCCATAAGATATGGAATCCGAAACCTAAAATCTAAATTATGATTGCTTACGCCACATACTTGGTCCTTAAGGCTTTCAGCTTTCTGATCAATCTTCTTCCGGAAGGTTTGTCTCTTTGGGTGGGGAGACAGTGCGGGAAATTGGTTTTTATGTTAGACCGGGAGCATCGAAACGTAGCCCTTCAGAACCTTTCAATCGCCTTTGGTCAGGAGAAGTCCGAAGAGGAACTCCACTCCATTGCCAACAGGACCTTCCAAAACCTCGGGATGATGGCCGTCGAATTTTTCCGAATTCCCAGAATGGACTTAGAGAGTTTTAAGAAGAACGTGGTCGTGGAGGGACTAAATCGGGCCATGGAATTGCGTCAAAAGGAGAAAGGGGCTCTTCTTCTCGTTTCCCATTTCGGGAATTGGGAATTGATGGGGGTGATGTCAAGGGTGATCGGAACTCCCATCCTGGTGATTGCCAAGCCTATGAAGAATGGGTATGTTGATCAATTTATCACGAGGATAAGACAGGCAGCGGGCCTTGAGATCATCGCTCCTGAAAAGGCAAGCCGCAAGGTGATCCGGGCCCTCGCTGAAAATCGAGCGGTTGGAATCCTGATCGATCAGAGGGCGAAACGAAGCGAAGGAGTGTGGGTTGATTTCTTCGGAAAGAAAGCTCCGACAACACCCGGTCTGGCCCTCCTGGCACTAAAGACCGGAGCGCCTGTCGTGCCTGTATTCATGATCAGGGATGGGTTTCAAAGGCACCGGCTTCTCATCCAGGAGCCGCTGGAATTGATTCATACGGGAAACGTGAAGAAAGATGTGGAGGCCAACACTCAGCTGATCAATCATACGCTCGAATCCATGATCCGTCAGTATCCTGATCAATGGTTCTGGGTCCATCGGAGATGGGAGAGAAAAAGAAGAGGGCACAAGAGAAATCGCAGCGCATGATTTATTCTGACGAACATGGTATAATTGGCTTATTAAAGGAGAAAGCTCGTTGAATAAATTACCTCAGAAGTGTGTGGGACAACGACATCCCCAGAGGCAGGTCGAACCCCCTCCGATTGGAAGGCGTCCGTGTGAGCAACACACCTATCTTCAGGTCGGGGACAAGGTCTTCCATAAAAAATATAGGGCCTGGGGAGGCGGGATTGTCATCGAGACATGGTCCTCTGATCTGCCCGGCGGGTTATGTTATGTCCGGATCCAGTTCCAGGATGGAAAAAAGAGGGTCTTCGATAACAGCTTTGAGAGCGCCTGCTGCTGTTACTATGCCGGGATCACGCTTCTGAACCGCATTGCCTTGTAATCCTTCGTGCTTTAATCCCCTCGAATTTCAGCCGATGTACAGAAAAGAGCCGGAATTCTTATGTTTCGTCGCTTAAATATTTGCCGAGGAGTTCTCTCGTGTGCTCGTCGTCGTGGCAGTAAACGCATAGATTCTCCCAGTTCGAGCCATCGGGAGGATTATTCAAGTGGTTTCCATCCTTATGGTGTACGGTCAGGAGATGTCTTGTCTTCTCATCAAACTCTCTCCCACACTTGGCACAGATGAGCCCGTGGATTTTCAATGAACGCTCCCTGTAGTCACTTCCTTTAACCCCGGGCTTCTGCAATTCCTCGAGAGTCTTCTCAATCGATTCATAACTGCCTATCTTTTGAGGCCGTTTTTTATGTATTCGGAAAGGCTTGGTTCTCATATCAATGCCTCCTTCGCGATAAAGAGGGTTGGCGGGATACCGATGTCAGACCATCCTGCAATCAGGGGGCGATTAGAACCTGGTCTCCAAAGCGTTCGGATAAGGCGGCCGAAAGGGCCTCGGCAGTCTCTTGATCGGTGAGCTCAACCATGAGATCGCCGCCTTCACCTACGACCAGGCGACCGTGCCTCTTGACCACATCAGCCACATCGCGAGGTTCCACCGTCCACCAGCCCCGTGTACGCAAGAGTAATTCTTCCCCTTTCAATTTCTGGGGTGTCACCAAGTCTATATCGCGAAACCACGCCTTCCACCCAATGTGGGCCGGTGCATGGAGAACAGGGGTGACAGGGTCGTGGTAGATGCGGCAACGGCCGAACAGGCGCAATCGGATCATGTCTTGCCTTCGGAGGAAAGACTTAGAACGTCAACATCCCGTGACAGGGCATCGCCCGAAATTTCAATCCCATCCAGACTCAATACCTTTTCCAGGCAGTGTAAGTAGATCAAGGCAGCATCTTCTTCGTTCAGAACGGCGCCTCTTCTGGCTGTTTGGATACAGGCCTGGTCGAAGAGTGTGCGTGCTTTTTCGCGCCATCGCCGGAGCCTGTTGTCATAAGGTGAGATGTTCAGCCGTCCCAACAGCTTCCCCTGCGCTGCTTCCATGTGCCCAAAAACCCGCCGCATATTTTGGACCGACGGGTCTTTACCCCAGTCATCCCGCATAGACATCCTTCCTCCAAGATGAACTTCAATCCTTTTTTAACCGGAAGGGTCTTCTTTTTCAAGCTCCGGGAAGGGAAGGGGTTTGATTCAGATTCCAGTCGTAAGTCTGGTATTTAATGCGAATCCTATCCCGGTTCCTTCTTACGAATTCTTTTTTCTCCCCATCGTCGAGGAAGCTCAGGAGGATGTCAAGCATTCCCTCACGGCTCCCTCCGAAATCGACACGATACCATTTAAAGATCTTCGAAATGAGAAGGGTCCCTTCTTCCGGTCGAACTTCCACTTGCGAGCTGTTGACAAAGCTTTGGCCGGCAAGCTGGAGCTGGAAATCGATCTCCGATGCTTCGTAAAAGCCAATGGGCGGACAGGACCGGGCGCCGCAGACCAGTGCGAAATGGATGCGGAAATCAAAAGGGGCGACCATGAACTCTGTCCGAGAATCTCTCTTCCCAAAAGGTCTCAGGATCCGATAGGGATGTCTTCGGTTGCCACGAAGGATGCCATGCTCCATCTCGTTCAGACGGAAACGGAATCCTCCGATCTCATAAGCCACTCGATCGAAAAAACGGGGAAATTCTCTGACGGATTGTTCAAGGCCCAGTTCGATCACGCCGTGAATCACCGCCGTATTGTAGATATTGATCCAGAAGGCAAGCCTTTGCTCCCTTGTCTTGAGGTCCCGGAGGTCAAAGGACCGTAACCCCTTGGTGAGCTCTTTATATCGATCAAACTCCTGAGAGATACGAATCGCCTTGTAATGAACCAGGCCTCTGTCCACATCGATAAACCGAGCCTTCAGGTCAGACATCGACAGGGTCAAGGCGATATCGATGGGCTGCTCTAATGAGATTTTAGACGGATCTCCTGCATTCAGGATAACGGGTGACGGATGCCACATGAAGGCGACCTTCATGAATACGGTTTACTGAATTGCTCTCTCACTTCTTTTCGGTTGGGTAATTATCCTTAAGCCATTCCTTCCAACCACCCTTGAGGGCATAGACCTTCGTAAATCCCACCTCGATCAATTTCCGTGCCACCCAGGCACTGGTCGCTTCGTCCAGTCAGGCACAATAGAGGACAAGGGTTTTATCCTTAGAATACTTCTTAGCCCAGGACCCCACGTCTTCCGGATCCTCTCGAACCGCACCCTTAATTTTTAAGTCACTGCCCGACCAATCACTTCCAGTGCGCACATCAAAGACGATTAGATCAGGCTTGCCCAGCATGGCCTTCAGTTCTTCCTTTCCCATCCTGGGGACCTGGGCAGACAGGGGCAATGCGCTACAGGCCAAGAGTGTAATCAAAAAGAATATCAGGATTGTCAGTCGTTCTCTTTTCATGCTCGTG
>JBHGBJ010000124.1:0-7142 GCA_041947025.1 Thermodesulfobacteriota bacterium
ATTGACCCATTCCTACCCTTCGATTTCCTGCCTCAATTTACGGATGGTCTCTCCATAGTCTTCGGTCTTGAAGATGCCCGTTCCCAAAACGAAGATGTCTCCCCCGGTCTTCGAAACCTCACCGATGTTCTCCACTTTAACTCCTCCATCCACCTCTATTTCGAGAGGATACCGGTTCTCGTCAACGATCCTTCTCAATCGCTCTATCTTTTTCAATGTGGACGGAATAAAGGACTGTCCCCCAAACCCGGGATTGACAGACATCAGAAGGACCAGGTCAATCTCATCCAGAATGGGATAAAGCCTTCTTAAAGAAGTCGAGGGGTTAAGCACCACGCCTGGCCTCACCTTCAGTTGACAAAGCTTCTTGATGATTCGTTTGAGATTTGGACATACCTCGGCGTGGACCGTCATCCAGTCGCTCCCTGCCTGGGCAAAGGCTTCGATATATCGCTCAGGCTTTTCGATCATCAGGTGGACATCCAGGGGCAAGGCGGTTAATTTTCTTAACCCTGCCACCACCAGGGGCCCGATCGTGATGTTGGGGACGAAATGCCCATCCATCACATCCACATGGATGAGATCAGCCCCTGCTTTTTCAACCGCCCCTACCTCTTCACCCAGACGGCTGAAATCCGCAGACAAGATCGAAGGCGCTATCTTTTTCAATAACTCACTCCTTTATTTGAGTTTTGTCAGTGACATCGTAATTTGTTTTAAAGAAAAATTCAAATCCTAATACAAACGCATTAAATAAGTTGAAATAGACACTTATTTTTGTCATTCCCGCGCAGGCGGGAATCCAGTCTTTTCAGGATCTTCCTGGATTCCTGCTTTCGCAGAAATGACGCCGACTGTAACATGATTAATTTCGTTCGTATGAATTGATTTCCTAATTTTTTCGGCCGACAACCGCCTCTCCTCTTCAGTCTTTCCTAATCATTCTTGCCGCAAAGAAGCCATCCATCCCATCTCTCGGGGGAAAGGTCTTAAAAAACCCTTTTTGGATGAAGGGTTTCAATTTTTCTGGAAGGGCTTTGTCCAGCCTATCCAATTGAAATTCAGGATGCTTATCCAAGAACCTCTCGACCACATCCTCGTTCTCCTCGTCGAAGACCGTGCAGGTGCTGTAAACCAGGATACCGCTCTCTTTCACATACGGAGCAAGATTCTTCAATATCGATGACTGAAGGAGAGCCAATCTCCGGATGTCCTCCTCCTTTCTTCTCCATTTCAAGTCCGGGTTTTTCCGAAGGGTTCCGAATCCGGAACAGGGGACATCTGCCAATATCCGATCGAAGGCCACTGCTTCGGGAATAGACCGTGACCGAGTGGCATCGCCTTTCATCGTCTTGACAATCCTGATCCCTAATCTCCGGCATGCCTCATCGATGCGATCCAACTTCCCTTTGACAAGATCCATGGCATAAATCTCTCCTTCATTCCCCATCCTTTGAGCCACATGGGTTGTCTTTCCGCCTGGTGCTGCGCACGCATCCAGTATTCGTTCTCCCGGTCTTGGATCCAGAATGGAGGTAACCAGTTGAGAGGCTTCGTCTTGAATGACATAAAGGCCTTCCTTGAAGAATGGAAGCTCCGAGGTGGGTGGAGGGTCCTTGAGCAAAATTCCCTCTTCTGAAAAAGAGCATGGAAACGGCTTCGAGCCTTTCTCCCTTAATTTCTCCAAGAGGGCTTCTCGATCGATCTTTAAAGTATTGGTCCGGAGGGTCAAGAGCGGAATTTGATTATTAACCGCACAAATCCGCTGAGTCTCTTCCGGACCAAACTCGCCCATCCATCTTCGAATGAGCCAAGGAGGATAGGACTCAACCACGGAGAGGTGAAGCGCCGGGTCTTCGCTCATTGTCGGATAAGGGAATCGATCTTTTTCTCTGAGGACGGATCGGAGGATGGCATTGACAAATCCGGCCCCCCCTTTCCCCCGAATCTTTTTGGCCAGTTCCACAGACTCATTGACCGCGGCTGAAAAGGGCGTCTTGGATAAGAACAGGATTTGATAAAGGCCGAGGCGGAGGATATTGAGAATACTTAACTCGATCTTTTCAAAAGGGACTCTCGAAAAATGGCGAATCAACCAGTCGAGTCTTCCCTCCCAGCGGAGGACTCCGTAAGTCAATTCTGTGAGAAAAGCGCGGTCAAGAAAGGTCAGGTACGGATATTTCTCGAAACAATCCGTCAGGAGGGTATCCGGATGGCGACCGGCCTCCTCGACCCGGTTCAGGATATCGAGGCAGATCGCCCTCGGGTTCTTCTTTGTCAAAAGCTTCCTGTCCTCGCCATCTCTTCAAGCCTGGCGACTCGCTCCTCAATGGGAGGATGGGTGCTGAAAAGTGAAAGGACGCCTCCCCCTCTTAAAGGGTTGACGATGAACAAATGCGCCGTAGAAGGATTGGCCTGCATCGGAATTCGTTGGGAAGCCATCTCGAGCTTCTTCAGGGCTCTTGCCAGGGAAAGCGGATGGCTGAGATGGGCTCCGCCTTCGTCCGCCAGATATTCCCTCGAACGGGAGATGGCCATCTGGATGAGCATGGCCGCAATCGAAGCAAATATTGAAACGAGGAGCACAACCAGAATATTTCCTCCCCTACCCCCTTCTTCGTCATCCGATCGCATTCCGCCAAACATGGCCCCCCAGCGAGCCATTGAGGCCAACATGCTGATCGCACCGGCAATCGTTGCAGCAACCGTGCTGATCAGGATATCCCGGTGACGAATGTGGGAGAGTTCATGCCCGATCACTCCCATCAATTCTTCCTTCGACAGAATTCTCAGAATCCCGGTGGTTACAGCCACGGCAGCATGGTCGGGGTTTCTCCCCGTCGCAAAGGCATTCGGAGTGTCATTTTCCATGATATAGACTTTCGGCATCGGAAGGCTGGCCTTGCTCGTCAGTTCTGCAACAACGCCATACAGTTCGGGCGCTTCACTTTGAGAAACTTCTCTCGCCCCGTACATCCGAAGGACGATTTTATCACTGAACCAGTAGGCAAAGAAGTTCATCAGGGCCGCGAAACCGAAGGCGTAAATCGCGCCGCTCTTCCCGCCGATTGCCGTTCCAACCACAATAAAAAGAGCCGTTAAGACCAACATTAGCAGAAACGTCTTGAAATGATTCATCGTTTCAGTCAACCTCCTTTTTAGCCATTCAATATAATCACAAATGGGTAACTTGTCAAATGGGACACTTCCCATATTTCTCATATGACAATCTTCCTTAATGGAAAAAAATATGGGAAGTGTCCCTAGGGAGTGCCCAAAAAATCCAGGATAGCGCCCTTTAGTTTCTGAATATCCACCTTCGTATTGAAGCAAGGGCCATTGGGACGCTCGTTCAGGATACCGATCACCGGAATCGGATAGCTGTCCTGGATCCCGCTGGTCAGATCAAGCTCGCAAGCCACTGCCACAATGGCCTCCGGCCTGTTCTCCACGATGATTCTTCTGGCCAATGTCCCGCCCGTGGCCACGGCGATCTTCAAATGATACTGGTCGGAGAGTTCGATCAGCTCTTTAATTTCGCACTTCCCGCAGCCTTTACAGTTCTTTATGTTTCCGGTAATCTTGATCTGACAATCAAAATCCTGGATACAGTGGGGAAGGAGAACCAATAGCCGGCTCGGTCGCGTCCGGTGCTGATTGGATCGAACGAGATGGTTATTCAACTCGATGAAGGACTGCTGAACCTTCTCTTTGGATACCCCCACCCACTTTCCCATGAGGATCATAAAAGGGAAAAGGACTTTCGCCACAATCCCCCGGAGCTTATGGGAGAAAAAGATGTCCTTCCCCCGCAGGATTGTGAAGATGAGGAGAAGGCCTCCGGAAATCATCAGAAAAACCAGAATGGCAAGAGCTAAGCTGAAGACAAGGGGCAGGGAGGAATGAATATTCTTCAATCCCACCAAAGGGACATACCAGAACAAAAAGATGAAGAAGAAAAGGATCAAACAAGTAAAAACCAGTAAGCCAATGAAAATTCGCTTTTTGGGTCTATCCTGCAATGGAACCCCCATAAAATAATGTCAAATGCCAAACTTTAAATATCAAAGGAATGTGAAGCTCCCCGCCCACAGGGCGGGGCTTACGGGGCACTTGCCGGTCAAAATAATTCAATGGCAAAATTTTCTTATGAAAATGCTTTTTGATACTTGAAATTTGGATTTCCTTTGAACTCTGAATTTCGACATTTGAACTTACTTTATCTCAAAACCGTTTCCACCGCTATATGATGTCCCGAAAGAAACTCCCTCACACTCATCCTCCTCTTCCCCTCTAACTGGACCTCTCTGATCACAAAGGAACCCCTGCCTGTTCCCACCTCAATGAAGTCCGATCCCACCCAGGAAATCATGCCCGCCTCTTTCTTCGACACTTCTTTCCTGACCTCTCCTTTATGAATCTTCAGCAACCGGCCGTTCCACTCCGTAAAAGCCCCTGGCCATGGGTTGAGAGCTCGGACTTGTCGATCGATCTCTTCAGCCTCTTTACTCCAATCGATCTTTCCATCCTCTTTCTTAAGGGGAGGCGCATAGGTCGCCTTTGAATGATCCTGAGGAACGGGGCGAACACTTCCGGCTCTCATTCGCCTAATCGTCTCCGATAACAATTCGGCTCCTAACAGGGCCAGTCGGTCGTGCAGCGTTTGGCCTGTCTCTTTTTCATCGATAGGGGTCTCGGCTTGCAGGAGAATGTCTCCCGTGTCCATGCCTTCGTCCATCGCCATGGTAGTAACCCCTGTCACCCTTTCTCCTCTGAGGATCGCCCACGGTATCGGGGCGGCCCCACGATATTTTGGCAAGAGGGATGCATGGACATTGACTGCGCCTTGCCTCGGAATTTCCAGGAGGGATTTCGGCAAAATCTGGCCATAGGCTACGACCACGAAGAGGTCCGGGTGCAGACTCCTTATGCTATTTTGGAAGGCTTCTCCCCTTGCTTTCTCTGGCTGGAAGAGGGGCAGTCCTTGCCCGAGAGCCAGTTCCTTGACAGGGGACGGAACTGCCTTGCGGCCTCTTCCCTTTTCCCGATCGGGTTGTGTTACGACCGCCGCCACCTCTTCCTGGCCCTGAATCAGCTTTTCCAGAACGGGAATGGCAAAGGCGGGAGTCCCGAAAAAAACAATCCGCCAGGGAGACACCGTCGCTTTTTTTCTTTCCTCTAATTCAGACACCGGACTTCAGCCTTCAGATGTTTCAGGGTTTCTCTTCCTTTCTTTTCTCCTTCTTCAGCTTATTCCGATAGATTTCCCTTTTCAGATGACTCAGTCTGTCTAAAATCAGGAGCCCGTTGAGGTGGTCGATCTCATGTTGAAGTGCAAAGGCCAATATCCCTTCTCCGGTGATTTCAACCTCTTTTCCTTCCGGGGAAATTCCTTTGACACGGATGTTCTCCCTTCTCTTCACCTTCTCAAAAAAATCCGGTACGCTGAGACACCCTTCCTCATGATCAACCTCCCCTTCCTGGAAAATGATTTCGGGATTGATCAGAGCAAAAAACTTCTGCTTTGGATCGATGGGGCTGACATCGAGAACGATGATCCTTTGAGAGACTCCGATCTGGCAGGCGGCCAAACCGATTCCGTTTGCTTCATACATGGTCTCCGCCATGTCGCGAATCAGATTCCTTACCCCTTCGTCGATCCGTCCCACCTCTTCGCATTGCTTTTTTAAAGAGGGGTGGGGATATTTCAAGATCTCCAAGATAGCCATTTTCTCTCCTTAAAAGGGAGGTTATTAGACAATTCCCCCTTTCGTAAAGGGGGAGGAAGGGGGATTATCAATTTTTCTCCCTAAAAAGAATAACATAAAAAGGGATAAGATGGCCAACAGGATTCCTATTCCCTGGGAGGTGGAGATGAGATCCCGGACAACGAATCCCCTCGGATCACCCCGCAGCATCTCGATCAAGAACCGTGTGACCGAATAGAGCAGGAGAAAAAGGAAAAGGATCTGCCCGTCGAAGTTCTTCCTCTTCTCTTTCCACAGGAGAAATAAGAAGATGGCCAGCCCATTGGCTGTATCATAGAGTTGGGTGGGATGAAGAGGAACGTTCAGCCGAGCCAAAGAGTTGGGGTTCGTAAAAATGACCCCCCATGGAAGGGAGGTCTCATTCCCATAACAGCACCCTGCGAGATAGCAGCCGATTCTTCCAAAAAAGAGACCCAAAGCGAGCAAGGGAGAGAAAAGGTCAAATAATTTCAAACAAGGCAGCCGATGCCAGCGCATATATCCGATCGATACCACGGCAGCCAAAATAAACCCCCCGTAAAAGACCAGTCCTCCCTCCCATATCTTAAATATTCTCAAAGGGGCCTCTCGATAAAGATCAAGGTTGATCAGGACAAAAAGGATCCTCGATCCAATCAAGGCCGAAACGAGAGAGTAGAAGAAGAGATCCGCTAACCTTTCCAGTGAAATCGAGGGGGCTTCTTTTCGAACTCTTACGATAGCGAGAATCACGCAGACCACAAAGCCAAGGACAAGGAAAGAGCCATAGGCATAGATGGCGAATCCGTTCAAACGAAAAAGGATGGGGTACATAGTTTGTTTCAAAAAACGTTTGGATCGTTGAGTTCGTTTAGATCGTTAATTTCGTTAATCGATCAAAACTTTCCAAACGATCTTAACGATCGAACCTCTTCATACTTTGGTGCTTTTTTTGCGATCCCGGATCAGCATCTCTAAGGCCATTAAGCCGATGCCAAGGCAGATGGCGGAATCCGCAATATTGAAGGCGGGCCAATGAAAGGAACCGAGATAAAGATCGAGAAAATCGATGACCTCCCCGTAGCGGAGGCGGTCAATCAGGTTTCCAATCGCACCACTCAAAACCAGAGAGAAGGAAAGCGAAAGGGTCCTCTCATTCTCTTTCAATCGAACGTAGAGAAAAAGAATCGTTCCTATGGCAACCAGGGAGACCAGCACGAAGAGGAATGAGCCAAGTCCTCCCTTCTCCCCGCCGAAGATTCCAAAAGCGCCTCCTGTGTTTCTCACGTGGACGAGATTGAAGAATCCGTGAATCACTTCCACCTTTTGATAGAGGACTAACCGCTGTTCAACAGCGTGCTTGGTCCACTGATCGACAAGGAGAATCCAGAAACAGATGATCAGAAGAACCCAATA
>JBHGBJ010000125.1:0-7069 GCA_041947025.1 Thermodesulfobacteriota bacterium
TTGCGGTATCGGCCGGAGTCTGTGAAGGTAGTCCCAAGCAATGGGGGGGCTGTGAAAGAGGAGAAGAGATCACAGAAGAGGGAGGCTTCGGGTGAGAAAAGCGCAGGCGGGCGGAAGTGGGAGGATCGGGGGGGCGATCCAGGAGAGGAGCGAAAGCAGGCCAGGGTATGGGCACTTTCACCGGCGGGCCAACCGGTGGCGGTCTCCATTGTGCTTGGCATTACGGATGGGACCGCGAGCGAGGTGGTCTTGGGCGATCTGAAGGAAGGGCAAGAGCTGATTGTGGAGGAGACATCGAAGAAGAGTCAGACTACGAACACCAGCCGTCCGCCCTTCTTTCCTGGCATCAGAAAGTAGGAGAAGAGAGGATATAAAGCAAAGCTCAAAGCTCAAAGCTCAAAGCTAAGAAAGAGTTTATACTGCATGAATTCAAATAAGGATCCATTGATTGAGGTTAAGGCGTTGGAAAAGATTTACCGAGTGGGCGAGGTGGAGGTGCAGGCCCTTCGGGGAGTCTCCCTTTCCATTGGAAAAGGTGAATTTGTGGCTATTATGGGTCCATCGGGCTCAGGGAAATCGACCTTCATGAACGTCTTGGGATTCTTGGATCAACCTACGGCCGGTCAATATCTGCTGGAGGGGATCAACGGAGAGCATCTTTCGAGAGATGAGTTGGCAGAGATCCGGAACCAGAAGATAGGGTTCGTGTTTCAGGGATTCAATCTCTTGACTCGGACATCGGCCCTGGAGAATGTGGAGCTTCCGCTGGTCTATGCGAGGGTTCCGGGAGGGAAGAGGAGGGAGATGGCCCGTAAGGCCCTTTCCGAAGTGGGCCTTGAGGGAAGGGGGCATCACCATCCCAGCCAGCTTTCAGGAGGAGAACAGCAGCGGGTGGCCATTGCGCGGGCCCTTGTGAATCAGCCTTCCATCCTCCTGGCGGATGAGCCGACAGGCAACCTGGATACCAAGACGAGTATTGAGATCATGGAGATCTTTCAGCATCTCAACAGGGACCTGGGGATTACAATCATCATGATCACTCACGAACCGGATATCGCATCCTTTGCAAAGCGGATTATTCATTTTAGGGACGGCAAGATTGTTGAAGACCGGGAGAATCGATCTTCAGTAGCAGCGGGAGCGGATCAATGACAGCCTTTCTTTCAAGCCTTCGAATAGCGTTGCGGGCGCTCGTCGTGAACAAGATGAGATCAGGACTGACCATGCTTGGCATTATCATCGGCGTGGCTGCAGTCATTGCCATGGTTGCAGTGGGTTTGGGAGCGGAGAGCAGAATAAAAGAGCAGATTGCGAGCATGGGTTCAAACCTCCTGATGGTGGTCCCCGGGAGTTTTACAAGTGGAGGGATGCGGTTTGGGGCAGGAACTCGGTCCACTTTGACCGTCGAGGATGCGAAGGCGATCGCAACCGAGATTCCAGGGGTCAAGTACGTGGCTCCCGTCACCTCCGGGTCGGTTCAGGTCGTCTTTGGGAACCAGAACTGGTCAACGGAAGCCCAGGGGACGACACCCGAGTTCCTTGAGATCCGGAACTGGTCCATCGCTTCGGGCCGGGCATTTACGACCCAGGAGGTGGAGAGTTCGGCCAAGGTCTGCATCTTAGGCAATACGCTCGTAGAAAATCTGTTCGGTGGCATTCATCCCGTCGGCGAGATTGTGCGCATCAAGAAGTTTCCATTCACCGTCGTCGGTGTTCTTGACCCCAAAGGGCAGTCGGGTATGGGAAGGGATCAGGACGACATCGTTTTTGTTCCTTTTACCACTGCCCAGAGGAATCTTTTTGGGAGAGACATACCAGGGACGGTGCGACAGATCAGCGTTCAGGCGAGGGGGCCGGAAGTGCTCAGTGAGGTGGAGGAGCAGATTAACACTCTTCTTCGCCAGAGACACCGGATCTTGCCGAGTCAAGAGAATGATTTTACCGTAAGAAACCTTACGGAACTGATGGGAACAATCGAGCAGACCGGTAAGGTGATGGCCCTGCTCTTAGCCTCCATCGCCTCCATTTCCTTGATCGTCGGGGGGATCGGGATCATGAACATCATGCTGGTCTCCGTGACCGAGAGGACGAGGGAGATTGGGATTCGGATTGCCGTGGGGGCCAAGGGAAGAGATATTCTTCTCCAATTCTTAATCGAATCTCTGGTGCTCAGTTTGATCGGAGGGATATTGGGGATCGGAATCGGGATGGTGGGGACCCTTGTCCTTTCTCATTTTACCCAATGGCCGACGCTCTTTTCGGTCAATGCGATTCTTCTCGCCTTTCTCTTCTCAAGCTTTGTAGGGATATTTTTTGGATTTTACCCGGCAAGGAAGGCTTCTCTGCTTAATCCCATTGAAGCCCTGCGCTATGAATAACAAGAACTGCCAATTTAATTGTTTATCTCGTTTCTTTAGTTTATCTCGTTTCTCTGGTTAACCAAATAAGCCAGAAAGACCAAAGAAACCAAATTCGCTGAGATTATCATATGACGCTGATCTATTTCTTGCTCTTTGTTCTGGTGGGGTGCGGGGTTGGCTTCTTAGGCGGTCTTTTCGGGGTGGGCGGGGGTTTCATCATGGTTCCCATCTTGATCCTCAGTTTTGAGCATTTCGGTATCCCTTCTTCTGTTCTAACCCATCTTGCCATTGGCACCAGTCTCTTTGTCGTTGTCTTCAATGGATTGGGCAGCGCTTATCAGCATCAGAAGCAAAAGAGCATCGATTGGCGAGCGGTTTTTCTCATTGGATTTTCCAGTGCCCTCACCGCGTTTGCAGTCACGCGGTTGGCTGCAACCATGAGCGGAAAACATTTACAGGTTGCTTTTGCCGTTATTGTCATGATTGCAGCGATAAGAATGCTGACCGAGAGCCAAGCAAAGGCTGAGAAAAAGCTTGAGTTATCCTCCCGCCCCACCACTCAAGGCCTTTCGGTCGTTGGGCTCACGACGGGTATCGTATCGGCCCTGGCAGGAATCGGTGGGGGTGTTTTCTCCATCCCCATGATGTACCATTTTTTGAAGATGCCTTTGAAGCTGGCTATCGGGACTTCGAGTGCGGCCATTGTGATCACTGCTTTTTTCTCCGTCACAGGCTATATTCTCAATGGGATGGGGCGTGCCGGTTTACCTGGGTGGAGTGTGGGTTTCGTTGATCTTCAGCACGGGATCGCCCTTGCCATCGGTACGCTCCTTTTGGCCAGGGTGGGTGCTTATGTTTCTTTTAAAACCCACCCTTATCGTCTCAAAAAGCTCTTTGCCCTCTTTGTCATCTTGGTCTCTGTCTATATCATATTGAAGTGATCCATAGCCGTTCCACCGACAGGTCTCAACTGTGTGCAAAGAGAAATTATTTGACTTTTTTGAAGAAATATTTCAATATAAACAAATTATATGTGACGGAGCAGGCAAGTTTTAGTCCCCCAACTTGCCGGGCTTTCTAAAAGCAGCAGGAACAAGACCTGCAGGACCTCAAATGGACTCCCGCAGGTCTTTTTATTTAAGGGAGTATGATGACGACGACTGAAAAAAGCCGGGTGGCTTTCATCTCGGTGGTAGCCGCGATATTCCTTACCGCGTTCAAGCTGGTTGTAGGATTAGCCACCAATAGTCTGGGAATTGTATCTGAGGCGGCACATTCCGGACTCGATCTGGTCGCCGCATTGATGACTCTTTTTGCCGTCAAGATCTCAGCCAAACCGGCGGATGAAACCCACCACTATGGCCATGGAAAGGTAGAGGGGTTTTCGGCTTTTTTGGAGGTCATCTTATTACTGGCTACCTGCGGCTATATCATTTACGAAGCCATTGAAAGGATAGCCGGAAAATCGGCCCATGTGGAGGTCAATATCTATTCTTTTGCGGTGATGGGAATCTCCATCATTGTGGACATTTCAAGATCAAAAGCGCTTTACCGGGTGGCCAGAAAGTATAAGAGTCAGGCATTGGAAGCTGACGCCCTTCATTTTTCTTCCGATATTTGGAGTTCAGCAGTGGTCATCGTTGGCTTGGTGGCGTATAGATATTTGAGATTTCCTCTGGCCGATTCCATTGCTGCTCTAATCGTTGCAGTTCTGGTCATCGTCGTTTCAATCAGGTTAGCGATCCGGACCATCGATGTCCTGCTGGACAGGGCTCCAATGGGAAAGCGGCAAGAGATTGAGGAAGCTTTAAGTCAAATATCCGGCATTGAGAGACTGGAGTCTTTGCGAATTAGGAGCTCGGGAGCAAAAACATTCGTGGATATGAGGCTCACACTGGCTGGCGAGCTTTCCTTTACGGAGGCGCACCGGATAGCCAGTATGGCCGAAGCCAAGGTCTCTGGAATGATTCCGGGAGCGGATGTGATCGTTCATGCGGACCCTGGGAAATCCAAAGCGGAACCGCAAGGGAGAATCTCCGATATCATGAAAGAACACCGAGGTCTGTTTATGGGCTATCACGGCCTAAATATCGTACATCACCAAGATAACCACCTTGTGACGATGCATTTATTAATGGAAGGAGACAGCCACATCCAAGAGGCCCATCAGGTCTGTGATCATTTGGAACGCGATATCAAACAGTTGATGCCCGGAGCACAAGTGAACATCCATATTGAGCCATACAAACGGAAATGATCGATCATTCTCCGATCACTTGGACGATAACATTTCTCTCCCGTTTTCGATTATCGAAGTCGATGAGAACGATCTGTTGCCATGTTCCCAATTTCAACCTTCCCTGGATGAGAGGGATAGAGAGGCCCGGCTTCATCAGAGCTGCCCTTACATGGGAAAAACCATTCCCATCCCCCCAGCGTTTGTCATGCTCATAAGGAATGTCCGATGGAGCGAACTTTTCTACCGCTTTCTGCAAATCCCTAAGAACCCCCGATTCATATTCGATCGTTGTGACGGAGGCGGTTGAGCCCGGACAGAATACCGTAACCAATCCATTTTCCATGCCTGACCGTTTTAGAACGTCAAGTACATGGGGAGTCATATCGATGATATCGGCAAAGCCTTTTGTCTTTACCGGTATTATTTCTGAAAAGATCATCGGATCCTCGGGGTTTCTGGATTGAGGAATTCCGGAATTCCGAATTAACAAATTCCTGAATTCCCCAATCCTCAACTTCCTAATTCTTTGTTATCCTCTGCCGAACCTTCTTCCAGCTTTCCGTTTCAAGGAAACTGCCTTGAACGTTCTCTAAGAGTTTTAAGAAAACTGCATAAGGCATGGCGAGGGTGAGGATTTCATTTTCAACCATGGGCCTTGCAGAGACGTCGAACATTCCTAGAATGGCTCGGGGCGGTTCCTTCTCAGCTTCCTTCAAGGGATAAGTGAGAATGGTGCTGCACCCTGAGCCGAATGGTGCATACACAGCCTCTGTGGTTTCTAACGCATAATTGGTCAGAGTGAAAAGGCCTGAAAGAATATCGGGTGAGCCAAAGAAGCTAACGACCTCTGGCTTTAGACTCCCTTGTTGAAACTGGTCGATTGGTTTGAAGACACAATAAGTTGCCGGGGCAAGCCTCGGTTTTCTCTTTTTGAAAAATTCCCTGGCCAACTCGGGTGTCTTGATATACCGCTCTCCTTCCATTTCTCCGGGAATTCCGCAGGAGAGAAAATACTCGATCTTCGGCCTAGGGGATTCTATCAGCCCCATATAGTATGCCCCTCCAGGACAACCGAAATGGGCCTTATCAAAAAAGACAGTCTTTCCTTTCTTTCTCGCATTTTGAAGGAGGCCCATCATGCACCCTGTAATCCCTTCTTTTGGGGTGACCCCTTCGGGCTTATCGTTTGTGTAATAGACTCCCAGAGGAGATTCTTTCAGCCCCAAGGTCTCCCGAAATTGTTTCCACGATTCTTCGGAAAAGCCCTCCATAGCGTTATCCTCCCTATTCTGCCGTCGTGACCAATGGGCTACTTTTTATTGCCTGATAGAGTCATCTTAGGAAGTATCGCTATATCTTGTCAAGCATTTCGATTTATTCGCCTTCGCCATAATACCCTGTGGCCTGCCACAGGGATGAATGGGCGATCGCGCCGAAGCTCACCGCGCCGAAGCTCAAGGAGCATAGGCGGGTTGGCTTCGGCGGAATTCCGCCTGATACCCCGCCGCTTGCGGCGGGGAGCTCCATTTACAAGAATTCTTAAGGGCTTACAGAATTGTGCAGCAGCGGAGGCAATTTCATAGATTCGGTCGGAATAAAAATTTAAGTTAATACATAAAAATTAGATACTTAGGCTCTAAAATCGATTCAACTATCTTCTTGGCATACACTTTGCTGCTAAACCATGTAAAAACTGGACAAGGGAAGGCAACCGAATGGCTTTAAGGGAAAAAGATCTTGCCTTAAGAACCACTGATGAGGTAATTGGACTTTGACAAAAAGGACTTCTTAATCATTGGGGGAATCTATGTATGCCAGGGAGGAATCTATGTATGCCAGTCTTGGAAGGTATATCACGGTCTTCAAAAGGAAAAGAGAAGAAGGAAACGTATCATCTAAGGAAAATGTTTCCGTAGTCGAGAGGAGAAGGCATCCTAGAATCGGTCTCCAACTCCCTTTAGATTGTTCCCGTGTGAACCGAGGGGGCAGAGAAAAAATCTATAACGGAATGGTTGCAAATGTGAGTGAAGGAGGAGTCCTCGTCTATCTACCCCAAGCTATGGAGGTTGGGGCTTTATTGAAAACGGAAATTATTTTCCTAAAAGAATTAGAATTGAATACGATTAAGGCCCTTGCAAAAGTGGTTTGGCTTGATTCGGTTTCCAATGAAAGATGGGGAAAGTATCGATGCGGATTGCAGTTTCAATCGTTCCGGCAAGGGGATACCCATAAATTGGAGATATTATTGAAAAGATGGAGAAAATTTTACGGTAAAGTTGCAGATCGTCTCAGGGGATGATGCCCTTGAGAGAAGCTTTCACTCCTGGGCGCAGTCGGAGGGGTCGCCTTTTAATTTGGATAAAGCATGAGGTAAGGCCGGCAATATGACTTCCAGATTCTCTTTAACACCTTTAGGGCTTCCAGGCAGATTGACAATCATGCTGGAGCCCCTGATTCCCACAACCGCTCT
>JBHGBJ010000126.1:0-6743 GCA_041947025.1 Thermodesulfobacteriota bacterium
CCTCCGTCTTCAGTATTGTACCCTAACTTTGGTGTCCACTAAAGTCATCTTAACCCAGAGTTTTATAGCGGTACCTTTAAGAATATCAGCTACAAGGGTAGAAAAATTGTCCAAGTTAACTTGTACCACAATGGAATCTCACCCATACATTCTAAAATGTCCGCTTTATAAAACTCTGGAAGCATACCTGCCTGATTGATATGCACCACCTTACTCCCCCATATTGACGATGTCAATCCTTTTTGGTATGTTTCAAGAGAGTTTGAAAGAGAGGGATTGAAAAATGAAAACAGCGATTCATCAATCCACTTTGGAAGTTGTCCAAGGCGATATTACACAACAGGACATAGAGGCTATCGGGAATGCTGCCAATTCCGCATTGGCAGGAGGTGGAGGAGTGGATGGCGCCATCCATTGGGCAGGGGGGGCTGCCATTCTGTCGGAGCTGAAAGCGAAATATAAGGGTTGCCCTACAGGGTCGGCTGTGATTACGACTGGTGGGAAACTCAAGGCAAAATATGTGATCCATGCCGTCGGTCCGAGATATTCCGGATCGGCCAAAGATGCGGAGTTACTCTCCAGCGCTTATCGAAAGAGCCTGGAGCTGTGCACCCAGAACAAGATCTCATCGGTTGCCTTTCCCTCCATCAGCACCGGAATTTATGGTTATCCGGTGGAGGAAGCCTCTCAAACTGCCTTGAAGACGGTGATGGACTATCTAAAGAATCACCCGGAAATTAGACTTGTAAGATTCGTCCTATTCGATTCCAATACTTATCGTGTTTATGAAGAGACCCTGAAGAAACTGACAAAACCCTAACCTACAGGAAGTCCCTTCGTTCGTATCCCATAGTCAGGCCAGGTTCGCCCCGTGTTCCAGCAATAGCGCCTTCAGAACCGAACGGTGGCAGCGCGCTTCTTCTGCACAGTAGCAGCCCACGGAGAAATTGGTCTGGTGGGAAAGAGCGGCCAGGAGAGTGAGGAGGCGCGTGGCCTCGGGTCGCTTCATTTCAGCACGGTATCGTCTCTCGAAGGCGCGCCACGCCCGCTCATCCGGAGCATGAAGGGCCTGCTTGACCAGGGCTTCCGAAGGTGCAAGGTCCGGAAGCCATACGTCATAGAAATCGCGCGACGCATGCTCGGCCTTGGGCACGCCCCGCGGCGGCCGGCGCACGGTCCCCAAACGCAGGCCCTCACCGGGTGCTCTCGGGGTCCCCAGCCGTACTACGCGAATCGCCATTCGAATCACCTCCTTCGCTCCGCACTCATAATACACACCGAACAACGCATCCTGGGAGCCTTGGCAAAAGTCCCCTGCTTCCGATGCTTGTTCGACGCTTCATATCGTTATGACTCCCTCCATATAGAGAGCCGCTTTGCCTGATATCTTCACGCGCTCCCCAGCATGTTTGCAGAACAACTCCCCCCCTCGTTTCGAAACCTGAAACGCATGAAGGTCGTTCTTACGAAGCGTACCTGCCCAGTAGGGAGTCAGAACGCAATGCGAAGAGCCTGTCACCGGGTCCTCCGGTATGCCCACTCGGGGCGCGAAGAAGCGCGATACGAAATCGCTCCGATCCCCTCTGGCTGTAATGATGGTGCCGCGGCATGCGACACGTTCCAGGGCGGAAAAATCGGGCTGCACTTCTCTGACCGTCTTCTCACTATCCAACACCACGAGCAGATCCTCTGCGGAACCGAGTACTTCTTGTGGTCTGGCTCCCAATGCTTCGTCGAGTCCGGCGGGAGGAGTCTGAGCATAGGCAGGTCTTGCGGGGAAGTCCATTTCAAGGAGATCAGCACGCTTTGTCACTACAAGCACTCCACTCTTGAGTGTCTGAAACCGGATACGCTCCCCTGGCCATTTCTGGCACGCAAAAAGAACGAAAGCGCTGGCCAATGTCGCATGGCCGCATAACGCAACCTCCGTGACCGGGGTGAACCATCTGAGGTCAAACCCTTCGGTATTGCGAACCAAAAATGCCGTCTCAGACAAGTTATTCTCGGCAGCCACAGCTTGGAGGATTGAGTCGTCGATCCAACGATCCAAAAGGCACACGGCCGCTGGGTTGCCGGCAAAGAGCTGTGAGGTAAAAGCATCGACTTGGTATAGCGGTATTCTCATTTTCCCTTCTCTCGTCGTACATGCGGCCAAAACAGCTTTTTCTTCTTGTCCCCGCCGAACGCTAAGGGTGAGGCGGCGGACACTCACCCTAAAATGGGGCAGGGCTATTCGCGCTCGCCTCGACCCGCTTAAACGTCGATTCATTGTTTCTTCTGAAAAGTGATAATGCCCAAGCCGAGTACCATAATCAAAAAGCCCAAAATGTGAACAATAAGAGCCAAAGAAGCTAAAGATGAACCAAGTTTTGTCAGGGTGTGCGTTGACTCGTCAAGGAAGAACCTGAGAATGATGACTTTGTTGAACATCGAGCCGATTGCTGTCGCGATTGAGCCAATTGGGAATAGTACCCCGCTTTTAGATTTGTATTTTCGATAATATGCGATGCTGATTATGGCTAAGGCTGGCAGAGCAATAAAGGTGAAAATATAACCTAAGACTTGGATGAATAGTTGATTTATCATTTTTTATTATTTGCATTTAACGAACAAAATAAGGCGCGGGGGCACTCACCTTCGCTAAAAGGCGACGTGGCTATTCCCCGTCGCCTTGATTGCCTTGTTACCCCTTTTTATGCCGCCTTCTTAAGAGTCACTTGCATGCCGGCTCTTGTCGCGAGGGCGATAAGCATCTCGAGGCTAAATCTCTCCCATTTGCCTCTAATTAAATCTGAAACCCTGGATTGACTAATGCCCAGGATTTCCGCAGCCTTAATCTGGGTTAGCTTCTTGGTTTTGATGAATTTCCGGAGATCAGCCATAAGATCGGCACGCATCTGAAGAATTGCGGCTTCATCAGGAGAATACCCGAGATCAATGAATACGTTTCCAGAAGAATTAACAACCGCCTCGTTCATAAGTTACCTCCAATCTGCCTGTACCGTTGACGAGCCAAATCTATATCATTACGGCTCGTTTTTCTGGTCTTCTTTTGAAATGCGTGAAGCACATAAACCGCATCGCGAAGCTTAGCGACATAGATTACTCGCCACTCACCCAAAACATGAATACGAATTTCGTTTACGCCTGGACCGATTATCTGCATCGGTTTCCAATCGCTTGGTTCGAGTCCGTTTTGAACCGCACGGAGCTCGAAGCCTGCTGCTCGGCGGGCTTCATCTGGGAAATTTCGCAGATCGTCCAGACTCGATCCTAAAAATCTAAGGGGCTTCATAGCTACACATATATTATATAAGTTTTTATATATTTGGCAAGTTCAATAATCGAGGTTTTTATCGTCTGGGGTAACGCCTTGGTCACCGGCGTGGCGGACAGGCAGATGGATGACCGATAGTCTCAAGGAGTTCAGCCAGATTTTCTTCCACGTCCGGTGCACCAAATTGTTATACGTCCCTACTCTTCTTCGCTCAGTATCTTCTGCTCTATCTTGGAGTACCCCTTCAAGTTTTTCAGCTTGTTCTCTGTCAAGATAGAAAAGGAAAACTCGGATGAACCGCCGAAATCGATGTGGGAATGGTCGTTGGTTTCCGGGTTTGCCAATAGACGTTCAAGCTCTTTTCGGAACTTCGCGGCTTCCTCTGGGCTCAGGTAGAGTTGCAGTGACTTCACTCGTTTCTGTGAATCCATATCGATCATTCGCATATTCTGCCTTCTTTCATTTCTCGTATAACGCTAAGGGTGAGGCGGCGGGCACTCACCCTAAAATGAAGCACAGCTATTCACGCTCGCCTCGAACCGATTGATAATATTTAAGGCCTCCTCCTGAGGCATGCTAAAATGCCTCTTGGTCAAGAAAACATTTTAAGCCAAAGGAGGAAGCCATATGAATTTCTACACCAAACAGCACAAGTTTTATTGCGGAATCGACCTTCATACCAAAAAAATGTACGTCTGTATCCTTGATGCCGAGGGCAACACCCGAGTTCATCAAAACATCAAAACGGACCCTGAGGTCTTGCTCAAACTCTTAACGCCCTTCCGAGAAGACATCGTCGTGGCCGTTGAATGCATGTTCACCTGGTACTGGATCGCCAACCTCTGCACCCAAGAAGGCATTCCCTTCGTCCTTGGCCATGCCCTCTACATGAAAGCCATTCATGGAGGAAAGGCCAAAAACGATAAGATCGACTCCCATAAGATCGCCACTCTACTCAGAGGCGGCATGCTCCCTCAAGCCTATGTCTACCCCTCAAAGATGCGCGCCACCCGTGATCTCCTCAGGCGAAGGAATCACTTCATGAGAAAACGGGCCGAGCTCTTTGCCCATATCCAAAATACCCGAAGCCAGTATAATCTCCCCGATCCCCTGGGCTGCATTGCTAAACCCCAAAACCGAGAAGGAATCGTCCAACGGTTTGATGACCCTTCGGTCCAAAAGAGCATAACCGCCAACCTCCAGATCATCCAAGCCTACGATCGCCTCTTAGATCAACTGGAACATGATATCATCGCTTCTGCCAAAGAACACGACCTAACATCCTATGCCCTGCTTCAAACTATTCCCGGAGTAGGAAGAATCCTGGCTCTGGTCATCCTCTACGAAATCGAATCCATCGAACGCTTCCCCTCCGTACAGGATTTCGTCTCCTACTGCCGCCTGGTCAAATGTCTCAAAGAATCCAACGGCAAAAAATGCGGCCCCAGTGGCAAAAAGATCGGTAACGCCCACCTCAAGTGGGCCTTCTCTGAGGCCTCGGTACTCTTTCTCAAAGGTAACGAGCCCGGCAAGAAGTATCTCGAAAGGCTCACCCGTAAACACGGCAAACCCAAGGCTCCTTCTATCCTTGCCCACAAGTTAGGGCGTGCCGCCTATTTCATGCTCAAAAACAAGGAGGCGTTTAACCAAAAAAAGTTTCTCGGTCTCTAAATATTAAGGAGGGGATGGATCAGCCTGCCGCCTAACTGGAACCTCTCCGGGCTCGATCATGCACCTGCATCCCATCAGGGCCAAGAAAACCCATGCATCTCAGAATGCCCACTGGATGGTATGACAATTTCCCCCGGTAGCCAAACGCTTGATTGGCGGTCCGTCCCGCTCCTCATAAGCTTATAACAATGCCTTGTTGGTCAGGTTCTGCCCCTCACCCGGACCTGTAGCTAACTGGAAAGCACTTCTGCTTAACCCGACGTCTTGAATAGGACGGTACGAGGGCACAACATCGTTTCTAGGTCGCAGAGGGTATTTCTTCTCTCTGCAATCCCACTCCCGGTGGGATTGAACCTCTATAAGTGTTTGGTGCAGAACTTGTTCTTGCACCCGATCCGAAACCAAGTCGGAATGGCTGCCAACAGGCAAATGAGTCTTTCTCTATTAAAACGAAAATCTCTCTCTTTTTCGCTTGGGATTACTTTTCCCTCTTGACACCGGAGGCCTTATAAGTGTTATGCGCGCTGAGGTGCAATGTTAACTCCATGTTCCCGTAGATATTTCATACCTTCAGGATCATTTGACTCTATCATGCCATCAACTAGATATTCCCACGTAGGTCGTTCTTCGGATTTGCATTCCCCAGACCAATATTTATCAATGTACTCTTGCCTTGGTTCCTTCCAATATGCATCAAACCAGTAAGTATCACATTTTGTTACGCGGATGGCGAAACGGATTGTGACTTTAATTATATGAATTCCATATCCAAGCATTCTCTGCAAATGTGAACGTCCCTCTTTATTGTCATCTGCGACATATAAGCATGACAACCTACTCGCTGCATGCGGAGCAACCTCACGGCGTCTTTTCTCAAATTCGAGCTCCACCCTTCCCATCTTGGTGATATTGGCAGCTTCTTCAACTGAAAAATGGGATGCGCTTGTAGCACTCCAGCTATTGTACTCACCGATTTGAATTTGATGCGCGGCTTGGATGAACCATATGCCTCTAGGAGTGTAAGCGCCGTGGGGCATATACCCTTTTTCTATTAGTTTTAATTCCGTGTCTCTAATACTTCTGTGGCATTCAAAAACACCGGGGTCAACCGCAGCTACGAAATCTGGGGAATGGAGTTTGCCCGACAAAGACAGATTCCAACACGGATAGCCATTGTTCAGGTCAATTCCATGAATGAAATTACCTGGATAAGGTTTTAATATTGTGCCGTCGACTGCTCTCAATTTTTATTCAAACCTCGCATAACGACCAAGGTGAGGCGGCGAGTACTCACCTAACCATTAAAGCGGGACATTGACGCTCGCCTCAACCCGTTGGTTAGCGAGGCTTTGATAGTGGTTTCACGTATTCGTCAAAGGTCTTGTTGCATGAGTTACATATGTATCGGTAACGGATTAATCCCTGTTTTCTTAGGTCTTGGAGATGTGAGAGTCTTGTTTCGGTAAGTTCAAAATGTCTTGAATTGCAGAAGGGGCATTTGATTTTGTGACTATGGAGATAGATGATCCATGATATCGCATACAGAAGCAATAAGAATGTTCCTATCATTGTTTTTAATAATATGTCTCGGTATTGCGGGACCGATAGTTTTTCAAGGAGTTTCTGGTAAAAAAAATAGGATGGAGACGCTAATAGGAGTGGGAGGAGTATGTATAGTAGTTTTGATATGGTATCTTTTACTTTTTTCATTTGGAGTATCCTTATTTAATGTTCGCTAACGAGTCTGTAGAAAAAGTCAGTTTTTTAAAAACGGCTCCTTCTCTTGGGTAGAAAA
>JBHGBJ010000127.1:0-6496 GCA_041947025.1 Thermodesulfobacteriota bacterium
CTCAAAGGAGTGCACTTTTAAAACTTAAACGGTGCACTTTTAAACTTTAGCTAACACCCCGATATTGCAAAAATGAAAAACTGTTTGCAAAATAGCAGCAAGATGTTGGTGGACATCGGAATTTCAATGCCTGGTTGGCTCCGACCAAGCCGCAATAGGCTTTAAGGAGCGTCTCTTTTATGTTACATTAGACTTTGTCCCCCTTGGGACCCGAGACCCTATGAATCGCAACGATATCTTTCAAGCCTTGACTCAACTGAGAAAAGGACTCCTCCAGATCATCATTGCCGTTGTTCTCATCGGTTTCGGTCTTTTCCCCTTCTCCAAGACATTCCTTCGCCATCTCTACAACACAAACCTGCGGGTCCATCTGGTGGCCTTTGGCATTCCGGAGACCCTCCTCTCTCTGCTTAAATTGACTCTCTATATGAGTCTTTTCCTTTCCATTCCGATCATCTTTTACGAGATCTGGAAGTCCTTCGCTCCTCTGTTTCGTCTGAAAGGGGTGAAGTCCGGAACGCTGATTCTTTTCACGGCCATCTTCCTTTTTTATCTTGGCGCTTCTTTTTGTTACTTTATGACCTTGCCCTTCGGCGTTCAATTCCTTTTAGGGTATCAATCTGCCCATATCAAGCCGATGATCTCTGTGGAAAAATACGTTTCCTTCTGCACGGTTTTCGTCTTCGGCTTTGGCTTGACCTTTGAACTCCCGCTCATCCTTGCCTTACTAAGTTATATCAACGTGGTTAAGGTGTCATTTTTGACTCGAAACCGGAGGTATGCTATCTTACTCATTGCGATGGCTGCCGCCGTCATCACGCCGACTCCCGATTTCTTCAACATGGCCTTAATGGGAGGGCCCCTCTATCTCTTATTTGAGATCGGGGTCATTCTGGCTCGAATCATTGAAAAAAGAAGAGGGGGCAAGGTTGCCAATGTCTGAGGTCACCCCTTTATCCTTTTTCATCCCATGGATCAGACGGCTCGTCCGTCGAGGGATCCGCGAGAAACCTTTTGGGCTGAAGGCCAAGATCACCTCCCTGATTATCTTCATCGTCGTCGGAGTTCTCTTTATCTCCAGTTATCTGGACTATCACTTTTCAAGAAAAGACCAGATCAACCTGTACTTGGACCGGACCCTCTACATTGCAAAGCAGATCGATGTCGGAATTCCAGATCAAAAGATCTTGAGTGATCTCCCGCATCTCCGCGAGGAAGTGGAAGAGTGGTTGCTCAGCCGTCCGAGCCTGATGGAAATTGATATCTTTCTCTTCTCCTCCAGAGGATGGGGGACGATCGTCTCCAGTTCGAAATTGAATACCTATGGGACCGGGTTAAGCCTCTCTCCTGAACAAATCAAACGCCTGAAAAAGGACAAACATCTCTCTTCATTTCCTGAGGTGGAGGAGGAGAAGCGACTGGAGGTCATCGTCCCTCTCCATTCCGGGAAGAATGTGGTCGGGGGAATCCGGGTGCTCAGTTCGTTGAACGAGGCGAAAAGCTATTTGAGTAAGAAGAGAGAGCGGGCCTTTATTCTGACCTTCTTCAGCATCTTTACCATCCTGATAGCCTTGACCGTCTTTTTTGAAAAGCTGGTTGGAAATCCGATTCAGAAGCTGGTGGAGGCCATGTCCCAGGCCGAGAAAGGCAATTTGGAGGCGGAGGCCCACATCCGAAGTCAGGATGAGTTGGGAGAATTAGGAAGGCATTTTAATCGGATGCTCAAGACGATCCAAGAGACCCATCATCAGAATGTTCAACTCCTTTCCAAGGTCAACCAGTTTAATGAGGAATTAACCCGTCGGATCGAAGAAGCCACGCGAGAATTGGCTAAGAGGAACGAAGATCTGAGGCTTCTCAATGAGGCCTTATTCGAATCTCAAAGGCAGTTGAGCCAATCCGAAAAGCTGGCGGCCCTGGGACAAGTGACCGCCATGATGGCCCATCAGATTGGCACTCCCCTCAACTCGATCTCCGGTTATATTCAGCTGATGCTGCAGGAGGGAAATTTTTCAGCAACGGATCAAGAACGGCTTAAGATCATTGAATCTCAATTGGATCGCCTGGCGGACTCCGTCAAGAATCTTCTCTCCTTTACCCGACAACCCAAACCACCCTTCAGGCCCGTGGACATGAACGAAATTCTCCGGGAGCTGATTCAACTCAGTGAACCATGGCTCTTTTCCCGGAATGTCAAACTTTTCTCCTCTCTCTCTCCCGGGCTTCCGTCTATCCTGGGAGATCCAACCAATCTGCAAACCGTCTTTCTCAATCTCATCACCAATGCCCTCGATGCCATGCCGAACGGCGGGGTTCTGGTGATCAAGACCCAAGCGGTTCCGCCTCCCTCCTCTTCAGAGAATGGAAAATGGTTGAGAATTTCGATCACCGATACCGGGATTGGCATCACGGACGAATCGAAAAAGCGGATCTTCGATCCCTTTTTCAGCACGAAGAAGGTCGGGGAAGGAACGGGATTGGGATTGGCCATCTGTGAGAAGATCGTCCGAGAACACTCTGGAAAACTGGATGTGGCAAGCGAAGTGGGAAAGGGAAGCACATTCTTTGTCTCCATCCCCATTCCTCAAGGGAAAGAAAACAATGGACAAGACATCAGCCCATCTGTTGGTCGTGGATGACGACCCAGTCGCCGTCAATCTTCTAACGGAAGTCCTCTCCAAGGAGGGCTATGACGTGGCCACGGCTTTGAGCGGCGAAGAGGCCATCACTCAGGGATCGGACAGATCTTTTGATCTCGTCATCACCGATGTCCGGATGGGAGATAAGGACGGGATGGAAGTCCTCAAGTCTTTCAAGAAGATGGCTCCGGAGACCCTGGTGATCCTGATCACCGCCTTCGGATCGATCGAAACGGCGATCGGGGCGATCCGAGAAGGGGCCTTTGACTACATCAGCAAGCCCTTTAAACTTGAAGAGATCAAGATCACCGTTCAGAGGGCTTTAGAACAGAAGAGACTTCTCAAGGAAAACCGATTTTATCGCCAGGAGCTTTTGAGTCAATACCAGTTTAAGAATGTGATCGGACGAACCCCTCAAATGTTTCAAGTCTATAAGACGATCGCCAAGGTGGCGGACACAAAGTCTACGGTTCTTTTGTGCGGAGAGAGGGGCACGGGAAAAGAGCTGATCGCCCGTTCCATCCATTACAATAGCGTGAGGAATGACCACCCCTTTATCCCCGTCGATTGCGCATCATTGGTGGAAACGCTCATGGAAAGCGAGTTATTCGGTCACGTCCGGGGTGCCTTCACCGGGGCTCATTCTGCAAAGAGAGGCTTGTTCGAAGAGGCGGATGGCGGAACGCTCTTTCTTGATGAAGTGAGCAATCTCAGTCTCTCCATGCAAACCAAGCTTTTGAGATTTCTGCAGGAGCATGAAATCAAGAGAGTAGGGGGAACCGAAAACATCAAGGTGGATGTGAGGGTGATTGCGGCCACGAACCAATCGTTGGAACCCCTTGTCAAAAGCGGGAGGTTCCGGGAGGACCTCTTCGACCGACTCAATGTCGTTTCAATCACTCTTCCTCCCTTGAGAGAGCGAAAAGAAGATGTCCCCCTTTTAGCCCATCATTTTCTTCGAAGATTTTCCGAAGAGAATAAGAAAAATATTTCCCATATCTCTCCCGAGGCCCTCGCGATTCTCCTCGAATACGCATGGCCGGGAAATGTGAGGGAGCTCGAACATACCATAGAACGGGCTGTCATCTTTTCAACCCATCCCATTATCCTTCCCGAAGACCTTCCAAAGAAGATGTCCGAAGAGGTCGAAGGCCAAGAACCCTTCCCCGTACGGAAATTGCTGCCCCTAAAAGAGATTGAGAAAAGGTATGTGCTCCAGGTGATTGAAGAGACCAAAGGGAATAAGAAGAAGGCATCGGAAATCCTGGGTATTGATCGAACAACGCTTTACCGGATACTGGAAAAAGAATAGCTGTTGCAATTTGAGACATGCTTCTTGGCGTGTTGTATTTCACCACATTTTCCCGCCTTTCCAAATCGTCTCCGTTAGAATTCAATCAATTATTTAAATAAGTTACAAATCAGGTGCAAGGGACAACCATTGGCACTCATTTTGCTATCTCTTTTCTTGTCTTGAAAAAAATCTCAAAGAAAGGAGGTGAAATCGGATGAAGAAATTGACTTTCTTATTTGCATTGCTCACCCTGGTAGCTTTTGTCTCTGGAGTTATGGCAGCCCCGGCTACAAAGCCCGCACCGGCCCCTGCTCCGGCACCGGCTCCGGCGCCAGCACCTGCGCCAGAAAAGCCCAAGCCCGTCAAGGTAGAGAAATTTTCTGGTGTCATCGATAAGGTTGATGAAATGGCGAAGGCCGTCGACGTGAAGGGGAAGGTGAAGAAGGAAGAGAAGACCCTCACTTTTGCGACCGATGAAAAGACGAAGATTACGAGGGGCAAAGACACTCTTTCTTTTGCGGATCTCAAGAAGGGGATGAATGCTTCCATCGACTACAAGAAGGATGGCGAGAAGATGATTGCCGTGGCGATCAAGTTAGCCGCGCCAAAGGCCGCCCCGAAGAAGGAAGCGCCCAAGGAGGCTCCGAAGGAAGCTCCAAAGAAGTAACCAGAAGCTGAGTCTCAACAAAAAAGGCACATCCCGAAAGGGGTGTGCCTTTTTCTCTTGTTGGGACCTTAAAGGATGATCCTTTGAGTAGGCTGTCAGACCTGTTGACTACACATCAGCCACCCAATGTTGATTAAGGGCATCCTAATATTCAGCGCTTGGGGGTGTGAAGTTTGAAGTCCACCGGGCAATGCCTTTTGAGACTCTAAACTCGTCAAGCCGCCCATTAAGATCGTATGTGGGAGAACCCTGTCTGAATCTTCCTATCATTGCGCCTGCGGCAAGATTACCAACCCCATCCGTATCCGTATAATCCGATCCGATCTGTACGCCATTCCTGAAGATCTTAAATGTGTTTCCTGTCCTGACAAGTGCGATATGATACCAAGTGCCAACAGACAAGGTATCTGCCATAACGAAGTTGATCAGGTAGTTTCCAGAAAGCCTATATCTGAAGGGCCACCAGGTCCACCCCTTGCTTGATCGATTCAATCGTCTCTTTCCCAATCATCGCCCTCCCTCCTTCCAAAACCTTGTCAAGAGAAAAACCTTGACTTTGAACCCAAAATGTTTATAATACTTAATTAGATATATTTAATATCATAAAAGGTATCTATTGGACAGGGTTTCTAAAAACCCTGTGCTAAAATGCAATGGCAAAGGCATACCAAAGGAGGTGTCTTCTATGTCGTTTGGCAGGAATCTGGCGAATTTCAGGAAAGAGAAAGGCTTGACTCAGGAAGACCTGGTGAAGCGAAGCGGTGTAGCGATCTCTCAGATCAGGCGATACGAGGCAGATAAGTCTTCCCCCACCCTGGATGTGATCACACGGTTGGCCAGGGCCTTGGGAGTCTCTCTGGATGAACTGGTCTTTGATAAGGCCACAGGAGTGGCAGCGAGTAAACTCATGGACAGAGAGCTTTTAGAACAGTTTGAGATGGTATCTGCTCTGGAAGAAGATGAAAGGCAGGCAGTTAAAAGGATATTGGAGGGGGTTATTGTGAAACATCAAGTCGAGAAGATGATGAAACCAAAGACTGAGAGGTCCTGGTCCCAAAGGTTCAGGGAGATCACGGACAAGCTGGCAAAAGGGGCCAAAGACTACTCTCAGGAGGAAATCGATCAGGTGATCGATGCGGCGGTAGCCTCCGTTAGGGCAAGAGGGCGTGCCCGTGCTTAAGGCAATCATCGATACCAGCGTAATGGTCAGTGTGGCATTTCCAAAGGGGGAACTGGCCAGAGGACTGAGAGACATGATCGCAGATGGAGCTTTTACACTGGTTACATCGAAGGAGATCTTGGCCGAACTCTACAGAGTGCTTCATTACCCCAGAATCCTAAAACAGTTCAACGCTTCCAAAGATGATATTGATGAGTTTATCGGCATGATCATGGAGCACGCCTTGCTCACAAAGGCTAAGTACGGCCTCCGTAAGATTACTGCTGATCCCTCCGATGACATGTTCCTTGCCTGCGCCATGGAAGCCAAGGCCGACTTCATCGTCTCCAGAGACCCCCACCTCAGAAACTTAAAACAGTTCCACGGAATCAAGATCATCGATGGGAAGGAGTTTGTGGAGAAGGTAAGGCAACAGAAAAACCAAAAATAAAGACACACCGCCCTTTTTTGATATAATTGTCTTCCAAAAATCTCGATCATCCGGCCCCTCAGGTGTGGGAGAAGGACATTTTCAGCCTGGCATCCCAGGGGCCTTCCACAGTGGCCCGTACTTATCACTCACTCTCCTGCCAAATTCACAAACATTCCGCACTGCCTCAGAGTCTGGCCTTAATTGCTCACCTAACCATTCTAACCCTTGAGCAATATCCGAATGGTTATCAATGTTTGGAATAATTTGCGTTTTCGTCTTTGGCCTTTCCCAACTCCCCCCAATT
>JBHGBJ010000128.1:0-6486 GCA_041947025.1 Thermodesulfobacteriota bacterium
GAGCTTAAAGAGCTAAGAATGGGGAGCCGACGGGGCGAGATTCCGCGGGTGAGATCGGGGATAGCGCAACGGTTGGTAAAAGAGTTGGGAGTGCCATTGGCCGAGGTGGCGAGGTTATTGGGCGTTTCAACATCAGCCATATCAAAGATTATGCAAAGAAGGGCTCAACGAAATAAGGATTAATTCAACTTAGTCAACAACGCCCCTTTCTACCCTTTCTATTCGCAACTGCCGGGCACTATAATCCAAGATAGGCTGTCTTAATATGAGGATTCTCGAGAAGATCCTTTGCCGGTCCTTCCATCACTGTTTGGCCGTGTTCTAGGACGTATCCGCGATCGCTCAGATTCAGGGAATGCTTTACGTCCTGCTCCACCAGGAGCACGGTGGTTCCCTTGTCGGCAATCTTGCGCACTGTCTCGAAAATGCTTTTGGTGAGGATCGGTGCCAGCCCCAGGGAGGGTTCGTCCAACATCAGGAGTCTTGGTTTTGCCATGAGTCCCCTGCCGATCGCCACCATCTGTTGTTCGCCGCCGGAAAGGGTCATGGCCATCTGGTCTTTGCGCTCCTTCAACCTTGGGAAGAGCTGGTACACTTCCTCGATTGTGCTTTCCTTTTCTCTGTCGGCCTGCTTGTTGTAAGCACCAACGATGAGATTGTCCTGTACCGACATGAGGGTGAAAAGTCTTCGGCCCTCCGGGATCTGCACAATGCCATACCCCACGATGTCCTCCGGGAGAGATCTCTGAATGGCCTTATTCTGGAAAGTAATTTCTCCCTTGGTCGGGTGCATAAGACCGGACAGGGTCTTGAGCAGGGTGGATTTTCCTGCTCCGTTTCCGCCAATGATGCTCACAACCTCACCCTTCTCTATGTGTAGCGAAAGGTCGAAGATGACCTGCACATCGCCATAGTGCACATCAATTTTTTTCAGTTCAAGCAGTGCCATACTCTTCTCCAAGATAGGCTTTAATCACGCGTTCGTCAGAGGCAACTTCCTTCGGCGTTCCCTCCGTTATTTTTGTTCCAAAGTGGAGAACAGCCACCCTATCAGAAACGGCCATGATGGCGCGCATGATATGCTCGATGACGAAGATGGTAACGCCCTCATCTCGAAGCCGCTTGATGATCTTCACCATTTCATCCACCTCGGTTGGCCTTAGCCCTGCCATAACCTCATCGAGCAGGAGGAGCTTAGGCTGGGTCGCAAGGGCCCGAGCGATTTCCAGACGCTTGCGATGGGCAATGGTCAGGTTGCCCGCACGTATGTCCTTGATGTCATCGATGTGAAGATGGTGAAGCATCTCGAGTGCCTTGTGTTCGGCCTCCACTCTCTTGTCCGTGGTGGCAAAAGCCCCGACCGTGACATTATAGAGAACCGTTCGCGAAGAGAAGGGTTTCACGATCTGGAAAGTGCGGGCCAGCCCTTTCCTGCAGAGGTTCCAAGGCTTTTCATGGGTGATGTCTTCCCCATTGAAATATATCTCTCCCGAGGTGGGCGGGTAGACGCCGGCAATGCAGTTAAAGACCGTTGTTTTTCCTGCGCCATTGGGCCCGATCAGTCCCAGAATTTCGCCCTCTTCCATGCTCAGGCTGAAATTCTCCACCGCCTTGAGTCCACCGAATGATTTGTTAACACTTTTGAGTTCAAGAATCCTCATGCCGCCTCCGTGTGACCGAGAAGCTTTTTCATTATTGACTGGTAGGCCGCTGTAAGCGGCTCTTGGAGGCCGCGGGGCTGGTAAAGCATCACCAAGATCAGCACAACGCCGAAGATGATGAGATGGAGACCTGGAAGCTTGGCGCCGAAGTAGATCCTCGACAAGTCGCTGACAGGTCTAAGAAGGAGCGCCCCGAGAACAGGCCCTGCGATTGATCCTCTCCCTCCAATGAGAGCAATGAAGGCGATCTCGAATGAGATGTCTAGGGACATGACACTTTTGGGGTGAATGTAGAGTGTGAATTGCGCCCAGAACGTCCCCGCAAAGGCAGTGAGAAAGGAACTCAGAGCCATGGCAATGAGCTTGGCCCTTGCGACATTTACCCCCAAGGCCATGGCCGCTTCGGGCTCTTCGCCTCCTGCCATGAGATAGTGTCCCAATTTAGACCGGGAGATCACATAAGTCAGCAGTAGCACCCCGGCAAGCATGAATAGGATAATGTAATAGTAGGGCTCCTTCGTGGCAAACATAAAATTCAAAAGGCCGGTTTTCAAAGGAGGGATCTGTAGCCCCCGTGGGCCGTTCAGCCTGATCGGCCCGAGATTGTCAATGTTTTCTACCATCACTCTGACCCCTTCGGCAAAAGCGATTGTGGCCAGGGCAAAGTAGGCCCCTCGCATCTTGAACGTGGGAAACCCTATGATCACACCGGCAATCATGGCCAGAATTCCACCGATGATCATACCGATCCAGGGGCTGATACCGTACTGGAGCGACAGGACCGTTGAGGTATAGGCACCGATGCCCACGAATGTAGAGTGTCCCAAAGGGAGAACCCCTGCAAAACCCCCTACGAGATTCCAACTTGTGGTGAGATAGGCATAGAGATAAAGAAGAATAAGGATGTGAAGGTAAGTGACACTTCTGACTGCCAGCGGTAAAGCGAGGGCGATCACGCTGGCCAAGACGAGAGGTGCTATGCGAGTCGTGTTTCGTCCCATGCTATGCCTCTTACGCTACCATTCGTACTTTACTCCAAACAGGCCGGAAGGTTTGAGAAACAAGAATACCAGGAAGAGGCCATAGACGATCGCCTCAGTCCAGGTGGCAGCCATAAACTGGGCGCCCACGGATTCGATCACACCGACAATCATACCGCCGAGGAGTGCACCTCCGATACTGCCAAGGCCGCCGAGAACCACGATGATGAAACATTTAATATCGAAGAGAACACCCACGCTCGGAAAGATGTTGTAAAAGGGGACGAGGGACACGCCGGCGATACCAGCGACTGCGGTCCCGATCCCGACGGCAAAGTCATATATTTTGTACTGATTGATCCCCTGCAAGCTTGCAGCTTCTCGGTCGAGGCTTGTGGCCCGGATCGCCCGGCCAATTCGGGTCTTCTGAAAGAACCAATAGATGGCAAAGGCTGTCAGAAGGGTAGCAAAAAAACCCCATACTTTAGGGACCGAGAGAAGCATCCCGGCCACCTCCAGCATCTTTCCGCGCAAAGGGTTATCTTGGATGTTTCGGTACTGAGGGCCAAAGACAAGAAGTGAAAGATTGTCCAATATGTACCATACACCGGTGGTCACGATGATGACAGTGATAGGTTCTCGGACATCTTTCTCGGCCTTGAAGATGGGTTTGATGACGATATCCTGGAGAAAGTAGCCGAATAAGAACATCACCGGCACAACGATGACCAGGGCCAGATAGGGGTGAAGGCCGGTGAGGATCACTGCCCAGTAAGCGACGTACATTCCAACCATGAGCAAAGAACCATGGGCGAAATTAATAACCTTGAGGACGCCGAAGATGGCGGTGAGGCCCAAGGCGGCAAGCCCGTAAATGGATCCCATAAGAATGCCGTTGATGATGTCTTCAAGAATGAATAGCATCCACCCCTCCTGCGACGCACTGGCACCGGTTTTGAGGAGGGAACCCGCCCTTCACCGACATCATGAAGCCGGGCTCCCCTCGATGGTTGTCTGAGAATGAAGACGCTTATGGGATGGGGAAGACTGGCTTGTAGGCAGCGCGGCGCGCGCCCTTCGGCCACACGGTAATCCGTTCCATTCCCTTACCGATATCGTTGATCTGGACCATTACTAAGGCGGCATACTTGTTCTGTCCAGTTTGGTCAAACTCGATCGCATTATACGCAGCAATCATGGCGGGACCCTTGGTCAGCTTGGTTTTGGCCAACGCATCCCGGATGGCCTTGGGATCGAGAGATTTCGCGCGTTCCAACGCATCGGCCATCACATACATGGCAATATAGGCATCGACGGACTCACCTGCCAGATTATATCCATACTTAGCTTTGAACTTTTGGTTGATCTCTTTGGCCCCGGGCTTGTTGACATCCGTTTCCCACTCCACGATATCAAACATGTACCGGGCGTTCTTTCCTGTGGCTGTCAGGAAAGACGGGTCTGCATGACCGCCACCGCTTGCGATAATGGCTTTGGGTTTCACTTTGTACTCGGTCATCGTATTGGTGATGAGGATGGCGTCAGCCGCATTAGAAACGAGGAGGAGCACATCGGGGTTTGCCCGTTTAATCTTCTGCACAAGAGGACTCATGTCGGTTTGAGTCGAGGGATAGGGTTCGTCCATCACCACCTTGTAGTTGCCCTTTTCTGCGAGTTTCTTCCACTCATTCGCAAACCCTTTGCCCCAGTCCCCATTTTCATAAACAAAGGCCAACGTCGATACCTTCGCGTTGAACTCTTTCTGAAGGTCACTCAGGAAGGCGAACTGATCTCGGGTCCACCAGCCGTCCTTTGCGGCAATCCGGAAAACGGTCTTGAAGCCTTGTTCGGTGATTTTGTCAGCTACCGAAACTGGAACGATAAAGGGGATTCCATAACGCTCAGCCACAGCTGTTGTCGGGTAAGTGACCGCGGAGTTCCAGCAGCCGGTTAGGATATGAACTTTCTCAGTGTTTATCAAACGTTCGGCTTCTGCGACACCCTTTTCAGGTTTGGATTCGGAATCAGCATAAAGCATGGTAATCTTGGCTCCCCTCAGCGACTTGATCCCTCCCGCCGCGTTGATCTCTTCGATGGCCATGTCCTGGGCATATCTGTTCTGTTGTCCAACAGAAGCCGACGGGCCAGAGAGGGGCAGGATATTCCCCACCTTGACTTCCTTTGGCTGTGCCAGGGCAACGCGATCAGCGAGAAATGCCATGGAGCACAGGAATGCTAAAGCCATCACACAAACATACACTTTCAGTCCAATACTTTTTCCCTTCATAGTATCCTCCTTTCCTTAATCCATGGTATTACAGACCGGATTCCTTAATGGGAAGAGAGATCCCCAAGGCTTTCCTCGATGATCGATAACCCTTTCTCAAGCTGCTCATCCGTAATAACTAAAGGCATCAGAGGCCGGATGATATTGGAGTGGGTGCCCGCTGAGATCATGAGCAACCCCTGCTCCCGGCAACGATTCACCAGTTGCTTGGTTAATGCAGTTGCCGGGTCTTTCGTCTTTCGGTCCGCCACGAGCTCCATTCCTACCATGGCGCCAAGTCCCCGGACGTCGCCCACAACCGGAAATCGCTCCTGAATTTGTTTAAATCTCTGCAAGACTTTTTTCCCTATCTTCTCTGCTTTCGACAGGATATCCTTCTTCTTAAACTGTTCCAGCACCGCGATTCCTGCCCGGCAGGCGATCGGGTTCCCCCCGAAAGTTCCTCCCAGTCCTCCGACCTGAGGATGATCGATGATCTCTGTTTTTCCAGTTACCGCGGCGAGAGGAAGGCCTCCTGCCATCGATTTAGCCATAACCACTACATCCGGAACCACCTCATAATGCTCCATGGCAAACATTTTCGCTGTCCGCCCAAAACCGGTCTGGATCTCATCGGCAACAAACACGATCCCGTTCTCCTGGCAAATCTTTTGAAGAACCCTGAAATATTCCTTTGGAGGGACAACAAATCCTCCCTCTCCTAAGACTGGCTCCACAATCAAGGCCGCCACCTGCTCAGCAGAGATATGGGTAGCGAAAAAATCCTCCAAAAAGTAGGCACAGTGCAGTTCACAGGAAGGATATTCAAGGCCGAAGGCACATCGGTAGCAATAGGCATAAGGCATCCGATAGATTTCCGGGGCATAAGGAGCAAATCCGAACTTATAAGGTTTCATCTTGCTGGTCAGACTCATCGCTAAAAGGGTTCTGCCATGGAAGGCATCCTCGAAACAGATGGTGCCGGTTCGCCCGGTAGCATGCCGAGCAATTTTGATCGCATTCTCCACAGCCTCCGCACCACTATTGACGAACATTGTTTTCTTGGGAAAGTTGCCTGGTGTGATTGCGTTCAGCCTCTTGGCGAGTTCCACGTAAGGTTCATACATCACCACATGAAAACAGGTGTGGATATATTTCTGGAGCTGATCCTGAATTGCCTTCAAGACCTCTTCGTCGCAATGTCCGACATTGTTCACACCAATGCCGCCCGCAAAATCAATATATTCCTTCCCTTCCACATCGGTGATCAGCGCTCCTTTTGCCTTTGCAGCAAAAATGGGGTGGACATTAAAAGGGCCCTGAGGGACGTGTTTGTTTCTTTCAGCCATCAAGGATTCATTTTTTTTCATAGGTTACTCCGCAATTCTTGACGAAGACATTTGTCTTAAAATGTTAAGCAGAAAGTATTGTCTGTCGTATTTTTATAGCCCCATTCATATTAAATGTTTTTGATCTTGTCAAGGATTTTCTCCTCGAGGCTGCAATTGAGACACTAGACTGGAGTCGTTGCGTCAAAGGTTCAGGTCTGCGGGGCGGAATAAAGAGATTGAAACCATAC
>JBHGBJ010000129.1:0-6273 GCA_041947025.1 Thermodesulfobacteriota bacterium
AGGAGGAAAATCATGGCAAGGATGAAATTTCTCTGCGACACCGAACGCTGTATCGAATGCAATGGCTGCGTGACGGCGTGCAACAACGAGCACGATGTCCCCTGGGGCATCAACCGAAGGCATGTCGTCACCCTCAAAGATGGCGAGAGCGGCGAAAAGTCCATCTCCGTTGCCTGCATGCACTGCACCGACGCACCGTGCGCAGCCGTTTGCCCGGTCGATTGTTTCTACACGACCCCCGACGGCATCGTCCTGCACGACAAGGATCTCTGCATCGGCTGCGGCTACTGCTTCTACGCCTGTCCTTTCGGCGCCCCGCAATTTCCCGAGGAGAATTCCTTCGGCGCGCGCGGCAAGATGGACAAGTGCACCTTCTGTGCCGGTGGGCCCCTGCCGGACGGATCGGAAGAAGAATATAAGTTATATGGACGCAACCGGATTGCCGAGGGCAAGTTGCCTCTCTGCGCCGAAATGTGCGCCACCAAGGCTTTGCTCGGTGGAGACGGCAATGTCATTTCCGAGATCTACCTCCAACGGGTGATGAAGCGGGGGGGCAGGCCTGACACGTGGGGGTGGAATACGGCTTACAATTTCAAGACCGATAAGGAGAAGAGCCAATGAAACGCACATGGTCCATTCTGATGGTGCTCGTAGTCTTTGTGGGTCTCACCGGGTGTTCCTACGAGCCCCGGGGAACGACGATCCACGAACCAGGGGTCTATAAGGGCGAGAAAGACCCTCTGCTTGCATTGAAGAATCAGCAGGAACTGATCGGCCGTCTCAAGTTGGTTCAAACCGATCGGTAAAGAAGAAGGAGATGTTATGAGAACGCAAAGCCGAAAAGGGAAGGTCGTCGTCCTTACCGCGGTCGTCATTCTCCTGGGCTTGTTTATCGGTATCTGTTACTGGCAGGCGGGCGGCGCCGATATCAGCAATCCGCGAGGCAACTTCTGGCGCGTCGTGAGGCACGGAATACCGGCCTATTCGTCCACGCCGGCGCAGGGACACACCAGACTGATCGTGAACAGCGGCGAGAACTGGCGTGAGGTACGAAACGGCGTCATCCTGAGAGGTTCTCAGTGGATCCTTGCATTGGCGCTGATAGGCGCAGGTTTGTTCTATTTCTTTGTAGGGACTGACAAGCTGGAGAAACCCCGGTCGGAAGTGAAGATCGAGCGCTTCACCCTGGGGGAGCGGGTTTTGCACTGGTCTACTGCTCTCCTGTTTATCCTCATGGCAATCACAGGCTTGAGTCTTCTCCTTGGCCGACTTTTGCTGATACCGATTTTGGGCCATCCGGTCGTGGCCGGGTACCTTCAGATCTCAAAAGCGATACACAATTATTGCGGGCCCTTGCTCCTCGTCGGCATTTTTCTCGCGTTCGTTATGTGGGTTCGCTACAACATCCCCAAAAAGCTGGACCTCCAATGGTTTAAGAACATGGGAGGAATGATCGGCCACGGCCCGCGGCCCCATACGGGAAAGGTCAATGCCGGCGAAAAGGGATGGTTCTGGCTCATGGTCATTTTTGGGATCGGCGTGGGAATCACCGGCGTGCTGCTTGATTTCCCCATCTGGGGCCAGACCCGATTCACCATGCAGCTTTCCCACATCATTCACGTCACGGTGGCCGTACTGTTCGTCGCCTGCTCCTTCGGCCATATCTACGTGGGAACCATAGGAAGCGAGGGCGTCTTTGAAGGCATGTGGACAGGGTCCGTCGACGCCGTTTGGGCTCAACAGCACGCTGACCTGTGGTACCAGGAGAAGATACGGGAGATTCGGCCAAAACCTGGAGCGGCGCTTTCCTGAAGCGATGGCGGGGAGCAAACGGCGGATGGTTGTCTGAACGACTGGGATCGACGACAGTGAGACCTTGTCATGACCTTGGAATTCTTGCTTCTATTACTTGAATCCGGACTCCTCATCGCGACCGTCGTGATGCTGATTTACAGCATCCACGAGGGAAAGCGCAGGGACCACTTGCTCCGGGAAGTCGGAAGGGTGACCAAGGTCCTCACGCGGCAGGAATACTTTTTTTCCATCATGGAAGCCATGGCCGATGCCAAACGGGAGATCATCGGCTGCATCACCGGCACCCCTCCATCAAGTGACGACATAAGGATGACCAGGCATATTGCCGACGCCATTGAGCGCCTGACAAAAAAAGGGGTGATCGTCAGGTATCTTTTGCCGAAGTTCCCGGACCGGCTCCAGATCGGCCTTCGGTATACGAAGGCAGGGGCGGAAATCTCCTTCAGCAGTTGTCTCATGGTCCATAATCTTCGGTACATCGTCGTGGACGAAGAAACCGTTGTCTTTGGCATGCCGGAAAGAACGGGCGATAAGGAGGCGACGAAAAAAGGGTATACCATCCCCTCCGAAGGGCTGGCCGCTCTCCTCAAGAATGACTTCAGCGACTGCAAAGATAAAACGAGTCTCAAAGATTATCTCCAGGAGGTCCTCAAACAGACCGGCGCGACCCTCGAACATCTCGCAAGAGAGTTCCATCTGGACCCAGGGGACCTGAACGCAGTTGTCTGAGTGGCCCGTGTTGCGCAAAAAATGAGGCTTGTGTCCTCCGACGGGCAATCGAAAAACTGATCGGCGGGGAAATCTCTTCCGCTTGAAATGGAGGAAATAAAAGGGGAGGATGGTCATCCTCCCCTTTCCAAATTGATTTAGACGGTCGGTTCACCGAACCTTTGCGGGAACTGCTTTACAATACCCTCGGTCAGTGTGTCTGCGATCCCATAGACTTGATCCTTCATCGCCTCCCAGGTCTTGGCCTCGGAAGAGAAGTCTTTCGCATGAATCGCATTGATCTGGGCCATGTGGTAACCGCCGTGAGCGGCTAAAGCAGACAAGAGTGCCGTCTTGGGCCAGTTGGGATTCGCGGAGCTTAAGAACGTGGCGATCTCGTCGGCATTCTTCGTCATCTTTGCCATCGCTGCCTCTTCAGCTTTTTTGTTTCCCGAATAAACGGCATTCATGCAGTCCTTTATCGCGCCATAATGCCCTGCAAGAAGATTGAAGAGTTTCTCCCCGGCGTCCTTGCCATAATACGGAACCACGGCGTTTGCGATCTGTCTCGCGTTTCGGACAACCTGATCTTCTTCAGTCTTTGCGGCAGCGGTGTCACCCAGTTTTGTGGTCAGCACCACGTTCCTCACCCAGAAGATATGGCCTTCCCATAAACTGCGCATGGCAAGCCTTAGTTCGGTTGCCTTTGGTGTCCACTGAAAGGCTTTGACAGGGCTTCCTTTGCCCTGAGCAAAGGAGTAGGAGGCTGCCAGAATCATGGATACTCCTATTAATAAAGACATTATTTTAATCACTCTCTTCTGCATAGTGTTATACCTCCCTTTCTATCGTTATGATGTCCATTCCTAAGCCATAGATAATCACGCCCTATCAAAAAAGCAATGAGATGTCCTTCCCAAAAAATACCGTCCTTCCATTCCGAAACAGGAATTTCCCCTATTTACTTTCCGGACGATTTTTAATAAGATTTCATATGAAAACGAAAGCATAACGGAAACTTGACATGAAGGAGGCAAAATATGAAAAGCCATAAAGTAGCGGTCTTAAGAGTGGTTTCGGCGATCCTGGTGCTTTTTGGAATGACTTTACTGGCCTACGGACAGGAGAAAGCCGAACCTAAAGGCACGAAAGAGAAGGCCGGATTGACCATCTCTCGGGCAGTCATTGGAACAGGGGTGGAAAACAGGGAACCGGTGGGAGTTGCAGAGACCTTTCCGGCGACAACTGAGAAAGTGTACTGCTTCATCGAGGCGACCGACATTCCAAAAGATTCGGAAGTCACGTTCGTTTGGTTCCATGGCAAGGACGAAAAACTGAAGACGACCCTTCCGCTCAAAGAGGGGAAGAGATGGCGGACCTCCGCTGACAAGAGCTTAAGAGGTTTAAAAGGTGACTGGAAAGCAGAAATCAAGGATGCCCAGGGAAATCTCTTAAAGGAAGTTAAGTTCAAGGTGGAATGAGGCAGAGATCGGATGCGATTCCGAATTAAGCCTCTCTGTTTTCTGTAAATTTATAGATGAATAGAGGTCGGGGGCCTCTCGGGTGGAACTCTCCTGAGCGTAATGTCATCTCTTCGACCGCGAATTTCAAGAACCCTGTCGTTCGGGCGGCTTCCTCTGCGGGCCGGTTCGGGTTTGACTGGTAGTAGGTCCTCCATTTGTTAATCAGTTCCACCCGTTCCTCCGGCGAGTCTATACTATAGATCTTCCCGTTACAGATGACGCTTTCATAGTCTACGTGACATGAGAGCATGCCCGGTTTCAGCTCCCCGATTGAACGCATCACGGTATAGCACGCCGTGGGGTTTTTCTTGATCATCTCCATTTTCTTCCCCGTGGAAAGAGGACCGTGGAAGATGAGATAGCCCGGAAGGTAGAGATGGTTCATGGGAACCACATAGGGAAGATTCCCATTGCTCAGGCCCAGGGTGCCGATTTGGGTTTCCCTTAGAACCCCTTCGATTCTCTCGCGGGCTTCCAATCCGGTGGTGACGAAGTAGGGAGTGGTTTTCGGTCTTTCATCCATCTGTTTTCTCCTGTTTCAAAGGGGGGGGAAGGAAAGGGGTAAACACAGACCCATATGCGCCGCCGGATCTGATTGCTCAACAGGATTCCCCCACCCGAGACTTACGATACTAATTTTAATAAGCTGTTTTTCTTGATACGTCAAGTACGTGGTCCGGCCTCAAAATAGGCCTGATGAGGTGATCGCTGCCCTCCGGATCGCAAAATACCAGGCTTATTGTGTTTGGCTTCCCGAGAGGGAGGTGTTCTGCGGCCAAGGCGCGAGATCTTCTGCGCAGGGAAATAAAAATACAGCCCTCCAGTTCCGGAAATACAGTTTTACCCTATTTACGTTTCTGGCCAATTGGAATAGCGTTGAGCATAATAAGAGGAAGAAACATCAGGAGGAGAGGAGCAGGAAAGACATCAACGTCATGGAGGCGAAATATATGAAGGGCTTCATCTGTCCACGCATTTTCTGGGTGGTCATGGTGGCCGTATTCATCATTGCCGTCAAGGCGGCGCCTGATGAAGAAGCCTATGAAAGGAACCCTCCCTTTGGGCTGAGTTCAATCTATCGTGTCACGGCAGGAATGTCAGGCCTTCCTCAGGAGGCTGTGGCGTACAATCCAAAGAACGCCTATAACATTTTCATCAACTATGAGCTTGGAATGCATTGTGTCGGCTTTGACATATCGTACTGTTGCATCATCCCTCCCTACAACAGTGTTCAGGCTCAGGCCGTCCGATCGGGCCTCAACGGAGAAAAGCCCCAGCTGTTAGGCCCGGATGACCAGGTGAAGCTTTACTATTGGATCCGGGATAATAGTTACAGCGAAGGCAATAAGATGAAGTACTGGCAGGTCCTCAAGGATGTCGATGGAGACGGAAACATGCATGATCCCAACGAGAATATGGCCAATTACGTTTGGAATCATCTTTTTATCCACAAGGATCTCGAGGGGACGATTCCGGAAAATTCCGAGGGATCGAAAAGGTTACATATTGGCAGGGAGATCCCGGTCCACATCGATTCGGGGCCATCGGGAAAAAGTATCTCGGGCGGCTACATGGACTATGCGAAAGGAAACGGCGGCAATATTGTCTTTACCGATTCCATGCTGCCGGAGATCAAAAACGTTCCGCTTAAGCTGACCTCCTCCCATCTTTGGGATGCACTGGGCCTCCCTTTGACCGCATTCAATGACAGCCGTCGAAAAGGGTCGATCAGGACCATCACCGACCGTGATTTTCAGCCTTACCAGTATGCCGTTGTCCAGATGCGGGACGAAAAAGGGCAACCCTTGGAGGTGAGCGGCAAGACCGTCGAATTTATCGGAACCGAACCCGTGGATATCTCCAACTGCTCCCTGTGCCACTCGGGACAAGGGCTGGCGGCTCAGCTTTCGAGGAAGGAAGGCCTATCTCTGTTCGAGAAAGAATACGACTATTGGAAAAAGAACTACCCTGACATGACAGAGTATATGGCCAGACTTTCCTCAGCAACCATCCACATCCTTGAGCTCCATGACAGACACTTTAAGACGAATTTCCTGGGAGATTACGACCCTCAGGCAACCTCTAACCGCTTGGGCAGGACGGGTTCGATCAACTGTGCCGACTGTCACGGGGACAATATGTCGGGGAACCTCCGGTCTCCGAGACCCGGGTCAACAGGGTATACGGCGGTGGAGGCCAAACCCCTGACAGAGGCGGTCCACAGCGT
>JBHGBJ010000013.1:0-66552 GCA_041947025.1 Thermodesulfobacteriota bacterium
GCGTGAGGTGTTTTCTTGAGGCTTTCGGCCCTCATCGCCTCAGCAAAACCGGGGACCTCCTTATCAATCACCTTCAAAGTCGCATCGGGCGTCACATCCCGGGGGCTCAAGCCTGTTCCTCCTGTCGTAAGGATCAAGTCCGCCTTTAAGTGATCTGCACTCTTTTTCAATGCTTTGACGATCATTTCTTTCTCATCCGGAATGATCTCATAATGAGCGACCTCAGCGGGGAGATCCTTGATCATCTCTTTGATCAGAGGACCGCTTGAGTCGTCCCTTTCGCCCTTGGAACCTTTGTCACTAATTGTAAGAATGGCAACTTTGTACATACTTATCCTCGTTTGGATCGTTCATTGCGTTAGAACGTTAATTTCGTTAAACGATCAAAACGGTCTAACGCTCGTAACGTTCTAACCTATTATTATTTGATCTCCTACCTTTACTTCTCCTTCATGGAGTACCTCGGCAAAGATCCCTTCCTTGGGCATGACACAATCACCCGCCTGATAGTAAATCGCACAGCGCGTGTGACACTCCTTTCCAATCTGGGTTACCCGAAGGGTAACAGAGTCGCCAATTCGAATGGTTGTGCCAATAGGGAGATGAACAAGATCAATCCCTTCTGTCGTAATATTTTCCGCAAAATTGCCATAGCCGACTTTCAAGCCCATCGCTTTCATCTTTTCGATCGATTCATTGGCAAGGAGACTCACCTGCCGGTGCCATGGGCCTGCATGGGCATCCCCCTTCAATCCGAAATCTTTCACCAGGTCACACCTCTGAACATTTGTCTTCTTGGTTCCTTTATCATCACTGATATTGACGGCAAGGACTTTGCCTTTTTGGATCTTTTTCATTTTTTACTCCGAACTGTGAATGTTCCACTTTTCCCACCTTTTTTCGTGACCAGATGAATATCCGAAATTACCATTCCTCGGTCGATCGCCTTACACATATCGTAAATCGTGAGACTGGCGGCAGCAACTGCGACAAATCCCTCCATCTCTACGCCGGTTTGGGCTTTGATCCTGACCTTTGCTTCGATGTCGATTCGGCTCTCTCCCTCAAAAGAGAAGAAATTGATTTCGACGTGAGAGAGGTTGAGGGGGTGGCACATGGGAATGATCTCCGAAGTCCTTTTTGCCGCCATGATGCCAGCAACCTTTGCCACCGAGAAGACATCTCCTTTTGCGACATCACCGGTCATGATCTTTTCAAAAGTCCTGGGATTCATGAAGACAGATCCTCGGACCACTGCCTCTCGCAAGGTTTCTGCCTTCTTGCTCACATCGACCATCTTTGCCCGACCTTTTTTATCGAAATGGGTGAGTTTGGGCATGTTTTCCTCCGTCAAGCGGACATTGCGCAGAGCGAAGTTAGAAAGGTTAAATCCGCAATCCCTGCCTGCCGGCAGGCAGGCGCATTCCGAAATCCGAAATTGATTCAGCCTCCAATCGCTGACATGTTCCTCTGGCATTTCTTAAAATGGTACGAGTTGATCAGATGTCTTTCCGGCTTTGTTCTAAGGGCGACGAGAAGCCGTTCCTTCAGGTCCAGGTCGCTCCCGCCTTTTCTGAGGAGCTCCTTAACGTCGAACTCCTGATCCGAAAAAAGGCACGTCCTGATCTTGCCATCAGCGGTCAGTCGAAGTCGATTGCAATCATCACAGAAGTGACTACTGACCGCACCGATCATCCCAATTTCTCCAACGGCTCCTTCAATTCGAAATCTCTTTGCCGGTCCATCCCACCGACTCGAGGGAACCGGGATCAGTTTGAAGATCTGTTCAAGACGAGATTGAATCTGTGGGATGGCGATCATGCTGTTCTCTTTCCATTCCTCTCCGTTACCGGAAGGCATATATTCGATATATCGAACGGTCAAAGGGAGCTGGAGGGTCAATCGGGCAAAGGATTCGATCTCGTCATCATTGAGTCCCTTGATGGCGACCATATTGATTTTGATGGGAGAAAACCCGACCCTCATGGCCTCCTCGATCCCAGCCCACACCCGGTCAAAGGCATCCCTGCGGGTGATCTGGTGAAACCGCTCTTTTTTGAGCGAGTCGAGGCTGATATTGATCCTCTTCAAGCCTACTGTTTTGAGGTCCTGAGCCAGCTCCTTTAAGAGGATTCCATTGGTGGTGAGACTGAGATCTTGGATCCCTTCGATTCGATACAACCGAGAGACAAAATCGGTGACCCCTTTCCTGACCAAAGGCTCTCCTCCGGTCAACCTGACTTTGGAGATGCCTTCTCTTGCAAAGACCCGGACGATTCTCAATAATTCTTCGTAGGTCAGGATCTCTTCATGGGGGATGAGTGGGATTCCTTCCTCCGCCATGCAGTAACGGCATCGCAGGTTGCACCGGTCCGTAATTGAGATTCGAAGGTAATTGATTTTACGGCTGTAAGGATCAAGTAACATCGTTTTCAAGTTCCGATTTCGGATTGCGCCTGCCTGCCGGTAGGCAGGGATTTCGGAATGGAATCATTATTTATTTTTTATTCCGCAATCCACATTCCGCATTCCGCAATCAAATAGTTCTTCACCTGTTTTTGAGACATCGTATCCACCCATCTGGGAGACGATCTTCTTAAACTCATTCGAACGAACGATCTCGACCGCCCGTTGGACTTTTGGATCTTCAAAGTAAACCGAAGGGATCACTAGATCATAGCTTTCCTTCGCAATAGGAATAAAATCCAAACCGATGGCTTTGGCTGCGGGAAGGATCCCTAATCCGGCATCGGCGATGCCACCGGCCACTGCTGAGGCCACTGCCATGTGCGTGTATTCTTCCTTTTCATATCCCCGAATCTCACCGGGTTCGAGGGGGAGAGTCTTCAATGTGTGGTCGAGAAGGATTCGAGTTCCTGACCCTTTTTGGCGATTGATAAAGGTAATATCCTTCCGGAGGAGATCCTTCAACCCTTTGATCTCTTTTGGATTTCCCCGTTGAACCATCAAGCCCTGTTCTCGATAGACGAGATGGATGACCCTGATTGCAACTTCCTTGAGATATTGCCGAAGATAGGGGAAATTATATTCTCCTGTTTCGGGATCGAGAAGATGGAGGCCGGTCATATGGCAGGTCCCATTCTTGATCGCGAGGATTCCTCCCAGACTCCCGACGGGGTGAGAGGAGAAGAAGATGGGGGGATAAAATCTTCCCAAGAGGTTTGCCAAGATATCGAGGGTAAGATCGTGGCTTCCCACCATGACGATCGTATTCACGATTTCCTCGACAGGCTTTAAGAGCTCAACTTCGGCGGCTTCATCCTCATTCAGACCTTCTGAAAGCATTGGGACTTGGATGATCCCATCCGCCTTGGTCAATGAGGTAATCACCCCAGAGCCTCTTGGTAAGGGCGTTGCAAGAAATTTTTCTCCTACCTTCCCGACCTTCACGCGCAAAAACTCTTCCGTCCCCAATTTGGAGGGGATTTTCCTGGTTGGCTGAACCCTGATCTTAGGCCGATCCGGTTCCATTACATGAAGGGCCTGAAAGAGAATGGGCCTGACCAATTCTTCATAGGCGATGATAGCAGAAACAGGATACCCCGGTATTCCAACAATCGGTCGATCTTTAAACCGACCGATCAGGGTCGGTTTCCCGGGCATCATGGAGATACCGTGAATCAATACTTCACCGAACTCCTCGATGATCGGCCGGGTATAGTCTTCTGAACCTGCGGAGGAGCCTGCAATGATCAGGACGAGATCAATTTCCTCCCCCTTTGAGAGGAGTGCCTCCTTAATTTGGAGAGGGTCGTCCTTAACAATCGGATGGCGTTCAGGGACTCCTCCGTCTTCAATGATCAATCCGCTGAGCACATAGGAGTTGGATTCGATGATTCCAGGGGGAGGGGGCTGATTGAACTCGGTTTGCCCCGGATCCAACAATTCAGAGCCCGTTGGAATGATCAGGACCCTTGGTTTTTTCTTCACTTTGATCTGCCGGTGGCCGCAGGCCAGAAGGGCACCCAGATCATAGGGGGTAATCTTATGATTTTCAGGAAAAACCATCTCCGTGGCGATCATATCCTCGCCGATGGCTCTCACATGCTGCCAGGGATAGGCTGCCTCCCTGATCTCCAGCCTTTCAGAATCGATTCGATGAACATCTTCGATCATGATCACCGCATCCATTTCCGGCGGAAGGGGGTTCCCCGTATTGACAAAGACGGCTTCCTTATGGATGAGAAGGGACTTGGGTGTTTCCTCGGTCGCCCCATAAGTCGTCTCCGCCTTGACAGCAATTCCGTCCATTGCCGCGCAATGATAAGGGGGAGAGGAGATCTCTGCGAATAAGGGCTCTGCGGTTACTCTGCCGACCGAATGAATAACAGGGATCGTTTCGGTCCTGAGGTGAATCAGTTTGGCCACCTCAGCTGAAACAGCCTTGGCCTCTTCAAGCGTTTTTTTCTTTAAGTAAATGGTACGTTTCATATAAGAACCGTTAACGATTCTATAAGAGTGTGACCTCTGCTTCTTCTCCTTCTTCCAAGCCTTCTTCATTAAGACCAATGCGGATCAATCCATCGGCTTGGGCCAGGTTTGAGATCGCCCCGGACTTTCCAAAAATGGGATGAGCCCAAAAGGCCCCATTCTTCTCCTCCAATCTCACCCTCACATAGTCTTCTCTCCCTGGCACGGAGGGAATATTGCGGCTGGCCCTGGCCTTTATCTTGATCCGGTCCCGGATGGGCTCTCCGGAGAGACCCGATAAGATTTTAAGGATGGGTTTCCCGAAGAAATGGAAGATGACCATGGCAGAGACAGGGTGCCCCGGTAATCCAAGGAAGGGTTTCCCGTGGGTTTCTGCAATAAGAGTGGGTTTCCCGGGCCTGATTGAAATGCCGTGGGCGAGGACCTCCGTCCCTGGAAAGGCTTGGAGGACTTCGACTGTCAGATCTAATGTTCCCACAGAGCTTCCTCCTGTAACCACCACCATATCGGATTTTTTCAGTCCAACTTCCATCTTTCCCTTGAGGTCGTTGAAGCGGTCTTTGGCAATGCCCAAAAAGAGGGGAATTCCACCCATCTCCTGAACCATTGAGAAGATGGTGTAGCGATTGATATCTCTGACCTCTCCGGGGGAAGGAGCCTTTTCAATGGGAACGATTTCATCCCCCGAGGAGATGATCGCAACCCGGGGCCGACGAAAGACGGTGGCATCCGTCTTCCCGATCCCGGCCATCAAGCCGATATCCTGAGGCCGGATTAAATGTCCTTTATGAAGAACCGCCTTTCCTGCTCCGATGTCTTCGCCTATTTGAATCACGTTCTCCAATGGGGAGAGTGTCTTAAAGACATGAAGGATCCGCGAATCGACGCGTTCCGTAAACTCAACCATTTGAACGGAATCGGCGCCCTTTGGAACCATTCCTCCTGTGGCCACTTTAACAGCCTCTCCTTCATGGACCTCCATGTCAGAGACCTGTCCCATTAAAATCTCACCGGCCAACTGCAGAATCGCCGGGTTACTTTCGGAAGCTCCATAAGTGTCCTTGGCTTTTAAGGCAAAACCGTCGACCGTGGAACGACGGAATTCAGGAAGATTGATAGGAGAGACGACATCCTCGAAAAGGACCCGGTGGAGTGAATCTTCGATGGCAACCTTTTCAGAAGAGAGGGGGGAAAAACGATTCAATTTCTGATAAAGTTGATCGGGTGTCTGAACTTTGAAAAATTCCTTCATTTCTACCTGCAATATAGGCGAATAGAACGAATGACAGCTAGTTCATCGAATATCTGACAAGAAGCTTTGTAGGATTCGTTATATTCGATGTCATTCGAGTCATTCGTTAAAATCACAAAAATAGCCGATACCCGTGTTTGAGGTATCGGCCTTCGGATGATTCCATCTCCTTTCCAAACACGGGAGGTATGACCGTTTCCAGCCACGCCCTAACGGCCACCTTCCGTATCTCACAGGAGATTTAGGAAAATGGCTCGGAGATTCAAATTATACTATTTTTAATGGATTACTGATGAAAAGTCAAGGAGCGAGAACTCCGTAAGAACTCTGTAATTTGTCTTGACATCCTCTGCTGCCCTAATATACTAATACTGTTGATTAACCAAACCGAAAAGATTGGCCCAGAAGGAGGTGAAATGGAAGAGCCGAGAAATAAATTTTAAGGTGAAAGAGAAAAGGAGGGATCGTATGAAACGGATAATCGTTTTATTGACTGTTTTGTTGATGGGTTTTCTCTGCTTTGGGGGGGTGTCATTTGGACAGGCGGTTGAGAATGAGTTTTACCTGATTACACCCGTCTCCAAAGATGTCCACGATCCAGCATTAAAAGCTTTCGCTGAGTTTGCAAAGAAGAAATGGAATGTGGACGTTAAAACCAGCGCCATGCCTCAAGGGACGCCAGTGGCTTACGGGCAGATCCTGGAGTGGAGAGGGAAACCCAGGGCCGACGTCTTCTGGGGGGGTGAGGGTACGCTTTTTGACAACCTGGCAAAAGAAGGTCTTCTGGACCAAGTAACGATTCCTGCAAAAATGTGGGATGAGATTCCGGCTACCATAGGCAAGCCCATTGGCCTTCCTCTGAAAGACCCGAAGAAATTCTGGGTGGGGACAACCTTAGAGCCTTACGGCCTCATCTACCAACCGAAGTTATTACAGCGTTTGGGTGTGACCATTAGAGATTGGGATGATCTGCTCAATCCGAAGTTGAAGGGCCATATTGCTCAATGCACACCCGACCGGTCAAGCTCAAGCCATGCTTCTTACGAGGTGATCCTCGCCATGCATGGATGGGAGAAGGGATGGGAATGGTTGAAGAAGTTGGCCGCCAACACCGGTATTTTTACGGCCCGATCCCGTGATGTTCCGAATGTCGTTGCCAAAGGGGAGTTTGCCGTCGGGTTTGCAGTACCGAGCTATATGGCCTTTGCAGAGGTTTTGGCCGGATATGAAGTCATATTTGTCTATCCGAAGAATGCCTATGTCACTCCTGAGCCAATGGCTGTGCTCAAAGGTGCGCCCCATCCCAAGGCAGGGCATGCCTTTATTGAATTTCTCTTGACCGAGGACGGACAGAAGCTTTTGGCAGGGCTTGGCCTTTACCCGATCACTCCGAAGTTTAAGGTCCAGGGTCCCCCAGGCTCAAACCAGGAAAAGGCCGTTCAATTTACAGCGGGGGTAAGGTCTTTCTTTGACATCCCTGTGGGAAATGTTTATGACGAAAAGATCGCGGGGGAGAAGAAAAGAATCGAAGAGGTCAATGCTTACTTCCGGAAGGAGATTGCGGAAAAACACAAGGAAATTGTCAAATAGAGGAAAGATTTGAGCAAACGCATTAAGTAAAGTGTCATTGCGAGGAGTCCGCTTTCCGGCGACGAAGCAATCTCAGATTTATGGTGTGAGATTGCCGCGCTCTCCCTGGTCGCTCGCAATGATAACTTAGAAGGATGTCATGCGTTTGCGGTAAATGAGTTTCTATTACGGGGAAACTCCTTGAGTGGCTTGCCCTTGGGGAGTTTCCCCGTATTGTGAAAGATGGTTATTTCAATTTCAACGGGCGTTAAGGTCGATGTATGAATATTCAATTGCAGGACTTATTGAAGAGATTTGGCACACTGGAGGCGGTCAGCCATGTCTCACTCGAAATCCATGATGGGGAGCTTTTCACACTTCTCGGCCCTTCAGGCTGCGGGAAGACGACCATTCTGCGATTGATCGGCGGATTTCACAAGCCCGATCACGGAGAGATCTATTTTGATGGAAAGGCTGTGACGGCTATCCCGCCTTATGAGCGAAGTATCGGAATGGTCTTTCAGAATTATGCCCTCTGGCCTCACATGACCATTTTTGACAATATCGCCTACGGCCTCAAGCTCAAGAAGTTCTCAAAAACTGAGATTGTTGATAAGGTTTCCCGGGCTCTAAAACTCGTCAACCTGACGGGGCTTGAGAAACGCTACCCCGGACAATTATCCGGAGGGCAACAACAGCGCGTGGCCCTCGCGCGTGCACTGGTCCTGAGCCCCGATGTCCTTCTCCTGGACGAGCCCTTAAGTAATTTAGATGCCAAGATTCGTGTCCAGGTGCGTGCGGAGATCCGGAAACTCCAGAAGGAGCTTGCCATCACCACCATCTACGTCACCCATGACCAGGAAGAAGCCCTCACCCTCTCGGATCGGATCGCCGTGATCAATCACGGCAAATTACAGCAGATCGGCCCCCCCAGAGATTTATATGAAAGGCCCGAGAACCCCTTCGTTGCGGACTTCATTGGGATTAACAACTTGATTCCAGGCGATATTGAGGAAATCAATGCTGCCGAGAGATGGATGAGGGTGCGAACCAAGGTGGGGTTTCTGGTTTGCCTGAGCGATCAGCGTTTCAAGCCTGGAGAACGCTGCATGGTCAGTTTCCGACCGGAGACCGCCTCGATCGGCCAATCACAAGAGACTGCCATAGAGCTGAATTCGATCAGCGGCACGGTCAGCTTTGCCTATTACATCGGGAATACGATTCGCTACGACATCGAGATGAACCATGACATCATCTTCAAAGTGGACATTCAGAACCCCTGGGGGTATCAACCTTTCTCCATAGGGGAGAAGGTGTATGTCAATTTTCCGATTAAGACCACTTTGGGCATTCCATCGGGCTGATGAAAAATATCCATCCGGAATAGGGAATCACCTCATGATGAGTCCACAGACGGAATCGACTGCTGCACTACATCACCCAAGAGCCTGGCCGCAGGCAAAGATCGGCGGGTTGCTCGGCTACTCTGCGATCTGGACTTTCTTTGGTCTGTTTCTGATCTATCCCCTGATTCGCCTTTTTTATGATGCCTTCACGACCGATCAAGGTGCCTTCACACTGATAAACTTCTACGACTTCTTCAGCGATTCCTTTTACCTCAAATCCCTGGTCAACTCCCTCCTCCTCGGGGTCGCCACGGTGATCACCACTTCAATCGTCGGCATCATCATTGCATTTCTTCTGTTGCGCTATGAGTTTCCTGGCAGAAATCTTTTTTCTTTCCTGACGATCATCCCCATGATCATGCCTCCTCTCGTTGGGGTCATGGGGTTCGTGTTCATCATGGGACGAGCAGGGACGGTCAACGTGATCCTCATGGACTATTTCGGGCTCTCCAAGCCCATTAATTTCATGTATGGGATCCATGGTGTTCTGCTGGTCGAGACCCTTCACCTCTTTCCTTTGATGACCCTAAGCATCGTGGACGCCCTGGGTAAGATCGACCCCTCTCTGGATGAAGCCGCAGAGAGTATCGGATCCCGGGGGCTGAGGAAGTTCTGGGACATCACCTTTCCGTTGACGACCCCGGGCTACGTCTCAGGGGCCCTTCTGGTCTTTATCTGGACCTTCGCTGATTTTGCCACTCCACTGGTGGTTGGGATTAACGACCTTCTTGCCGCTCAGGCCTATCTCAACATCGTTCAGTTTGTCGATCGCAGGCTCTTCAAGATGGGGATCGTCATCTCGGCGATCATGGTCATCCTGGCCATCCTCTTCTTGATCATCGCCAAACAGTACGTAGCCATCAAGGATTATAGTTCCCTTTCTTATTCAAAGATTGAGAGAAAAAGAATTTCACCCTGGGGGCGAGTATGGGTGATCGTGTTTCTTACGGTGGTCTTGATCTTTGCTTTTATCCCTTACCTGGGGATCGCCCTTGATTCTTTCGGAAAAGGTTGGGCCCTTACCCCTATCCCGGTGAAATACACCTTGCGATATTTTGAGCGGGTTTCCATTGAGACGCCTAAGTTTATCCTTAACAGCTTGCTTTACTCAGGCATCTCGGTGTCCATCTGCATCGCCGTTGGGGTTCCGGTGGCCTGGGTGATGGCCCGGACCAAGGTTCCTGGGAGGGATCTCTTGGATTCCCTCACGACCCTGATCCTGGCACTGCCGGGAACCGGAATTGGCATTGCCTACCTCCGCGCCTTCAGAGACCCCTTGCCGTTTATGAGCACGGCCCTGATTGGAATGTGGATTGTGATTCCAATTGTGCTTGGGGTGAGAAGGCTTCCCTATACCGTGCGGGGGACTTTTGCTTCCCTTCTGATCGTCCACAAGTCTTTTGAAGAGGCCGCGGAAAGTGTGGGGGCCCCTAAAGTGAAGACCTTCAAGGACGTGACCCTTCCCCTGATCTGGAAGGGGGTTTTGGTGGGTTCTCTCTATTCCTTCATCCTCGCCCTTCAGGAGGCCTCGGCCACTCTCCTGATGGTGGTTCCCGGACATGAGATGATGACCGTGGGGATCTTTAACTTCTACATCGGCGGCTCAGTCAATGAGGCCGCTGCCCTGGGCTTTATCTTAATCATCCTTGGAGCGGTTTGTCTCTTTGTGATCAGCAAGGTTGCCGGGACCAAAATGGGAGGAGTCTTTGGATAGATGTTCAGAGGGTTCATTTTTGATCTGGATGGGACGGTCTATCGAAGTGAAAACCTGATCCCGGGGGCGGAAGGAGTGATCCGCCTCCTCCGAGAGAAGGGGAGAAGGGTTGTCTTTCTGTCCAATAAGCCTATCCAAACCCGGGAAGATTATGCCTCCAAATTGACGGGCCTCGGAATTCCAACCCGACCCGATGAAGTGATCAACTCCACCTTTGTGATGACCCATTACCTTAAGAAGAATGCGCCTGAGGCCAGACTCTTTGTGGTGGGAGAGACCCCATTCATCGAGGAACTGAAGAGGGAGGGTTTTACCACCACAGACGAACCGAGAGAGATCGACTATGTGGTTGTGGCCTTTGATCGGACTTTCGATTATCGAAAACTGAACATTGCCTTCCAGGCCATCAAACTCGGAGCCCATTTCGTCGCCACCAATCCCGACCGGACATGTCCGGTGGAGGGAGGAGAGATTCCGGACTGTGCAGGAATGATCGCGGCCATTGAAGCCGTGACGGGGAAGACGGTGGAGACCATCGTGGGGAAACCTTCTCCTCTCATGATTCAAGCGACTTTAGAGGTGATGGGATTGAGGCCGGAAGATTGCATCCTCATCGGAGACCGTTTAGAGACCGATATCAAGATGGGTAAGGAGTTTGGGATCGCCACAGGCATTGTTCTCACGGGTGTCACGGATGAGAAGACACTGAGAGAGCACAAGCATTCTTCCTTGCAGCCTGATTTTGTTTTTGAGAGCATTGCCGATGTCGAGAAGCTCTTGATAGAGGTATAGTGTCCCGGTAAGAAAACCTATAATTTCATATTTCATGAAATAACTTAATAACTTAATTGAAAAATAACTCCTTGAATATTAAAACGTTTACAGACATAAGAATATAGCATTAATGCAATTTCATGAAATTAATGTTGACATTTGTTCTAATTTATGATAAATTGTTTCCGAAGGAATTGAAGAGAAGGCAATGAAGAGAAGGATTGGAAACGAGCAGGCGGGTGTAAGAAGGCAGGGGTCCACGGAGGGGCGGCTGTGACGGAAAAGAAAATAGGAGCCATGGCGACTTCGTTTGAAGAGAACCCGTTGGCTGGATCCATTGATTTTCATCTCCACTCGGGTCCGGACACTGTCCCTCGTTTGCTTAACGATATTCAGGTGGCCCGGAAGGCGCTGGAGATGGGGATGCGCGGGGTAAATCTGTACAACCACCATGTTCCTACCCATGACCGGGCGTATCTTGTCAGGCAGGTCGTCCCTGAGATTGAAGTCTTTGGCGGGGTCGCCTTGAATTTTGCGATAGGAGGCCTTAACCCGGTAGCTGTGGAAACAGCGCTGAAATTTTCTGGGGACTGCATGAGATATGTGAAAATGCCCAGCCAATCGGCAGCCCACAACACCGCCTTCAAAGCTCATGAAGAAGGAAAGAAGTGGGATGGGAGCGGGCTCCGGATCTATGACAGCTCGGGCAAGGTCCTTCCAGAAGTCAGAAAGATTCTCGTCATGATTGCCAAGGCTGATATAGCCGTATTAACGGGGCACATATCGCCGGAGGAAGATATGGCCCTCGTCAAGGCTGCCAAAGAGGAAGGCGTCCGGAAGATTGTGGTCACCCACGCGATGAATGCGACCCAGAACGTGCCGATGGACTTGATGAAACAGATGGCGAAGATGGGGGCTTTTATCGAACACTGTTTCTTAAATTATCTGCAAAAGCAGGTCACCATCGAGCAGTACGTGGAGGCGATCAAAGAGGTTGGTGCAGGCCATACGATTCTTTCAACCGACCTCGGACAGGGGATGAATCCTCTTCCGACGGATGGATTGAAGGAATTCATCCTGCTTTTGATGAAACGGGGTATCAGCCTTGGGGAGATCGATCGGATGACCAAAAAGAATCCGGCAAGACTTTTGGGAATCGAGCCATTTTGAATGCTCGTTTGAGAAAGGGGGGATCGTCATCTTCATGGGATCTGGAGAGTCGGGAGAAGGAGAGTTTTTCGAGGGTTCAAGAATTCTGACAAGAAAATTGGGAGGTGCGAAAGATGGAAAACAGACGATCGAAAGGGTTTTGGGCATTGGTGATTGTCGCTTCATGGATCCCTGGAAATAAATCCCTGGAAATAAATAACGTTTGGGGAGCCCTTCGTCTGGAGGTGCCCCCCCGTCCAATCGAGAAAGGTGGTGATGGTAAAGGTAAATGAAGTGCCTGTGGAGTCGAAGAGAAGTGGAAAAGGATTACAGGCTCTTGGAAGAACAGATCGTGAGAAGGCGAAGCAAGAAGAGTAACGTCAAGGAGGACAGATATGAAAAAATCGATGAGTTGGTTGCTATGTGGGATGCTGCTCTTGGGCCTTATGGCCTGGAGTAAGACTGCACCGGCAGCGCCTGTCAGGTTGGAGGTGCTCAGCCCGGTGGGTATTGCTGATATCAAGCCGGTGATACCTGCTGCTCGTTTGAGCACCCTTGAAGGCAAAAAGATAGGCATGATCTGGAACGCCAAACCAGGTGGCGAGTACCTGCTGGACGAGATTGAAAAGCAGCTCTCCGCTAAGTACAAAGGCATTACGTTTGTGCGTATGCAGAGTGAGCAGGGGATGAGCGCGGAGGAGATGATTGAGGTTCTGAAAAAGGCTCCTCAAGTCGATGCGGTTGTCCATTCAGTGGGTGACTGAGGAGGATGCACCGCCGGCATTTGCCGGAACTCACTCGTTGTTGAAAAACAGAAGATCCCCTCGGTTACCATCATCACTTCGGCAATGGAAGCCCTTGCCAAAGCAAGCTTCGAGGCAGGGGGTATGCCCACCTATCCGATGGTCGTAGTCCAGCACCCCGTTGCAGGGCTCGATCCGAATATTGTCAAAGCCAGAATCACTTCTGCTTCATTCGATCAGATCGTCAAGGCATTGACGACGCCGGTCAAGGCAGCAGTTCCGGCAGCAAAGACAAAAACAACTGAAAAAATGGTTTACCAGGGTAAGGACCTGATAACTGCGATAAAGGCGATGAATGACGATTTCCTCGCCAGAAACTGGGGCGACGGATTTCCGGTGATTCCGCCGACGCCCGCCCTGGTTAGAGAGATGCTAAAGGCAACCAAGATGGCGCCGACCGATGTGATCGGTATTCTTGGCCCCCGTAACGGAAAGGTGACGGTTGAGAATCTTGCGATCAACGCGGTGATGGCAGGCTGCCGACCGGAATACATGCCGGTCTTGATTGCCATGATGCAGGCTGCACTCAAGCCCGAATTCAACCTGGCACAAATCAATGTTACCACCAACCCCGTCGTTCCCACGGTCATTCTCAGCGGACCGATGACGGACGTATCAGAACTGAACATAAACTCTGGGACAGGCGTGTTTGGCCCCGGGTGGCAGGCAAACGCGACGATCGGTCGAACCCTTGCCTTGCTCACGCTGACGACGGGTGGTGCAACACCCGGACCGACGGCCAAGGGAACTCATAAGCAGTTTGCAAAATATAGCGCTGCATGGGCGGTGGACCGTGTGAACAATCCGTTTCCCTCTCTTCAGGAGCAGCTCCTGACTACTCCTCGAAGAATTGAGCAGATCACCAATGCCTATAAGACGCTTTCGTTAGGGACACCAAAATTTGAACCGGTGGGCAAAGATGAGAACGTTGTGATCGTCTTTGGGTTACTGGATCGGAACAACGTCAACGACAACAACTGCACAAAGGGCGATTGCCTGCTGAACTCGATTGCCACGGCGATGCTGACCGCAGAGTTGGCACGTCCCGCCGCAGGCGGTATCGACGGACAGTACCTCATCGTTCTGGGTCCCCAGCATGCGAAGATTCTTGCCAATGATGGCTGGACGATTGATAAGATGCGGCAATTCCTCTTCAAGGAAGCGAGATATCCGCTCAAGCGATGGGTGCCCAGTCATACGGAAACCCTCGAGAACACGAAGAAAGATTGGGTCAACACCAAGGCTGCCGAACCCTTTGCTGAAGACGGAAATGTCCCCATGGTAAAGCACCCGGAGGATTTTTATTTCACGGTAGCAGGCGGACCGGGAAGCCACTCTGCCGTATTCATTGGGGCATACGGAACGTTTGTGATGCAGAAAGTCACAAAGTGATCTTTTTGTGACGAGGCTTTAAGCTTTTGAATAGGAAGGCCGGGGGATCCCGACGGACATTTTCAATCGAAGGGTTCCCCCGGCGTATTACGGTTGTGTGAAGTATTCGGGATCGACGCAATGAGTGACAGATGGATCGTATACCAAGGGAAGGGAAGATTTGTTCAAAGAATGGAGGATGCCCATGGTGACGGCACAGGAAAATATGGACTGGGAACTCTTGGTTCCCGAAGGAGGGGTGATCCGAGAGCCGCTCAAGCTCGCCCCCCGTATTACCAGCCTCGAAGGTAAAACGATTGGGCTTCGATGGAATGGAAAGCCCAATGGCGAGATCCTGTTGAACAAAGTGGCTGACCTGTTGAAGGCGAAAGTTCCCACGGCCAAGATCCTCAAATTCTATGAAGTCGAACCGTCCACCATTCATACGGACCCTCCTGGTCCTCCCCTGCAATCTGTGGAAGCCGAGGCCAATTTTATTAAGGGAAAATACAAGCCGGACTTGGTGATCGGCTCCCAGGGTGACTGAGGAGGCTGTACCTCATGGCTGGTCGTGTACCAGCTCGGAATTGAGAGGGCGGGGATCCCTACCGTTACCATTGTCACCAACTCGTTCATGGGGCTTGCACGGAGCACCATGAAAAGCGAGGGGGCTTCGTCCTTGGCTTTTGTAGAGATTCAACATCCTGTGGGAGGGATTGGAAAAGAAGAGGTTGAAGCGAAGGCAAAGGCAATTCTCGACGAGGTCATACAAAAAGCGATTTCGTGGAAGTCCGAGGGTGATTTATCAACCGCTAAAGAGAGTTATTATCCTGCCAAGACCGTGAAGATCCGGGGGGCCTACGAGGATATCAACGACTTCTACTTTAGGCAGAAATGGACAGATGGTTTCCCGGTCATTCCACCAACCAAAGAGAGAGTAGAGGCGATGCTTGCCGGAACCAGCTTACCCCCGGATAGAATGATCATGAAAATCCCTCCCCGGGAGGCTGGATTAACCGTTGAAGGAATCGCCATCAACGGGGTGATGGCAGGCTGTAGGCCTGAGTATATGCCCATTCTGGTTTCGGCTTTCGAACTCCTGGCGGAAGAGACTCACAAAGGCTGGGATCTTCGACAGCCACAGGTGACCACCAACCCCGTTTCGATTGCCCTGGTCGTTAGCGGTCCCATAGCCAAAGAGATTGGGGTCCACTCCGGAGGAGGACTGCTTGGACCAGGGTACCATGCGAATGCCACGATCGGAAGGGCCTTTCAGACGATCCTCAGGAATGTCGGAGGGGCCCACTCACCGAGTCCTAACCAGGCCACCCATGGACAATCCGGTGAGTTCTCTATGTGCATCGCAGAGAACGACGACAATCCATGGGGGCCTCTTCGAACACAATTGGGATTCGGAAAAGAAGAGAGCGTGGTGATCCTTTTTCCAATGTTTCAGCGAAGGAATGTGAATGACCATTGGAATACAACTGGGAAAGGAATTCTGACAACCATTGCCCACGAAATGGCGGTCGTGGAAAGCCCTTTGCTGCGTGATGCCATGTTGCTGATCATTCTGGGGCCAGAACATGCTTCCACAGTGAGTAAGGACAAATGGGATCTGAAGAATATCCGGCGCTTCCTGTATGAATGGGGACGGGTGCCGTTCTCACGGTTTATTCCTGGAGGAGGTGGTTGGCCGTCCGTTCCCAAGTGGATCGCAGAAGCACCGGAGGCCACTTGCATGGTTCCGGTGGTCAATCGGCCCGAAGACATCCTCGTTGGCGTCGCAGGGGGAGCGGGCAAACACTCGATGATCTTCGTCGGTGGATATGGAGAAGCCATTGGAGGGCTCATCAAGAAGTAAAGGAAGACGGGGGGATAAGGAGATGGAGGAGAGAAAAAGAATGATCGGGAGGAGAAATAGGACCGCTCGATCACTCCATTCCTTCATGCTTTCTTTGCTCCATTCAGAGCATCGCGCAACATTTGGACAGGATGGAGAACCTTCAGGCCCGTCAAATGCCGGATCTGCATCCGGCAGCCTTCGCAGTCCGTGAGGACCATCTCAGGCTTCAGGCGACCCACAGCCTCTTTGAGATCTTTTCCAATCTCCTGAGAGATCTCATATTTCTCTTTTTTGAAACCAAAGGTTCCTCCCAGGCCACAACAGTCTGCGTCGATGTGATCGACTTGAAGACCCGGGATGAGTCGAAGAATATCAAGGGCCGGAAGGCCAATCCCCAATGATCGAAGATGGCACGGGGCAAAATAGGCCACCTTGAGAGGAAGTTCTCCAAGATTCATGTTGAGACGGCCTGACTCCTTCAAGCTCCTTAAGAAATCAAAAAGGTCGAAGGTATGGGCAGCCACCTCTTCCGAGTCGGGAATGGACAGGAGGCGGCTGTATTCATGTTTAATCATGTGGCCGCAACTGGTTGATGAAAATACAATGTCACAGCCTGAATGGATCTTCTTAAGAAGCCGGGGTACATTATACAGTGCCATGTTCCTGGCGGCTTTGAAATCTCCGTTGCCAAGCATCGGAATGCCGCAGCATCGCTGAGGTGGAAGGGTGACCTCGAAGTCATTTGCTTCGAGAACCTGAACGGTTGCCTTTCCCACATCGACTTCATTCGTATTGGTATAACAGCCGTAGAAATAGGCAATCTCTTTGTCCCTTCTCATAGGATGATGCCTTTTGAACCACTGCCTAAACGTCGGGGATTGATAGCCCGGGAGCTCTCTTCTTTGATCGATTTTTAGAAAAGCCTCCAGCAACGACCTGATCAGACCATTCTTGAGAAGACGGTTTACGATGGGTGAAAAAAGACTTCCCAGCGGACCCAGCAGAGAGGCATGGGTCAGAATCCAATCCCGGAAGGGCCTTCCTTTTTCATCCAGGTATTTTGCCTTGGCGATGAGATTCAACTCGGAGATGTTGACCCCCGCCGAGCAGACCATGTCGCAGAGATGGCAGCCGATGCAGAGGTCGACCCACTCATCCCGAGAGGGTTCATCCGGCCTTCGAAATCGCTCAGCCCCGGGACCTGCCTGTTTTGGCCCCGGAAAGCGTGGTGTGACCCGAGACACAGGGCAGACGAGCATGCACGTGGCACAACGGATGCATACGTCGGCATTGTTTTTAGGCCAGATTTGTTTATTCATCCTTGGAGTGATCCGTTTCATTGACTTGCAAAAATCCCAATAACCAAATTCCAAATCCCAGATAAATTCCAACTTCCAATCTTCCAAAAAATCAAACTTCTGTTCTTCAGGGAATGTCCCTAATCTTGGTTATTTGGGTATTGGTCATTATTCGGTTATTGCTTTTTGGGCTTTGGTTATTTCTCCATAGCCCTCTTGGCTGCTGCATATCCCGTGGCGATCTCGAGGCCTTCTCTCGATTTTTCGCCAATCGAATGATGATTGGCCAGAATCGAACCTGCAACCCAAACATTTTCCAATAAGATCTCTCCCTTTTCATCGACGGGCCGAAACGAGGCGTCTGTCAGAATGCCTGCACCGTGCACCGGATGGGAGAGAGGGGTAAAGAAGGATCTTGCAAACCAGTCCTCCCGTGAGTCAGGTTGAACAACAGGGAGACCGAAGATCGGTTCAGAGATCTTATTCTCATCGGCTAACAAACCTCCTCCTCCAAAGCGACCTGTGGCAAGGATGTAACGATCGGCAGAATAGAGGTCGGAAACAGGGGGCTTGAGGAGATGGATGCCTTCACACTTTTTCCCTCTCAAGGTCGGTTTTGAAACGGGACGGCCTAACAGGAAAGTCACCCCTCTCTGAATCAGCCATTCTTTAAAGCGATTATAGATCCTCATCCCCGGGATGGACGGAGGAAGGATGGGGATTTCAAAAACTTCAGCCCCGATCGTCTCTTCCAGATCTTTTTTCACCTTCCAGGCCCCTTTCGCTCCTAAGAGGGCTGGAAAACCGACTCGTCTTTCGCCTTGGAGTTCCGCCTTTACCTTCTTGCCGATTGTCTCCCTGAACGATTTTCTTTCCATGAGCCTGGCAAGAGCGGTTGCAGTGATTTCTCCCTCAAGGGTTTCCGGCAAAGAAAGGGTTAATCCTCGGCAGTTCATCCGGTCGGCAACATAGGAGGCGTAAAAATCCTTGAAGCCCTTAAACCCGACAAAGAGCCCGTCCCTCTCTTTGAGTGAGACCCCGGCAACCATCGTCATGGGGATGAGATACGTAGGCCGAAAGGTTCCCGCTCCTGTCGGAATGAGGCAGTTTCCGTTGCCGACGGTCTGAAAAGAGTAAGGAGGCGGGAACAGAGAGATGAAGGAAGAGAGAGCTTCCTCAATTCTACCTTCCCCCACCCTTGCATAAGGATGCCTTGGATGATCCGTAATCCATTGAGAAAGGCCATCCTCCAAATTCATCCCTGAAGGGATGACTCCCAGAACATCGACCGTGTTGGAAAAGAGAGAGAGGGATCCCATCCCTTTCCCAATAAGGAGGGTCTTCTGCCCGGCCTCAGAAGCCGTCTTTGCAGCCATCAGGCCTGAAAGCCCCATGCCAATGATGATCACGTCGAAATGCATAGCTTCTAATAGCTCGGAGTATTTAGTTCGGAGGTCGGGACGGGTCTCGCTCAAAGTTCAAAGCTCACCGCTAAGCGGCCCCTTAGGGGAGGCTCAAAGATTATTGCTTTCAACTTTCAGCTAAGTACTCTCCGAACTCGGACCTTATCGTTAAAGATTAAAGATTCCTTTATAAATATTTTCAATCAGTTCTTCCTCTTTAAGAGCGGTTCCCCAGAGAATCGGACGAATCCCTTTCCATCTCTCCTCGAGAAATCCTTTCAATATTTGATTGGGGTCTCTTCCTGCCATTCTTAAATCATGGAGCACCCCAAGAAGGCGATAGACACAAAAACCTCCCTGACACGTCCCTTTGGCGAGACGTGTTCGGTGGAGAATGTCCTGGAGATCCTTTAACCTCCATTCCTTTAGGAGTGTCTCGATTTCTTCCCTTCGAATCCATTCACAATCGCATAGAGTCTCCCCTTGACCCGCAGGGCCAGGCTGACTGCCTCTCTTCAGGCGATCAATCAGTTTGGCGGTTTCGCCGGCACCGGGGAGAGGTTTCAGGTGGGTGAGGCAGGAGGTCTTCGTTCCCATCTTCTGACAGATGAGGTCAGAAGTCTTTTCTGCCATCAGCCGAAAAGTAATGAATTTGCCGCCTGTGATGGTGATGAGATTTTTCAGACCGTCCCTCTTCTCATGATCGATGAGGGTGAACCCCCGACTGATTTCGCGATCCCCCCCTTTTTCTTCCGATTGGAAAAGGGGACGGATCCCTGCATAGGCCCGGATGAGCCTGGTTTCTCGGATGGCAGGGATCATCTTCGACGTCTCCCGGACCAGAAGGGAGACCTCCGGAAATGTGACTTCAGAATTTTCAACCTCTTCGGAACGGATTGAGGTGGTTCCGAGGATTGAAACCGTCTCGTTGGGGACGATGATATCTCCATCCGAAGGGGGACGGCACCGATTGATGACCCTTTGACTGAGTCTCCGATTGGTGACGAGCAAGGTTCCTTTGGATAAGGCCAGATTGACGTGAAGACCTGCAAGTTTCAAGAATTGATTTGCCCAGGCACCAGCGGCGTTGACGAGATAGGGAGCATGAATCGGATATTCCTCCTCGGTCAGGAGGTCCTTGACTCGAACGCCCTTCACTTTATCCCTATCCTTCAGGAGGGAAACCACCTCCGTATGGAGTATGAATTCTGCTCCGTGTTTTTCTGCATTCCTTGCATTTTCCAAGACCAGTGCAAAGGGATTCATGGCTCCATCCGGGACCTTCACCGCACTGAGAAGCGCGGGATTGAGTTCTGGCTCCAATCTCAGAGCTTCTCCGGGAGTTAAGAGATCGGTTGGAATGCCAGCTTGTTCACAGGCCTGAAGAAACCGGTCTCTGAAATCGAGACGATCTTCTGGCAGCGAGATGAAAAGGCCGTCCGTCTCTTCAATACAGTGAGGGGCAATCCGTCTGAGAATCCTGTTTTCAGAAAGGCACTCCCGAGCAGCCTCCGGGTCGGAGACGGCATACCTTGCCCCGCTGTGCAGGAGTCCGTGATTCCGGCCCGAGGCGCCGGAAGTGAAATCTCCCTTTTCGATCAAGACAGAAGGGATCCCTCTCAAGGATAAGTCTCTCGAGATCCCGACTCCGGTCGCCCCGCCACCCACGATAATGACTTCTGGTTGAATCTTCATTCAGTCTTCAAAGTACGATCCTGAACCTTAGTGTCAAATGCCCGGGTTCAAATGTCAACCCTTCGAGATCAGGGAATTTAATTCCTTGACTTTTTTGCTTGATGCAATAAAATGAGGTCAATTTCAAATTTCTTCAGGATCAGATCCGTTTTAAAATCTCCTCCTTCTTGAGGTTCAACTTCGAGAAAGGGAACTGAGGTCAACAATGGCCGAGATGATGAAGAGTGGACGCCAAGTACTGGATTTCATTCAAATGGCGGTGATTCTCACCGATATGCACTCGAAGATCGTTTTTACTAACCGATACACGGAGCGTCTCTTCGGTTACCCGAGAGAGGAGATCGAAGGACAACGGCTCAGGATCCTCTTCTTGGAAGAGGATCTCACCTATTTCCTTCCCAATATTGTTTACCTCACCCTCTACAAGAACGGCTTTGCGGGGGAAGCCCTGTTGAGACAGAAGGATGGAAAAAAGATTTTCGTCCATATTTCCAGTTCCTCTTTCAAGGAAGGAGGGGAAGTCTTCTTGGCCTTCTCCATTCAGGAAATTCAGCGACTGAAGAAACTGGAGAGGGAGAGATTGGAAATGGAGCGTTGGGCAAGCCTCGGCATGATGATCGAGGAGATTGCCCATCAGATTCGCAATCCGATCGCCTCTATCGGGGGATATGTGAAGCGTCTTTCAAAGATTTCTCCATCCCTATCGAGCCGCGGTTCTTATCTTGACCGAATTTTACAGGAAACCCGGAAACTGGAGGTCATCATTCAACGGGTTGAAGAATATGTTCTGATTTCAAGGGCCAACGTGCAAAGGGAGAAGATCCAGGATGTGATTGAGGCGGCACTCCAAACCCTTTCAGTTGAAGCCACCGAGAAGGACATTTCCTTTCGTATCGAAGCAAGAGGTTCCGAAGGAGATGGCTATCTTTTCATCGATCGGGGATTGGTGATCAAGGCTCTCTGTCACATCTTGAGGAATAGCATGGAGAGCATTGCAGAGATGCCTCGGGGAAAAGAGAGGAAGACAGTCAAGGTGGCTTTTTCCGAGGATGGAGAGAATATTGAAATCTTGATCTCCGATAAAGGGGAGGGAATTTCAAAAAAGAACCTGAGCCATATTTTTGAGCCCTTCTTCTCCACCCGGCCCGACCGCATTGGACTGGGTTTAACATTTGTCAAGAAAGTCCTGGAGGAACACGGCGGAGGCATGCGGGTGGACAGTCGGTTGAAGAGCGGAACAAGGGTTATCCTCACCTTTCCAAAGGATCGACGCCGGAAGGTCCGCCGAGAATTGATTTCCGCCGGGAGTGACAGTTCACCATCCCCTTCCGTTTGATACGCATCCATCATCAATCAAAACGGGCTTTCCAACCTTGACCCTAACCCAATCTGCGCCCCTTGCCGGATTGCAGGCTTTTGCCCCTTGCGATTTTCTGTATCGGGGTTGACATCCACCTCATACGGGTTACAATGAAGTAAAATTTTTGGATTGATCGAGCGATTGGTTTGAGGTTTCTTCAAAAACCAGAAATCCCTGATCGCACCTCTGCCGGCAAGCAGGGATTCCCAAACGATTACACGGAAGAGGGAGGGAAGTCGCTTTTCAGAGATCTCCTTTTTGTGAAAGGATTTTATGGAAAAGGAATTAATGGAAGTGAAAGTGATGGGTATTGTGGTGGACCCGAAGGCATCGAACCCTGTGGTCGTTTTGGTGGATCTCACCGGGCAGAAGGCCTTGCCCATCTGGATTGGCGTCTTTGAGGCGGAGGCCATTTCAAGGGGCCTCGACGATGTGGTGACGCTTCGCCCCATGACACACGATCTGATGAAGCAGATATTAGATACCTTTCAGGTCTCCCTGACCCGTGTGGTCATCAATGAACTGAAGGGCAACACTTTTTATGCCATGCTTTATCTTAATGTTGAAGGAAGGGAGATGATTGTGGATAGCCGGCCCAGTGATGCCATTGCATTAGCCGTAAGGGTGAAAGCCCCGATCTTCGTCGCTGAGTCGGTGGTTGAGGCGACCAAGCAAATGGGGCTTTTTGCCTCGAATCTCTTGGAAGAGCAGGATGAATTGAAGACGATCATTGAGAATATGAAGCCGGAGGACTTTGGAAAATTTAAGATGTAAATTGTCTCTCAGGACAATCCTTTTTTCAGTGAATTCATAGACCCACCCACCAATCATACCCTTAAATTTCCCGCTTCCAAGATCACCCGCCACGTAAACAATTTTTGAGCAATTTTTGATGACAGGGCATGCCCTCTGCCTACCAAGAGACAGGCGTTTCGTCTTTTGGAGTGGGGAACGCCCGCCTGCCGGACGGGCTTTCCCCACAGGGCTTTTAAGAATATTATTTACCTCCTACGACGTTATTCGGGACAATTTGTCAATTTGTTCAAAAAGATCTTGGTCCTGAATCTTATCCAAGGAATGGAGTTATTTCTTAGAACTCAAAGAGTTAGGGAGGTTGAATCTCCAACCGATTCCATTGGCACATATTTTGCTTCAAATAAAGTAAAATCAAAAAAAATGGAGGCAACTCAATGTATTTATCGGGAAAAGAAGAGGTCTTAACCACCGAAGAGGCGATTCAATACCTGAAAATCTCAAAGCCCACATTCCTCAAATATATCCGCCTTGGAAGAATCAAGGCGATCAAGGCGGGAAAGGGGTGGAGAGTTCTTCAATCAGAGTTAATTCGGTTCTTGAAGGGAGAAGAGAATTGATGGTTCGGGATCCGAAACAATCTCCTAAGGCATCGAAAGAGACCGAAGCGAAATATCGAACCATTTTCGAGAACTCAAAGGATATGGTTTTCATCACAGCCCTTGATGGAAGATTCATCGAGGTGAATCAGGCGGGGGTCGAGCTCCTCGGTTATTCGGACAAGAATGAATTGCTGAAAAGGAAGATGAGCGATACCTGCCTCAACCCCAAAAGAGGTGAAATCTTCCAGAAAGAGGTTGCCGAAGAAGGATTCATTAAAGATTTTGAAGCCGAGTTAAGAAAAAAAGATGGAGAGACGATTGATTGTCTTATCACCGCAACCTTACGAAAGGATGAGGAGGGCCATAGCATTGGTTATGAAGGGATCATCAAAAATATCTCCGAGCGGAAAAAGATGGAGGAAGAATTATTCCAAAGGGCAGAAGAACTTCAGACCCTTTATGAGCTGAGCATTCTCATCAACCAATCTTTGAATATCGAAGACGTATTGCCACTGGCTTTGGACAAGGCTTCGACCTTGACCGGGTTTGAGAGCGGAGGGGTTTATCTATTCAATGAAAACAAAGGGATTTTAGAATTGAAGTTTCATAAAGGATGCTCTGCGGCCTTTATCGATAGGGTAAAGGTTCTCCCCTATGGGGCGGGGATTTGCGGGAGAGCGATTCAGTTAAAAAAGCCGATCTATTTTTCCATAGACGAATACCCTTTCAGCGAACTCCTCCCATTGCATAAGGAAGAGGGAACTCAATCGTTAATGGGGATTCCTCTCCTGGCCAAAGAGAAAGTGATTGGTGCGATCACATTATCCAGCCATTTCACTCATGAATTTACACAAAGGAGGATCAATTTGTTATTGAGCATCGGAAATCAAGTCGGCCTTGCCCTTGAAAATGCCAGACTTTTTTCCGATGTGGCCGAAGCCAGATCCGAGTGGGAGACGACTTTCAATGCCGTGACCGATCTCATTAGCATCCGGGATAAGAATTATCGCATCCTTCGTGCCAACCAAGCAGCCTTCAAAAGGTTCGGATTGAAACGCGAAGAGATGATTGGCAAGAGATGCTATGAGGTCCTCCATCGCAGGAGCGAACCTTGTGCAAAATGTCATCTTTCTAAGACATTAATGACAAAAAAACCTGCATTCGGGGAAAGAAAGAGTGGATATCTGAATGGTGTCGTTCAATACCATACCTTTCCCATCTTTGATGAGGCAGGGGAAATCGTTGCCGTGGTTGATCTATCGAGGGAGATCACCGAGCAGAAACGAATGGAGAGGGAGAGAGAGGTTGTCAACAGTATCAATGAAATCCTGGCTTCAAGCCTTGACGTCAGGCAAGTGATGCAGGCGGTCCATTCTGAATTGAAGAAAGTATTGGACACGGAACGAATGACGATCACCCTTTTGCTTGAGAAAGGAGAATGGTATCGGTTTTTCTCTTTGAAGGAAGATTTTGAGGCCAAAGAGATGATCGGTCGGGTAACCTATCCCATTGAGGGCACCCCCCTGACACAGGTGCTGGAAACAGGTCTGCCTGTAATGATTGCCGATTCTGCAGCATTTGACTCCTGGTTTTATCGGAGACTATTTGGAGAAGGTATCCGGTCTTCGATCGTTTTTCCTTTGGAATATAAGGAGAAGATTATCGGCACGATGAACCTCAGCAGCAAGGAGCCCAACCACTTTTCTAAAACCCAGTTCAACTTCCTTTATCAAATTTCATCGGGGTTGTCCATCTCCATCGAAAATTCTCTCTTACTCGATGAGATTAAAGCCTCTGAAGAAAGGTACCGGATCGTGGTCGAGAATGCCGTGGATGGGGTTCTGGTCGTAGGAGAGGATTACCGGTTCAAATATGTGAATCAAAAGTTGACAGAAATCCTGGCCTACAGCCGAGAAGAACTCACGGGGATGGATTTTAGAGAATTACTGGATGACGAAAGCCGCAAGCTGATCGCCAACCGATACGATCAATGGAAGAAGGGGATAAAGTTATCGCCTATTTTTGAGATCAATCTCTTCCGAAAAGACGGAGAACTTCGGAATATTGAAATCAGCGCAAGAGAGATAAAAGGGACTGGAGGTTTTGTCGCATTTCTGAGAGATATCAACGAGAAGAAAAAGATGGAAGAACAATTCGTTGAAAACGAGAAACTCCGAGCCCTGGGTGAAATGGCCAGCGGAGTCGCACACGATTTCAACAACGCCTTGGCGGCCATCCTGGGGAATGCCCAATTGCTTCTTTATACCGCTAAGGATAAGGGGCTAATCGAAAGTTTAAAAACCATTGAGAAGGTGGCACAGCGCGGGGCACAATCGGTGAGAATGCTCCAGGACTTCACAAGAAGAAGGGTTCAAAAGCAATTTTTTAAGATCGATGTCAATGCCATCGTTAAGGACGCCATTGAGATGACCAAGCCAAAGTGGAAGGACGAAGTCCAGAGCAAGGGAACGGATATTGAAATCATCACCCATTTGGAGGACGTGTCCTTGGTTTTGGGAGATGCCTTTGAAATGAGAGAGGTCATAACGAGCTTGGTCTTCAATGCGATCGACGCGATGCCCGAAGGTGGGAAAATCGAATTTCGAACCTATCAGGTCGCCAATCATGTCTATATCCAAATTTCTGACACGGGTATTGGGATGACAGAAGAGGTGAAAAAAAAGATTTTTGAGCCCTTTTTTACAACCAAGCCTTTCAGTAATACAGGCCTTGGATTGAGCATGTCTTACGGAATCATCAAGCGGTTTGGAGGAGAGATCAAGGTCGTGAGCGAAGTGGGATATGGAACGACCTTCACGATCATCCTGCCTATTGGATCGGAGGCAAAAGAGAAGGCAGCCGTTTCTCCGGGGGGCCAAAGGGCGAAGGAAACTCGAATCCTTGTGGTCGATGACGAAGAGACGGTAAGAGATGTGCTCTCGAAAATGCTCTCGCTGAACCACTATCGAGTGACCACTGCGGAAAATGGGGAAGAGGCGATTCGGCTTTTTAAAGAAAGTGATTTTTCCATCGTTCTGACAGATTTGGGAATGCCTGGAATGCCGGGCTGGGAAGTATGCAAGGCGATTAAGAAGATCAGTCCTCAAACGCCTGTGGGGATGATTACAGGGTGGGGGGTGGAGGTCGATCAGGCGAAGATCCGGGAGAACGGGATCGATTTTCTCATTCCCAAGCCATTCCAGTTCGATCAAATCTTAAAAGTCCTCACTAAGACCATGACCTCAAAATCCTGATAAAAATCTTTTAGATAACCCTTGACATCAAATCCTTTTCATTTAAAAATGAGACCGCCCGGAGGGTTAGGCGAATAAAAAAGATGTATATCAGGATACCAGTGTATCAGTCGGCAGATTATCAGGCTATCAGAGCATCAGGTTCAATCTGATATCCTGGGGGCTGATATTCTTCCCACCGATCCTCTGATATACTGATGCGCTTCTTTTTGGATCTATTCGTGTTATCTCTTTCTAAGAAAGGAGAAAAGTTGAGAGCGGAGAGATTAGCGAGAAAAGGGATCCTGGAGATAACCTCTTACATTCCTGGAAAGGCGATCGAGGAAGCCCAACAGGAGTTTGGCGTCAAAAAGTGGATCAAGCTTGCCTCAAACGAGAATCTGCTCGGACCTTCTCCAAGGGCTGTCGCAGCCATCCGGAAGGAACTTCAAAATATTTACCTCTATCCCGAGGGGCCCTGTACAGCTCTCATACAGACTCTCGCCAGGAAATTTTCACTTCCTGAAAAAACGATTATCATCTCCAATGGCGCGGATAACCTGATCCTGATGATTGCCAGCGCCTTTCTGGATGAAGGAGACGAAGTGGTGATGGCAGATCCTACATTCTCCGTCTATACCAATGTCACCCAGATCATGGGAGGAACTCCGATCAAGGTGAGGTTAAGGGATTTTGCCCATGATCTTCCGGCCATGCTAAAGAAAGTCAACCGAAAGACAAAGCTGGTCTTCCTCTGCAACCCCAATAATCCTACGGGGACCATTGTGTCACAAGAATCGGTCAATCATTTCCTCTCCAAGCTTCCCAAACGGGTGATCGTGGTCTTAGATGAAGCCTATGGAGACTTTGCCGAGGACCCGTTTTATCCGAATGGTACGGAGTATGTTAAGAAGGGAGCGCAGGTGATTGTTCTCCGGACCTTCTCAAAGGTTTATGGATTGGCAGGGTTGCGAATCGGCTATGCCCTGGGAAGGGAAGATTTGGTGAATTGCCTTTATCAGGTGAGAGACCCCTTTCCCGTTCATCGGCTGGCTCAGGTTGCTGCCGTGGCTGCATTGAATGACACGGATCATGCAGTCCGATCGATTCAATTGGTTTACGAAGGGAGACGATATCTCTATAAGGAATTGGATCAGATGGGATTCTCCTACGTCCCGAGCGAAGCCAATTTCATCCTGATTGATTTTGGGAAAGATTCAGAAGAGGTTTTTCAAGCCTTTTTGAGAGAGGGAATTATCATCCGGCCGGGGAAGACCTGGGGCTATCCCACCTTTGCGAGAGTCACCATCGGAAGGATGGAGGACAACCGGAATTTCATCAAAGCCCTCAAGAAGATATTGAGATAGGTCGATGATCCAAAGAGATTTTTTTTGACGTAAAGTCCCCCTCCCCCTCTCCCTTCCGGGAGAGGGCTTTTCCAAAAGAAACGGGTGGTGAGATTACTTTCCTTCATGGAAGCCAGTCGCCGACATTTGCTCTCGATCTCCTTTTCGCAGTTCGGATCGGCTTGCTCTTGGAATTTTGTCCAGATCCTTTTGCCCTTTTATATCCTTAAGATCAGCCCTTATCCCTTACACTACACACTTCTCTGGACTGGAGCGATCATGGGATCGACCAGTATTGTTTCGGCTGTCACCTCCACTTTTTGGGGCTCTCTTGCCCATCGCTTTAATCCAAAGCTGCTTTATTTGAGGGCGATGGTGGGGAATATGATCGCGTTTCTTCTGATGGGTTTTACCACAAACCTCCACCTGTTGCTCCTCCTCAGGATACTTCTCGGATTTGTCTCGGGAGTTTCAACCATCGGAATGATTCTGGTCTCCTCTTCGTCTTCGAAGGAGAAGCTGGCATCCGACCTCGGTGTCTTCCAGTCGTCTATGACCTTCGGCCAGCTGGTGGGTCCTCTGCTGGGCAGCTTTGCCGCAGCAGCACTGGGCTATACAGGTGCTTTCATCGGTGCTTCGGGGATCATGTTTTCATCGGTTGTCTTTTGTTCCCTCTATGTGACCAATGTGCCCCGGTTGCCCAGGAAAGAAGGGGTCTTCGGAGGGCTCCGCCTTGATAAACGTGTCATCGTTGGATGGATGCTCTGCTCCATTGCCATCATCCAACTGACCTTCTTACCCAGCGTGCTTCCAGCGGTTTTTGAGGGGTTCAAGATTGAGCAGGGCCTTGCTCTAAAGATGGCCGGAACCGTGGTCATGTTGTACACTGCAACCGCGATGGTCGGGACCTATCTTCTGAGTCGCCTTTCGAGGAGGTTTGGGGTCGATAGGATGATTACCGTGCTTTTGATCTTTGGAATTGTCTTGCCCTCGGCCCTCGCCTTTAGCCGCGACATCGTCGATTTTACTGTGATCCGGATGGCTCAAGCCGGATTGATTGCAGCGACCGTTCCATTGATCATATCCCTGTTTGCCGCTGAATCGAAGGGGGGGGTTATCGGGTTTTTGAATTCCTCGAGGTTTGTAGGCAACGCACTCGGGCCAATCATCGGCACTTCCATTCTGGCCTTTTCTAATCTGACGGGCCTCTACTTTTTGATCGGCGGGATGACACTCTTTGGTTTCTTATGTTTCAAGTTATTTTTTAGGTAGCCGACAAGCCGTATCACCTATCACCGGATGGTCTTCCGGATTCTTCTGCCGGCTGAATTCCGGTGGTTTCTGAGATTACCCCATGTCGGAGGTAGATCGGCCGGACCATTTTCTCCCATAAAGAGAGCTTCCGGGCAGACAGAAGGGAGCCCAGAATACAGGAAGCTCCGCCAATCCATACCATATTCGAAACGCCTATCTTGCTTGCCAAACTGCCTGCCAATAGACTGCCGAAGGGCATCATTCCCCTAAAGGCTATTCCGTATAAGCTCATCACCCGTCCCCGCTTATCTTCGTCCACAACCATCTGCAATACCGTATTGCTTGCGGTGTGCTGGACCATGAGCCCGAAGCCGGCGATGAGCATGAAGCACACGGAAAGCCAGAAGAAGCGAGACTGGGAAAAGGCAATCAGTCCGGCCCCAAAGATACCTGCAGCGAGGACATTCCATTTTTCCAATCCCAGAATACTTCTTCGAAAAGCAAGGTAAATCACCCCGATGAGAGCCCCTACGCCCGAAGCCGCCATCAGGAAGCCCAGGGTATGGGAATCACCGTGAAGAATATCGCCTGCGAAAATGGGCATGAGCACGGTATAGGACATCCCCATCGTGCTGACCAATGCGGTCAGCAGCAAGACAGATCGAATCGGCATGAATTCAAAAGCATAGGAATATCCCTCTTTCAATCTTCTCAAGAGGTGAGTTTTCCTTGCCTCCGGTTTTATGGATTTTATCTTCATAGCGAATAAGGATGCGATGACCGCCAAGTAACTGACGCCGTTTAAGAGGAAACACATCCCCTCACCGATGGCCGCTATCAGGATGCCAGCGACAGAAGGCCCGACCAATCGGGCGCTATGAACCATTGCGGAGTTTAGGGCGATCGCATTTCCTAAGTCGCCCCGGTTTTCGACCATCTCCACCACGAAGGATTGACGCGCCGGCATATCAAAGGCATCCACAAGACCTAAAAATATGCTCAAAGAGAGGATGTGCCAAACCGCAATCGTGCCTGTTAAAACAAGAAGCGCCAGGCCCAATGCCTGTATCATCGCCAGGGTCTGGGTGATCAGGAGAATGCGATGGCGGTTCCATCGGTCGGCAAAAACTCCCGCAAGGGGAGTGAGGAGAAAGATCGGAATCTGACCGACGAATCCGATGACGCCGAGTAGGAATGCCGAGTTGGTCAAGCGATACACCAGCCAGCTCATGGCGATTCGCTGCATCCAGGTTCCCATCAAAGAGATGCTCTGGCCACTGAAAAAGAGACGATAGTTTTTATGAGACAACGCCCGAAGGGCCCGTGCCGAGTTCACGGAAGGATTTGAATTGGGCTTTTGGTTTTTCATTTCCCGACCAGAATGGTTGCTACCAGTCAGTATAAAACATCTTGGCCAAATGCACACCCAAGAAAGGCGGAGGGTTTCCAATCCGGGAGGCTCTTGAATGGAGAGCCAGAAGCAATAAGTTGAAAAATTCTTTTCGAAGTAGAATACTAAGACATCACAATACGGAAGAAGATATGGCGACGCAATCGATTCGAGAGATATTGAGCCGTGACTTCATTCTTGGGTTTTCCGCCCAATTCGCTTTCCTCATCACCTTGCACATCCTCATCCCTACCCTTCCGATCTATCTGTCAAGACTGGGAGCGAGAGAGGCTGAGATTGGTGTTCTCGTCGGGGTCTTCTCTGTCTCCTCGCTGGCTTTCAGGCCTTTTGTCGGAAAAGCCCTCTTAAGAATTCCGGAAAAGAACTTCATGATCGCAGGCGCACTTCTTTTCGTCTTGACCTCGGGGGCCTATCTCCTGGCCCGTCCTTTTTGGCCCTTGCTGGTCGTGAGGATCGTCCAGGGCGTTGGTTTGGCCTTCTTCACAACGGCTTCCTTTACATTGATCGCCAATATCAGCCCGGAGGCCCATCGGGGACAAAGCCTCAGCTACTTCTGGCTGGCGCCCAATCTCTCTTTGGTTCTCGCTCCTGCGCTGGGAATGGTCCTGATTAACCGCTTTAGCTTCACCGTACTTTTTTTGGTCTGCTTGGCCGTTTCGCTCGCCTCTCTCTTGATCACCTATCAATTGGGGAAGAGGCCCGTTGCCCCGATCGAGGATGCTTCCATGGAAGGAGGTTTTTTACTCAGCCGAAAAGCTCTTCCTCCCTCCATGATCAGCTTTTTTATCTATTTTAAGTGGGGGGCTTTAACGACCTTTTTCCCTCTTTATGCCATAGACCATGGTGTGGCCAACCCCGGTCTTTTTTTTACCACGATTGCGATTATGCTTATCTTGGGTCGTACGCTGGGCGGGAGGATCTCGGACCTCTACGGAAGAGAAAGGGTGATCCTCACTTTCTTGATCAGCTATGTCCTTGCAATGGGTCTCCTCGCCTTCTCAAAAAATCTTCCGATGTTCATTCTCGCGGGAGTGATTTGGGGAGGCGGGAATGCATTGTGTCTCCCTGCAGTGATGGCCTACGCCCTTGATCGTGCCGGTGCATCTCGAGGTCCGGCCATGGGGACTTTCACGGCCATTTCGGACCTGGGAATGTTTTCAGGGCCGGTGATCATGGGCCTGATCATCCCGTTTACCAGCTATCCAATCATGTTTCTCTGTTTGGCCTTCAGCGGCATCCTCAATCTCAATTATTTCTATTTCTTCGTGAGAAGAGAGGGGAAAGTCACTCCAAGAGTCTGAGGCCCCGGTGTCCGAAATGCAAGGACGCTCTGGCGGGATTACATCAGCCCGAATCTTTTCATCTTTAAGTATAAGGCTGAACGCTGGATACCGAGGTGCATCGCGGTTTTCCTTTTGTTTCCTCTGTTCAGCTTCAGGGCGTTTAAGATATTGTCTCTTTCGATTTCCTCAACCACCTTCCTTAAGGGTTTGCCCCTTTGTTGAGACTGATAATAGGAAGAAGCAATATTGATCTTTAGCTCATTGGGCAGGTGCTCGGGGAGGAGGACCTCGGCCCCGCGCATATTATAAAACGATTGTTCCAGAATGTTGGTCAGTTCACGAACGTTTCCCGGCCAATGATACTGGCGTAAAAGGTCGAGAGCTTCCTGGGAAATGGTTCTAATTTTTGTATCCAGACTCTTACTCAATATTTTGAGAAAGTGAGAAACGTATATGGGAATATCCTCCTGTCTTTCCCTCAGGGAGGGAAGAGTCAGAATTCCCTTTGATAAGCGGAAGAACAGGTCGAATCGGAATTTTCCCTCTTCTGCCAGCTTTTTCAGATCGATATTGGTCGCGGTGATTAAACGGAAATTCAGCTTCAGGGTTTTCTTACTTCCAAGCCTCTCGATTTCTCTTTCCTGGATCACCCGTAGGAGTTTCGCCTGAATCGATAAGGGCAGGGCCCCAATCTCATCTAAAAAAATTGTGCCCCCTTCAGCCAGCTCGAATTTCCCCGGCTTCCCTTCCTGCTTTGCGCCCGTGAAAGCACCTTTTTCATAACCGAAAAGCTCGGATTCAGCGATTTCAATGGGAATGGCCGGGCAATTGATTTTAATAAAGGGGTAGGATTTCTGGCCGCTCTCATTATGGATGGCATGGGCAAACAATTCTTTTCCTGTCCCGCTTTCCCCCTGGATCAAAATATCGCTGAAGGTCCTGGCCATTCTTTTGGCCAGTTCCTTTGCCCCGGTCATTTTCTCACTGACCCCAAGAATATGATCGAAGCGATAAGTCGCCTGGTATTCACTTTTCATTTTTCTTTCTGCGTTTAAAAGGATTCGCCGATATTGATCGGCCTCCTTTGTCACCCTTTCAAGTTCTTCAAAGGAACTCAAGATGACTTTCCCAAATGCACCCACCACTTTTTCATCCCTGACCAAAGGAAACCTTGAATTTAAGAGGTGTCTGTCCTTGGCTTTGAGAATCTTGCCAATATGAGGGATCCCTGTTGACACCACGTCCGGAAGCTCCGAATAGGGGATGATCTCGGTGATCTTCTTTCCCTTGCCTTCTCCGCGCAATAGATTATGAAACTTCTCGGTAGGGCGATCCATAAACTCAATTTCTCCGTCTTCATTAATGATGACCAAGCTTTCATAACGATTTGTAAGAAAGAACTTGATGGCCTCCGCTATGAGCGGGGTGAGAGGATAGCCGCCCAAACCTTCTTTTATGATTTCCAGGGGGTCTGTATGCTCCATAAAACACTCCTTTCTTATCTTAGGAAGGATTTCAAACTATTTATCACAAGTTTCATGGATTGTCAAAAAAATGGACATGTCCAGTAGAAGGTCATTCTTTGAGGATTAGATTTTTTTGTTTAATTCTCAATGCATTCAAACTACAAGGTCTTAAGAAATTGTCCATAGAATGGTCATATTGTTCGGGCCAAAATTTGGAGTTGATACAATATCTTAATAAAATCAAAATGTTATATACTTGGCATTCTTTATGATAAGATGTCATTTGCGACCAAGATAGAATCTCCTTCCAGAGAAAGATAAGCCGGGACAAGAATACTGCTGACGAGGGAATAAGTATGAGGAAACAGGAACGAGACAATATCCTCAGGTGCTTGAACTGTTTCGAGAGGATGGAAATACCTGTGAAGGCCAAAGAATTTACATGCCCAAAATGTGAGATGGAATACTATATTGGATGGCGGGACGGTCAGGCAAAGATCCTGGGATCGGTGGACAAGGAAGAAGAATAAAGGAGCGAGAGGTGACGCTAAAGAGCAAGATAGCCGTTGTTGATCTGTCAGATAACAAGATTACCATAGAACCTATCCCGGAAAAATTGCGCCGACTTTATCTGGGAGGAAGAGGGATTGGAGCACACCTGATTTATAACCATGTGGAATCTGGAACGGACCCTTTGGGACCCGGGAATGCCCTGGTCATCAGCGCGGGAATCCTTACCGGAACGATGGCGCCTGCAGCAGCGAGGACCCATATCGGCGGAAAGTCACCGCTGACGAACGGTTTCGGAAGTTCCAACATGGGCGGTTTTTTTGGTCCCGAGTTGAAGTTTTCGGGCTTTGAGCACATCGTGGTCAAAGGAGCCTCTTCCAAACCCGTCTATCTATGGATTCATGACGGAGAAGTTGAGGTCAAGGACGCCTCCCATCTCTGGGGAAAAGATACCTTCGAAACCCCCCAGATCATTCGGGAGGAACTGGGTGATGAAGAGATCAAGGTAGCCTGTATCGGGCTCGCCGGTGAAAACCTGGTGAAGCTTGCCAATTTCAGAACGGGACTCAAGAACACGGCAGGCCGAACAGGCACGGGATGCATTGCCGGATCGAAGAAGCTGAAGGCCATTGCGGTCAGGGGACATCAGGACCTTAAACCAGCCCGTCCCAAGGAAGCCCTTGAATATGCCAAGAAAGCGATCGATCAGATCATGTCGACCAAGGTGGCCAAGGCCATGGGGGTCGATGGAACGAGTTATATCTGGAACGTCACCAACACCAGCGGCCTCTTGGAATTCTATAACGGTCAGGTCAATAAGCTTAAGAATTGGCAGAATCTGACCATAGAGGCCTTCCATGAGAAGTATCGCGCGGGAATGGTGGGATGTTTCAACTGCACGGTCCATTGCAGCCATACGTTCCGGATCAAAGAAGGTCCGTGGGCAGGGACCTTCGGCGGAGGTCCTGAGTACAACACGCAGACGGCCTTGGGGAGCTTCGGAGCGGACAACTGGGAACCCCTTCTGGTTGGTTGGCATCTGGCAAACAAGTACGGAATTGACACCACCGGGTGGTCAAATGATGTACGGGGAGTGATGGAGCTCTACCAGAGAGGGATCATCGATAAGAAAGTCACGGGAGGCCTGGATCTATCCTGGAGTAATGCCAACCAGCTGATTCCCATCTTGCTCGAGCTGACTGCCAAAAAGGAGGGGATTGGGGCCATATTGGCTCAGGGTTCTTTGGGAATCATCAAAGAACTGAGCAAGTATAGTAAGGACGTCGAATATTACATCCTCCATGTCAAAGGATTGGGTAAATTAGGAAACGTGGATAGGGCGCAGCCGTCTTTTGCTCTTGGAATCGCGACATCTACCCGGGGGGCGGACCATCTCCGGAGCCGTCCGGCCCTCGACCATTTCCACCTGCCCGAAGAGGTTCTCAAGAAGCTCTACGGCGGGCATGTATCGGGTGACTTCCGGTCCTATGAGGGGAAGGCGAGGATGGTGAGATGGCATGAACTGACTTATGCGGTCGTGGATTGTCTGGGGACATGCAAGTTTCAGACCGTCTTTTTCAGCCCGAACCTACCTGCCTATAAAGAGTGGTGTAAGTATCTTCTCTACAATACGGGTCTGGAATTTACTGAAGAGGAGCTTTTCGATATCGGAGAGAGGTTGTATACCCTGGAAAGGATGTTCAATTACCGGGAAGCGGGTTTTACTAGGAAGGATGACCGGGTTCCCGAAAGGTGCATCAAGGAACCCTTGAAATACGGCCTTCCGGCGATCAAGGGGGCCCATATTGATAGGGAGAAGTTCGATAAGCTGCTCGATGAATATTACGAACTTCATGGATGGGATAAGGAAGGTTTACCCTTATCCGAAACCTTAAAGAGATTGGAGCTGGATAAAGAACCATCCTTTCAGAGAAAATAAGATTGATGGAGAATTTTAATGGAAAAAATGATCCTGGTTGACTATACAAAATGCACGGGCTGCAGGCTATGCGAAACGGTCTGTTCCGTCACCAATGCCAGCGCCTGCAATCCGGCCAGGGCCCGGATCAAAATCATGCGTTGGGAATGGGAGGAAGGTGTTCAGGTACCCACCCTGTGCCAACAATGCGATGAAGCAGCCTGTATCGAAGTCTGCCCTGTAAAAGCCTTGTCCCGGGATTCGAAACTCGGAGTGGTGAAGCTTAACCCTTCCATCTGCATCGGCTGCAAACTCTGCTTGCAAACCTGCCCCTTTGGAGCGATCTCCTATGATTTTGTAAAAAAGGAACTGATCAAGTGCCAGTTTTGTGATGGCGACCCGGCCTGTGTGAAGTTTTGCGAAACAAAAGCCCTCCAGTTTGTTGACGTCAGTGATGCCAATTTAAGGAAGAAACGGAATCTGGGTGAGCAGATCCTGATGGCCATTGGAAGGGCCGAAGAGGCGTTGTAGGAGAGGCTGAAACAACCGAAGACGAGATTCGTCATGATTCTTTCCGGTGGCCAACCCCGTTAGAAGGCCTTCGACCTCCCGACAGGCAGGCTGAGGCGGGACTTTCTAAAGGGGTAGAGGTCCTTATCCTAAAAAAAGAATAACTTAAATTATAGAAGAGGAGGATTCAAAAATGGGGAAGAAAGATGTCACCAGTGTGAGAGGTGCCTTAGAGTACCTAGATAGCAAAGGGGAGGTTTTGCACATCACGAAAAAGGTAGACCCCATCCTCGAAATTGCCGGTATTCAGAAGGCTCTTGACGGTGGACCGGCAATCTATTTTGAGAACATCAAAGGTTACCCGAACTTTCACAATGTCGGGAGTATCTTAAGCCGGCGGGAGAGAATTGCCGACCTCTATGATGAAGAGGACCCAGTAAAGTTAAAGTTCAGGTTCAGAGATGCTTTAAAGAAACCACTTCCGCCCAAGGTCGTCAAAGAGGCCCCTTGCCAGGAAGTGGTCATTTCCAAGAACATCGATGTCTTGGGGACGCTACCCGTCATCAAGCATGGTCCGAAGGATGTAGGACGGATACTGGGCGGAGGGATCAACCTGCTGATGGGGAAGTATTTTGGCGAAGGGAGCAATCTCTCATTCAACAGGACCCATTTCCGGGGTAAAGATTGGGGATCTCAATCCCATGCCCAGATCACCCATATCGGGATGATCACGTTCAAAACCAACCGGGAAGATCGAATACCTGTGACCGTCAATATCAACCCGCCGCTCTCCGTGCAGATGGTCGCCGGAGCGTGGAACGTGCGCACGATCGTTGACCATGGCTCTGACGAGCTTGGCATTGCCGGTGCGTTCCAGCGTTCGCCGATAGAAATCGTGAAGGCGAAAACGGTCGATACCTATTCGATTGCCAATTCGGAAATCGTCATCGAGGGATATTACGAACCCCATAGCGAGAACGTATGGGAAAGCGACGAGGCGGAGCAGTTAAAGAAACAAACAGTCGTCCCTTTCTTTCCGGAATGGGAAGGCTATCTCGGCAGGTCATGGATCGTTCGCAAGCTGCAGGTCACCGCAATCACCCACCGCAAGGTCAAGCCCATTTTTCACACGGCCATGGCCCGCGGGTTTGAGTATGCCGGGTATGATCTTCTGAGGGAAGCCGGCTTTATCGAGATGGCGGATCGGATCGCCCCGGGGATCGTGGTGGATGCCTTTGTACCCATCAGCATGCAGTGGGGCGGCGGGGTCATCTTCCAAGTTCGCAAGTCCCGGGCACAGGACGAGGGATTCCAGCGAAATATCCTTGTCGCTGCCCTTGCAAATGCACCGGGAATGCGTCTGGCTGTCGCCGTTGACGAGGACGTGGATATTTATAACGCCGACGATGTCATGTGGGCCATCGAAAGCAGAGTGGACCCTGATAAGGATATCCTGAGACTCCCCCGGAACATGAGAGGCATCGCTGCACAACCCATGGAGGTGAGGCAGCGGGGCGTGGGCGGCTGGGAAGGAGGCCTGGCATTTGATGCCACCAAACCATTCATCGATGCCTGGAAGTTTGAGCGCGGTCCCTATCCATCCAATCAGGTCGATCTCAAGAAGTGGTTGACCGAAGAGGAGATTGCTTCGGTTCGGGCACAGCAATCCGAATATGCCAAGAGCTGTGCCAAGAGAGGATGGTAGAATTTCAAGGTTGGAAAGAAGGCGATGAATAAGGGAGTATTAACCGGTATAAGAGTTCTTGACCTATCCCGTTTTCAATCAGGGCCGGTTGGAGGAATGTTATTGGCCGATATGGGTGCCGAGGTGATCCGGATTGAAGAGCCGGAAGGAGCCCCGGATCGGTCCTGGGGCTTATTGGGGCCTGATGGGGAGACCCTTTCTTACAAGATCGTGGGACGCAATAGAAGGGGGATTACCCTGCGCCTCAACAAACCCAAGGGGCTGAAGATTTTTAAGGAGTTAGTCAAAAAATCCGATGTGGTTCTTCATAATTTCACTCCGGGAACCACCGTTGCCGATAAGCTGAGTTATGAGAAGCTTAAGGAAGTCAATCCGGCGATCATTGTGGCCGCTATCTCAGGATTCGGACAGAACGGGCCGGATGCGCAACTTACCTCCTTTGACCATATTGCCCAAGCCAGGTCAGGCGGGATGATACTGACCGGATTTTCGGGTGACCCTCCCCTCAAGACGACGATCACCCACAACGATATCGGGGCAGGGAGTTACGCTGCCCTCGGCATTTTAATGGCTCTTTACCACCGAGAAAGAACCGGAAAGGGCCAGTTCATTGATATCTCACTTTTTGATGTCGCCTTTTTCGCAACCCAATGCATGGGCGCCCTCTTGCTCTATAAGGTGTACGGGGAGATACGAAGGCAGGTGGGGAACCGTGGTTTCCACTCCTATTTGGGCTGCTTTAAGGCCAGGGACGGGTGGGTCTTCCTCAGCGGGACGACCAACCCGATCTGGGAAAGACTGGCACGAGCGATTGGCCGTGAAGATATGGCGAAGGATCCTCGGTTCAACCAGAACGATATGGTCCGTTTCGATCATGCGGACCTGATCGATCCGGTGATTCAGGATTGGGTGGGTCAAAGGACGGTGGCTCAAGCGATCAGCATATTGAAAGAAGCACGGGTTCCCTGTAGTGCCGTAAACACCATCGACAAGCTGGAGGATGACCCTCAGGCCGCCGCGCGCGACATGATCGTCAACATCGACTATCCGGGATTGGGAAGCCTTCCCGTGCCCGGCCCCCCGATCAAGCTCTCACTGACTCCCATCAAAGTCAAGGGGCGTGCCCCTCAAATTGGAGAGCATAATAAAGAGGTTTATTGCGGGCTCTTGGGATATGGCGAGGAGGAATTAAACAAGCTGAAAGAAAAGGATATCATCTGAGTTCTAAAATGATCCAGAACAAATATTGGAATCCTTTCTTTGAGACGCTTCCCAGAGAAAAGCTGGTCAGAATCCAGATCAAGAGATTTCGCGAGATCCTGGCTTTTGCAATAGAGAATTGTCCGATGTATCGGGAGAAATTTGAAGGAGTCAAGCTTTCTCCCAGAGACGTGATGACATTGGAGGATGTCCGGAGGATTCCCATTACCGATAAAGAGGAACTCCGGAAAGCCCAGGAATGCGGGGAGCCGTTTTTGTACGGAAAGACATTGGCGGCCGACGTCACCGAACTCTGTACCCTTCGCCAGACTTCAGGGACAACGGGGAGACCCGTTTATGTGCCCGACACATACAAGAGCTGGCAGTGGCGGGCGGAATCCTATGCGGCCTTGCTCTACATGATGGGTTTTCGAGAGACCGACCGGGTCTTTATTCCTTTTGCATACAATGTCTATGTGGCTTTCTGGTCGGGTCACTATGGGGCCGAAAAGATAGGTTGCGAAGTCATTCCTGGCGGAGGGCTGGACACCAAAGGCCGTATCGAAAAGATCAAAGAGGTCAGGGCCACGGCTTTGCTCAATACCCCCACCTTCGGATTGCACATGGCCGAAGTGGCCCAGGAGATGGGGATCGATCCTGCCAGGGATCTCACCGTCCGGAAAATGGTCTGTGCAGGAGAGCCCCTTCCTGAGCCTACAAGGAGAAGGCTTGAAGAGCTCTGGAATGCCGATGTCTTCAATCAGACCGGGGGCACGGAGACCTGCGGATGGGCTGCCATGTGTACTGAAAAGAGGGATCTTCATATCATCGAGCCCTATTTCTTGGTGGAATTCTTGGATCCCGAGACGCTTTCGACGCCGGTCAAACCGGGACAACAGGGTGTGGTGGTGATCACTCCTCTATTCTTCCGGGCATTTCCACTGATCCGTTTCAATACTCAGGATCTGATGGTCCTGGCCCAAGGCGATTGTCCGTGCGGAAGAACTTCCTTGAGGATCGAAAAGATCATCGGGAGGGTGGATGACCTCCGGAAGATTCGAGGGGTTCTTTTTTCTCCACAATCGGTAGAGGAAGTGATTCGAGAAAGATTTCCTCAGGTCTTTGAATATGAGGTGGTTGTGACGAGGCCCTCCGTCATGGACGAGACGGTGTTGCGTGTCGAGATCGACCCCTCGATTGGAGAACAGGAAAGCCAGCGCCTTGGAGTTTCCCTGCAACAGCAACTCAAGGCAAAAACAAATTTGAGATTCGAGCTCGAGCGATGCAAACCCGGCGAGCTTCCCCGTTACACCCTGAAAGCCAAAAGGTTTAAAGACCTGAGAACCAAAGAGGCCCGATGAGAAAGAAATCCTATCCTGCTTTGGAGATAAGGAAAAGCCTTAAGAAGATTGAGGCGGAGGTGATTAAACTGAAGGGGTTCACTCAAAATATTCCGGCGGTTGAAAAAAATATCCTTCCCATACTGTCCTTCATCGATATCCTGAAATTTCATCTGGGTGATTTGGAAGGAAAAGAGTAACGAGCAAGTGTTCTACAAATCACGTACGTTGGGTGGGGTTAAGGGACACAATATAACATAAAGAGTTTCTTTCTGGAAAGCTTTGTATTACGGGCAGAGAGCTTCGTTCCTATTTGAATCCTGAAAATAGCGAGCGTGTTTTAAAAAGCCACCGCGTATACTGGGGCAGGGCAAGCGATCCAAGGGGAGGGGTACAAGATGACATACTACAAAGATCTTCGGGATTACGTCAAGGTACTGGAGAAGCAGAACCTTCTGGTCAGAGTGAAAAATCGAATCAACAAAGATACGGAGCTGCACCCGCTGGTGAGGCTTCAGTTCAGGGGGTTGCCCGAGGAGCAACGCAAAGCCTTCCTGTTTGAGAACGTGACCGATATCAAAGGAAAGAAATACCGCATGCCTGTTCTTGCGGGGGCCCTTGCCGGCAGCAGGTTCATCTATGCCACGGGTATGAATTGCAGGCCCGACGAGATTTCAAAGAAATGGTTCGAGGCCCAGTTGCATCCGATCAAACCCGTGATGGTGGATCATGCCCCGGTTTATGCGGAGACGCACGAAGGGAAAAGCCTTCTTGAACACGGAGGACTGGGTGAGTTCCCAATCCCCATCTCCACCCCGGGTTACGACATTGCCCCTTTCATCACCCAGGTCTATTGGGTGACGAAAGACCCTGAAACGGGCATCCGGAACGTCGGGACCTACAGGGCGCAAGTCAAATCGCCTGCACGCACCGGCATCATGTTGCACCATGAACGCCAGGGCTTGGCCATTCATTGGAATCAATGCCGCAAACGGGGTATTCCGCTTCAGGCCGCGATGGTGATTGGGGGAAGTCCCAACGTTGGGTATGTTTCCGTCACCAATCTTCCCCACGGGGTGGATGAGTTTGATGTCGCGGGCGGCATTGCGGGTGAGCCGGTTGAGTTGGCGAAGTGTAAGACCGTTGATCTTGAAGTGCCGGCCCACGCCGAGGTCGTATTTGAAGGCGAGTTCAATACGACTGAAGTGGAACCCGAAGGGCCCTTTGGCGAAGCGATCGGCTATGTGGGCCATCGGCAGATTTCACCCTACTTTACCATACAGTGTATTGCCCATCGAAAGGATGCCATATGGCAGGCCTTCGTCAGCCAGTTCCCGCCGAGCGAAAGCAGCAAACTGAGACAGGTGGGGAGAGAGGCCAATATCTATAAGAAATTGAAACATGATCTGGATATCTCCAGTGTGACGCGGGTGGCGATCCACGAATCATCGACCAGCAACTATCTCGTGGTCATTCAAATGGATAAGCCTGGCCGCTCCGATGTATGGCGGGCCTTAGAGACCGCCGGAGCGAATATGACCAATGGGAAGGTTTGCATCGCAGTGGACACCGACATCGATCCCTATGATGCGGATGCGGTCAACTGGGCAATAGGTTTGAGGATGAATCCCAAGCGGGACCGCCAGATCTTTCCTCAACCCGGCAGCAATCAGGATCTGTCTCTCCTCCCACCGGAAGAGATGGAGAAAAAGGATGCGCGCTTTATCGAGATGCCGCAGGGCTACCGCCTCCTGATCGATGCCACGATGAAATGGCCCTATCCGCCGGTTTCTCTCCCCAAGAAGGAATTTATGGAAAAGGCCCTTCGGATATGGAAGAAGGAGGGCCTGCCGGAGCTCAAGCTCAAAGAGCCCTGGTATGGCTATGATCTCGGTTTTTGGCCTGATGAATATGAAAAACAGGCTGAGCTTGCCCTGAAGGGCGAATACTATAAAACCGGAGAGGTTCTGGCATCGAGAAGAAGTAAGATCTAAGAGGAAGGTTGCTAAACGAATCTTGGAAAGGAGGTAAGCGCAAAATGAGAACGAAGAGCTGTTTACTCCTAACAATGGTTCTATCTCTATTTCTTTTGAGTCATGCCAAGGAGGCCATCGGACAGAAGGAGAAAGGAGCCTTTCCAACAAAGCCAGTCACTCTGATCGTCCTAACCAGCCCGGGAGGAGGTTGGGATACGGGATGCCGGTTTATTGCTGAATTTTGGAGGCAGCAATTAAAGGTGCCGATCCTCATCAAAAACATATCCGGAGGAGAGCAACTGATCGGCCCAACGACGATGTATAACTCCCCTCCCGACGGTTACACGATCGGCACGGTTTCGAGCGGGGCAGTGGGTCCGGTGATTGCCGGGGTCACGAAATTTGATATTAAGAAGTTTGAATGGATTGGTATCCTTAGCGACGATTACTATATTACTTCCGCCTCACTCAAATCAGGCTTCAAGAATCTGGACGATTTAAAAAAGGCAAAGAGACAGATACTGATCGCCATTCCTGGCTTTGCCACGGGAGATGCCCAAGGCGCTTTGCTGATGAGAGAGAAAATGGGGTTGAATCTGAAAATGGTCACCCATGAGGGGAGCACTCCAGGTATTTTGGCCGCCATCCGGGGAGATGTGGATCTTGTTTCTTCTCCGGTCACTTCTATGAAGAAAGCGGTGGTTGACGCAAAAGACCTGGTCCCCTTATGGATATCAAGTCCCGCGAGGTTGGGAAAATTACCGGACTTACCGACATTGAATGAACTGGGTTATCCAGAGGTCGCAAAGATGTTTGCGCTGCACCGCCTTGTGGGTGCTCCTCCGGGGACATCGCCGGAAAGGCTGGAGATTTTGAAGAAGACGTTTCGAGCCGTTCTCGAAAATCCAAAATACCAGTCCAGGGTGAGAGAGGAATGGGATGCTGAAATTAATCTTGCCCAGGGCGCAGAGGTCACTCGAATCGTCGAAGAAAAGATTGCTCTCTTAAAACCGTATGAAAAGATCGTTAAAGAGGGATGGGGAAAGAGGTAGGCGCACCAGTTTCCAAGCACCAAACGGATTTGTTTCCCCTGCCTGCCCCAGGCAGGGAATTTGGTCATTGGTGATTGGAAATTATTTGGGATTTGGATATTGGGATTTCAATGTCTGTTTGGTTCTGGTATGCCGGGTTGACTGAGAGGGGTAGCAACTATGCTTCTTGAAATATTTCGATCCTTTGGTTCAGCCCAACCCATGGACTATCTGATCATGGCTTTAGGGGTCGTTATCGGGTCGATTGTTGGGTTTTTACCCGGGTTGGGCGCAAGCCAGGCCATGGCGCTCCTCCTTCCGCTAACCTATGGGATGGATCCCATAAGGGCGATCCTTCTGTTGATGTCGGTGGCCGGATCGGCCCCGGCCGGAGGCTCCATTGCTGCGATCCTGATCAATACGCCGGGAGAGCCTCTAAACGTGGCGACCTGCTGGGATGGCTACCCCCTTGCGAGGCAGGGAAAGGCGGGCCTTGCCTTGGGCACTGCGGCCACGGCATCCTTCGGCGGTGCCCTTGTGGGGCTGGTCGTTTTAATCGCCATATTGCCCCTCGGGAAACGGGTCGTCTTATCTTTCTCCTATCCGGAGATCTTTACCATTGCTCTCGGAGGTCTGGTCTGCCTTATCCTGATCGAGCAGGAAAGACTCTGGAAGGGCTTTATCAGCCTCGCTCTGGGTATGGTGATCGTGTCAATCGGCTACGACCCCGTGACAGGAGGTATTCGGCATACTTTCGGAACGATGTATCTGTGGGAGGGGATCAAGGTTGTTCCCGCTTTGGTCGGGCTTTTTGCGATCGGCGAGGGCATCAAGCTTGTGGTGGAGGATCGAGATAAAGCGGCGGGTGCGGAGAAACTGGTATCGAAGGCAAGTTACCGTGACATCTTACAGGGGATCAAGGCGGTCTTTAAGCATTTCTGGCTCTTTTTACAGAGCGCCGTGATTGGAGCCGTCGTCGGAATTGCTCCTGCCATAGGAGGCGGCGTCGGCAACGTCCTCTCTTACAGTGTGGCGGCACAAACCGTAAAGGATAACCCTCACTTTGGCAAAGGGGATATCCGGGGCGTGATTGCCTCGGAATCTGCCAATAACTCCAAAGGGGGTGATCTCGTTCCCACCGTTCTCTTCGGCATACCGGGGAGCATCACCTGTGCGATATTGCTGGGAGCCTTAATGTTACACGGCATCCAGCCGGGCCCCCGTCTGATTATTGATAAGCCTGGTATCATCTATGGTCTCATTATCGCCGTATTTTTGAGCAGCATCGTCATCTCGTGTTTTATCCTGTTAGGAGCCCCCTACCTCTCTTCTATCCCGAATATTCCGGATAACATACTTGGAACGATCGTGATCATCCTCGGCGTCCTGGGCGGGTATGCTACGGAGCTTGATTTCATGGATGCGATCGTCGCCATGATCTTTGGTCTTATGGGTTACTTCTTCACCGATTTTGGCTATTCAAAAGTCGCTGTAGTCATGGCCCTTGTCCTCGGCAAAGTGATGCAAGTCAATTTCTTCTTAACCCTGGATACCATGGGGCCTCCTGGATTTTTCGTGCGGCCTATCCCGTTGATCATTATCATCCTCTGCGTGTTTCTGATTATAAGAGCGATCTTTCGCAGAAAGAAGCGTTCTGAGGGGGAAGAGTTATTCCGTTAGTTTAACCCTTATCCAGAAGTTAGAGGAGGTATTTTCATGATGCCTCAAGGGTTATTCAGCCGCAATCGAGACAAGTTGATCTTTGATCTCTTCTTAGTGATCGTTGCTCTGGTCTTCTTCTTTAACTCCCTGGACCTCAATTTCCGTTCCTGGTTCTTTCCCGGTGTCTTCAGTATCGTTCTTCTCATCATGGCAGGTGCTCAGACGGTGATGGATTTTCATCGGGGACGAAGAGAGTCGAACATCGAAGATCTGGTCATGGCAGAGGAGAAGGGCAAAGCCCCCCGGGAAAATATAAGAGCGAAGTTGCAGAGCAAGAATGCCCGGGCAGTTCGGGTCACCCTCTCGATGGTGGCGTTTTACCTGATCTTTCGTTTCGTAACCATCTATATTGCCATTCCCGTGCTGTGCGTCTTGCTCCTCAGGTTTTTGGGCAAGAGATCGTGGGTAACCGTTGGCCTTGTGGCCATATCCATGGACGTTTTCATCTATCTTTTCTTTCAGTTGTTATTGGAAACCTCTCTTTGAGCGGGATCCTTCTCTTCAAAGGGAAGAGGGAGGTAGCTTCTGACAACGCGTCTTTCAAAGGAGGGAGATGACCATGAAAAGAAGAAGGGAATGTATGATTCTCTGCAGTGTGGCGTTCGCTCTGTTGTTGATTTACCATCCGTTGCTCTGCGCTGCCAAAGATGTTTATCCTGCGGGAAAAATCAGCTGGTTAATCCCGTATAAAGCAGGGGGAGGCTTTGATCTGCTGGCCCGGGGCCTTAGTCCTTATCTGACGAAACACCTCCGGGAGATTTCTCCCGGGGCAAAAGGCGGGGAGGTGGTCTTGAGAAATGAACCCGCCGCAGGCGGACAGAAGGCTTACAACACGGTGTTTAACGCCAGGAAGGATGGCTACACGATCGGTGCCTTTGATATTGCCTTTGCCACTGAAACGCTACTGGAAAAAGTGGATTTCGACATCAGTCAATTTACATTCTTAAGCCGGGCGATGAGTACCACCCGCATCATCGTGACCCAAAAGAATGGTTTTGCGAATTGGGACGAGATGGTGAAGTCCTCAAAAACGAAAGAGCTGAAGTGGGGAACAGGGGCCTACTTAAAATCGACTCAGATCGATTCGATTATTGTGACCGAGAGGGCGGGAGTCCCGACCCGCTTTATTCCGTGGGGGGGCGGAACAGCAGAATGCATGAATGCCCTGATCCGGGGGGATATTCAAGTCGCTCTGGTTTCCGAGGATTCCGTAAAGGGGCTGCTGGATGCAGGAGAGATAAGAGTGATAGCCGTCATTTCCGAAAAGAGCAGGTATCCCGGCGTCCCCTGCAGCAAGGACTTGGGATATCCTGACCTCCATGAGAAGCTGGGTGCCCATCGATTTGTCATGGCGCCGCCCGCCCTGCCCGGTGAGATTAGGAACCTGTTGGTCACAGCCTTTAAAAGAGCGATGAATGATAAGGACTTTCAAGCCTGGACCAAGAAGATGGACTTTCCATTGACTCCACTTTTCGGAGACGAAGCCGAGAAAGAGGCCTTACGGATGATCCGGTATTATCAGCAGGATGTGAAACCGATCGTGCTGAGATATGCGAAGTGACGGGAGGGATTATGAAAATCGACTTTCACAATCACTTTTATCCACCCGAATATCTGAAGAAACTTGAGCAGTGGGGCCGTCGCTATGAATTCATTCAGGATCCAAGCGGATTGAAGATTGTGAAAGAGAAGGGAGCCCGCTTCCTGGGAATCACGTCGCAGCACGTAGGCGTTGAGCAACGGATTGCCGATATGGACCGAAGCGGAATCGACCTCCAGGTACTCACGCTGACCAGTCCCAATGTCTATTTTTCAACGAGGAAAAGGAATCTCTTCCTTGCCCAGATGTCAAACGACTTTTTCGCAGAGCTCTGCCAAAAATATCCCAAACGCTTTGTGGCATTTGCCAGTGTTCCTCTTAATCATCCGGAAGATGCAATCGGAGAGCTCCATCGGGCGGTTAAAGATTTAGGGATGAAAGGGGTTATCCTGGGTTCAAATATCGACGGGAGACACCTCCACTCCAAAGAGTTGTGGTCTTTTTATGGAGAGGTCGATCGACTGAATCTGCCTATTTTCATCCACCCCATGGTACCCAGCCATCCGGAATCGATGGTGGAGTTTTCGCTGGTCCCGTTGGTAGGGTTTGTCATGGATACGACTCTGAGCGTGGCCAAGATGGTCTATAGCGGTCTCTTTGAAGAATTCCCAAAACTCACTCTCATTCTTCCCCATCTGGGAGGGACCGCTCCGTTTCTTTTTGAGCGGATCGATAATGGATACCGGGCCTATGGAGAGTGCCGGCAGAACATCACAAAGCCTCCGAGCCAATATCTGAAACAGTTCTATTACGATACGGTTTCTTTCTATCCGCCGGCTCTGATGTGCACGTACGATGCGGTTGGAGCGGACCATATGGTCTTGGGAAGTGATTATCCCCACGTGATTGGAGACATCTCGCGAGCGATCTCTTCGATCGATGCATTGGTCATCCCTTCTGAAGAAAAAAGGATGATTTTCGGGGAGAACGGAAAGAAGATCTTGAAATTGCAGTAGAGAAGGGCCCTTCGGAACTTGAAAGGAGAAGAGGATGACCCGAATGAGGGGATCTCAGGCCATGATCGAATGTTTGAAGACGGAAGGGATTCGATACCTTTTTGGAAATCCGGGAACGACAGAAGCCGCCTTTTTAGATGCCCTGGTTGAATTCCCTGAGATCACCTATGTCTTAACCCTTCAGGAGAGTGTAGCGGTCGGAATGGCGGATGGCTACACGAGAGGGGGAGGGGAGATCGGAGTGGTCAGCGTCCACACGGCAGTGGGGACAGCCAACGCCATTGGAGGCATTTATAGTGCCTCGATTGCAAAATCTCCTGTCTTAATGATGATCGGAAATAAAGACACGCGGATTTTAGGCCGGAACTGTTTCTGTGAAGTCCCCGATCTATGCGGGCTGACCAGACAGTTTACGAAATGGAGCTGGGAGGTCTTGAAAGCGGAAAAGATTCCGGAAGACCTGTTGCGAGGGATCAAAATTGCGACCACTTTTCCCCACGGGCCGGTTTTTCTCTCTTTTCCAGAGGACCTGCTGAAGGAAGAGATCGAGGTCGGAGATCTGATCTCCACGAGGCCGAAATCTTCCCTGTCTTTTCAGGGAAAAGAGGAGGATATCCAGAGAGCTGCCCAGCTTCTACTGGGTGCCCGAAACCCTCTCTTTATTGCTGGAACCGAAATTGCCCGATCCAATGCCTTTTATGATGCCGTCGAATTAGCGGAGCTCTTAGGGTTACCCGTGATGACCGAAGGAAGGGATTCCTTAGCCACGCTCAATTTTCCCCACACCCATCCTCAATTCAAGGGCGTATTCGATCCGAAATCTCCCGAGGCAAGAAAGGCAGATCTTATCCTGGGGATCGGGTGTAAGCTCTTTGTAGAGATGAACTTTCCCCCTGTCCCTGAAATCCCGAAGGGCGCCAAGATCATCCATTTTCACTCGGACCCCCATGAGATTGGAAAGATTTATCCCGAAGAGATTTCAGTTCTCTGCGATGCCAAAAGCGGGATTGGGGCCCTGCTCCGGTCTTTAAGGCCTCTGTTGACTTCAGAGGTAAACCGGGTGGTTGAGACAAGAGTGAACCAGTTGAAGAGGGAGAAAGAAAAGGAGGAATTCGAAAATGAAAAGGAGGTTCAAGCCCATTGGAGCGAAAAGCCGATTCGTCTGCCTCGGCTGATTCGGGAATTGAATCAGGTGGCGGACAGAGACGCGATCATCGTGGATGAAGCGATACGGTCCTCGCGGTCTTTGCTCAAGTATTATCGTTTTGAAATCCCGGGGACATACGTGAGGTCATCGGCAGGGGCGCTCGGATGGGGGGTTCCAGGCGCACTGGGTGTGAAATTAGCCAATCCGAAAAGGCAGGTCATTGCCGTTGTGGGCGATGGGAGTTTTCTTTTTTCTATTCAAAGTCTCTGGACCGCAGCGAAATACAGAATTCCCGTCGTGGTGGTAGTTTGCAATAATCGGCAATACCAGGCGGTTAAGGAAGCATGCAAACTGTATCAAGGTGTGTCTGCCAGGAGTGGTTCTTTTGTCGCCTGCGACTTGAAAGAACCCGATATTGAATTTTGCCATCTGGCTGAAGGATTTGGCGTCTGGGCAAGGAAGGTGGTTGAACCCGAGGAGGTGGGGCCCGGTCTCAGGGAGGCGTTGACCCTTGGAAAACCTGCTGTCCTTGATGTCCGGATTGCATGAGAAGACTTTCGGGGGAGGTAAGAAATGGTCATTGATTGCGAGCATCATTTACAGCCATTGGAGATATGGAAGAAGCGAGGGGGGAGGCCAGGAGAAATGGTGCTGATGCGAGCTCCGGACGGCAGGTTGATACGGCCTCTCGACGATGCCACCCATGATGTGCAGAAGCACCTAAGCTACATGGATCTTTCTGGCATTGATATGGCCGTGTTGAGCTGTACGGAAGTTGATTCCTTGGAGGAGGCCAAAATATTCAACAATCACTTTGCGGAGGTTGTCAGGCAATACCCGAAGAGATTCGTTGCGCTCGCAGCCACACTTCCCCTGGGCGGGAAATCCGGCCTGGATGAGTTGAAAAGGGCGATCAAGGATCTTCATCTCAGAGGCGTTTTAATCAGCTCTCAAGTCGACGGCCACTTCCTGGACGGTCGTGCGCTGTGGCCTTTTTATGAGAAGGTCTCGGAGTTAGGGATACCAATCTTTGTTCATCCCTCCCTGGTGGCGTCGGGATTCGATGCCTTTGCGGCTCCCTATGACCTGAACCGGACACTGGTCAGGGAATTCGACTTGGCACTGGCCGCTGCAAGAATCTGCCTGGGGGGTGTCTTAGAAGATTTCCCTGATTTGAAATTTGTGATCGCCCATTTCGGCGGCGGTATTTCCTCGGTCAAGGAGCGGCTGGACCGATATGTTGGCTACATGAAGGAGAAGTTTTGGACCGGCAAACCGCTCATCGGTGAACCCTATGGGGAAAGTTTTAACCGACACTTCTCCAAACTCTATTTCAATATGGCCGGACGTGAGGTCGGTATGGAGACCGTGCGGTGTGCGTTGACCAATATCCGGCCTGAGCGTTTGGTCTTCGGAACTGATTACCCACCCAATTTCATTAATGATCCAATCGGCACACGAACTTATATAGAGAAGATCAGGCAGCTTGACATTGATCGGGAGTCGATCGAAGCCATGCTGAGCACCAATGCGGCGAAGCTGTTTCGAATTTAGACGATTCTCCAATCTCTCCATTTTGAGGCAGTGGAAATTCAGCAAAGGAGGTGGGTGATGGGGAAGGATCTCCGTGGGTTCCTGAAAGAACTTCGATCAACGGGTGAAACCATCGTCACGATTGAAAGAGAGGTACGGCCGGCGGACTTTGAAGTCACGGCGATCCTGAGGCGGCTGGAGGAACGCGGCCTGTTCCCTCTGGTCTTATTTAATCATTGCAGGAATATGGGGGGAGAGGTTTCTCCGTTGCCGCTTGTCAGCAACGTCTTCGGGACCCGGGAAAGGTGTGCAGTGGCACTCGATCTTCCACCTGCGAAATCGCGGATTGATTTAAACTTTCGCTATTCGGAGAGGGCCAGAAACCTGATGGAACCGCATCTTGTGCCGAGGAAGGAGGCACGGGTCAAAGAGGTGGTCAAGAAGGGAGGCGACCTTGACCTCGGCGATTATCCGATCGTGAGGCACCATGAAATGGACCCGGCTCCCTATATCGATATGGTGACTTGCCACAAGGGACGCGGAAAAGAGTTCTATAATACCGCTTTTCAGAGGACGATGTACAAAGGGCCTCGGAAGCTGGGCTTGTTCATGGCGTCTCGACACAACTGGGAGATCTGCAGAACCTACGAGGTGCATGGGGAGCCGGCTCCGGTCGTTATCATCATCGGACATCATCCCGCATTCTACTTAGGGACGCTCAATATTCAGCCTTATGGCGTGGATGATTACCGGGTGATCGGCGGATTGATGAATGAACCCCTCTCTCTGGTTGAGTCTGAAACCTGGGGAAGCGACTTTATGGTGCCCGCGGATGCAGAGGTGATCCTAGAAGGCGAAGTGCTTCCGAATGTTCGAGAAGCAGAGGGTCCCTTCGGAGAGTGGTCGGGGTATTACGGGCCTCAACGGCTCTCATGGGTCATCGATGTCAAAGCCATAACACACCGGCGAGACGCCATCTGGCAGGACGTTTTTGTTTCCCACCGTGAAAACTGGATCTTAGGAGGCGTTCCAAAGGAAGGAGAGATCTTTGAAGCGGTCAGGGCCTATGTTCCCACGGTCAGGAGCGTCCATTTTCCCTTTTCGGGGGACTGTCGTCTCTTCTGTTACATCTCCATTGATAAGCAGGAAGAAGGGGATGCAAAGCAAGCTGCGCTGATTGCCCTTGCCACGTGCGACTTCATCAAGTATGTGGTTGTGGTGGATGCGGATGTGGATCCCTTTAACGAGGGAGAGGTGATCTGGGCGGTGGCTACGAGATGCCAGCCCAGCGAGGATATTGAAGTGATCAGAAATGTGAAAACGTCTCCTCTTGATCCCTCTATCCTGGGCCAGAGTGAAGGGTCAAAAATGATGATTGACGCCACGATGCCGAAAAGAAGGAGCTTTGCAGTCAGGACCCGGGTGCCTCAACGAGTACTTGATCGGGTCGCCCTGGAAGATTACGTCGGGCAGACGGAACTTCTTTCCATTCCCAAACAGATCGATTCTTTGAGGAGTGTGTAACCTTTTTGAAAGGAGAGGATCATCATGGCAGCTATTGTCTGGGTCATGTGTCCGAAGTGCAAGGGGAGATTTTATTGCAAGTCGGGAGACTTTGAAGATTCTTCGCATGGCCTTCTCTGTCCTTATTGCGGCATGGAATTCTTTTTTAGAGACATCCCCCGGACCTCGAGGTGAAAGGAAGTTCGATTAGAGAATGCTTAAAAGGAGGTTATGGCCATGAAGAAAAAGTGGATGATTGATTTACTGGTCCTGATCGTTCTTTCCTCCATCGTCATTTGGATGATGCCCGAAGGGGCGAATTCCGCACAGTCCAGCGAGCCTTCAAAGAAAAAAGTGACCTACACGATCGTGATCGGCACTTCCTCCGTTGGCAGTTCCGGATATACCCAGGGTGTCGGGATTGCGAACATCATCAGCAAGAAGACACCCGCAATAAGCGTTACAGCCCGGCCCGTAGGAGGATCGGATGCGAACGTCAGGGCTGTTAGAGATGGGAAGGTAGAGGTGGCCATCGTCAACGCGGTCAGTGCTGTACAAGGTTTGCTGGGTATGGGGGCCTATTCCAAGGAAGGGAGGGCCCCGCTAAGGTTGCTGCTGCAGGGGTTCCTGACTCCACGATTCATTGTCACGCGAAAGGCCTCGAGAATCGAGAAACTGGAAGACCTTCAGGGTAAAACCATCGTCGGGAAGAGGCCTGCAATGGCTGACATCGAGGCTGCTACCCTGGCCTATTTGGAGATTGCCGGCATATCGAAGGAGAAGATTAAGATCGTGGAGACGGTTGAAACCGGTGAGACCATAGAGGCATTGAAGATTGGCTCCGTGGACGGAGCACTCCTTCCCACAACGTTTCTGTCCCCCGGCTTCCAAGAATTGTCCCGGACCACGGACGTCACAGTACCTTCCCTAACCCAAGATCAAGCAAAAAAAATGATCGAGAAACTGGGGCCGGCCTTTCGACCCATGAAGGTTCCGCCAGGGACATTCAAGGGACAAGAAAAGGAGATTCTCACCATCGCAACCCCTATGATTCTGATGGCGCGGGATGACCTTTCGCAAGATGTGGTCTATATGGTTGTCAAGACCCTGCTCGATAACGAGAAAGATGTGAAAGCTCTTCATAGCGAAGCCCAGTATTGGACTTTAGAAAATACGTTGGAATCGCCACCTTTGCCCTTCCACGGCGGAGTCGAGAAGCTTCTCAAGGAAAAGGGGGCATGGACGCCGAACCTGGACGGATGGCAAAAAAAAGCTTTAGCCGAATCCAAGTAGTCATCGCGGTCAGAAAGGGTGGGGTTTCTTTCCCGGATCGGTCAAACCTTTCATCATCTTGAGTTCCTGAAAATCAGGAAGGAGAGCAGGCATGGAGTCCCAGGTTCCCAAAGGCCATCTGAGCACCTACAGCAGGATTGTAACCGTCGTAGCGGGGCTCACGGCGCTCTATGAGCTGATCATTGCAAGCCGTGTGCTGACGTGGCTTCGTATCTTCTTCCCTGCAGCCCAGCACCGGGCGGTGAGTCTGCTCTTTGCTCTATTCCTGATCTATTCCTTGCGGTCCCCGAAAGGAACCCAACGTGAAGGTTCCATGCCATGGTACGACATCCTCCTCTTGATCTGCGGGTTCGTCGGCGCAGGCTTTGTCGCCTTTAACTATCGCTCTGTGATTCAATACGGATCCTTCGGCTATCTTGATTTAAAGGCCCTTCTCCTGGCCTTTTTGCTTGTTGTCTCCGTCTTAGAAGGTGCCCGTCGACTGGCGGGTTGGTCCTTAGCCATTTTGATCCTGTGCTTCATTCTGATTCCGTTATTTCAGGATTATTTGCCTGGCTTATTGCACGGTAGAAGTCTGACGCTGGACCGGCTCGGATACGGAATTTACGTGGGGACCTCCGGCATTTTTGGCACACCACTGGGTGTCGCAGTCACCATTATCATTACTTACATTATTTTTGGTCGTTTAATGCAGGAAGCTGGAGCGGGTCAATGGTTTATCAGCCTCGCCATGAGTGTCGCCGGATGGGCACGGGGCGGGGTGGCGAAGTCGACGATCGTGGCCAGCGGGCTCTTCGGCATGATTACGGGGTCCCCTTCTTCCGAGGTGGCTACAATCGGCAGCATCACGATCCCCATGATGATCTCCACCGGACTTCCGCCTAAAGTAGCAGCGGGAATCGAAGCGGTTGCCGGGACGGGCGGACAGTTCATGCCGCCCGTGATGGGAGCCATCGCTTTCATCATGGCGGAATGGCTTGCCATCCCTTACTCAAGAGTGGCCATTGCTGCTTTCATACCGGCTTGCTTGTATTACGGTGTGCTTTTTATGTCGATCCATTTTGAAGCGCGGAGACTGGGCCTCAAGCCGACCCCCCGCTCCAAGCTCCCTCCGCTCATGGCTTCTTTCAAAGAGGGATGGTTCTACCTTTTCCCTCTTTGCTTTTTGATCTATCTCCTGATTGTCCGGGGCTATCCACCCGAGATGGCAGGTTTTTATTCGATCCTTGTCTTAATTGGAGTCAGCTTTTTTTCACCAGACAAGAGGAGACATCTAAGACTATCAAGAATCTGGGCAGCACTGACGGGCGGAGCCAAAACCTGGATCACGGTGGCCGGGGTGACGGCATCGGTCGGGATACTGATCAGCGCGCTGGAGACCAGCGGAATAGGAGTAAAGTTTTCAGCATTCATCGTTGATCTGACCGAAGGCAACTTGTTTGGAACTCTCGTCTTCGTCGGCTTTGCCAGTTTTGTTTTGGGCACGGGACTCGAGTCTATCCCCACCTATATGACCCTGGCCGTACTGGCCGCGCCCGCCTTGGTTGAATTGGGAGTTCCTCCATTGGTCGCTCACCTCTATGTCATTTATTGGGGTCTTGCCTCGTTTATCACGCCACCCGAATGCCTGGCCGTTTACATCGCCTGTGGAATTAGCGGCAGTAAGTTATGGGAGACAGGCTGGGAAGCCGTGCGTTTAGGGGTGGCGGTCTTTATTGTGCCCATTGCCTTCGTTTACAACCAGGCTCTTTTGATGCAGGGGGCGGCCGGAGAAATCATCGCTGCCATTCTAACTGCCTTTATCGGCTGCGTCTTCGTCGCCGCCGCATTGAGGGGCTATTTCATAGAAGGGCTCGCCTTATGGGAAAGGGCTCTGGCCTTTTTTGGCGGAGTGGTCCTGATTGGTCCCACGACCTTATGGACGGCGATCATTGGTTTAGGGACAGGTATTTTTGGCGTCTGGGGGCACAACATTATTGTGAGAAGGAGGGTTCCGTTTAATTGGATCGTGCATCGTGCGGCTGAGAAGAGGCCGGAGCCGAAAGAATGACCGGGCTGAGGAAGTCGAGGGTTAGCTTTGGCCGTTAGGTACCATCCGCAAAAATTCAGAAAGGAGGGATAGCGATGAAGAATGAAAGACGATGGACGTTGTTTGGGATAGTTTACTTGGCGCTCATGCTCGCTGCACTGCCGTTCATAACACCCTATGCCAAGGGAGCTCCGTCATCCAAGCCTGACTTGCCAGCAAGGATCACTTATGCCTCCCATGCAGTGGGGACCTCGCACCACGGGATGGTCACCGCATTGAGCAAGGTCGCCTCCGAACGCACCCCGATCATGGTGTTAGTGTCACCCACTGCCGGGCCTCCTGCCTGGGTACCTTTAATGAGTAAGAACGGTAATCCTGAGCTCGGCAGCGCTCATTCCATGGATGCCTGGTGGGCCTATACCGGCAAGGTGTCACCCGTACCTGTTCCCGGACAGATGCTTGGGACAAAGCCTTTCTATCAAACCAATTCAAATCTTCGCGTGTTGATGGCGGGTCCTCGGATGGCCACAGGTTTCTTGGTTCGCGCCGATTCACCCATAAAGACGGCCAGGGACTTAGTAGGCAAGCGGGTGGCATCGGGCTATCTTGCCCAGCCGTCCGCCCTCGTTTCTATGATTGCCGATGTACTCAATGCAGGGATAACCACCTTAGATGGTTTTATCCGGGTGGAGGTGCCTGGCCCTGTACCAGGGGTTAAGGCTGTCCAGGAGGGCCGGGCGGATGCAACCAATGCCGCCGTAGGCATGGGAGTCGTTGCTGAGGCTGATGCCTCGGTCGGCGTTCGCTTCTTGCCAGGGTTCATGGATCCCCAGAGCATCCGGAAGGCCATGGTGGGATTCCCGGGCGGCACCTATAAAATATGGAAACCCGGAACGGCTGGCATCAAAGTGGACACTCCCCTCTGGACCTATGCCACTTATTGTGTGACCTCGACCCACCTGCCTGATGCGGTCGCCTATGAATTGCTGAATGCCTGGTGGAATCATCATAAGGAAACATGGTCTCTTCATCCGGTTTGTCCGGGATGGACATCGGACATGTTCGTCATAAAGGATATTACCGTGCCCTATCATAACGGGGCGATCAAGTTCTATAAAGAGAAAGGAGTCTGGGATGCCGCGATGGATAGGATCCAAGAGCGGCTTCTGAAAGGGGAGTATCCCTTCATGGATTAATCCAAAGGCATTGCGTTCCTTAACATCGTCATGGCCGTCGCAAGGGAGACAAATATGACCAGCAACGAACCAGAATTTTCCCGGTTTCGGAGCCTAAACAAACGGCTGCGGCTTCTCACTAAGCTGCTTCTGACAAGCCTGTCGGTGATGAGTGTCTTCTTCATTATGGATACCCCCTCTTACCTCGGATGGGCTTTCTTAAGGGAGCAGTATTATGGTTTCTTTCTGGCGATTGTATTTGCTTCTGTTTTCCTGCTCGTTCCAGCTACGCGGGGAGCGCCAAGGGATCGGGTGCCGTGGTACGATGTCATCCTATCGATATCGGGGTTTGCAGTCGGTCTATACGTGGCTCTCTTATACCCCAGGATCCTCTGGTCCCTTGGCATCATCACCCCCGACAGGGTCATCATGAGCACCATCGCCATCGTGCTCATCCTTGAGGGAGTCCGCCGCATGACCGGCTGGGTTTTAACCATCCTTGGCTTGCTCTTCATCTTGTACGCCCATTTTACCTGGCTGGTCCCTGGCATATTCCATGGCCCGGGCATCCCATGGGATCGACTCTCCAACTCCCTCTATTTAGATCCTAACGCCGTGATGGGTACTCCCATGGAGGTGACGGCTGTCATCGTTGTAGCTTACATCCTTTTCGGCAACTTGCTGGCCGGTGTTGGAGGAGGGGAATTCATCACCAATCTTGCCATCGCCGGGTTTGGCCGGTTTCGGGGAGGACCCGCAAAGATCGCAGTCGTGTCTTCCGGCCTCTTCGGTACCATCTCGGGCAGCGCGGTCGCGAACGTCATGGTGGATGGATGGATCACGATCCCGATGATGAAAAAGACAGGGTATAAACCTCATGTGGCCGGAGCCATTGAGGCAGTGGCGTCGACCGGCGGACAGATCATGCCTCCGGTGATGGGTGCTGCTGCCTTCATCATCCCCGAGTATACTGGGATCCCTTACTCTAAGGTCGCCCTCGCCGCTTTCATTCCAGCCGTTCTCTACTATGCGTGCCTCTTCATCCAGGTAGACCTGGAGGCGGGGAAAACCGGACTCAGGGGGTTGTCGAGGGACCAGGTGCCTCCGCTGAAGGGGATACTGGGACAGGCCTATTCATTCTTTATCCCTCTGGCGGCATTGATCTACGCCCTCTTCGTCCTGTACCTGTCCCCCGGGAAGGCAGCCCTCTTCGCTGTGGCTTCCATCCTCGTCGTCAGTTTCTTCCTGCGCCAGACGCGCTTCCGCCTGTCTTGGATCCTGGAGGCGCTGGAGAAGACCGGAGGGGGCTTGCTTGAGCTAACGATGGTTGTGGCCGTGGCAGGGCTGATCATCGGTGTGATCCAGTTCAGCGGTTTGGGTTTCATCCTTCCCTTTTTCCTGGGCCGATTGGCCGGAGAAAACCTCGTCCTTCTGCTGATCATCATTGGCATCGCCAACATTATCCTCGGCATGGGGATGCCCACCGTTGCCGTTTATGTCCTGCTCGCCGTGCTGATGGCCCCGATTCTGATTAAGCTGGGGGTGGGGACATTGGCTGCCCACCTCTTTATCCTGTATTACGGCATACTCTCCATGATTACTCCTCCCGTCGCTTTCGCAGCCTACGCAGGAGCCGCCATCGCCGGCTCAGATTCGATGAGGACCGGCTACACCTGCATGCGCCTGGGAATATTAGCTTATATTGTGCCCTTTCTCTTCATCTTCTCCCCGGCATTATTGCTGATGGGTCCTGTAACGAATATCATCGTGTCTATTATCACCGCCCTGGCTGGCTGTTTTTTGTTGGGTTGTGCCTTAGTCGGCTACCTTTTCCGTAACTTGAGCCCGCAAATGAGGCTGCTCCTGGGTTTGGCCGGCATCGGTCTTTTGATTCCGATCCAGAGTCAGCTTTTCATGGTCACTCTGGTGATCAACATTATAGGGGCAAGTCTTGGCTTTGTGCTGGTTTTCTGGGAATGGCGCCAAAGGCTGTTGGCGGGTGGTGTTCAGCAAGCAGTCTCGTAATGGTTGTCTCAGGAGATAGGGTTTTAGGGAGGATTGCAAATGGCAGATTCCGGTAAGACATTCACGGAAGAACCGACAACCCATGAAAAGTGGATTCAAAGTCAAGGGATTCCCATTTATCGAGAGTTCAGTATTCCCAGTTTGAAAGAGTTGAAGGTTGGCCCCTGGAAACGTCTGGAGGCTTACGGAGCCTATGTTGTTCTGGATGGAGCAGAAGACTCCAACGATGCCTATATACTGGAAATTGTTCCCAGAGGAACAGTCGCGCCGGAAAGACACACTTATGAAGAAGTGTTCTATGTTTTGTCAGGCAGCGGGGCCACAACGGTTTGGCAGTCCGGAGGCACGAAGAGGACCTTCGAATGGCATGAGGGAAGTTTCTTTGCCATACCGCTGAATGCCTGGCACCAGTTCTTCAATGGTCAGGGGGATCTTCCGGCCCGGTTTTATGTTGTCACCTCGGCGCCCCTCGTGATGAATCTGTACCACAGCCTCGATTTTGTCTTCAAGAATGAGTTTGTCTTTAGCGACCGCTTCGACGGGAAAGAAGATTTTTTCAGCAGCAAAGGAGAAGCCCTGCCCGGCCGGGTATGGGAGACTAACTTCATCGAAAATATCCGGACCTTCCCGCTGATTGAGTGGAAGGAGCGTGGCGCTGGTGGAGTCCAAAGACGCTTTCAGCTATCCGAAGGGACGATGGTGGCGCATGTTTCCCAGTTTCCCATAGGGACCTATAAAAAATGCCACCGTCACGGACCCGGGGCCCACGTGATCATCATTCAAGGAAAAGGGTACTCGCTGCTCTGGAAGGACGGGCAGCAGGACAAGCAGATCCGTGTCGATTGGGAGGAAGGCAGCGTCCTGGTGCCTCCGGATACGTGGTGGCACCAGCATTTCAATACCTGGGGCGGGCCCGCGAAATACCTGGCCATTCGCTGGGGGAGCATCAAGTATCCTCTGTTCAAGTCCTGGATTATTTCCGGAAAGACAGATACCAGCGTCAAGGAAGGTGGTAATCAGATCGAATACGAGGATGAAGATCCGTCGATCCGCCAGCTTTTTGAAAAGGAGCTCAGCAAAAACGGCGTGGAATGCCGGATGCCACCGATCAAATATAATCCGCCCCGTTAGAAATCCCCAGCATTCCTGCCTGCGGGCAGACAGATATGCTGGGGATCGCCACAAATAGAAAGGTCGAAGTTCCGCTCTTTCTAATGGGGGCAAGTAAGGAATGTGACAGAATGAACCTATCTGAGATATTAGAAAGAAATGCCAGAACGTATCCCAATGCCATTGCACTGATTGAACGATACCCCAGCCAGGGTTTAAGGAGACAGATCACGTGGAAAGAATTTGATGAGAAGGCCAATCGGATCGCCAATCGACTGATGGAGATGGGTATCCGTAAGGGTGATCGAGTGATACATTGGATGATGAATTCCATCGAGTGGCTCGAGGCTTATTTCGGTATCATCAGGACAGGGGCTTGGGCCGTTCCGCTCAATTTCCGTTTTACGAGGAGGGATTTCAAGTACTGTGTGGATGTCGCCGGACCCAAAGCCGTGATTCTGGATGAGCAGTTTGTCGAAAAAATAGAAGGCATTGATGATTCGTTTTCCAAACTTCGCTTTATCGTCAATAGCCGGAATTTTCATCAGGGGATGGCGAGTCTCGAGAATATTATGGCCGAATGGAATCCGAATCGAGTTAAGGTAGAGGTAGGAGACGAGGATCCATGCGGACTCTATTTCACTTCCGGGACGACAGGAGTTCCCAAAGCCATCCTCCTTACCCACAAGAATATGGAGTGTGCGGCGATCACAGAGGTGGTTCACGGTCTGAGAAAACCGGGCGATATTTTTGTGATCCTGAAGCCCCTCTATCATACCGGAGACTGGATTCACTGGCTCTCCAGCCTCGTTCTGGGCGGGATGGCGGTCATACAACGGGACAAGATTACGCCTGAGGCGATCTTTAAAGCCATTGATGAGGAGAGGGGAACAGTCGCCATGCTCCTTGTCCCTTGGTTGCAGGATATCCTGACGGCCCTGGAAAGTAGCGAGCTGAACAAAGGGGATTACGATTTGAGCTCTTGGCGTGTGGTCATGCTTGGGACGCAACATGTTCCTCCGAGCCTTGTCCTTCGATGGAAAGATCAATTCCCTGAAATGCTCTATGAGGTCAATTATGGGCTGACCGAGGCTTCGGGGCCGGGTTGTACGCATCTGGGGATTGGGAATGAGCATAAGCTCGGATCGATTGGCAAGGCGGGGTTCAATTGGGAAGCACGAATTGTGGACGAGAAAGGGGAAGATGTTCCTCCGGGAGAAATTGGTGAAATTGTTGTGAAGGGCAACGGGGTCATGCGGGAATACTATAAGAATCCTGAAAAGACTGCCGAAACGATTAAGGACGGCTGGCTTTACACCGGTGATATGGCAAAGAAGGATTCGGATGGCTTCATTTGGTTCGTGGAAAGGAAAAAGGATGTGATCATATGCGGGGGCGAAAACGTCTACCCGGTAGAAGTGGAAGAAGTTCTGCAAAGGCATCCCAAGGTCCATGATGTGGGAGTGATCAGCCTTCCGGATGAACGATTGGGTGAGATGATTGCCGCCGTCATTGACCTGAAGCCTGAGGTGGTCGGATCCACGGAGGCGGGGAAGGAAATCGAGCGGTTTTGTGAAGAGAATCTGCCGAGATATAAGCGGCCCCGAAGAATTATCTTCGATAAGGTGCTAAGAAATCCCACCGGCAAAATAGAAAAATTGATCATGAGGCGAAAATATGTAGGATAACTTGATTCTTCTAAGGCCTGGTCCTCCCCAAGAATCTCCAACCGGTGCTCAATAAGAATCCGCACTCAGTTATGCAAGAATGAAAAATCAGGTTGATTCAGTTACAAAATTGTCAATTTGGCAAGATTGCTCGCAGCAAATAAGTACGTGATTTCAGCCAATTAAAGTTTTTTTAATTTGGCACACAATTTGCTGTTTCAGGGACGGCGGTTAAATCCTCCCGCTCCACACAGTTTTACCTCCTTTCTAAGCACCTTCGGGGGGTAGATCAGGCAAACCCCCCGCCAAACTCATTCATCCCCGATAACGACTGCACGGACAAGGCTGAAGGTGTTCTGTTAACGTTACGCCTCCATGAAGTTTGCCACATTGTTAATTGGAGGATATACTTCAGTATACAAACTAATATTCACGGAGCCAGCGCTACATTGCTACAAAGATCAAACAAGAAAAGGAAGAAGGGTGAGCGAACAGGACCAAGATAAGATCAGGATGGAGACGGATGTTTTAATTCTTGGAGCAGGAGCGGCGGGTTGTGCAGCCGCTATTGCGGCCAGGGAGCAAGGAGCGAAGACGATCCTCGTCGATAAAGGGGCTCTCGTAAGCTGTGGCTCCACAGGTGGCGGGCAGGATCACTTTGGAGCCCATCTCAACAGCGGACCCGAGTGGGACTCCGATGAGACTGCGACCAAGTGGTATAGCCTGCCAGGCTGGGGAGCCTCGGGCTGGCTAGTGGAAAAGTCGTTCACAAGAGAGGTGGGATCGATGATAAAGCGGATGGAGGAATGGGGGGTCCGCTTCTTCAAGAATCCCGATGGAACCTATTGGCGATGCCAGGCCTTAGGCCAGCCCGGGCCCTGGTGGCTCATGATGGAGAATGGCCGTTATCTCAAGAGGATCCTGGCTGCGAAGGTACGTGAGTGCGGAGCGGAAGTCGTCGAGCAGGCGATGATCGTCAAACTTTTCTCCGACAAGGGCAGGGTGACCGGTGCATTTGGTTATGATAGAAGGAAAGGAACATTCTACGCATTCAAGGCCAAGACCGTTGTCCTCGCAATGGGCGCACATCAGTCGAGGTGGTTCACCAACTCAACGAGAAATCCGTTCAATATCTGGCAGAATCCTTCCAATACGGGAACGCAGCTCGTGGTGGCCTATGATGCCGGAGCAAAAGTGAAGAATCTCGAATGGTGTGTCTCAACCACGCTTCCAAAGGGGTATGGAGCTCCTGCCATGTGCGCTTTCGGCGGAATGGGTGCGACCATGATCAATGCCCTGGGCGAGCCGTTTATGGGAAAATACCACCCCCTGGGCGAAAAAGCTCCGCGGGCCTTCCACATCAAGGCGGAAAGGCAGGAGATCGCCGAAGGGAAGGGGCCCCTCTTCGTGGACGCAAGGCACCTTGCCGAAAAGGATATGAACCATCTTTGCGCAAATCTCCTTTCCGTTGACAAGCACACCTTCGGAGATTACCTGGAGCAACGGGGCATTGACCTCAAAAAGCAGCCCCTGGAGGTGGAACTCGGCGAGTTTTCTGGAGGAGGAAATCTCCACGTCAATGAGAACCTGGAATCGGTGAACCTGAAAGGGCTTTTTGGCTTACCTTTTTCAGGAATGCTGTCTACGGCATTGTGCGGAGGATTCGTAGCCGGGAGAGAGGCGGCCAAGGCGATCTCTCAAGCGGATGCGGTCAGGAAAATCGATGACAGCGTGATAGAACGGGAGAAGGTGCGCGTCATGGCTCAATTGAAGCGTGATGAGGGCTACCTCCCGGACGAGTTCGAAAATATGATCAGACAGGTCATGATGCAGTATATGGGCTATCAAAGAAATAGAGCGGGACTCGAAATTGCGACCCAGAAGCTCCGAATGCTTGGAGAAAGAATCGAAGATGTGCGGGCCAGGAACCTGCATGAATTGACGAGGGCACACGAGGCATTGCATCTTCTCAAATACTGTCAGCTCATGGTCAGGTCGGTCATGGAGAGAAGAGGGATGAGAGGGTTCTACGTTGTGACCGATTACCCACCCACCATGGATCCGGAGTTGAGGTCGAAGTACGTTGTCCTGGCAAAAGAAAACGGAGAGACAAAGGTTACCTTTGAGCCAATGGATTGACGAAAAAGGATGAGGAGGTTTGAGATGCCGCCAAAATTCAGACGGGAGCAGGGACATGTTAGTCAAGAGGCTGTAGAGGAAGCCAAAGGTGGATATTGCTCACAGTGTGGTACGTGCGTGGAGGTGTGTCCACTCGACATCTTGGTCATGGGAGAGGAAGGACCCGAAGTGGCTTACCCTGACGAATGCTGGCACTGTGGATGTTGCCGAATTAACTGTTCCTCCGGGGCCGTCTCTTATGAGTTTCCGCTGTCTATGCTCCTTTAATCTTTTGCTTCCTCATGCCATTTCAAGGACGGTTCTCTTTTCCTCCTCACCAGGTTTCTCTTAACTTTTTGAAAATATTAGCTTAACGCCATTTCTATTTAATTCACCATCAGATACTTCAAGGAGCGCTACGGCATCGACAATTCCAGGGTTGTGGGCCTGAACGGCATACAGAAGGACCAACACTGTGTCTATCCGTGGGATGCATGATCGCAAAGTATTTCGAAAAGAACAACCACGCTAAAACCGGGTCGGGAAAACAGGAAGAGGGACAGAATATGTCCTCATTGGCCAAACCCGCAATAAACCCAATTCATCCTTCCCCCCTGGCGCGAGAGGAGAGGGTGAGGAGATAACGGTTAAAAAAATCAATTGTATCGCGAATGCATCTTAATTGTATCATTCAGCTTCTTATACGATGAAAGAAAGGGTAAACAAAGGACTGAAAAAAGGGCTAATACTTGGGAATCATTCCTCATCAAAAATGCGAAAGGAGATCACATCTTCAAGTTGACCTCTTTCTTCCCCTTCTTCGCAACGTCGATCTTATCGCCAGGTAGGGCAAGAGAAAGAATAGAAGAATACTTATCTTTAGAAACCCAATGCCACAGTAATTAATCAAATCAAAGTCATGTTTGCTAATATCGAACCATCGTGCGTTCATCTTGAATATCCAGTCAGGGGCAATCAAATAAAGAAAGATCCACAACAGCAAGAATCCCAGACCCAAAATAAATAATCTAAGCAATACCATAGCCACTGTCTCGAGAAGGAAATCATATTCATTATTTTCCATTGTTTCGCCCACCCCCCGTATTTTATTTTTCTCAATCTTATTCATTCGTATGACTTTGGGGAGAAAATTGTCTTCTAATTTCATTTTACTATATTCAGATTATCAAAGGAACTGACCACCCGATAAGAATGACAAGGAAAAATTCTGTTAAAAGTGAATAGCCAAGTAGGTGGTTTTTTTGGCAGCACAAAATAAAAACAAATGGGTACCAGGCAACGGAAACTCGGTATTGAGAGTGTCGTCAAAAAAAAGGCTACAGCATCAATTGCGTAGCCTCTTGATTTGTTGGAGCGGGCAACGGGGATCGAACCCGCGACCCTTGGCTTGGGAAGCCAATGCTCTACCAGCTGAGCTATGCCCGCCTATTTGGTTAACTAAAAGTATAAGAAATCCATAAGGGTTGTCAAGGCTATTCTAAAGTTTCTTTAGTCTGTTTGGTCTTTTTCGTTTCAGAAAAACCAGAGAGACCAAAGAAACCAGATAAACTAAACAGACTTAAATTACTTTCAGATTCGTGGGAAGCCAGGTCAAGATCTCCGCACCCTTTGGGGTGACCCGGACCATATCCTCGATTCGGACCCCTCCCCAATCCGGGATATAGATGCCGGGCTCAACCGTAAAAACCATCCCCTCCTGGAGGAGATCCTTATTCTCCTTATTGACCGCCGGGTCTTCATGAACTGCGAGGCCGATGCCATGGCCTGTTCCGTGACCGAAATACTCTCCGTAGCCCGAGTCCCGGATATGGTTCCTCGCGGCATCATCCACCTCGTGAATCGGGATACCTGGCCGAACCGTTTCAATGGCCTTGTCATGGGCTTCTTTCACAATCCGGTAGATCTTTTCCTGTTCGGAGGATGGCTTTCCGCAGACCAGAGTCCGGGTTTGATCGCAGTGGTAGCCCGTGAACCTTGAACCGAAGTCGATCAGGACGAAATCGCCTTTCTCAATCCGTTTGGAGGATGCCTTTCCATGAGGAAGGGCCGACCGTTTTCCAGAGGCGATGATGATGTCGAAGCCGAGGGCCTCGGCACCATCTTTTTTCATCAAGACCTCCATGTCGAAGGCAGCCTCACTTTCCAAGATGCCTTCTTTCATCCCTTCCGTGATTTTGAGAAAGGCCTTCGAGGAGATGTCAATGGCCTTTCGTGTCAGGGCCAGTTCTTGTGCGTCTTTTAGGGCCCTCAAGTTTCTTATTTGATTTTCGAGAGGAACAAGCTTGGTTTCGTTGCCCAGCCTCTCCGAAAGAGATTGATGAAATGAAAAGGGAAGGAAAGCTGACTCAAAGCCAAGCCTTTTCGATTTTAAGTCGAGCAGAAGGGAGACGATCCCATCTAATTTCTTGTAGTAACGGATGATCTTCGAATCCTTGACCTCCTCCTCAGACTGGGTCCAGTATCGGGAATCCGTCAGGAAAAAGGCTTCGCGGTCAGTCAGAACGAAAGCACCGTCACTGCCCGTAAAGCCGGATAGATAACGGATATTCTCCAGACTATTGAAGAGGACCCCGTCCAGACCGAGGGACTCGACCATCTTCCGAACGGACTTCTGCCGTGCCAGATGAAAAGAATCCTCCATCATGATCCTTTCTGCTTCCGGATATTGCTCAGCCATTTCTCGAGATGGCGAAGTCTCTCTTCCTTTGAAAGGGGTGAAAGGGAACGGGGAGAATCGGGAGGAGGGGAGAGATCCAGTCTCTCTCTTAATTCCTTTACCCTTCTTTGTATCTCCGGGTTGAATGGATCTTTCTCAGCCAGGGCCCTAAACATGTCATAGGCTTCCTGGAGATGACCCTGTTGAAAATAGATTTCAGCCAATGTCTTGGTCAGAATCCGGTCCACGGGTGACCCCTTTGAGAACCACTTTTTAAAAATTAGAGGATAATCCCTAAAAAGTCAAGCTACTGTTTAAGCAACGTCAATATGTCCCCCTAACTGCAACGTGAAAATGTCCCCTTGAT
>JBHGBJ010000130.1:0-6111 GCA_041947025.1 Thermodesulfobacteriota bacterium
TAATTCAATAGTCGTTTGATGATCGGAACTTTAAAAAACTGAACCCCTTCCTCTTTTAGGATCACCTCTTCCTCGGTCGTGGCTGTTCCCTTTATATTTTTCTTCTCAGACTCCCCATAATGGATCTTGATGGCCTCCTTGTAAAAATCGGCGCCAACGTCTTCAAAATGCTTGTCAATATAATCGGTAATCGCCTGAAGGACTTGATGGGCCCTCTGGGGATCAACCTCCTCCTTTTTCTTATCCCCGTTCTTCCTGATCCTGAAGGGAGAGAAAGCCTTTTCAATCCGATTATCGTTACAGATTGGGCAGGTGATCGAGCCCGAGGACTTCTGTTCTTCAAAAGAGGAACTGTCCTTGAACCAGCACTCAAACTTATGGCCCTTTGAGCAGAAGAGATCGAATGCGATCATCGTTTCTTTATTAACATTTTGATGCAATTTTTACAAGTTTTTCGCTATAATGATCTCAATCATGATCTGCTCCCGGAGAATGTTGATTCATGTTTGGGGCAAGAAATTAAAATACAAGATTTATCTTCCCAAAATACAGGATTTACCCTATTTATTTAGGAGGGGTATGAGATAAAATTCTGCTAAGGCTATGAATTCAAAAGGGGATTCTCCATCTTCCCCTTGGAGCAAGTGTGGAACCCATATCGAAAGCTGCCGCCATCTCACCCTGGGAGCCCGATCTTTTCTCCCTCGGGGTTTATGGTCTCCTGGTTTTGGCATTGGTGATCCTCCTCCTCTTCTTTTCCAGTCGGCTCGGAGAAAAGAGAAAGGGGCCCGAGAAGCTGAGACCCTTCGAAAGCGGAATTATCCCCACCGGTTCAGCCCGATTGAGCTATCCGGTCCTTTTCTATCTCATGGCCACATTTTTCCTTATCTTTGATGTGGAAGGAGCCATCATCTTTACCTGGGCCATTGCCTTTGAAGAACTCGGATGGTCCGGCTGGCTACAAATCATTTTCTTCATCATCGTACTTCTCATCGGTCTATTCTATATCTGGAAGAAAGGAGGATTGGATTGGGGGCCAACCTCCAGGGAAAGACCCTGCAAGAAAACATCATCTTGACCAGGCTCGATCGTCTGATCAACTGGGCCCGCCAATATAGCCTCTGGCCTCTGTTCTTCGGGACATCCTGCTGCTTTATCGAAATGGCAGCGGTCTTCACGCCCCGCTATGACCTTGCCCGTTTTGGCGCTGAAGTCCTGAGAGGCTCCCCCAGGCAGGCAGACCTCTTAATCGTTGCGGGAACCGTCTTCAAGAAGATCGCACCGATCGTACTCAGGCTATACGAACAGATGGCCGAGCCCAAATGGGTGATCTCCATGGGCTCCTGTTCGAATTGCGGGGGGATGTACGATGTCTACAGCGTGGTCCAGGGCGTCGACCAGATCATACCCGTTGATGTCTATATCCCAGGATGTCCACCCCGGCCCGAGGCTGTCGAGCAGGGATTGCTTCTGCTGCAGAAAAAGATCGCTTCAGAAAGACCAGCACGCTCGATCTTCCGTATCGGAGGAGGAACTCAGGGAAGTCAGAAGCCGATTTTGATCGACGGAGAAACCAAATCGAGAGATACCCGGGGCCCGGGTTACGAAGGAATTCCCGCGCGAGGAACCTCTTTATGCCCACCCGGATTCTGGGATAGTCGGTCTGATTTGATGTGGACTCCCCTTCCCCACCGGATTGAGTTAACTGCCCAGGATCACTCTCTCGCAAAGGTGCTCAAGGAACGGTTTGGTGAGGCGATTCAACAGAGCCCTCAAACGTCGGACATGGCAACCTACCATGTGACGGAAGATCGTTTGAAGGAGGTCCTCCGCTTCTTAAAGACCGAGGCCTCGCCAAGATTTCTTCGCCTTGACGACTTAACCGCAATTGATGAATCGGTCAGGCGCGGTCTCCAACCTTATGTGGCTTATAGCGGGACGGTTGCCAATGAAATCTCGGGCGGGGAATCGACCCGGCCGATCCGCCAGCCTTATCCGGACTATACCTTGGTTTACCACTTGCTTTCCTTCGACCCTCCCGGCCGTTTGCGTTTGAAGGTGGGCCTCACAGGTAAAGATCCTGTTACCAAGACCGTCACCGACCTATGGCCCTCCTCCAACTGGTATGAACGTGAGGTCTATGACATGTTCGGGATCCGTTTCGAAGGACACCCCGATTTGCGCCGCATCCTCAACCCCCACGATTGGGAAGGTCATCCCCTTCGTAAGGACTATCCCGGCCGGGCCACCCAGATGGCCCCCTACACCCAAGGAGACGCTCAAAAGCATCAGCCGCTGGATGCGGGATTTTTTGTGAAAAGGAGAGAGGGGCAAGATGAATTGATACTGAATCTCGGGCCCCACCATGTCGGTACCCACGGCCTCATGCGGTACATCCTCAGCCTGAAGGGTGAGGAGATTTCGGACATCCAGATGGACATCGGTTATCATCACCGGGGCGTTGAAAAGATCGGAGAACATCAGTCATGGCATCAGTTCATTCCTTACACGGACCGGGTGGACTACTTTGGCGGCGCCGCCAACAATCTATCCTACCTTCACTCGATTGAGACCTTGGCCGGAATCAGGGTTCCTGACCGGGCCAAATTCATCCGGGTGATGCTCAGCGAATTCTTCCGGATCAACAACCACCTCGTCTGGTTCGGGACCTTCTGCCACGACATCGGAGCGATCACACCCACCTTCTACACCTTTCGGGAACGTGAAAGAATTTTGGACATCATCGAGTTGATTACAGGAGGAAGAATGCACCCCAGCTGGTTTCGAATCGGCGGGGTAGCAGCGGATCTGCCGGAAGGCTGGAAAGAGGCCGTGGATGATTTCGTAAAGATTTTCCCGGCTAAAATCAAGGAGTACGAGGCACTGATCACAAAAAATCCGATCTTCAAGGCGAGAACTCGCGGTGTAGGCAAGCTCTCCCTGGAGGATGCCATGGAATGGGGAGTGACCGGACCGAACTTGCGGGCATGCGGCCTGGAATGGGATTTGCGAAAGAAATTTCCTTACTCCGGCTACGAGGCTTTCGATTTTGATGTCCCTATCGCAACGGGAGGAGATTGTTATGCGAGGTATCTTGTCCGAGTGGAAGAGATGCGTCAGAGCCTGAGGATCATTGAACAGGCCGCAGCCGGGATGCCGAGCGGCAGATATGTGACGGGCGATTACCGCTATGCAGTCCCCGATAAGAGAGACACGCTGAAGGACATTGAAAGCCTCATCCATCATTTCATCAATGTCACCCGGGGACCAAAAATTCCGAGAGGCGAGGCCTATGCGGCAACGGAGATTGCGCGAGGGGAACAGGGCTATTATGTGGTGAGCGATGGGCTCAATATGTCCTACCGGATGCGTGTACGAACACCGGGGTTTGCCAATGCTCAGGTCATCCCCTTGATGGCACGGGGAAGATTGCTTTCAGATCTTCTCGCCATCATCGGTTCGGTGGACTACATTTTGCCGGATATTGATCGATAGGAAAGAAGCGCCAAATGCCAAGCTCCAAATTACAAATAATTTCCAATGACCAAGATTCAAAACCCAAAACGAAATGCTTTTGGGCATTCGGAATTGGTGCTTGGAATTCATTTGGAACTTGGGATTTGGAATTTGGGATTTCGTAGCGATGTTGCCCAAAGAATTAACCGATACCTTACGCACACAGATTTCCAAGGTGGAACATCCCCGGGAACTGGCCGTGGATGTCATGCTGACGTTGCAGAACTACTATGGCTATCTGAGCGATGAGGCCCTCGAGCAAGGGGCGCTTCTTCTCGGGATGACGCCTCTCGAGTTGGAGGAACTCGCCACATTTTACGATTTCATCTATCGGGAGCGGGTGGGGAGATTTGTGATTCACGTCTGCGATGGCGTGGTCTGCTGGATGAACGGGTATCAATCGGTGCTGGAATATCTTTCCAAGAAACTGGGCGTGAAAGCCGGAGAGACTACAGGAGATGGACTCTTTACCATATTGCCGACTGCCTGCATCGGCTACTGCGATCTTTCTCCGGCCATGCTGATCAACGGAAGGCCTTACGGTCCCCTAACTCCGGAAAAAATTGATGAGATTCTTGATCGATTGAAAAGAGAGCCGCCGCGACCAAGGATGGCAAGGTAAGCTTTCATGTATCCACAAGTCCTATTCCAGAATAGAAGACCGGACCGAATTGCCACGATCGATGAATACCGGCAGAGCGGGGGTTATCAGGCACTGACCTCGGCTCTTCAGAAATATTCTCCCCAGGAAGTCCAGCAGATCGTTGTGGACGCAAACCTTCAGGGCCGTGGCGGTGCCGGATTTCCGGCAGGGCTGAAGTGGAAGGCCGTTGCGGACCACTTTCCTTTTCCAAGATATGTCATCAGCAACATTGACGAGTACGAGCCGGGTACTTTTAAGGACCGTGTGATGACTCATACGGATCCTCATATGATCATCGAAGGCATGATCATCGCAGGATATGCCGTCTCCGCCGAAAAGGGAATTCTCTTTGTTCGGCCTTCTTACGAAAACAGCGCCGTGATTCTGGAAAGAGAGATCCGGATCGCCAAAGAAGCCGGGTACCTGGGCAAAAATATCCTTGGCAGCAGCTTTTCTTTCGACATAATCGTTCACCGGAGCGGAGGACGATACATCTGCGGCGAGGGCACGGCGCAGATCAATGCCATCATGGGGAAGAGGGCCCATCCCGTTCAGTCTCCTGTGCGGTCGACCGAAAAGGGTTTGTGGGATAAGCCCACGGTCTTGAACAATATGGAGACCCTGGTCAATGCCCCGCACATTGTGAGACACGGGGCCGAGTGGTTTAAGAGTCTGGCCAAAACCAAGACCAGCTCCGGAACGAAGCTCTATTGTGTCAGCGGAAAAGTGAACCGTCCCGGTTGTTTCGAGCTTCCCATGGGGGTTCGCCTCAGTGAAATTATTGATCAGTATGCCGGAGGCATGCTGCCAGGCCATGAATTCAAGACGTGCCTGCCCGGAGGGGCTTCCACCCTGTATCTCCCGAAGAAACATTACGATGCCGAAATGGACTTTGAATCCTTGAAGAAAGTGGGAAACCGTCTGGGTACGGGCGCAGTGATCGTCTTTGACCAGAAGACCTGTCTGGTGGCGGCTACGTTGAACCTGATTGAGTTCTTTGTCAGGGAGTCGTGCGGCTGGTGCACCCCCTGTCGGGAAGCACTCCCTTTCATCAAAGACCTTCTTTGGCGTATTGAAGAAGGGGAAGGAAAGGAAGAATTCATCCCGATACTCCGGCGGATGAGCCAGCATACCTGGAAGTCGTATTGTGCCTTCGCCCCGGGGGCAACCATGCCGGTCACGAGCCTGCTCGATTGTTTCCCGGAAGAGGTTCACGAACATATCAGCCAGAAGAAGTGTCCTTTTCGCCAGTAGGCAGTAGGCGGAAGGCACTCACCATATGATCAGGAGGCGGGATACCAACCACGCGGAGACACGATGACACGGAGACGCGGTGATTTTTCTCCGCGTCCCCGCGTCATCCCATCACCGTGTCATCCGGGGATATTCTGATATCCACCTGTAGATTTGATATAAAGATTAGAGAGCTATGCCTAAGCTGAAGATCGACAACTTAGCAATAGAGGTCCCGAAAGGGACGAAGGTGATCGAAGCGGCCTCGCAGCTCGGTATCGTCATCCCTCGTTTCTGTTACCACCCGGGGCTCGGGTCGGTCGGCGCCTGCCGCATGTGCGCCGTGAAGTTCCTCGATGGGCCCGTGAAAGGGGTCCAGATGAGCTGCATGGTGGACGCCCAGGACGGCATGGTGGTCTCAACGATGGATGAAGAAGCGGTGGACTTCAGAAGGCATGTGATCGAATGGCTTATGATGAGCCATCCCCATGATTGCCCGGTCTGTGACGAAGGAGGCCATTGCCTGCTTCAGGACATGACCGTCTCAGGAGGCCACTCCATCCGCCGCTATCTCGGGAAGAAATGGACTTATCAAGACCAGTACCTCGGCCCCCTGGTCCAGCACGAGATGAACCGGTGTATCCATTGCTGGCGGTGCCGGAGGTTTTATCAGGATTTCTCAGGTTACCGGGACCTGGGAGCGATGCAGATCGGATATC
>JBHGBJ010000131.1:0-5918 GCA_041947025.1 Thermodesulfobacteriota bacterium
AATCGTCCGTCCATCTCAAAAAAGAGCTTTCTGACCTGGCAACCAAGTTGTTCGAGAATTGGTCCGGCAATAACGCCGCCTGTCCCGTTCCCAGCATCCACAGCCAGCCGAATCGGTCGCTTCAGTGTGATATTCTTTGAGATATAGCCTCTGTAAGCGGAGACGATATCATAGGCCTGTAATGTACCTTGCCCGCTCATGAACTTTCCGGCTCTTAACAGCCTTCTGAACTTCTGGATTTCTTCACCGAAGATCGTGTCCGGCCCCAGACAGACCTTGAATCCATTATATTCTGGTGGATTGTGGCTGGCTGTGATCATCAATCCTCCTCCGGCGCTGAGGTTTCGAAGCGCAAAATAGAGAAGGGGCGTGGGACAGACTCCTATATCAATCACGTGAGTCCCAGTCCTGAGTAATCCCTTTAATAAAGCTTCATTAATGCTTGGTGAACTCGGTCTGCAATCGCGACCCACTACTGCACTCTTTCCTCCATGTTGGTGCAGGTAAGTTCCATAGCCCTGACCTATCCTTTCCACATCGGCCAGGCTGAAATCTTCTCCAACGATGCCGCGAATATCGTATTCCCTGAAAATCGTGTCTTTCATTTGCCTAATGAGATGCTGACAAATACCTTTGTATCGCCTTTCTATGGGGCAGAGAGGTCCTCTTGTTCTTTGAAAACAGGGATTCAAAAAGCCTGATAAATTTCGCGCCAACGGCATGGGAGTCATTCCTCCGAACGAACCCCTCCGCAACCTCGAGTGTCTTTTTTACCCTATCGTTACCCTCAAAGACTTCTTTGAGGACCGCTCCCAAATCACTATACTTGAGGACCTCATGATCGAATGTCTCGAAGAAGTTGGTGTCGTAAGCTAAGATCGGGCATCCCGCGCCCAGACAGAGATAAGCTGTCGACGGAACGACGACAGCCTCTGCTGAATCTTTATGAATTAAGAGGGCATCCGCTGCATGAAGATACGTGTAGAGATCCCTTATTGGAATATCCCCTTTTCTGAGGTCAATAAAGGGGTACATACTTCTCACCGCATCGAACAGATTGTACCAATCCGCGATATGCGTCATGGTTAGGAGGATAAGGGGGTATTCAGTGTTTACCCGGCTTATGGTTGGGAGGAGGTGAAGGTGGCGGTAGACTCCAATTCCATAGTTGAAGATGACTTTCTTATCGAGAGGGAGGTTCAGTTTCCTGCGTGCCGATGTCTTATCCCCAAGCTTCATGGGATGGCAGGGATATGGAACGACGAAAATTTTCCCCTCAGGGTAAATGTCCTCCAGAAATCTTTTATACCTCTCGTCAAAGCAGACAATAGCATCCCATTCAAACCGGTAAAATGTAGGGTCCTTGGGAGGCTTTCCCTCGTGGACCACAAAGACGGTTCTCGATTTGTCTTTTATTAACGGATAGATTTTAAGAAGATCTTCCATGGGAAGAATCTCGAGGTTCTGGACAACAAAGATATCGGCCTCCGTTTCCAAAAAGGGCTTTGGGTCGAAGAAGTAGCCTTCTCTGCCATCATCCTTGGGGAGCCGATAACATCTTTTAACATAGGGCTCATCGGCATCGCTCTGGTATCCTTCCCACTCCACTGGAGCCAGGACTCGCAGGTCATGACCCATTTCAACCCAGGCCCTGCCCACAAGCTCTGCATGAAGCGATACGCCGCAAGGAATGTTCCATCGACTCATCATGACAATCTTCATGGCTGCCTCCTTTCTTTGTCTTCTAAAACAAACCCAATAAGTCTCTCTTCTCGGCTACGGCGCCACAGATCACCCTGTCAGCCGCTCCATAATAGATCAAATACTTGTCCTCCACGTCGCAGATGCCACACCCAAAGACTACCTCTCTTACCTCTCCACGGAGTTCGTAATCCTCTTCAGGTTCGAGGATTGGGTCAGGATGTCTCTCGATCACCCGGGAAGGATCGTTCAGGTCAAGAAGAACCGCCCCCAGTCGATAAACACTCATTTCGTCGATGCCGTGATAAATGAGCAACCATCCTTTCTCTGTTCTTACCGGTGGGCTCGCGGACCCAATCCCCACACCATCCCACCTGCCCTCAATAGGGGTCATCACCTTTTTAAAATCGCCCCATCTGAGGAGATCATCTGAATAGGCAATCCAAATGCTCCGGGGAGCGGCCATGGGCCTGTGGAGCATCACATACCTTCCGTTTATCTTTTCAGGAAAGAGAACCGCATCCTTGTTTTCCATGTCGGGAAGGACGACGCCGTGCCTTTGCCACTGGATGAAATTCTTCGTAGAGGCAAGAGAAACCCTTATTCCCTTTAAGGAGTATGCGGTGTAGGTCATATAGAACTTGCCTTCAAGACAAACAACCCTCGGATCTTCGCAGCCCTTGCTCTCTGCGATACCCCTTGGAGAAAAAACAGGCTTATCGAAGCGGAGGAACTCGTACCCATCGGCGCTGACCGCGTAGCCAATTCTCGAAATATCGTCGTCTCCAACTGCACGGTAAAGAAGATGGAAGACCCCATTTTCCAATACTGCCGCCGGATTGAAAACCAGTTTGGACTCCCAGTCGTTCTGCTTCTTTGGCCTCAGGATTGGATTGTTGAGAAAGCGTTTTAGCTTCATGTCCCTGACTCCTCCCAGGTGGCCAAGCAGATAAAACGATCCGCCGCACCATAGTACATGAGCCATCGATTACCGACCTTGATCAGCCCCTCGGCCACACACTGGTTCCCTTCGGCGAATTCCCTTCCGTAGTCTCTCGACATCTCAAGCAGAGGTTTATCAGCCCTCCAAAGAACCTCCGATGGGTAATCCCTCGAGAAGAGAACGGCAGAAGGCTTGTAGATGCAATCACTTCCCCATCCGTTATAGATGAGTAGGACCCCCTCATCAAGCATTACGGGGGTTGGCCCCGGCTCCACACCTTGGCTATCAAAGTATCCCGCTCTGGGTGCGAGAACAGGCTTCTCCACGGGCTCGTACCAATCTCGCAAGTCGTCAGAGCAGGCGATGCCTATCGCTGTGGTCCAAGGTTTCTCCTCTCCCATGAAGTACATCACATGCTTTCCAGCAGCCTTCTGGGGGACTATGACACCAGCCTTCAACTGTCCGCCATTCCAGGATCCGGCCCGGCAATTAAGCACCTGGCCATGTTTTGTCCAGTGAACTAGGTCTGTTGATGTTGCGATGCAGATATTTGAGACATTGTACCTGTGGCTGTTGCCCACATAGGTGAGGCAATAAGTTTCTCCTGTTTTTACAATCCTGGGGTCCTCACAGCCCCCTCTGTCGAAATCCTCCCCCGGAGTCAGAACAGGTTCTTCATGACATGTAAAATGATATCCATCTGTGCTCTCAGCTAGTCCAATTCTTCCCGTAAGGCCATCATCGGCCTCAGCCCGGTAGAGCATGTAAAACTTATCCCCTTCCTTCAACACCGTCGGGTTGTAGATACGTTTTGATTGAGAACCCTCGGGAGGTTTGAGGATTGGGTTTTCTTCGTAGTCTGAAAAAGGACCAAAAGAGAAGCTGGTTTGCCTCATTAAGGTCTCCATATGGGCCTCCCTATCTCCACGAAGAAATCGATAAACCTCTTCGCGATAATTTGAGGTGAATTGACCGAGCAAAAACCGTCGGCCATGTCAATAACAGACTTTCGTTTCTCACTATCTTTGAGAAACAGATCGACCAGGAGTTCTTCGAGGTCTCGGATGTCGTGGTAGCTGAGAACCTCGTTTTCAAGGGGCTTGAAGTAATCGGACACCCCTGGGACAAGGATGGGACATCCGGCCCCGAGAGCCTGAAAGGCGGTGGAGGAAACCACTCCTAGATACTTACTCTGATACTTGTGGAGGATCACCGCATCCGAAGCAAAAAGGTAATCGTCAAACCTCTCCCTAGATAGCACCTTCTCCTCCCGGATCACCATCCATAGGGGAATCCTACCCCTTTCTACCATCTGGTAATTTGGAGGAACCACAAAGAGTAGGACGGCCTCTTTTTTTAGTTCCTCCGGGAGATCCCGCAGGTACGGCTCGTATCCCCTGTGGCAAAGAATGTAAATGATCTTCTTATCCAACGGGAGGTTCAATTTCTTTCTTGCTGCATTCTGATCGCCCCTTCTTACCGCAAAACAGGGAAAAGGGATCAATTTTGCCATCGGATAGACTTCTTTTAGGAAATCTTGCCTCTCGTCGAAATAGACAACACCATCCCAGTTAAACTGATAAAACCATGGCTCCTCGGGAAGCCTGTTCTCGTGCACGACGTGGACCGTTCTCGCCCGATTCCTGACGAGCGGAAAGATCCTGGCCAGATTCTCCACCGGCAACATCCTCAGGTCCTGGACGACGATGACATCAAAATTAGCCTTCAAAATGGGGCGGGGGTCAAGGAAATTGGTCCGCTGGGTACCCATGCACCGAACGACATAGTCCTCATCCTTGCCCGTGAAACCTTCGCCATGATAGTCATTTTGCACGTGGCTGAAGATCGTCACATCATGTCCCATCTCGCGCCAGGCCCTGCCGATGGGCTCAGCGTGCACCGCCACACCTGAATCGGTGTTCCAGGCTGTCATCATTGCAATGTGCATCTCTTTTTCTCCTTCAGATGATTAAAACTTTCCTTTATGGTTTCTTCCAGACCGGGCATAGGGGTGATGCCACACCTTTTGGAAGAGACAAAATCAAGAGCGTCCTGGTATCCGAACCCGATGCTGCAAAGATAGCCAATCACGATTGACGCCGATCTCCCAACCCCATAGTGACAGGCTACGAGGACATTTCCTTCGTCAATATTCTCCTGTATCCATCTGATGGCTTCCCGCATCCTCTCGGGCGGGATGACGGCCCCATCCTTAAGAGGGATCTTGTGATATTTCAAACCGCAAAACCTTACTTCGACCTCCTCAGCAACGTTGAGAATTGATGCCAGTCTCTTTCCCGGATTCTCCAAATCGCCTAAATCCCCAAGGGCCAAATTTTCCAGTATAGGGATCATTCCTAACCTCCCTGTCCAGGGCCGGGAGCGTTATTCCTCTTCTGATGGCTCCTTCTAACAGGAGATGTTTCCTTGCCTGATTGTAAAAAGAGTAGGTTTCTGCATATCTCCGGCTTAGCTCTTGCAGCCGCTCCTCAAGCCCTGGCTCTCTCACGATTTCTGATATCCTCTCCGCCAGCTCATCCATGACATCAGCTGCTGGAAGGCCTGAAAGTTCTAAGGTTTCTCCAATCCCCTCCCATTTTCGACCTCCAATACAAACGCCTGTACCCTGAGCGTGAGCCATTCTCCCCGACTGGGTGGCGTTCTCACACCAAAACAGGGCAAAGTCTAAGGATTGAAAGGCATATGGAAAAACCCTTTCCGGAATATAGTCCTCATAGAAGAGGTTCTCTTTTCCGTCATGGATAGACTTCAATCTTTCCAAAATTGGAAGACAGACTTCCCTTTTCTTATCCTTTCTCTCCTGAATTTTACCCACAAAGAGGGTGATCACCTTGTGATCGGGAAGCTTCTCTTGAACCAACCTTCCCAATTCATAGAGTTGAAGTGGATCCTTGTCTTGGGTGATGAACCCATAATTACCGAGCAAAACCGTATCCCTCCATGAGAGGGATTTTTCAATTATGCTCAATTTTGCCTTCTCGCTCGGTGGAATTGGAGCCAGGTGCGTGAGGTAATCAAAGAACTTCTGCCTGGCATAATCCTTTGTTGCTCTGGGATAGTGGTGAACCCCATGCCTCAGGACAACCACTTTTTCCGCGTAACGAGGAAAGGCTTCGGCGACTGCACGATACGCCCCTTGAGTGAACACAGTAGCAAAATCTAAGAGGGGCAAAGCCTCTCTAAGAAGTCCCACCTCCTTTTCCTGCATGCCCCAGGGCGTTTCTCCTGACTGAAAATGGATGGTATGAAAACT
>JBHGBJ010000132.1:0-5899 GCA_041947025.1 Thermodesulfobacteriota bacterium
TATACCATGCAGGCAAGCGGAAACACAAGCTACATCTCGACCCCTGAGCTCCTGCCGGTGTTTGGCTTAAAGGTTGTTCGGGTATCGTTGAAGCAAGGGAAGCCCGCTCTCGACATTTTGAGACAGTCCCTCATCAAATTCGATCTCACCACGATCAACCCCGAGGTGGCCTTATTCCTTTCCCTGGACGGACCACTCGATTATAAGAATATCAGCGAGGTGGCCGAAGGGATCGCCACCATCTGCAAGGAATCGGAGTGTGCCAAGAGTCCCCTTTATCTGGTTCAGGATGTGGATATCGCCAAATCGCTCGGCTCGATCTTGAAAGAAGAGCTGGGATTGAGCCAGGAAATTATTGCCATCGACGGGATCGACGTGGGTGACCTTGACTACATTGACATCGGTAAGCCGATGGGCAACACGGAGGTTATTCCTGTCACTGTTAAGTCTCTGATGTTTTACGGGACAAGGCTGAGTTAGGACAAATCAAAATAGTAAAGGAGAAAAAATCATGCCGAAGACCACCTTCAAGCCGCAACGAGCCATGTGGAGCAAGAAGTTCACTTACGACTACTGGATGGAATCCCTGGGAGTGCCGATCCATAAGGGATTCTATATAGAAGATTTGAGAAATCTCCCCCTTGGCTGGTGGGAGGAGCGTCAGTGCATGACTGCCTTCATCCAGCTGACAGGGCAGGAGGGGGTGAGCTCGACGCGGGTCACCGAAATCCCTGCTGGTGAGAGCACACGGCCCCTTAAGTTTGCTCTTGATGAAGCCATCTATGTGGTTTCAGGCAGAGGTCTCACTTCCATCTGGTATGATCAAAGCAGCGCCAAGAAGACCTTTGAGTGGCAGCCACACAGCATGTTTCTGATTCCTCATGGCTGTCACCATCAATTCAGCAATATGCAGGGAGACAAACCGGCGCGGATTCTTCAATATAACTATCTTCCGATGGCCATGACGACCGTCACGGATCCCGATTTTTTCTTTGACAATCCCTATCCCGTGCCGGATGCAATGTCCGGGCAGGAAGATTTTTACTCGGAAGCCAAGATGCTGCGGGATCCGAGCAGTTACGGAGACATCGGGGAGAGGGCTTACTGGTACGGAAATTTTTTCCCGGACATGAGGGCCTGGGACAAACTTGAATCGAATGCCTTTAGAGGAGGTGCGAGTAAGAGCGTGATGATCCAGTTCCCGGACTCAGAGGTGTCCGCCCACATGTCGGTCTTTCAGGCACAGACGTACAAAAAGGGGCACCGCCATGGACCAGGCCGGGCCATCATTATCCCGGCTGGCGAAGGTTATTCCATCATGTGGGAGGAGGGGAAGGAAAAAGTTGTCGTCCCCTGGCATGAATGCAGTATGGTCACTCCCCCTGGCCGCTGGTTCCATCAGCACTTTAACGCAGGCGCCTCGCCGGCCCGTTACGTTGCCTTGCATCCTCCCATGCAGTTCCATGGCTATGCGGAGAAGGTGGAGGACCGGGCCAAAGACCAGATCGAGTATCCGGACGAGGACCCCTTTATCAGAAAGAAATTCGAGGAAGAGCTTGCAAAACGGGGCGTCAAGTCACTCATGCCTCCGGAGGCTTACACCAACAGAAACTACGAGTGGTCTGCAAAGATGGGGAAGAAGTAAACCCCATTAGAAGTTCCAGTCCCTGCGGCCCGAAACCAAGCGGGACATCCACTCCGGTCAACCTACCTGCGGGCAGGGGAAACGAGGCTTCAGTCGGTGGAATATCCCTCTTCCCCTGCCCCGCGTTCGAGCCCGTTTCTGATCGACATTGGCTACGCCTTCAACTCTTTGTGTCAACGGATACTTGTGCCGACTCATAAGCTAACGCCAATAAAGAGACGGGATGAGCAGCCTTCCTTTGAGTTCCTTGGAAGATCTGGAGCCTGCAGGCCCCGCAAGGGGTAAAGAGGTAATCGGCTGGGGAATCTTGAATCTCTTTAAACAATCTTCCTCCGATGGCCATGGAGAGGTCGAAATTCTTTCTCTTCAATCCAAAGGCTCCCACCAGACCGCAGCAGCCATCGGAAAAGACCTGGACCTTTACCCCGGGAATCAAGCCTAATAATTTGACCGGATCTTCCACGATGCCAAGAGCCCGAAGGTGGCAAGGATTGTGATAGCCCACGGTGAGATCCTCCTTCCCAAAGTCGAGATTGAGCTCTCCCTTTTTGTGGAGCATCATTAGAAATTGATGGATGTCGTAGCATTTTTCAGCTACTTTGGAGGCGTCCCGGGAATTGAGGATTTTTGGATACTCCATTTTGACTGCGAGGGCGCAACTGGGTTCGCTGAAGACGATGCTGATCCTTCTTTCAACGAGAGCGGACATCATTTTGACGTTGGCTTCCATGTCTTCCATCACAGGGAGGATGGCGCCGGAGTTGATCCGGGCAATTCCGCAGCATTTGAAATCAGGGACGAGGACATGAAACCCGTTCCTTTCGAGCACCTCGATCGTTGCCAGACCATCTCCCTCAGGTTCGTTGAAATTCGAGTAGCAGCTGAGAAAGTAAGCAACTTGCTTCTTTCCCTGAGATGGGAGCCTATCCTTTAAGATCTTTCGCAGCGTCTTGCGTTGAAATGGAGGAAGGTGACGGCGCCGGTCAAGGCCTACGGCCGTTTCCAAACACCTTCTGACGGGTGGCAGGGAGTTGGCGAGATTGATCAGCGGAGCCAGGACGCTTCCAGCTCTGCACAGGGGCCTGGTCTTTGTGAAGAACCGCTGCCCCAGGGGCTCTCCATGCTTTTCAATGTAGTGCGCCCGGCTGCTTAAGGCAAGCCATGGGATATCGACACCTGAGGGGCATTCGGTTAAACACCTCTTGCAATTGAGACAGGAGTCCATCACATCCTTGAACTCCGGGGAATCAAGGATCTTCGGATTGAGAGCGCCGGAGAGCACCTCCCTCAGGAGGGTTGCCTTGGCTCTCCCGATCGCCCATTCCTCGCGGACCTCCTGTCCGACCGGGCAGTAGGAACGACATTTTCCACAGCCCGAGCAAGTCTCTATGGCTGTTCGCACGGGTTCCTTGTCAAAGAGAGGGACCCCCGGGGTGACCCGATCGGTCCCCACAAATTTCAGGTTCTGGCCGAGGGGGTTCTGGTCTCCTCCAACAATGCACCCGGGATTGAAGGTGTTTTCGGGATCGAAGAGGTTCTTCATCTCCACCATGGCCGGGTAGAGATTGGGGAACTGTCTCTTGAGATAGAATGTCCTTAGCCTGCCATCCCCGTGTTCACCGCTGATCGTCCCCCTGAGAGAAAGAACAAGATCGTAGCAGGCGTCTGCGAGAGAGACCATCCTCTTGACGTCATCCTCTTGGGTGGGATCCAGAAAGACCATGAGGTGGAGATTTCCGTCGCCTGCATGGCCGTAGATGCCTGCATCCACTTCGAACCGTTTGAAGAGGTCCCTCAGCCCTTTGATGTATTGAGGAAGGCAGCTTGGATGCACGGCTCCATCTTCAATGAAAGCGACGGGTCTCTTAGGACCTTTGATCTTGTTCAGGATAGGACCGGAGATGCTCCTCACCTTCTCCAGCATGGCCATATCTTTGTCGTCCATGGCCACCTTCAAGTCATAAGCCAGCTTTTCTCGATGGACCAATCTTTCTTCAATTTCCCTGAACTTATTCCGAAGATGTTCCTCCTTTTCATTCTGGAATTCAACGAAAAGAATGGCTTCGGTCCCTTCAGGGAGGTAAGGTTTCAACTCGGGTCTCTGTTTCCTGGCGAGATCGAGGATCCGCCTTTCAATAATCTCGATCATGGCAGGAGAGTGCTCCAAAATCTTCTGCGTTGCCGTGCCGATAGGATCGAGATGATCGAAATAGATCAGGCCTCCTGAGACCTTTCCCGGCAGAGGCATGAGACGGAGTTTCGCTTCTGTAACGATTCCAATGGTTCCCTCCGATCCTATGAAAAGAGAGGTGAGGTCGAAGGACCCTTTGCCCTGAAGCCTCCAGAGGTCGTAGCCAGAAGAGTTCTTCATGGTAAAGGGCTTTTCCTCTTTTAAGGGTTTCTGGTATCGTTTGAGAATGTCAGGCACCGTCCGAGATATTTTCTCTTCAAGGGTCCCTGGTTGATTTCGCTCCTGGGCCGTTAATTTATCCTGGGAGACAGGACCCGTAGTGAGGGTCTCCCCGTTCGATAGGACAACTTCCAAGGAGAGGACATAATCACGGGTGGCACCGTATTTCACGGCATGAGGCCCACTGGAGTTATTGGCAATCATCCCGCCGAGGGTGCAATGATCCTTTGTGGAAGGGTCGATCGGGAAAAAAAGGCGATGGGGTTTTAGAAATTTGTTGAGAGACCCAAGAATCAGGCCAGGTTGAACCCTGACCCATTTCTCTTGAGGATTGAAGTCCAGGATATCGGTCAAGTATTTGGAAAGATCGAGAAGGATTCCTTCTCCTACTTCGTTGCCCGCACGGCTTGTCCCTCCGCCGCGGGCGGTAATGGAGATCCTCCGCTTGGCAGCATATTCCACCACCTTGATGACATCCCCCCTATGTCTGGGCTTCACGACCCCCAGGGGCTTGATCCGGTATAATGAGGCAGCGCTGCCGTAAAGGGCTCGGCTCAGTTCATCGAGCAGCACTTCCCCTTCGATCTGCTTCTGCAGCTCTCTCAGCATGGATTGGTCTCTGCGGTTCTCCATTCAGGCTCCCTGTCACATCCCCCAGCCGGAGCAATCGTCAACAGCCCTTTATCTTATACCCATCCTGGAGCACATTGCGGTCAATTGATACTGGATTCAGCAGGCCTATCCACCTTGCGACGTAAGCCTTTCCACAGCCACCGGAGGACCGGATTCAGGTATGCAAGAATCGCAGCGACCATGAAAAGTGCCGATATGGGTTTTGTGAAGAAGATTGATACGTTTCCCGCAGAAAGGATGAGAGCCTGCCTCAAGGAGTTTTCGGCCAATCTGCCGAGAACCAGGGCCAGAACGAGCGGCACGATGGGGTACTTGAGTTTCTTCATCACATAGCCCAGGACGCCAAAACCGACCATCATCCAGACGTCGAAGAGGTTGCCGTTGACGGTGTAGGCTCCCACGGCAGCACAGATGACGATGAAACACATGAGGATGGTATAAGGAACCCGCAGGATCATGACGAAGAGGGGGATCAAAAAGATGTTCATCAGGAGGAGGATGAAATTTCCGATAAACTTGCTCGAAATCAGCCCCCAGACCAGGTCGGCATTATTCTGGAAAAGCAAGGGGCCCGGCCGGATCCCCCACATCATGAAACCGGCAAGCATCACGGCTGTGGTCGGAGAGCCCGGGATGCCCAGAGCAAGCAGAGGTGCAAAACCGCTGATCGAGGCCGAGTTATTTGCAGCTTCGGGAGCTGCGACTCCCTCGATCGCTCCCTTTCCAAAGCGTTCCGGATGCTTGGAAAAGCGTTTTTCGCCCAGATAGGCAAGGAAGGAGGCCGTTGTAATGCCCCCGGCCGGAACCATCCCGACAAAAAAACCGATGATCCCGCCACGAACAATGGCCCATCGTGACGCGATCCACTCCGCCCGCGTGAGGAAGAGGTCCCGCAATCCCATCTTCTGTCTGATCATCTGACCCTCTTCAGGCTCTTCGATGCTGTTAAAGACCTCGGCCAGTCCGAAAACGCCGCAGATGATCACAATGAAATCAACTCCCCCAAGCAGTTGTGGAACTCCAAAAGCGAAACGGGGAACCCCGCTGACTACGTCAAGGCCGATGGTCGCAATGAAGAGGCCGATGATCGTGGAAATGATCGTTTTGAGAGGTTCATCTCCTCCGAAGACCGTGAGCAGCCCGAAGGACATCAGGGCCAGGCCGAAGAATTCGGCGGGCCCGAAGTTGAGGGCAAATTTAGCCAGGGCCGG
>JBHGBJ010000133.1:0-5893 GCA_041947025.1 Thermodesulfobacteriota bacterium
CGGTTGCCTCCGGCTGATATCCGGCAGTTCACCACCATGTGCGGTCACGGTCTGGTCTCTCCCAAGCTCATTCGAGACGTCCTCCGCAAATTAAAACGGGGAAAGGTGAGCGCCTGGCAAGGGAGCCTGATCGTGGCCAAACCGTGCGCCTGCGGGATTTACAACCCTCATCGCTCGGAAGAAATGCTTGAGGACCTTGCCCCGGTCTACACGGTGAGTCGATGGTGAGTCCCTTTCTGAGAGGACGTAGCCGATGAAATTGGCGCTTCTGGGGTTCGGAGGTGCAGGATATGGCCTGTCCAAAGGCCTGAGTGAAGCCGGACTCCGGGAAATCTATTTCTATGACAAGCAATGGGATACCCCGACCTTCGGCGACGTGATCCGGAAAAGATCGACGGAGACCGGGGCCATCCTGGTCAAGAGCATTGAAGAGTTGATGGTCCTCTCGGATCTGGTGATCTCCTGCGTCACCGGATCCGTGGCCCTTTCTGTCGCCGAGAGTGCAGCACCCTACCTCAGGCCGAACCATCTCTATGCGGATGTCAATACGGCGTCACCGAGAGTCAAGGAAGCAGTGGCCGAGGTCGTCGAGGGAGCTGGCGCCTCTTTTGTCGATGTGGCCATGATGGGACCCATTCCCGCATATCTTCACCGGGTGCCCATGTTGGTCTCAGGAAAGGGGGCTCACCGGTTCAAGGAGTCCCTCGACCCTTTCGGAATGGACATCACTTGGATTGGAGAAAAACCGGGCCAAGCCTCTGCGATCAAGATGCTCCGGAGCATTTTCACGAAGGGACTCCTCGCTCTTCTTCTGGAAACACTGACTGCCACTCACCGGTATCAGGTCGACCAGAGGATCCTCGATTCCCTGGCGGAGACGATGGGGAAGACGTCGTTTCTGGAGACGGTGCGGGTGCAGGTGACGAAAGGAGTTGTCAACGCGGATCGAATGGCCCATGAAATGGAGGGAGTCCTGGAGACGTTGAAAGACCTCGGTGTTCCCGGGACAATGACGGAGGCCACACGGAAGAAGCTCGAGTGGTGCAGCGGCCTCGGCCTGAAGGAATACTTCGGCGGAGAGATGCCTGAGACGCTGAAAGAAGTTCTGGATGCCATCGAGCAGAAGGGATAAATCGGGACACATACCATTTTTTAAAAATGAACCTCCACCTTCGAAAGAAAAAATGGTATGTGTCCCGATTTATCAGTGCGGTTGATAGAGCTTTGAGTTAGAATGAAAAGGTCTGCTATTGCGAATTTACAGGGAAGGGAAAAGAGATGGCAAAAGTGAACAGAGAATTATGCACGGGATGTGAGACCTGTCTTCCGTACTGCTCGGTGAAAGCGATTTCGATGGACGATGAGAAGGCTCTTATTGATCCGGTCCTTTGCACGGAATGTTACGTCTGCATCCGAAACGAGGTCTGCCCCTCCGGGGCGATCGAACCCACGCCCATCGACTCTTTCATTCACCAATTTCAGCACATCATCAGTGATCCGACAGAGACAACGGCTGCAACCGGTGCTCCCGGCCGTGGGACCGAGGAGGCCAAGACCAATGACGTGACGGGCAGGTTTAAAAAAGGAGAGGTGGGGATCTGTATCGACATGGGCCGTCCCGGGATCGGGGTCTATCTTCGAGATGTGGAGAAGGTGGCCATGGCTGTGGCAAAGTCCGGCGTCGCTCTCGAGGGTGCTGAGCATACCCCTCTCGCTCAGCTCATGGAGGACGTGAAAACAGGAAAGCTGAAGAAGGACATTCCTCGCGACGTTCATTTTCTCTCGATCATCATTGAGGGCAAGTGTTCGATTGACAACCTTCCCTCGGCCATCAAGGCACTGCAAAAGGTCGAGAAGAAGATCGATACGGTTTTTTCCCTGGGCCTGGCCTGCCGAGTGGATGAAGGGGGATATTCACCGGCATTGGATGTCCTCCGTCAACTGGATCTTTCCCAGCCGATACGAGGGAAAGTCAATGTCGGCCTCGGCCGGCCTTTGATCACGGATTAGCAGCTTGCTGAAAAAGCCGATTTTCATAGGCTGCTCAAAAATGCTCAGATGCAAGGCTCCCGAAATCCTGAGGAGTGAGGCGTACTTGGAGTACGCCGCAACGACGAAGGATGAGGGGAACGCCGCAGATGGGCGTTTTTCAGCGGCCTGTTAGTAAGAAAAAAAGGAGAGAAAAGATGACGCACTCGCTACACCGTTCCGGAAGCGTTGAATCGTTAAGAGGAGATTATGTCTGGCTCATGTACCAGGCAAAAGGGATCAATGATAAGAACATAAAGGAGAAGGCCAGGGAATTCATCGCGGTGGCCGAGGCCGTCGGCTCGGAGAACTGGGGAGATGTGAAGAGCGGCCCGAAGGTCTGTTTAAGCGCGGAAGGGATCAAGAGCAAGATCAGCGACCAGTCCCGATTACGAGGGGTATTCACCCGAAAGGAGCAGGTCGTTTCTTTCCTGAGAATGATCAAAGAGAAAAATCTCGGGATATCCGTCATCATCAGCGGCTTGCTCAAGGAAACGCTGGAGGCCTGCAAGGAGGCAGGCCTGACCCCACACACGATCAACTTTTCTCTCGGCGTATGGGGCAAGAAAGAGCTTCTTCCCTCGGACGATGTTCTCTCGATCACCACGATGTGCGGCCACCATATGATCCCGGCCGGACTCGTCGAAGAAGTGATGGAGCGGGTGAAAAAGGGAAAGATCAGTCCGGAAGCGGGGGGGCTGGAACTGGCGACCTATTGCCCTTGCGGCATCTTCAACCAGGTGAGAGCTGGCAAACTCCTGGCTGCTCTTGTCCCTCAAAAGAAGAAGTAAAGTTCCCGCCCCAGGGCATGGCGCTCTCAGAAAATTCTGGCGGGACAGGAATATCCCGCCTATCGAAATTTGATTTGCCGTATTCATTCCCGCCACATTTTCGTAAACTTCTTAATCACACAGAATATCTTTCAGGAGGGATTGAAGGGTGGGCGATAAATCTGTTTCGAGCTCCTTCACTCTAATCGCACTTTCTTCGCAAATTCCAATGCAGCTTTCGCAACCGATACAACTTTTTTCATTGACCGGAAAAGATTTCCCCTTTCGTATTTCAAAGACCTCGGCCGTACACGTATCCACACACTTTTCACAGCCGGTACATTTTTCCTGATCCACTGTCACCCGATAGGGCATCGATCGATACCTCCTTCCAGAAACAACGATTATTGTATCCAAACTCTAAGAATTATTCAACTGTCGGTCGATTCATATTTTGCAAAATTCCATTTTCATTCATCCATAAGTGTGTTGCATTATATTGAATCTATTTAATTAAGTTAAATACTTAAATCTCATCTTGACTTCTTCTTAGATTTGTACTACAAATTTTTGTAAAAATAAAATCTCACTTTTGGATACATTCTTGAGCGTAAATCCCCTGAGCCCATCGACAGTCAATTCCAAGAAACATCCGATTCCTGTTCGGGAGAAGACCTACGACTATTTAAAGTCAAACATTCTGTCCGGTCATTTCAAGCCGGGACGGAGACTGGTTGAAGAAGACGTTGCAGAGGAATTGGGAGTGAGCCGCACTCCTGTGAGAGAGGCCTTTCATAAACTTGAGCTGGAGGGTCTGATCACGCCTCTCGAAACCAGGGGCTTCATTGTCCCCAAGGATTCCAAAGACGAAATGGAAGAACTCTTCGAGATCCGGTCGATCCTTGAAGGATATGCCCTCCGAATCATCTCATCAATCGTTTCTGACGAAACGATTGATGAGCTCAATGGCCTCGTTGAAAAGGCAGACGAAGCATTGAGAGAGAAAGATCTCGAAGGAGTTTATACCTGCAACACCCAATTTCACGATCTCCTGAATACGCTGGTCTCTCATAAGCCAAGACTCTACGGGATGATCGTCAATATCAGGAAGTATGTGTTGCGTTACCGGAAGGATACCCTTCAATATCTCAATGGCGCCAAGAGAACGATTGATGGCCATCGGAAAATCATTCTTGCCCTGAAACTGAAGGACCCGAGTCTCTGCGAACAGATGATGCGAAAACATATTGAACAAGCTAAAGAGGACGCCCTCAAGACAACCTTCGAGGGAATGTGAGGAGATTTTATGAAAGCCGATCCTGAAAAATGTATTGCCTGCAAGCGGTGCTTTCCCTATTGCCCGATGGGCAGAATCCAATCCTTCAAGCGCCATGATAAGATTCACGGCAGGGTCTATATCGAGATCGATCAGGAAGCCTGCACCGATTGCGGAGTCTGTCTCAGGGCCAATATCTGCCCGGTCAATGCCCTTTACCAGCAGGAGGAGACCTGGCCCCGCGAGGTCCGGGGAATCCTCAGTAACCCCTTGATCGAGTTCAAAGGCTCCCAGGTACCGGGCCGGGGGACGGAAGAGATGAAGACCAACGACGTCAAGGGAACCTTTCTCCCGGGTGAAGTGGGAATCGGTGTCGAACTCGGACGTCCCGGCATCGGGGCCTACTTCAGGGATGTCGAGAAGGTCGCCATGGCCCTGATGGCCGCAGGGATCGGTTACGAGCTCGCCATGGAGAATCCCGTCACCCATTTCATGTCGGACAAGACCACCGGAAAACTGAGGGACGATGTGGTCGGTGAAAAGGCAACCTCCGCCATCATCGAAGGAAAATGCAAGCTGGAGCACCTCCCGAAGGCCATCGAGGTCCTGAAAAAGGTGGCGGAAGAAGTGGACACGGTCTTTTCCGTGGAAGTGATCTCCAAGGTGCCGCCCGAAGGAGAGGTTCCCATTGTTCCGGTCTTCGAGAGACTCCGCGTCTGGTATTCCATCAACAGCAAAAACAACCTGGGCCTGGGTGAGCCCCGATTCAAGTTCTACAGAGAACAACCGTAGTGGGAGGAAATCATGACACACAGCTTGCACCGGAGAGGCGATTACGACAGTTTAAAGGAAGATTTTGTGGTCCTCGGCTGCCCTGCAACGGGCGTCAACAAGGCCGGGTCCGCGCCCAAGACACAGAAATTCCTGAGCATCTGTTATAAACATGGCCCGATCAACCTCGGAGACATGAAGACGGGCAATATCTACAACACAACGATGGACGACATCCTGGCCAAGGTCACGGATGGAACCATTGTCCAGTGTACCTTCGACAATCGCGAGAAGATCGTCTCGTTGCTCAAGGACCTGAAGGAAAACAGGCCGGGAATTTCGATCATTATCTCAGGGATCACGGAGATTGTTCAGCAGTGTATGGACGAGGCGGGACTCGGCCGGATTCACTCTCTCGAGTACTCCCTCGGCGCTTGGGGCCAGATTGAAAGATTGCCCGATTTCTATATTCTGGAAGCAACGACCATGTGCGGCCATGCCATGATCAGCGCCGACCTTCTCCGGAAGATGGTCCGGGACGTAAAACGGGGCCGAAGGACCGTGGAGGAGGCCTGCCTCGAGATGTCCAGGTGCTGTACCTGCGGGAATTTCAACGTGACCCGCGGGATCAAGCTTCTCAAAAAGCTGACGACACACTACATGGTCCACAGCCTCTACTAAACGGAAAAAGCCTAGGACATGGCGCATCATTCTTTTCGCGCCAGGGGCCCTTGGGCAAACCATTTCGAAGAAGGAGATCACAATGCGATACATCATCATTGGAGGGAGCGCCGCAGCGGTCAGCGCAGTCGAAGCGATCCGGCTGGCGGATAAGGCGTCGCCGATCGATCTGTTCAGCGACGAAGCCACTCCCCTCTTCTCAAGGGTTCTTCTCCCCTATTACGTGGCCGAAGAGCTCCCAAAGTCGATGCTCAATTTCCGGCCTGCCGACTTCTTCGACCAGAATAGTGTAACGGCCCATCTGGGAGTGCATGTCACCAGAATCTCTCCGGAGTCGAAGACGGTTCAAACTGCAAAGGGAGATCAC
>JBHGBJ010000134.1:0-7634 GCA_041947025.1 Thermodesulfobacteriota bacterium
ACATGGGTGTAGATCCCTGACTGCTCCTCTATCTCGCCCATAAAAGTTTCGAACACCCGGGCCCGGGTCCGGTCTACCAGGAGTGTGCACATTCTCTTGTATTGGTTGAGAATGCTAATGAGAGGGCCGATATGGACCGCACGGTTGACAACAAGAATATCCCGGACAGGGTGTGCCAACGGAAAGACTTCGAAGATATTATGAATCTTGGATGAGAAAACGACTAATCCACGATATTGAGTCTCGCGGAACGTTTCAACTACTTCCCGAATTTTCTCCATGTCGCTCTCCACAAACTTCCTTTCCTCTTTCGAAACTCCCTGTTGGGCCAAATTTTTTAGTTTCTCCCGTATTAAATCCCTTACGTTGACCTTGTGAATCCTGAAATTAGGCCAAAGACGAAGATACAGGCTGAGCACTGAGTGGTTGTTGCTCCTCAGATTGCCCAGTATCCGTAGTTGCATAGAAGTAATCATGCATCTGCTCCTCCTTTCACTACTCCAGCGTTTGAGACATATTCGGCCTGTGTGCTCTTGAATCTGAAGTGGCATTGCTGAGCGATTCCGCTGCCTTCAGATCTTTCCTATCCTCTGCCTGGAAAAAAGACCTTCTGCCTCCCTTTGAGGGTCTTGTGTGGAAATCGCTCCAGTCGATATCTTCCATCCTGACAATTACGCCGTAAGCCCTGTTTTCGTGGAGCAGGTGAATCTGGTCCGCTTCCATCTTGTTGAAGATCCACTCTCGCTCCTTCAACCATTTATAAGCGTCTGCCCGCAGTCTCAGGCGGCTGCCCGGAACAACACGATTTAAAACGGATCTTGGCACCTTTTGCGAATAAAACGCCCTTCTTGCTTCGGCTGTTATGGACATTTGAGTCCACCCTCCTTTCCAATGGCGCAGAATTACTACCCCGTTCCTATTGAAAGAAGATGCCCCATTTTCTTCGCCTTGGTCCTCAAATATTCGAGATTCTCCTGGCGCGGCATGGTCTCGATTGGAACCCTCTCAACGACCTGAATTCCGAAGCCTTCCAATCCAATGATCTTCCGTGGATTGTTCGTCATGAGGCGGATTTTATGGAGACCCAGATCCGAGAGTATCTGCGCCCCGATACCGTACTCTCTCATATCAGGCTCAAACCCTAACGCCTGATTTGCCTCTACCGTATCTTTCCCCAAATCTTGAAGAGAGTAAGCCTTCAGCTTATTTACTAATCCAATTCCCCTCCCTTCCTGCCGCATATAGACGATGATACCTTTGCCTTCCCTTTCCACCATGGCCATGGCAGTGTGGAGTTGTTCTTCACAATCACATCGTTTGGACCCAAACACGTCGCCTGTCAGGCATTGGGAATGGACCCGCACGAGAACCCTATCCTCTGAACCGATTTCTCCTTTAACTAAGGCAATGTGATGGTGGGGATCGATATCGTTCTCGTAGGCAATGGCAGTAAATAACCCTCCGTATTTCGTCGGAAGTTTTGCTGTTGCAATCCGGCGAACGAGAGATTCTTTTTTCATCCGGTATTCGATTAAATCGGCGACAGTGACAATCTTCAATCCATGTTTTTCTGCAAAGATCCGAAGATCAGGCATTCTGGCCATTGTCCCGTCATCTTTCATGATCTCACAAATCACCCCCGCTGGTTTCAGGCCAGCTAACTTCACCAGGTCAATGGACCCCTCGGTCTGTCCTGCCCGTACCAAGACCCCACCTCTTTTTGCCCTTAACGGGAAAACATGACCTGGAGAAACCAGGTCTTCTGGTTTGCTGCGTTCATCAATAGCAGTGAGGATAGTCGTTGCCCGGTCGGCTGCCGAAATACCTGTAGTCACTCCTTTCCGTGCGTCGATGGAGACCGTAAAGGCCGTCTGAAATCGAGAAGAATTCTCAGAGACCATCATCGGCAGACGGAGCTCATCGAGCCTTTCTCCTGTCAGGGAGAGACAGATCAAGCCTCTTCCGTATTTGGCCATGAAGTTGATGGCATCGGGCGTTACCTTTTCTGCAGCCATGGTGAGATCGCCCTCGTTCTCACGATCTTCATCATCGACCAGGACCACCATGAGAGAGGAAGGAGGGGTTCCCTTTTCTGTAAACGAGGCATTTTGCCAAACCTTCTCGGCCCTCCATTTCAGTTCAATAGAAGCACCAAAGCCCACTTGGAAGATGAATTTTAATGGGACCTGTTCGATATACTCCCTTGCCCTTTGAGCATCCCCCTCGGAAAGGATTTCCAACCCCATGCTGAGATAGCCTCCGACTTTTTTTAGGCTCTCCTGAAGTGTTGAGATTTCAATTTCTGCAGGTTGATCGGCTACCATGACTTGATTCGCCATGTAGGTCAGCTCCATTTTGAGCCGATCAAGCAACGGCCCCTCCTCCACCTCCCTTAAACAGAGGGAGAAAACCGTGCCTTGGCCTTTGAGAACCATTGGAAAGGAAGGCGGAAAGACCTCTTCCGAAATCCCGGGAAGATGAATCTCCTTTTGTTCAAGCATTCTTTTAAGTCTCTTTGGATTGAGGTATTGATAGAGGGATAGAGCTTCCTCCATGGGTGGAAACCCTTTGTCTTCGAGTCTTGCTTCTCTGAAATGCAGAGCTCTCTCTTCAAGCTCGGCCTCGATCTCCCAATTCACCTGATTAAGCACCTTCCAATAGAGATTAAGGTCCGAGTTAGCCAAGGTCTTCAGGAGTTGTTCTATTCGGCTCTGGAGAGAAGGTTTCAGGACTTCGATGTAATAGGTCCCATCGAGAGTGAAATAAGCCCTCCCTCCATTGTGAAAAAAGTTAACTTCCTCGTCATCCTTGAGATGGATGCGAACCGTTTTCTTGAGGATAAGAAGAAGCGTGTCAATATCAAGGGATCGGAGCCATTGGCCAACTGCTTCTTCACCGGACGACAGCAACAGAGGTAGCCATCGCTCCACTTTCTCAGGTTGAATTTCGTATCCTTTCCAGAGTTCAAGATCGAGCAGATATTGACATTGTTCCGGAGACATCAGTGAAAGAATAGGCAAGGCATCCTGTTCCCCGATCTCCTTGATCGTAAAATATGCCTCTTCTTCAGGCAGGGACTGGAAGAGTTCCCGAGGATGATCTGAGGAGAGGATGGCTTCCATCCTATCCTTTCCCCCCAGTTGAAGAATGGAGGACAATTCTGTTTGAATCGGCATTCGGCCCCGTGAAGATTCGGGACGTCTTTCTTCTACATCCACTGCTTCCAACCGCGCCTTCCTAATATCTCAGGAAATTGTTTCAACTCCTGACACCGCTCAAGGTTCGAAATCAGAAGAACGTCATCGGTATCTACAATCAGGGCATCCTTCACTCCAAGAACCCCTATTAATCTCCCGTTATTCGAGTAGACAAAAGAGTTTTCCGTATCAAGAAGGACCGCATTCCCCTCGACGAGATTCCCACAGGAATCCCTTTTCTGGGCCTTCATTCGAAAAAGCGCATTCCAGCTCCCCACATCGCTCCAGCCATACTCCCCGGGAATGACATAAATCTTCTCGGAGGTCCGCTCCATTACTCCATAATCAATTGAGACGGGGGAAAGAGAGGAATAAACCTTCTCGAGAACAGACAGGTACTGATCCGATTCAACTGCATCGGCAATCTTCGAAAGTCCACCGGCCAATTTGGGCAGATGAAGGTTTATCTCAGAGAGGATGACTCTTGGTTTGAAGATGAAAATCCCCATGTTCCAGAGAAACTTCTGACACGCCATGTAAGACCTGGCCTTGTTGATGTCTGGTTTCTCAACGAACCTTTTTGCTTCATAGACCGCCGTTCCTGACGAAGAGACAATCCATTTCCCTTTCTCAATATACCCGTATCCTGTTTCAGGGTAGGTCGGAACAGCGCCCAGCGTAACAATCCCCCCCTGGTGGGCGAAGGAGAGACCTGTCGTTAGGGCTTTTTGGAAGATCTCTTCCTGAGCAACGTAATGATCTGATGGGAGAACAGCAAGGGCTTCGTCTCCGAATTCCCTTTCAACCAAGAGCGAAACCAGACCAATACAGGGCGCAGTGTTTTTTCCTTCGGGCTCTTCAATGATGCGAATACGATGCTGATTAAAGATCCGGTCTACCAGGGATCGGTGTTTTCGGTTAATGACCAAGAAGATCTTCTCATCGCTCACAATCGAAGCTACCCTGCGATACGTATCGTAAATGAGAGGATCTGAGCCACAGATTGGTAAAAACTGTTTGGGAAGGGACTCCCGGCTGGCTGGCCAGAAGCGTGTCCCCGATCCTCCTGCCATGATTGCAATCACCATCCTGTTTCACCTCCCTTCTTACAAACCCCGCTCCTTGAACCTCCGGTAGAGTCGTGAAAGATGCTTTACAGGGTCTTGAAAATATTCGTCAGGTTCAATATTGATCCAGTCAAAGGATACTGGCCTCACCTCTTTTTCCATCTGAAAACTCTTTATCAATGGCACAAAGGATTTCGGAGACCGGTCTTCATGAAAAAGCCCGAAATACCGTTCATGTTTTTGCTCGTCAAAAGGAGCTTGATCCCATAAGGCTCTTGCATAATCTCCGTAACACCAGAAGAGAACTCCAAGAAAATCAAAACCGGTGAGCCTGGGTAAGAGATGCTCGTAATAATCAAAGGCCTTATCTTCTGAAACGGTTAGCTCTCCTTCTTTAAAAAAATTGGAAGAGGAAACTCCAACCTCCTCAATCATTACCTTTTTAGATCCCAGCCAATAGGTGAGGAGCCCTAAGAACGGACTCACATCCTCATCCAATGGGCCATCCCCCCAATTGGCATAAATCGAGTAAGTATGCATCGAAAGAAAATCGCAAAACGCAGCCACTTCTTTCGGCCCCATTTTTCGATCCTCCTCCAAGTCTTCCTGGTGGAGGCCCAGGGTTACGGGAATTGTTTCGTCCCTCTTTTTCAGTTCAGAAACCATTTCCTCAAGCCACACCAACCCGTCATTGCGGGAAGACGGCAGAGCAATGTTAGACGGCTCATTTCCAAGGTCCCATGCCCAGAGAGCAGGGTGACCTTGAAGGGCACCCGAGACTTCCTGAATGAAAAGCTTTTGGGCCTCGATTATCTCCCGGTCCGTATAGAAATTTCGGATGGCATTCTTCTTCTTTTTTCCCGCTGAAAAAACAGGGGACCGATCTTCAGATTCTTTCAATTCAAGCATCCAGGCAGGAAGATAATTCATTCCACTCATATGGCCGGTGAAAAGAGTAGGCATTAGTCGCAAACTCTTCTCACTCCCTATTTCCATAACGGTAACCAGTTGATCGAGCACCTTCACAGAGATCTTTTGGGGAGTGGGTTGAAAGTCCTCCCAGAGCAGAAAGATCCTCACCACACTCAGGCCAGTTTCCTTGATCCTTGAAAAGTCCTCCTCCACCACCATGGCATCAAAGCGATGCCACCAGTTCATGGCAGACCCAATTGGCCAATAATTCACTCCGGTGACGAATTCATCCTTCATGAATACTCACTTCCGAAGAATCGTGTACCCTCCCGTAATCGTCTTCCAGGCGGATCACATCGTCTTCTGAAAAATCTTCTCCTCTCTGGATCTCTATGAAAGAGAGAGGACCTTCTCCAATATTCCCTATCCGATGAGCCGAGCCTTGAGGGATATCGATAGAATCACCGGGCTTGAGCAGGATTTCTCTCCCATCAAGAATCACTTTGGCTTTCCCCTCAATCAGAATCCAATGTTCGTTTCGGTGACGGTGCTTCTGGTAACTCAATCGCTGCCCGGGATCGATCCAGATCTTTTTTGCTTTGAAAAAGGACTCCGCTCCGAGGATCCGGTAGCCTCCCCAGGGTCTCCTTTCCTCTCGCTTTTCCTGTGATTTCCCCATACCAACTCCTTTTGTTCCATCTCGCCTAAGCGATGGGACCCCGCTCAGGACATCTGCTCATTATCTTCAAGTATGGAGATTGTGTTTGTGTAAATGAAGGATCTCCCAGAATTTCATTAGCATAAGCTCTTCATGGGCATAGGTAGAAAGCCGCTCGGACATACGATTCATGTAGCAAAATTTCTCACCTCGACAGATAGATATTGCAGACCCAGACATCTCCCGAAAAACCACAAACTGAATGACAGAGTTCGTTTAACCGTTTCCTCATTTGTCCAGTTCTCTTTGCATGCTCTTCGATCCCTTAACGCTATTTTCCTCACCCTAATTCAGCCGCGAAGCTCTCCTGCTCTCTTGCTCTATTCTGCTCTGACAGCGGGTACAGTAGAGGGTGAAAGGAAGTATGTTTAAGCGCTTCTTATCGATCCTTTCTCCACATTCCTCGCAAATGCCGTAGCTCCCTTCGTCCACCCGTCTTAGTGCCTGATCAATCTGCCTGAGCATGCTCGAATAACGTCTTGCAAATGAGACACTCAGGTGGCTGTCCAGATTCAACGCACTCATATCTCCAGTGTCTGATCCCAGGGACGCTTTCAGCTCAGCGGCTTTGCCAATTGTTTCGTTCAGCTCTTTGTTCAGGCCTTTGAGGACCTCGTCTCTCTTCTTTAGAATCCTTTTCTTATATGAGTCTGAATGATTGGAGGGTCTCGGTATCATCTCTATTCCTCCTTTCCAATTTTAGTATGCACCTCAAGATCTCCTGCCACGCAAAGACTAAGATCGAACTGAAACCCCACAGGGTTCCTTTGGCCAGCCAATTGTCCACACAGGATTTGTTACTTTTGGTAATGGCCCCCCACAATTTTGGGGCTGAAGCCAATGACTCGATTCAACACCTCTTCTAAATACCCATGCATATTCTGCACAGTTAGCGTAACCTTGTAGGGAATGGACTCAAATGGATTCCATTCTCGATATTCGAGCCTTCATCTTCTCCAGCGTATCTTCCACGAGGGAACGAATCTGCTTTAGCCGTTCCTCGCTTTCAGCTTCAAACCTTAGGACCAGAACAGGGCTCGTATTAGAAGCACGCAACAACCCCCAGCCGTCAGGGAAAATGATCCGAACTCCATCGATATCAACGATTTCGTGATCTTTGGCGAGTTCTTCTTTGACCATTTCCACCAGCCTAAATTTGTTTTCTTCTGGGCACGAAATCCTGATCTCAGGAGTATTGTAAGTCTGCGGCAGGTCGGCCAAAAATCGAGAAAGCGGTTCTTGCCGCTGGGCTACAATCTCCAGCAGCCGACACGTGGCATAAATGGCGTCGTCGTAGCCAAAATATCGGTGAGCAAAGAAAAAATGACCGCTCATCTCTCCCGCTAGAACGGCCTTTTCTTCCTTGAGCTTCTGCTTGATCAAGGAATGGCCTGTCTTCCACATGGTAGGCCGTCCCCCATGGGCTTTGATGTCGTCATACATTCTGTGAGAACATTTGACCTCGCCGATAAAAGTTGCCCCAGGAATTTCCTTAAGAATCTCTCTGGCAAAAATCACCATGAGCATGTCTCCGTAGATGATGTTCCCTTTTTCATCCACCACTCCCATGCGGTCCCCATCACCGTCGAAGGCAATACCCAGTTCAAGACCTTCTCCGACCACTGTTTCTTTTAAGGGGACCATGTTCTTTAGAACACTCGGATCAGGTTCATGATTTGGAAATCGTCCGTCCATCTCAAAAAAGAGCTTTCTGACCTGGCAACCAAGTTGTTCGAGAAT
>JBHGBJ010000135.1:0-5581 GCA_041947025.1 Thermodesulfobacteriota bacterium
ACTCGTCTGCATGCCTAAAGGCCGCATCCTCGTGCCCGTCGCTCAGCGCCGAGCGTTCGAACACAACAATGGAAACTATCAGAACACAGCTAAGCCGGAGAAGAAGGAAATTAGTACTTGCAACGATTCCCGGTTCCTTAATTCTGTTCACCGGCATGATTGCCATAAGCTTCAGTCAGTGGTACTGGGTACTTTTCATCGGAGGTGGTTTAACGATAGTGATTCCGCATTTTATCATTCCGTACAAAATGCCTTGTCCTTCATGCGGAAGGAACCTCGGCCATGCTATCAGTTGGATCGATTCCTCGTGGGAGATAGCAATACCTGAACGGATCAAGTTCTGTCAATATTGTGGCGTCAGTCTAGATAAAGAGATTGAGCACTGATGTTCGAACAACTGCACCAACCTGACGCGGATTAGCCGCGTCAGATTTAAGGCACAAGTGATTCCTCGTTCAGGTTATGCGATTCCTTCGGCGACAGGCAATGAAAGAGGACGATAAGAGATTTGATGCTGCCCACAGAATAATCAAACGGGGCGATCTCCTCGCTTTGAGTCGGGAGCTTCAAACAGGATTGGACCCGAACCTCAGAAACCGATATGGATGGACATTGCTGATGCTAACGGCGTTGCACGGCCGAACGAAAATGGCGGAACTCCTGATTGCAGCGGGCGCTGACACCGGCACTGTGAATAAGTTTGGAGACTCGGCAGCGAGTCTGGCGGAACTGAAAAAGCATAAAAGGACCAAGACAATTGTCGAGCCAGTCAACCAAGGCGACGGGGAATAAGCCGCTGCAGTCTTTTGAAAGGGTGGTAACCCCGCGCCTTATTTCCATTTTCGGCGGGGATAAATTAATACCGACTCTTGACAAACGTAACCTATAGGGTTACAAATAACTCGTGATCAAGTCATTCAAACATAACGGACTTGAGGACTTCTTCTATACAGGAAAGAAGGCAGGCATAAAGCCTGAACACGCTGACCGGCTGGGGAGAATTCTTGATAGGTTAAACGCTGCAAGTGAAATACGGGATATGAATTATCCAGGCTCCAACTTGCACAAACTAGCAGGTGACAGGAAGGGCCAATATGCTGTGAAGGTTTCTGGGAATTGGAGAGTCTTTTTCGAGTTTGTTACCGGCAATGCCTATATTGTCGATTACGGCGATTATCATTGAGAGGTAATAATATGAGAAGAATGGAAAGGGAACCAACGCACCCAGGGGAGATTATAAGAGAGGACTATTTGAAGCCTTTAGAGATAACGATTAGCGAGTTTGCATCGGTTCTCGGTGTTTCGAGAAAGACATTATCAAAAATCCTCAATGGAAGAGGAGCTATTACTCCGGATATGGCGCTCCGTTTGTCTCGTGCTTTTGATACGACCGCTGATTTCTGGCTCAATTTGCAGAAGAATCATGATTTGTGGCAGGCGGAGCACATATCGAAAGATTGGCAGAGAGTAAGACCTCTATCTGCCCAATTGCTTCATTCTCACTTATAGAAAGCAGCGAACCGGGTTCACTTGACCGTGGATAGCTCTGCTCTTCTTGGTATCTCGTGGAGAATGGAAACCTGCTTAAGAATCCAAAGTCAAAAATTAAGAAACTTCGAGAATATGCAAGGAATACGCTGCCAGAAGACGAGCGAACAAATATTTGAATGGCATCAAAGGACTTGGATCAAGTGCAGGTCATTGCTGCCCGAGAGGGAATTCCTTACCAGACGCTGATATCCAGCATCCTTCACAAATATGTGTGGGGATATTTTGTAGAAAAAAAGAGAGTTTGACAGAAAGTCGAGCGGAGGCGGGATAAATATGACTGAAGGGCATGATATCGACATCAGGGAAAACGTCCAATTTGGTGTGCATGACGGCGACCTATTGACTGGAGATTATTACGCGCCGTCAGGGCCAGGCCCCTACCCAGCGTTAGTGGCCATCCATGGAGGAGGATGGCAACATCGGACAGGGGAAATCTACCAGTACTGGGGTCCGTACTTAGCTCATCGTGGCTATGTGCTGTTTGCCATGAAGTATCGTCTCGTGCAGGGCGCGAAGAACCGCTATCCGGCAGCGGTCCATGACACCCGCGCCGCCGTGCAATTCCTCCGGAGCCAGGCAGCCGCACTCAAGGTCGATCCCAGCCGGCTCGGGTTCATGGGGGATTCTGCGGGCGCCCATCTCGCCTCACTTGTGGCTCTGTCAGGGGACAGCCCGCCGTTTTCTGGCGCGTATCCCCATGATCCGTATGCCGGCGTGAGAACCCAGGTCAAAGTCGTTGTGGGGGTTTATGGCGTCTATGATCTCCTTGCCCAATGGCATCATGACCAACTGACGCGGCCCCGCGATCATATCACCGAAATCTTCCTGGGCAAGAGCCCCATGGAAAACAAACACCTGTTCTATGAGGCTTCGCCGCTGACCTATACTACGATTGACAGAAATCAAACTGCCTTCCTGGTGGCGTGGGGCACGGAAGATGACATTGCCGATCCGCGCTCCCAGTCACAGGCCTTTGTCACGGCGCTCAAACAAGCGGGGTTTTTTGTCCGGACGGTGGTCGTGCCAGGGGCGCCCCATTTCTGGATGCGGGATCCCATCGACGAGCCGACCAGCCACACGGGGTTCTTGGCACCACGGCTGCTGCGCTTCCTCCAGAATCAACTGTGACAGGCTGCTGAAAAACGCCCGTGCCAGAAAGCGGGCACGTAACTGTAGCATTCCCCTCAATCCGCCGGAAAATTGTTTACTGCTGGTAACCGAAGCGTTCTTCGAAGATGAGGGCGATCAGATTATCCACGGGCACATAATCGTCGGTGAGGATGACCGAGTAGCGATCCTTCAGGTACTGTTGCAGTCGATCTTGCGGCATCACATGGGAGGTCATCTCCTTCTTCCCACCTTCCCCGATCCTCCTGACGAAATCATCCATGTCCAACTTCTGTGAGCTTGCTACTACAACAAAAGTACTGATCCCGATGTGGTCGTAATCCGAGCTCAGGGCAATGAGGTGAACCTTTCCCTTTCCGAAGACCTCTTCCAGGGTTCGGATATAGGACGGCATGAAGCGCCCTTTCTTAAAGCTATCGATCACATTGGCAAGGAGACATCCGTCCGGCTTCAGAAGCGCTTTCAATTGCATTGCAAATTCTTTCGTCGTCAGGTGGTAGGGAATTGACAGGTCGTTAAAGGCGTCTCCGAAAATGAAATCGTAACTTCCCTTTTCTTTACAATTCATCACGTACCAGCGGGCATCGCCATTAAAGGTTCGGATCCTTGTCTCGTCCGAAATCCCAAGATAAGTCTTGGCCACACGGGTGACCTCCGGATCGATTTCGGCCACATCGACTTCTGCCGTCGGGTATTTCGCCCTGATAAAGCGAGGGAAAGTGTAACCCCCGCCGCCCATGAAAAGGGCTTTGAAGGATTTCTTTTGTCGTGCCTGCCACCTCACCATTTCTTCATAGATTCGAATATACTCATACTCCAGATAGAAGGGGTCTTTCAGGTCGGTATAGGAATGGACCAGATGATCGAGGACGAGGGACTCCAAAGGATCTCCTCCGCTCCGAGTGGTATCCCTCTTTACCTTGATCGCATAGTAATCGCTTTCCTTAAAAAAAAAGGTCTCTTCGTCCAAGGGCGGCTGAAAGGCGTATCCGTAGAAGGCTTTGATCGATTCGAGGGGAGACGCGGGAAGGGACGGGATGTCCCGGTTGATTGCGGCATATCCATGCCACGCTGCAATGGGCAATGTCAGGGAGAGAAAGATGAAGAGCAAGATAAGCATTCCTGATTTTCTTCTTTTCAAAAAATCCCCGAAGACGAGAGCGGAAAGGACAAGGATCACCCCCATGGTCAGAAGGATATGGCGCGTCCCCATCCAGGAGATCAGAAAAAAACCGGTGGCAAAGGTTCCGAGGATAGATCCAAGGGTGGAGAAGGCATAGATCTTTCCGACCACATTGCCGGTCTTTTCCAGATTGTTGAGCGTCAGCCTGACCACGACGGGTGAGATCATCCCGAGGATACAGGAGGGGACAAAGAAGACAATTGTTGTGATCAGAAGGATTCGGACCATCAAGCTCGTCTGAAATTGGGCGGCTCCGACCAGATTGGTCAAAGGCGAGATGGAAAAGGCCCCAAGACCGGAAAAGAAGAGAAGCCAGCCAAGGGTGGAAGGCCGGGGGTATCGGTCAGCAATCCGGCCTCCCAGATAGGCGCCGATGCTGATGCCGGCAAGGACCACACCGATGATGCTGGTCCAGGTATAGAGGGAAACCCCCACGAAGGGGGCCATGATCCTTCCGGCAACCAGTTCAATCACCAGTGTGCAGAAGCTGGCGATAAACACGATAATGTTGGCCTTGATGATTGTGCTTTGCATGGTCAAACCTCTCCGTGCCCTTAATGTATGATTCACTGATTCAGGCCGTAATTCTAAGACGTATCCAGAAGGAGTTCAAGGGACTCTTCGTTTATCTGGTTTATCTGGTCTATCTGGTTTGTCTCGTTTCTCTGGTTTATCTGGTTGGTCTGGTAACTGATCATTGGCTTCTGATTACCGATGATTGAATCTTTGGTTTATTTGGCTGTTTGATCAACTAAAAAGACTAAAGAAACCAGAGAAACGAGAGAGGCAAGGCATTATTCTCCTTTGTATTGGGGTGGCCGTTTTTGGAGAAAGGCCGAAATCCCCTCAAGAGTATCTGACGTATGAGCCATGGCGGCGATTGTTTGGCTCTCAAGCTCCATCTGGGTTTCAAGCGTCTCGGTCCAGCCGCTGTGCAGGAGCCGCTTTGCCGCACCCAGGGCCTTCGGCGCTCCTGCTGCAAACTGCCTGGCAAAGCTCTGAGCCTGTGCCAGGACCTCTTCATCCTTCACCACCTTGGTCACAATCCCCCATTCGAATGCCTCCTGAGCGGACAGCATCCGATTGGTCAGCGCGAGCTCCAGTGCCCGTTTAAGGCCTACGATGCGAGGGAGAAAATAGGTTGAAGATCCATCCGGCGTCAGCCCCACCCGGGTGTATGCCATGTTAAAGCGTGAAGACTCCGTGGCAACCACGACGTCGCAGGCCATGGCCAGGCCCATCCCTGCACCCACGGCATACCCGTGCACTGCAGCCACCACTGGAGCGTCCATCCGTATTAAACGTGAAACGGCAGCGTGAAGGTAAGACGTCACCTCCTTGAGGTAAAGGGGCAATCGCTCTTTCTGGCCGGCAAAGGTCTTCAAATCGCCTCCGGCGCAGAATTGGCTTCCCGCGCCATGGATCACGACTGCCCGGACCCCGGGATCCTCGTCGCAGCGCAAAGCGGCATACAATAAATCCCTTGCCATATCCAAGTTGATGGAGTTTAATGCCTCTGGCCGATTGAGGGTGATCTTCGCGACTCCCTCTCGAACATCGAAAAGAAGGGTGCTGTACTCCATAGGAAGGTTGCCTCCTCGTTTTTTTAGATCGGGGAAATGGAACCCTACGGGCAAAGCCCGTGGTACCATCCGCCAAAGGGTCACGGGTTTCATCTCGCCGAAGCCCCTTTGCGCCTTCCCCCACGGGTAAAACCCG
>JBHGBJ010000136.1:0-5329 GCA_041947025.1 Thermodesulfobacteriota bacterium
GGGAAGACGCAGGACGAGGTGATCAAGATTGCGGAGAAGGCTGCAAAGTCGAAGGTTGTTCACGCTCTCTCCATCACCGACAACCCCGGAGGCCATCCTGCCCTCTCGCCCAACATGCTGGGCCTTGAAATATCCCGCCTTGGCATCGATCCCCTGATCCACTTTACCTGTAAAGACAAGAACCGCAACCAGATCGAATCGATCCTCTACTCCCTGGACAGGAACGGACTCTCAAATCTTCTCGCCATGACCGGCGACTTTCCCCTCTACGGCTTCGAGGGAAAGGCAAAGCCGGTCTTCGACCTCGATTCGATTCAGCTCATTCACCTGATCAACCAGATGAACCAGGGGCTCGACATCGATGGAAAGGCTCCGGGCGGAGGGGTAAGACTTCCCCCCACGCATTTTTTTAAGGGATGCAACGTCTCGCCCTTTAAGAAATACGAGGCCGAGGTGATGGCCCAGTACTACAAGCTTTACAAGAAGGCGAGAGTCGGGGCCGACTTTATCATCACCCAGCTGGGATTTGATGCGCGAAAATTTGACGAGGTCCTCCGTTTCATGCGACAAAACACGATCCGCATTCCCATCCTCGGTAATGTCTACATCCTCAATCAGGCGGTAGCCAGGGTAATGAATCAGGGAAGAGTCCCAGGGTGCGTGGTGACCGACGATCTTCTTCGGACCTATGAAGAGGAGGAAAAGGCGCCGGACAGAGGAAGAGCGGCTCGCCTCACCAGGGCGGCCAAGCTGATCGCGGTCTTAAAGGGGATCGGCTATGACGGAGTCCATATCGGCGGACCCAATTTGGCTTATGAAGATGTGGAGGCGGTCATCGGCAGGGCAGAGGAATTTTTCCCTGACTGGCAAGCCTGGGTTTGTGAATTCTCCTTTTCTCAGAAGGACGGTTTTTATCTCTTCAAGAAAGATCCAAAGACAGGTCTTAATACCGATGTGCCCGTGGAAGAGCGGATCCATCCTTCAAAGACGATGGGCCACATGATCATGCGGTTTTTCCATCATTTGGTCTTCACGCAAGAGGCTCCTCTTTATAAACCAGCCCGATGTTTCTTCGAGAAAATCGATGGCACCCGGTTCGAAGGCCCGGTCACCGAATTTGAATACTGGATCAAGTTCGCGAGCTCCCGCTGCCGGCGATGCGGTGACTGTACGCTCCTGGAGGTCGCCTTTCTCTGCCCCCAATCCCAGTGTCCCAAGTACCTCTTCAATGGCCAGTGCGGAGGGTCTATGGAAGGATGGTGTGAAGTCTTTCCGGGGAAAAAGAAATGTATCTACGTGCGGGCTTATAACCGCCTGAAGCCCTACGGAGAAGAACGCTCCCTCATGCAGGATTATATCCCGCCCCGTAACTGGGCACTGGATCAGATTTCCTCCTGGGCAAACTATTTCCTCGGCCGTGACCATCACGGGCAGAAATGAGAGGGCAAGGGTTGCCTTCAAAACCCCGTTCTTATAAGAGGCATTGACCTTGTTGCTCTGGACCTCCACCGGAAGTTGAATCGAGCGGGCAAAGGCTCCGTAGCTTCTCTCGATCAGATGGTACTTTTCTTCCGGTTAGAGCTTGCGTAGTCTGAGTCTCTTTGGTATTTTGATTCTATGAGTTGGAGCTTTACCCCATGATAAAACATCTTGTCTCTTTAGAAATCTTCTTGCCCTTCATCCCCCTTTTTGTCGCCTTCGACGCTCTGGGAATCCTTCCAATTTTTGTCTCCCTGACTTCAGAGATGACTACGTCTGAGCGCAAGAGAGTGGTTCGTCAATCCACCCTGACAGGATTTTTTGTGGGTATCGGTTTTCTCGCAGTGGGAGAATCGGTCTTTGGCCTTTTGGGAATTACCATCTCGGATTTCAAAGTGGCCGGGGGAATTCTTCTTTTCATCATTGCTGTTGTCGATTTGATATTTCCTGAAAGGACAAGGACGTTTCCCAAGGAAACGCTTGGTGTCGTCCCCATTGGGATCCCTCTCATTGTCGGACCAGGGGTCCTCACGACCCTCCTCATTAGCGGCCAAACTTACGGCTATACGGCAACCGTTCTCTGTTTCGTCCTTAATCTCTTGATCGTCTGGCTTATCTTTGCTCATTCTCATCGATTCCTGCAAGTTCTGAAAGATGGTGGAACGAAGGGACTCGGCAAAGTTTTCGCCCTGCTGCTGGCAGCCTTTGGCATGATGATGATCCGCACCGGCATTTTAGGATGGATGGAGGGGTCATAAGAAGACGTATCACCATAATCCAGTTCCTTGGCTGAGAGGAATACGGCCGTTACTCAATAAGAAAGCTTCCTGCTGCTGAAACTCGAAAAGAACTCGCCGACATTCCACAGGGATTGCCCCTGCCCGGGTCATACGCTGAACCGCCCTATCCTGAGCTCTCTTGCTCAAGTCTCCGCAGGCATCTATAACCACATAGACCTCATAGCCTGCTTCAACTGCCTGCGTGGCCGAAAGAGCGACGCAGAAGTCAGTCCATAACCCGGTCATGACCAACTTCCGCCGGCCTGTCCGCTCCACTTCCTTCTTGACCCGATCCTCCTCCCATACGCTCATGGTCGTACATTCAATCGCTCGCCCCTTTGGAAAGATCGTCTGGAGCTGAGAGAGAAGCGGGCCACCGAAGCTGTTTGCTCCAATGGTTGTGAGTATGGTGGGGATGCCGAATGAGCTGGTCATCCGGGAGAGGGCCATGGCATTCTCGATCAAGGTCCTTACGTCAATGGAATCTATAGTCAAGAGAAGGTCTGCCTGGAAGTCGATCAGAATCACCACGCAATTGAATGGGGTAAGCCTATCTTGGATCATTCGCCTTCCCATTGCGCTAACTCCCGGGGCAAAGAGACCATCGTCTCGTTGAAAAAAGGGAATCTAACGGGTCCTTGCTTTAATGTCGAGGAAAGAGAAAATATTTCCTGGACCCTCTGGAAACGATCTTAAGAAAAAAATACCAAGGGGGCAATCAGGTGAAGGCCGTATTTTGCAGGGGAAAATCCTGTATTTCTTAGCCCTGGATCCCATTGATCGAACCAGGACACGGATTTCTTTTATTCCACTCCCAGAATCCTGGCCAGTTTTGACGTGGAATATGTTTTTACAAGAGGTATGATCTTTAGCTCCGCTCCGACTTCTTTTGCCTGCCGTCTCTTCTTCTCCATATAGGGATCATTCTCTGTCACTGCAATCCTATGGGGCTTGATCTTCTTAATCAGATTCAGATAATCCCTGTCATTTTTCATCATTGGAAGAAGCACGATGAGGTCGACGCTCTTAAGGGCAGAAAGCATCTCCGCCCTTTCTTCCTGAGTGAAGAAGGGCCTGTTTCCTCCTTTGAGCTTCCTGACCTTCTCGTCATCTTCTAAAAACACTACCAGGTAGTCTCCTGTCAGTTTGGCTTCAACGAGAAACCTGACATGACCGATATGAAGAATATCAAAACAACCTCCCGTGAGAACGATCCTACAGCCGCTCTTTTTTGGAAGGGATTTTTTCAATTCCCGTAGGTTGACGATTCTTGACACGCTATCCCGCCACAAAATCTCGATCGTGAGACTTTACCCTCTTCTTGAGGAGCAGCTCGATAAAAGCCTCTCTTACCTCCGAGAGCTTCTCCACTAAGGCAGCGTTTTCTGCCTCGGTGAGCCTGGAGTCCTTGGCGAGCTTTGCAAGTTCCTTCGCGCTCCCTTCCAACGCCTTACTTTTCACGCTTAATCCCCGCGGGAGATGGTCCGATCCGTCTTCGTCTCTTCTCAATTCAATCCAGCCTCCCCTCAGATTTCATTCCAGAGAACTGCCAAAAAACCCCTTATTTAATTGATAATGATCAGATCTCTTTTTTTCAAGTATCGGTCCGGACGACCGTTCCTATGAAATGCCTTCCCGCAAGGTGGCTCCCGATACTTTGTGGAGATGGCTTGACAAGCGAGATAGGGTGACTAAGAATTTAATTAGAAAGCCATGTTGGAAAGTGAAGAAAGAAAGGAGGCGAGGCAAGATGACAAAGTTGATCTATTGGATGGTGTTTCAAGTTTTGGTAGGCATCTGGCTATTCATTTCCCCTTACGTCATCGGTTACAGCGGGGAGATGACGACGATGACGACCAATAATATGGTTTTCGGCGCTATTGTGACTCTTCTCGGGCTTGGCATCGCCTTTTTCAACGAAGAGGTATGTGCCGGGGTTGAGCAGACCGCGAAGAAGACAGTCTAAAGACTCGTCTGTTCTGAAAATCAGAGGGGGGAAAAGATCCCCCCTTTTTTGTGGTTTCTATAATTTCTGGAAACTTTTTGTGCTCACGTCAGAATTTCATTAGAGGGAACGTATGATGGATTGGGGTGTCGATTTTTCAGGGGATTTGCAGAAGATGAAAGAAGAGATGGATCGCGTATGGGCTTCCCTCTTTGAGGAAGAGGGAGACGAAGGCAATAGAAAGGTTGAGATCTCTGCAAAACCCAAACAGGCCAAGAAGAATAAGATTTGACCCGCAAGGGCCCAATCCGGCAAGGCGGGTAGGCAGAGGCGGGGGCCTCACGCTTATGGGATTAAAAAAGTATCCAGGCAGTACGGGGACCGATTTTATCACTCTCTTTCTCTCCGGTGACGTGATGACGGGAAGGGGCATCGATCAGATCCTGCCACACCCCAGCGATCCCGTAATCCACGAGAGTTATTTGAAGGACGCCAGGAAGTATGTGGAGATTGCCGAAAAGTTAAGCGGCCCGATCCCACGCGAGGTTTCGGACGGCTACATCTGGGGAGACGGCCTTGTTGAGTTGGAGCGAGCCGCACCCGATCTGAGAATCATCAACCTGGAAACGAGCATCACGCAAAGCGAGGACTATTGGAAAGGGAAAGAGATCCATTACAGAATGCATCCCCAAAACATCGACGCAATCACCGTAGCCAAGATTGACGTTTGCTCTCTTGCGAATAATCACATCCTTGACTGGGGCTACCCAGGACTTAAGGAAACCCTTGAGACGTTAGGGAAAGCGGCAATCAGAAATGTCGGAGCAGGAATGAACCTCAGAGAGGCCGAGTTGCCAGTTGTCATGGAAGTCCAGGGGAAGGGGGAGGTGATCCTATTTGGCTTTGGGTCGCCCACGAGCGGTGTTCCTTTGAACTGGGTAGCCTCCGAAAAAAGACCCGGGATCAACCTGCTTGAAGATCTTTCCGACGAGACGGTCGGGCACATCCGAAAAAGAGTGCAAGAGGCGAAGCAAAAGGGTGATATCGTCGTTGCCTCGATTCACTGGGGAGGCAACTGGGGATACCGCATTCCTCAGCAAGAAGTCGATTTCGCCCACCAACTGAT
>JBHGBJ010000137.1:0-5256 GCA_041947025.1 Thermodesulfobacteriota bacterium
AAAAGTAAGAAGTGGTCAGGGAAAAGGGTATGTTCAGACTCGAGAGAAATAACTGGTGGTGGTGCTGGGAAAAAGGGGAGTAGCTGTCCAGCGCCAAGATACGTATCGAATGAAAGGCCATGGGCGGCTCCCATGGCCTTTTTATTTTTTCCCTGCTTTGGGAGATGTCCAATTGAGACAGAAAGGCTATGGAAATTGACCATAGCCTTTTTTATTTTTAATGGGGTGGGGAAAACCTAAAAAAGGAGGGTTTATGGTGATGGGCAAGGCTAAAACTGTTGGTGGCGGTGGAGAAAAACGGGAGAGGGCGATGAACCTTCGGGAATGGATGTCTCTTCTTGAGTCCCAGGGGGAACTCAAGAGAATTAAAGCCAGGGTTGATTGGAATTTGGAAATAGGATCGATTTGCCGAAGAGCGCTGACGGAAGGCCAGCCCGCTCTCCTGTTCGAAAACATAAAGGATTATGAAAAAGGGCGCTTCACGAAGCTTTTTACCGGAGGGGTCGGAACCAGGGCCAGATATGCCTTGGCTTTGGGACTTCCGAAAGATACTTCGTTTAAAAACTTGGTGAAGACGGTCAGGGAGAGGCTCGAACACCCTATCTCACCGAAGATGGTTTCGAGTGGGCCGGTCAAGGAAAATATCGTCAGGGGGAATAAGGTTGACTTGTATGAATTGCCTGTTCCCCATTGGAATAAGTTGGACGGAGGGAGGTACATTAATACGGCGGGAACCGTGATCACCAAAGATCCCGAGACGGGTCGTCTTAATGTGGGAACATATCGGGGAATGATCGTTGAGAAGGATGCTATCGGGGTGTTGTTGGTCATGACTGCAAACTGGGGAAAGGCTTTTATGAAGTACCGGGCGATGGGAAAACCCATGCCTGTTGCGGTCGTTTATGGATTCGATCCTCTTTTGCTGATCGTCTCCTCATCTTCAATGCCGCCGGGAATGCCATCCAAATACGAGATAGCGGGTGGACTGAGGCAAGCTCCAATCGAATTAGTGAAGGCCGAGACTTCAGATTTGTTAGTTCCTGCAGATGCCGAAGTGGTCGTTGAAGGGTATATTTCAACGGATCCTGAAGACGTCAAGATGGAAGGCCCTTTCGGGGAATACACGGGTAAGGCTGGGGGATTAAAGAGTCCAAAGCCTTTTATCCAAGTGACCGCCATCACCCATCGGAATGATCCAATTTTTAGAGGCCTGCTCGAAGGAAATTCTCCGGGCCATTTGACTGAAGATCCCTATCTCACGAACATCACGACGAGTGCCGTGGCCTGGTATATTCTTGACCACAACGGGGTTCCGGGGATCGTCGATGTTTGGTGCCCAATCGAAATCGCTGGCCCTGATGAATTTAGAGTGAGTATAAAGAAGGCCTATCGAGGCCACGCGAAACAGGTAGCCTTTGGCATCTGGGGGTCCAACTTGTACGGGTGGCAAGGGAAATACGTCTATGTGGTCGATGATGACATCGATGTCCATGATTGGGGGGCCGTACAGTGGGCAGTCAACTTCAGAGTGAACCCTGCTATGGATGCGATATCCATTCATCCCGGATGTGCGGGCTCTGCCTTGGACCCGAGTGTGCCGTTGAAAAAGAGAAACCTTGGCTTATACGGCATGGGATATGCGGCCCGAGTCTTAATCGATGCTACAGTGAACTGGGAGTTGGATCCCGAGGACCAATTTGGTGGAAGGCGGGAATCTCCCTGGGTGACGATCCTTCCGCCCGACCAACAGAGTCTGATTGATCGAAGGTGGAAAGAATACGGGTTCAGATAGGAAGTCGAATGGCGACGAGATGCCTTAAAAACTTCATAAAAAAGGAGGTAGGACAAATGGAAGGGAAACGGACATTACGATTTCAGGCCTATCGGTTGTTACTGTTATTGGCAGCGGTCATTTTTTTGGGGGGTTATGAAGGGCAAGCTGCCGAAGCTCCTAAGAGCATCAAAATCGGAGCCTCCATTCCTGTGACGGGCAGTTTCGCCTCAGGCGGTCACACCCTTAAAGTGGGTTATGAAATTGCCGTGGACTTTATTAACAAGGCCGGGGGAGTCTACGTTAAGGAATTCGACAAGAAACTCCCTCTGGAGCTGATCCTGCTGGATGATGAATCGGACCCGGTTAAGACTGTTTCGAAGATGGAGACCCTCTATGAGATGAATAAGGTAACGTCTTATCTTGGGACGTTTGGCAGTCCTCTTCATGCAGCTGCAGCTGCGGTTGCAGAAAAAAATAAGACCCCTTATTTAGGAGTAGGGTTCTCCTTATATGCTATCCACGAGAAGGGTTATAAATACCTGTTTTCGCCCTTTGCCAAGACCCCCTATTCCATAAAGACCCTTTTTGAGATGCTCGGCACTTTGCCCGCGAAGGAAAGGCCCACCAAGATAGCCATCTTTCGTTTAGGGGACGATTGGGGAATCGAGCAGGCGGAACTGATCCACAAGTTAGCCCCTCCGGAGTATAAGATTGTAATGGACATGAAGTATGCACCCGGAACGAAAGATTACTCTTCGTTGATCCTGAAAGCCAAAGCGGCCGGCGCTGATTCCTTCTGGTCCAATCCCATCATGCCGGATGGGATCGCGATGATCAGGCAGTTCAAAGAACTGGACTGGAATCCAAAGTTCATCTATGCCGTCCGAGCATCGACGAGCGATGCCTGGATAAAGGCCTTATCGACAGATGGGGATTATGCCATCTGTGAATCTCCGTACCATTGGTCCTATCCTTATCCCGGGAATAAAGTATTTGTCGACGAACATGTGAAAAAGGATGGGGTTCTTCCGGATACGGTGGCTGGTGCGGCCCATGTCTGTGTTCAGGTACTCGCGGATGCCATTACGAGAGCCGGGACGCTCAATCGGGATAAGATCAGGGATGCCATCGCTGCGACCAATATGATGACGATCATGGGACGAGTCCGCTTCAACCCGGACGGGACGGCGAACATGTATAACCCCGATGGGAAAATCAATGCCGTCGGAGCGATGAGTCAATGGATAAAAGGAAAACAGCAACTGATCTGGCCCTCCGATTTAGCGACCGCTCCCTTCGCCTATCCGGCTAAGCCCTGGAAGGAGAGATAGGAAAAGAGGAGAAGCATGCTCTTAGAAGTGGAGAAGCTGACGAAGTCCTTTGGTGGATTAATGGCCATCAGAAATCTCGATCTTTCCCTTGAAGAGGGAGAGATATTGGGTCTGATCGGTCCCAATGGGTCCGGGAAAAGCACACTGTTTAATTTGATCACAGGTTTTCTAAAACCGGATCAAGGGTTGCTGCAATTCAAGGGACAACTGATCAATGGATTGAAGCCCCATAAGGTTTGTGAGGTTGGCATAGCAAGAACTTTCCAACTGGTCAGACCTTTTAACGAGATGACCGTGGTCAAGAATGTGATGGTCGGCAGGATTTATGGGAGGAAACCCGCCCGGACCTTGTTACAGGCCGGCATCGAATCCAGGGAGATATTGAAGTTTGTGGGCCTTGCAGGTAAGGGTGAGATGATTGCGGGTCACCTTACTTTGTCTGATCGCAAGAGGCTTGAACTGGCGAGGGCATTGGCGACAAAACCTGCCCTGCTTTTATTGGATGAAATCATGGCGGGGTTAAATCCAGCAGAAGCAGCGTCGGCCATACAGTTGGTAAGAGACATAAGAGATTCGGGAATAACCGTGATCATGGTCGAGCACATCATCCGGGCGGTGCTTGATATTTCCAATAAGATCGTCGTGATCAATTTTGGAGAAAAGATAGCAGAGGGCAAACCCGAAGAAGTGGTTAACGATCCGAAAGTGATTGAGGCCTATTTAGGGAGTGGATGGAATGCTCGAAGTTGACGGTCTGGATGTTTTTTATGGAGATTTTCAAGCCTTATGGGGGGTCTCCTTCGCGGTTAAGGAGAAAGAGATCGTAGCGATCATTGGCTCGAATGGTGCCGGGAAAACGACGCTCCTGAAGACTCTTGCAGGGCTCCTTCGGCCAGCCCTGGGCCGTATCCGTTATCAGGGCCTCGATTTGGAAAAGGTGTCGGGTGATAAGAGAGTGGGATTGGGAATTTCTTTAGTTCTTGAAGGGAGGGGATTGTTCCCCGGCATGAGTGTTTTGGAAAATTTGGAAATGGGGGCCTTTCACACCGCTGCCAGGCAGAAAAGGAATGAGACCCTCCGTTTGGTTTACGAGATGTTTCCAATCCTGGAAAGAAGGAAAAGGCAGTTCGCCGGAACCCTGAGTGGAGGAGAGCAGCAAATGCTCGCTGTAGGGAGAAGCCTGATGTCCAAACCCAAGCTGCTCCTTCTTGATGAACCCTCCATGGGATTGGCACCACTCGTCGTAAAGGCTATTTTTGAGGCCGTCGACAAGATCAGCCGGTCTGGGATGACCGTTGCCCTTGTGGAACAGAATGTCCGCTTAGCCCTGCGAATAGCAAACAGGGCATACATCATCGAAAACGGTCGCATTGTAAGGGAAGGGGATGCCCAGGGGCTCTTATGTGACGAAAGTGTTAGAAATGTGTATTTGGGGATAGAAGAAACAGGGCCGCATGATTGAAGCATGAATATTGAAATTCTGATTCAAAGCGTCATATTTGGGATCTTCCTGGGTGCCTTATACGGATTGGGTGCGGTGGGTTTCAGTTTTGTTTTTGGGGTCATGAAGATTCTGAATATCGCTCATGGCGAATTATTAATGCTTGGGGGGTACGCCGCTTTTTTCCTTCTATCTCTCTATAAAATCGATCCCTTCCTTTCCTTACCCATCGTCGGGATATTGCTCTTTTTCGTCGGGGCGATTTTTTATAAGGTTTTGTTCGTTCGTGTTATCAAATTTGGCGATGAGCTCAGGATGGATACGTCTTTACTCATTTCTTTCGGATTAATCTTGATCCTCTCCCAAATGTCTGTTCTTTCATTTACGGCAGACGAAGTGAGCATCACGACGCGATATTCCGGGAAAGGGGTTGAGATATTCGGGATGCAGTTCCCTTATATTCGTATTTTGGGGTTCGTCGTTGCGATGATCACCATTTTCGGTCTGCAAATATTTCTTCACAAGACCTATTTGGGGAAGTCGATCCGGGCAGCCGCTGAGAGTTGGGAGTCGGCTGTCGCGGTGGGGGTTAACATCCACCGGGTTTATTTGATCTCTTTTGCTTTGGCGTGCGCTTTGGCGGGGATTGCAGGGAGCATCGTTGTGGTGAGTTACTCCATCAGTCCTGCGATCGGAATGGAATGGTCTCT
>JBHGBJ010000138.1:0-5139 GCA_041947025.1 Thermodesulfobacteriota bacterium
TCTTACTTTCACAACGATCACCTCGGCACGCCGCAAGTCCTCACAAACGACAGCCAGAACGTGGTTTGGAAGGCTGCTTATACACCCTTTGGACAAGCGAACATAACGATTCGAACAGTAGAGAACAACTTTCGCTTCCCCGGCCAATACTATGATGCCGAGACAGGACTCCATTACAATTACTTCCGGTATTACGACCCGACGACTGGGAGATATATAACCCCCGATCCAATCGGATTGGAGGGTGGAATAAATCTGTATGTGTATGTGGATAGTGTCGGAAAACCTCGATTCGAGGCAAATCTATACACATACGCCGCAAATAACCCGGTGAATTTAGCAGACCCATGGGGATTGTCTCCGATTGGTTGGATTATTAAATTAGGGAAAACAGGGTACACAAAAATTGCCCCTTTATTTTCAACTGCTGCGGCAAGGATTGCTAGACGGCAAGGAGAAAATGTCGTCTGTAAGACTCGCCAAGCTGCGAAAGCAATAGAGAAAGGTGCTTTTCGGGGAGAAGAGGAACTTTTAAGACACAAAGGGCATATTCTACCCGGCGGATTAAAGGGAAGGCCTCATTTTCAAACTCCCGGAAAACTAGGACATACTTTTTGGTCGATTGTAGGATTTATAGGGACTTTCATAGACCCCTTTGATGTGATATCTGGCGAATTATCTGCTGATGACACGTGGGATTAGATGAAAAAATATAGGGTTACTGTCGAAGGTGGAAATTGTTTGATTGAGTTAGGCGACGTTGCTCTGCGGCACGGTTTTTTTACAACTAGATTCATAGAAGCTGAGGACAGATCAACTGCTGGAAAAATAGCAGTTGATCTGATTAAAAAAGAACTTACGGGCACACTGCTAAATGATCAGTTTAATGCACCTACAATGCGTGTTGATGAGGTCACTGAAGTTCTATCATTTGGTGACAATCTAGTTCCAGGAAAGGGATTTACCTGGTATCCCGAATGCGAAGATTAAATGTACCAATAGCTGGATTGGGCGGAAGAGAAGGTTACTTTTTTTAAAACAATGCCTATTGGGGAGCCTGGGATATATAGGGGAACTCCAAAAGAACTTTTTTGAAGATGCCTTTTGATGTGGTAAAGTAACTCCAAATTCCATTCCATACGAAAGGGAAGATGGATGTTAAGACCACGAGACAGGCAGGTTGGTTTCTATGATGCGGATTATGTTTGCGAACAACTTATACCTTCGGACAGCTTCTATCGAAAGTTCAAGGAGATCGTGGAACCGCTGATCCACGACGAGCAATTTGAGACCATGTACTGTGAGGGCAATGGGCGGCCAGCCATCTCTCCATCCCTTCTTGCCATGGCCACGATCCTCCAATTTTACAGGAACCTTTCAGACCGTGAGATGGAAAGAGCCTGCATGTACGACATCGAAGTCAAATATGCACTTGGCCTGAAGCTCAATGAAAGACCCTTTGACCACTCCTCCCTTGGAGACTTTAGGAAAAGACTCCTGGAGAACGGTAAAGAAAAAGAGATCTTTGACTGCATACTGAGCCACCTTGTTGAACAAGGCCTAATCGAGAAAGACGAAATCCAGAGGATCGATGCCACCCACGTTATTGCGGATATAGCCATCCCTACGATGGTAACTCTTGTAAAAAAAGGGATCTATGAAATTCTGAAATCGTTAAAACGAAAACATGAGGGAGCCCTTAAAAAAGTGGAGGGAGAAATCAAACTATCTGAATATACCAAGGAGAAGATCAACCTTGAAGCCCCTGGCCGTATGGATATGGAGAAGAAAAAGAAGAAATTGGTCGAGGTTATCAACGATGCTCACGTCGTTCTGAAACATGCAAAAGGAATAAAACCTGACAGGAATCTCAAGAAAGGGATTGATCTCTTGAAAAGGATTCTGCAAGAAAACATCGAAGAAGATGAGGAGGGGAATCCTAAAGAGAAGAACTACAAGGAAAAACCGAAAGATATCTTAGTTTCTCCAGTAGATCCGGATGCTCGGTATGGAGCCAAATCACACACAAAGAGATTCACAGGCTACAAAGCGAACATTACCGAGACCGTCAACAGCCGTTTCATTACGAACATTAAGGCGATGCCCGGAAACCGCCTCGATGGAGAAGGTGTTGTGGCGGCTGTCACGGAGCAAAAAGCTCAAGGGCTTGTTCCTTCTAAAGTGATCGGAGATGCTGCCTATGGTGATGGGATATATCGGAAGAATCTGAAGCAAGATGGGACACAAGTGGTTGCTCCTCTTCGGAAAAAAAATGGCAGGACAAAATGGATCTACTCCAAGAACATGTTCCAATATGACGAAAAGAAACAGACCCTGACGTGTCCTCAAGGGGTGACCACGAAAGCAAACTTTTACGATAGACAGAAGGAGGTAAGAACGTTCCACTTCTTGATGAGAATCTGTAAGAGATGTCCGGTTCAAAAGGAATGCACCAATGACAAAGACGGAAGAAGAACAGTTGGTATCAGTCGGGTTTATCACGAAATCATGGAGGCCGAGAGGTACAACAGCACCGACCAGTTCAAGGAAGACATGAAACTAAGACCGCCGATAGAGGGTAAGGTTTCGGAGCTAACGAGATATCACGGTTTGCGAAGGGCCAGATATAGAGGACTCATAAAAGTAGGCTTACAGTGTTACTTCACTGCGGTGGCAGTGAACATAAAACGATGGATAAAGAGTATGCTCGAAAGGATGCGGCCCAAGGCGGCTGTAGTTGCAGTGAGTTGAGAATGGGGAAGATAAGGGGAGAAATCGGCTTGAAAGTCCGGCATTTTTTGAAGAAAAAAAGTAGAAAAACCTAAATCTTAAGTTTGTTCTTTGAAAAATAAAGATTGCGGATCGGGTCCGAGGCCCAATTTATGTTTTTCATGGGGTTTTCAGACGGTATCATGTGGCAGCGAATCCGGTAAATTTGGTTGATCCGAGCGGGTTAGATGTTTACCTTGACCCTAAGACCGTAGAAAGGTGGCAAAAGCAGATTGATTGGTGGAATATTCAAATTGAAAGCTCTTGGTTGCCAAATTTTCTCAAAGCATTTTTTTATAGATCCCTCAAGTCAGATTTGCTGGCTAGTATGTGCGGACCTTTAGGCGATGTGGAATTCATAATCTCGGATAAGATTATACGCCAGATGGCGGCACGAGGTTGGACAAAGAAATTGATTGAAGAAGCAATTCAAAAGGGCGAACGAATTCCAGCAATCAATAAAGCTACTGGTGGATCGGCAACGCGTTATGTTCATCCAAAGACTGGCCAGTCTGTAGTCGTTGATAATGCCACTGGACAGGTCATTCACGTTGGAGGACCCAATTTCAAATACGGGCTAAAAAGCGGAGATAAGCTATGAGTACAAATCACGATATTGAAGAGATATATGTATATTTGCTCGGGGAAAATGTTGATGTCTGGCGTCCTGTTAAAGCAAAAAAGATAGAACAGGGGATGTATAGAATATTGGAACAGGCGTATGATCGAGATGTTGAGAAATGGGAATTTGAGCCAGGCCAGATGGTGATTTGCGAATATGTTGACACAAGAGAAGGGAAGATCTTGGCCGCGGTAAGGAAAGCATAAAAAGTGAATGGGCTCTAACCCAAATTTAGCGGAAAGAACAAATGGGGCCTGGCCTTGAAATTTGACGAATAGGGCAGGTTCATCGCATGCGCTCTTTGAAAACTGAATCCAAGGCGGGTAAAAAAGAAGCCTCTATAGGGGGAGACGTATCGGAGTATATCCGGGCCAATACTGCGACCAGGAAACGGCGCTGCACTACAATTACTTCCGTTATTATGATCCCACGACAGGAAGATACATCACCCCTGATCCGATTGGATTGGAAGGAGGGATAAATCTATTCACATATACGGGCAACAACCCTATCAATTATATCGATCCCGAAGGTGAGTTTTTCTTTTTATTAGTTGCCCCTGCTGCGTATACCGGAGCCATGGCATTGGCGGATCTTGCCATGATGGGCGGATTATGGTGGTCAACAAAGGAGGCATTGAATTGGTTTTTGAAAGATACAGGTAGTGGGAGTAGTCGGCATCAGCCGTGCCGATTGGCAGGTGAGACCTCACCCAAAACACCTGATCCAGATGACTCCGAGTTTCTAAAAGAACTTGAGCGTGTTAAGTCAAAAGGTAGCCGTAAAAGATGGGTGGATTCTAAAGGTCGTATCTACGAGTGGGATTCTAGACATGGCGAACTTGAAGTCTACGATAAACAGGGACGCCACATCGGAGTTCGCGATCCGAGAACCGGGGATTGGACAAAGCCCCGTGTGCCGGGCCGAAGAATCGAACCGTAATCGAGGAGGGAGAGTACGATCATGAAACATTGTTGTGAAAAAATGGCTTACTACGTTGGGCATGAAGACAAGATTGTGTATTTTTTTAAGAAATACAACGAATATCTCATTCCAGTCCATGACGGCGGCTCCAGTGGGATACTTATTTGGTATTGCCCATGGTGTGGTAAAAGACTTCCTGAATCGAAACGTGCCGGATCAGATGAGGCCGGTGTTAAAAAAAATGAGAAGGCCAAATAACTACGGGACCAATTACAGACCAAGGGGTCAGGCCGCAACATTCAACAAGAGGGTAAATGATAGGGAGGAATTGGGGTGGAGAGCCCCCTGAAGATTGAGTATCGGGGATCGGTTTATCATGAAACGCCCCGTGGGATCAAGAGAAGTGGAATTCGTCTTTGAGGATATTTAGAGTTTTTGTTTTCGTGGAACGAAATTGCGCCTATAAATGCGATCGCAATTATAGGCGCAAATTGAAATTCACAAACCTCTACAGGAAGAACTATGCAGATCAGCACAACCTTGAATGGCCAAGCCAAGACCCTGGCATCATCAATCACCTATCTGCCCTATGGAGGCATCACGGGGCTGACTTATGGAAACAGCCTTTCGCTGAGTCAAGGATTTGATAACCAGTACAGGACCTCATCAATCGCGGTAGCCACAGTCCTGGACAGAACTTACGGATATGACGCGAATGGGAACGTAATCACGCTCGACGATGGAGAAGCGGCGGGGAACGAGGCCCTTGAAACCGCAGGGGTTTATACCTATGACCAGGATGCGAACCTGTTGGCTGACATACT
>JBHGBJ010000139.1:0-4807 GCA_041947025.1 Thermodesulfobacteriota bacterium
AGACGACCGAAGAGCGGATTTTTCAACTCGAAGCAAGAATAAAAGAGTTCGAAGCCAAAACTCAATCACCTTCCTCCCCTTTGCAGTAACTGTTCCGTAATCTTAATTCTTCTATTGTGATTTAAATTGGGGAGATCCTGAGCCCGGGTAATGAGCTATGGAAGACAAAGACTATTATAAAATCCTCGGTGTTTCAAGGGATGCGACAGAAGAAGAGATCAAGAAAAATTATCGAAAGATTGCGATGCAATATCATCCCGATAGGAATCCTGGTGATAAAGAAGCAGAGGAGAAATTTAAGATAGCATCCGAGGCATACGAAGTCTTGAGAGACCCTCAAAAAAGAGAGATTTATGACCATTATGGCATAGAGGGTCTGAAGGGGACAGGCTTTACAGGGTTCAGAGGTTTTGATGACATCTTTTCTGCCTTTGGCGACATATTTGAGGATTTCTTTGGGTTTGGAACCTCCCATAAACATGGGACCATGACCAGGCAGGGGGCTGACCTGAAGTACGACCTGAAAATCTCATTCTATGATGCCGCATTCGGGAAAGAGACCGAGATAGAAATACCCAGGAAAGTTTCGTGTGACACCTGTAATGGGACAGGTGCTAAGCCTGGCACTAATCCCGCTCACTGTCCAAGTTGTATGGGGACAGGAGAAGTTACACATTCACAGGGGTTTTTTACCATCAGGACTACCTGCGGCCAGTGCCATGGTGAGGGGAAAATCATTCCTCATCCCTGTAAGGAATGCAAAGGGTTTGGAAGGGTCAAGGTAAACAAAAAGATTAAGGTAAAGATACCTGCCGGGGTTGATACAGGTTCAAAGTTGAGGATACGCGGTGAAGGAGAAGAAGGAGAAAGGGGGGGACCTCCGGGAGATCTTTACGTCTTTCTGTATGTTGAACCTCACGATTTCTTCTCAAGGGACGGGGACGATATCGTTTGTCAGATACCCGTAAGCTTCGTTCAGGCTGCATTAGGAGCAGAAATAGAAGTTCCCTCATTAAATGGAAACAAGAAACTATCAATCCCTAGAGGAACAGAAAGTGGGGACGTATTCAGAATAAGAGGCGAGGGTTTTCCAAAAATGAAGGGGACTGGAAGAGGGGACCTAGTAATTCAGACGATCGTCAAAACACCGAAACACCTAACAAAGCGGCAAGAGCAACTTCTCAGGGAATTTGAAGAGGCAGGCAGGAAAATAGAGGAAGAAGCGCAGCAAAGGAAGAGAGCACGGTATGCTTAACATCCAGGGTATGAATATTGAAGATCACCCGTGCAAATAGGGAGAGGACGGATAACCTGGAAGTCTGCCTCGGTCAGATGCCTGGGAAATCTATAATCTATAGAAGGAATACAAAGGGTCCCGTGTTTCAGTGGATGGATGGGAAATGGAGACCGCAAAGGGATGAAAGAAATGAAGAGGTATTTAGCTTTTTCGGCATCGTGGGGGCCTGCGGCTGATGTGTACGAGGGTGAAAAAGAGATCAGAATTGTGGTCGACATTGCCGGTATCGATCCGGATCAATTGGAGATCAGGGTCGATAGAGAAGTGATTCAAATTGCCGGGACCCGCAAAAGCCCAGTTCCGTCAGGACTCTTGCGAATTCATCAGTTGGAGATCGATCATGGTGCATTTAACACACGTATCCGCCTTCCCGGCTGGGTCGTTCTTGAAGAGAGACAGTACCATTACGTGAATGGTTTTCTGACGATTGTGCTTCCCAAGAAGTCACGGAAGGAGGTTGTCCATATCCCTATTCGCTCGGAATGAAAGGCGGTGAGATGAGTGGCTGAGATTGTAAAGGCTCCCATATCTGTTGAACAGGTGGTTCCCGATGATCTGCCTGTCTTGCCTGTAAAGGGAACGGTCCTGTTTCCTGGAATGCTCGTTCCCGTGCTGGTCGGAAAAGAAGGGTCCAAGCGCCTTGTGGATGAGGCTCTTCTTGGTGACAAACATGTCACCATCGTTTCCTTGAGGCATGAGGCCGTGGAAGATCCAGCGGCCCAGGACCTATACTCTATCGGCACATTTTCAGAGATTCTGAAGAAAATCACCTTTCCCGATGGTACCTATCAGGTCATAGTCAGGGGAGAGAAGAAGGTCAGTATCTTTTCCTACTCTCAGACAGAACCCTATCTTCGCGGGAGGGTCCTGGTGCTGGAGGAGTCTGCCGAGAAAGACAAAGAGACAGACGCGATGGTCTTGAACATCACAAGGCTCTTTCAGCGGCTGATTGAGCTTTCGCCTCTTCCGAACGAGCTGGGTGTGGCCGCAATGAATGTTGATGACCCTTCCCAGCTGATCTCATTGATCATGTCGCACCTTGACATTCCCCTTCAGGAAAAGCAACAGGTCCTGGAGATGACCAAGATTAAGGAGACACTTGAGAGGGTCACGATTCTGTTAAACAAACAAATCGACCGGCTCGAACTCAGTGCGGAAATCCAGCACAAGATCCATGAAGGCATGGGCAAGAGCCAACGGGAGTATTTTTTGCGTCAACAGTTGAAAGAGATCCAGAAGGAACTTGGCGAAGGAGATGAGAGAAGCGTTGAGATTGTAGAGTTGAAGAAGAAGATCGAGGCTGCAGGCCTTCCAGCCGAGGCAAAGGCTGTTGCTGAAAAGGAACTGGACCGTCTCTCGAAGATGACAACGGGATCGCCCGAGTACACGGTCTCAAGGACCTATCTCGACTGGATCCTCGATCTGCCCTGGTCCGTTTCGACGGAGGACAACCTTGACCTGGACCGGGCTGAACAGGTTCTCAACGAAGACCATTATGATCTGGAGAAGGTGAAGAAGCGGATCTTGGAATTCCTGGCCGTCCGGAAGTTGAAGGCAGAGGGCCGGGGGCCGATCCTTTGCTTCGTAGGGCCGCCAGGGGTTGGAAAGACCTCCCTTGGGCAATCGATTGCGAGGACCATGGGAAGGAAGTTCTTTAGAATGTCGCTGGGAGGGATACGGGACGAAGCCGAGATCCGGGGGCACCGGAGAACATACATCGGATCTCTCCCCGGGAGAATCATCCAGGGAATCAAGAAAGCAGGAGCAAATAACCCTGTCTTCATGCTGGATGAGGTGGATAAGATCGGGACCGATTTTCGGGGAGACCCGGCATCTGCCCTGCTGGAAGTTCTCGATCCGGAGCAAAATCACCTCTTTTCGGACCACTACCTTGAGATCCCCTTCGACCTTTCAAAAGTCATGTTTATCACAACAGCCAACATCCTCGATCCCGTTCCTCCGGCCCTGCGGGATCGAATGGAAGTAGTGGAGCTGCCGGGTTACACGGAAGAGGAAAAAATAGAGATTGCCAAGAAATATATGATCCCTAGACAACTGGAGCAGCACGGATTGAAGCCTGAGAATCTTGCGATTGAAGAAGCGGCCCTGCAGACGATCATCCGGTCCTATACCCGTGAAGCAGGCGTTCGAAACCTGGAAAGAGAGATTGCTACCATCTGCAGAGCAGTGGCGACCCGAATCGCCAAAGGCCAGGAGGAAAGCGTGACGGTATCGAACGAGAACCTTTCCGGCTTTCTTGGCCCCGAAAAGTTCATACCAGAGATCAGAGCAAGAACCTGGGGACCGGGACTGGCAACCGGCTTAGCCTGGACCCAGGCAGGGGGTGAAATTATCTTTATTGAAGCCTCCAAAATGAAGGGAAAGAAGAACCTTATTTTGACTGGCCATTTGGGAGAGGTCATGAAGGAATCGGCAAAGGCAGCGCTCAGCTATATCCGGGCAAGGGCTCGGGAATTCGGAATTGAGAGGAATTTTTTCGATACCCATGATATTCACCTCCATGTTCCGGCAGGAGCGACGCCAAAAGATGGCCCTTCTGCGGGAGTAGCCATGCTCTGCGCTCTGGTATCGGTCATTACCGGAAGGCTCGTCCGTCAGGATATTGCCATGACCGGGGAGATAACGCTTCGAAGTGACGTTCTTCCCGTGGGCGGGATTAAGGAAAAAGTTCTGGCTGCCAGGCGTGAGGGAATTTATAGGGTTATCCTTCCGCACGTGAACCGAAAAGACCTGGAAGAGATACCTGAAAGCCTGAAGAAAGGGATGGCGTTTGAATGGGTAAAACGAATGGAGGAAGTTATCAATTTGGCCCTCACCCCAAAAGAGGAAGAAAGAACGGATAGGGTAAATAACTTATATGCTGCATAAAGGAGAGTTGATTTTCTTTGCCTGATTCGAGTGATGCCGAAAAGGAACAACTCCCTCGAGACTTTAAAGAGGCTGTAGAACAGAGAAACTTCTGCCGTGCCGAAAAGATTGCCAGGGCTATTAATCAGAGCGAAGAAGAGATATCAGCATTACAGAAAAAGGCAATCCGACAGTTTATTATCGAATATCGTAATCCCCAGGGAGCTATAGCCCTTGCGGAAGAATATCGTTTTACCAGGGAGGATCTCAATCAGTTTCTTATAGATATATTGCAAGAGGCCAGAGAGAAAAAGATCCTGGAAAAAAAGCAATTCGACATAAAAACCATGCGCTATCTGACGCTGGAGGAATGGATAAAGGAATATTTAAAAATAAATCGGTAGCCGCATAACCCGTTAAAGATAATTTAATAAATGTAGCACACATAGGATGCAAAATGGGTCGGATGGATAACGGCAGGGTGAAGCGAATCCGGACTTGACAAATAAAAAAATGGTGATTAATTTTTTTTAAAAAATTTTATGGTCGATTTGAATTCTCGAAATCAGGCTTCTAAGTATTTTTGGTTTCTTTGCATTAGATAATCATTAGGACAGGGAGGTTATCCGGTGCAAATTAATT
>JBHGBJ010000014.1:0-65959 GCA_041947025.1 Thermodesulfobacteriota bacterium
CCATGCTGGCAGACCGGGATGAGATCCTGCCCCACGATACTGGGTAAAATGGAATAATGGGGATGAAGGTGTACAACGCTATTGACGTCTCTTCTGAGCTGGTAGACTGCGGTATGGATAGGGGTTTCACCCGGAGGTTTAAATCTTCCGCCGACCCACTGGCCCTTTAATGTCACCTCGGCCATATCGCCAGGAGTGACTTCTGCCCTCGAGAGCTGGACAGGGTTAATGAAAAAGACCTGCCCCCCGGGGATTCTCGCACTGATATGGCCCGAGAAGTCGATCAGCCCTGTCATCTCCAAGAGACGGCATGCGCGGGCTAACTTATCTTTCAAAAGATCTGAATCATTTTCCATAAGAACTGCTTTGCCTAATTGCTTAATGTCTTCTTTTTCTTATAAAGCTTCTCGATGTATGGCCACAAGACAACTGTCAGGATACAAAGAAAGATAATCAAACTGGGGATGCGAGTGAAAAATACCCATGCTCCGTTCTTTGAAAAAGCAAGGGCCTGAAAAAAGCTGATCTCGGCAATGGGACCTAATATCAATCCCAGGACCAGCGGCACCGGGTGGTAGCCGTACTTCCTCATATAGTAGCCCAAAATGCCGAAGACAGTGGTGACCAACATGTCCTGCCAGTACTCTCGTGCATTATAGGAGGCGACGAAGCATAGAATGATCACGATCGGAGAGATCATCTCCGCTCTCAGCTTGGTCAGTTTTTCAACAAGCGGGGAGAATCCTACCACCGATATGGCACCAAATATATGACCCACAAAAAAGATAAAGACAATGAAGTAGACCAAATCAAGGCGTAGCTTGACAAGATGAGGTCCCGGAGAAATGCCGTGAAGAGCAAGGGCCACAAGCAGTATGGCCATGGCCGTGCTCCCCGGGATGCCGATCGTAACCGTCGGAAGAAAATCCCCGCCTGAAACTGCATTGAGCGCGGTGTCTGCGGCAATCACCCCTCGCACATCCCCTTTGCCAAAAGTCTCAGGGTTCTTACAGGTTTTAACGGCCGAAGCGTAGGAGATGAATCCTGCTACCGTGGCGCCCGCTCCCGGTGCAACCCCGATCACCCATGCAATCAGACAGGATCGAATCACAAGGGAGATATTCTTGAAGTTTGCGACGATGCCTTCCACAATGCTTCCCTTTAAGGGAATCCCCTTCGAAACGATGGAGCCTCCCTCCATCCATATCTTTATCGCTTCGCTCATCCCCAGCGTCCCGAGCATGACGGGTACCATGTGGATCCCTTCGCGGAGATAAAAGGTTCCAAGGCTGTAGCGTGCGTATCCCACCGTGGGATGGAAGCCAATGGTGACAATCAGAATACCGATGGCACCCGTGAGCAGGCCCTTGAAGATCGTCTTGGCTGAGACGGCGGAAATCGCTGTCAGGCCGAATAAGGCTAACATGAAGAATTCAGCAGGTCCAAATAAGAGAACAATCTTATACATCAAGGGCAAAAAGACCAAGAGACTGACGCAGGAAAAAAGCCCTCCGATAATCGAGGAAGTGGCTGAGGCAGCAATCGCTGTCCTCGCCTTTCCATTCTTCGCCATCGGGAAGCCGTCGATCAAGGTACTCGCATTGGGGTTATCGCCTGGAATATTGAAGAGGATAGCGGTCAAGGACCCGCCCACTTTAGCGGTTCCATAGATGGTCAGAAGGAGTGAAAGGGCTGGAATGATATCCATCTTCCAGGTAAAGGGGAGCATCAGGACCATTGTCTGTACTCCACCGATGCCAGGCAAAACTCCAACGACCATGCCGATCAGGACGCCGATGGCCATCATCAATAAAGTCTGCCCTTGAGAAACGGCGTGGAGGGCTGCGAGGATTTGTTCCATAGGTTCCTTCCTCTAAATTAAATCGAGTGACTCCAAAATCGGCCCTAAGATCAGGCCAAAGAACACCGGACCTTCCAGCAATTTATTAAGGAGGAGATAGACGATCAGGTACATCGCCACCAAACTGATTAAGAGGGGAATCTTCTTTTTGAAACCATAATAGTAGCTTGTGCCAACAATGGCATAAAAGATTCCCACAAAATGACCGAACAAAAGAAAAACGACCAAACAGCTGATCAAGGCAATAAAGGCCGTTCTTTCATCCCGGAAGCTGAGGGTCTTTTCAGGCGCTTCCTCGTATTTGTCCTTCAAGGTCTCATCCTTAATCTTCTTTTCAATATTATCAAACTCGCCGGCAAGGCCTCTCTCTCTGAATTCTCCAATCTTGGTCTTTGGGAAAAGAATATGGAGGAAACGCATTCCTGCCAGGATCACCGCAACGGCGCCGATCAACATCGGAACCATTGCCGCCTCAAACTTATATTGGAAGCTTCCCACAAATATCACGAAGGCAAAAACAAGAAAGGCGGGGATGACCCAGAGTTCACCTCGAAGCTCCTTCAACTCCTTTGTGCTCAGGTCCTCAATTTTTGGTTTCGAGTCTTTGCTCATATTCGGTTTGTTCCCCCCATGCGGTTTCCGTCGTTTTACTCAATGGTCTCTTCCCGATGAACCCAAGGAATTGATTTGCCTTGACACGCCGAGAAAAACTTATGGCTTTCCAAAATCCAACTCAACTTTACTATCCAATCCATCAAAGGCCATATTTCTTTAAAATGGCTGTATTCTGCTTCAGCATCTCAACGTATTCGCCCAATGCTTCTTCTCCCTCCTTTTCGAAATAGGGCCTCAGCTCAATCCCGGTCTTTTCACAGTAGGCTTTATACTCAGGGTCGGCATACATCCTTTTCATTGCGGCAATCAGAATACGTTTTGCCTCCGGGTTGAGCTTGGGAGGGGCGATGAAGATCCTACCACACTTTCCTCCCACAGTCTTGAGCAATTGAGGGAACCCCTTCTCCACAATAGTCGGAACTTCGGGGACCACCCTCTCTTCGGTGAAGGATACAAGGCAATTCACTTCTTTGCTTTCGATCAGAACCTTGGCTGCGGGTTGGTCAATGACGTAAAGATCGCCGTCCCCTCTCAAAAGCGCGCTGACTGCCTGGGCGGTTCCTCCTGCATTGGCAACCTTCCCGGACAATCCGACCCCCTCTTTGAAGAAAATGGTATCGAGATTCTGCTTCGCCCCCGGATTCGACGATACAAAAGTAAAAGGCTCCTTCTTACCTACGGATAACATCTCCTCCCACGTCTTAAACCTTTTGGAGACCAACACACGGTTCGTTTTGGCCCAGGAAACGAGAATGGTCACTTCCATCACATTAAAGGGAAGTTTATTCTTCCCATACAAAAAATTATAAGCATTTCCTTCATTGAAATCTCCGATCGTATAGCCGTCGGGCTTGGCATCCTTATACATAAACGTTATCTGCTTTGCCCCCCCTGCACCAATGATGTTCTTGACCTTAATCTCCCCACCCTTTGCACCGGGAGAAACCGCCTTCAAATACTTTGTCAGGAAAGGACTCATGCCCCGGGCGAAGATATCGTATCCACCTCCCGGGTCGGTATAGCAGAGGAATTCGATATCTTTTGCAGGGTAGATACTCTGGGCCGCAGCTTCAAAGCCCAATAGACTCAAAGAGCAAAAAATTAAGGCCGCCGCCAACATCCCTATTAAATTCCTCCTTGTCATCTTTTCCTCCTTTTTAATAGGTAAGTTGTTCGCTTCCGATTCTTCAGCGAATTGGAGCATCGCCAGTTCAACAATATCCAGTTCGTTTTGTCCCTTAAAGACCATATTTTTTCAGGACGTCAGCGCTTTTCCTCAGCGCCTCGACATAGTCCACTATGATCTTCTCCGCATCCTTATCAAATGAAGGCTCCAGGTCAACCCCGGTCTTTTCACAGAAGGCCTTAAACTCGGGATCTTGGACCATCCTTTTCATTGCGGTGATCAGAATGCGTTTGGCTTCCGCGTTAAGCTTTGGGGGTGCAATATAAGTCCTTGCCCCCTTTCCTCCCACCGTTGTCAGCATCTCAGGAAAACCCTTCTCCACAATGGTGGGAAGATTGGGTTCAACCCTCTCATCCGTGAAGCTGACAAGGGCATAGACCTCCTTGCTATTGATGAGTGTCTTACAGGCTGCATGTTCGATCACATAAACATCGCCGTCACCCCTCAAAAGCGCGCTGACCGCCTGGGCGGTTCCTCCGGCATTGGGGACTTTTCCCTGTAATTTCGCGCCCTCTTTGAAAAAGATCGTATCGAGGTTCTGCGCTGAACCCGGGTTCGAGGAAATAAAGGTGAGAGGTTCCTTTTTTGCTACAGCGAGCATCTCCTCCCAAGTCTTAAACCTTTTAGAAATCAGGATACGGTTAATGACTGCAAAGGAGCAGAGAAAGGTAACTTCTTTCACGTCGAAGGGGAGTTTTTCAACCCCATAGGAAAATTTATAGGCATTTCCGCGATTGAAATCCCCAATCGTATATCCGTCAGGCTTCGCATCCTTATAAAGATAGACAATCGCTTTTGCTCCGCCGGCACCCACCATGTTCTTAACCTTAATTTCTCCACCCTTCGCGCCAGGAGAGACAATCTTCAAATACTTTGTCAAAAAAGGGCTCATCCCCCGGGCAAAGATATCATAGCCGCCTCCCGGCTCGGTATAACAGATGTGAGTAATGTCTCTTGCCGGATAGACCTCCTGTGCCATGGCTCCCGAAGGAAGCAGGTAAAAAGAGGTCCCCATAAGACATGCAACTAAAATCCCGATCAAATTTTCCCTTCTCATTTTTTTCTCCTATCTGTTGAGTTCGTTTGCCTTCTTCGCGAATTGAACCGTACAAAGCTCCTTCAGCATCTTCACCTGAAGCTATTACCACTCGATTTCTTAGAGGCCATATTTCTTGAAAACCGGAATCCATTTCTGCAAATCTTCGATGGAACTCTTGATCTCCCCCTTCAATTCTTTTCCGAAAATAGGCTGTTCCACATCGGCCTTCCTCTTCTTACAGAATTCCAGCCATCCGGGATCGGCGACCAGCTTTTTCCCTGCAGCCGTAAGGAGACGCTCCCGTTCCGGGTCAAGCTTGGGTGGCCCCATGAACATTCTGTTGACCCTCTTGATATATTTGACACAATCGGGAAATCCCTTTTCCACAATGGTAGGGACCCATGGAAGGACCTTATTCTCTGTGAAGGATACCAGGGTGTTGACCTCCTTCGCTTCGCATACGGTAGCGACCGAGTCGTATGAAATAAGGGCAGCATCCGCATCCCCCCGGATGACCGCATTGAGACAATCGGCCGTACCCTCCGTGGCGACAATCTTCGCCGGTATCTTGCTGATCTCCACCGCGTAAATACAGTCGAGGTGCGCCGTTGTTCCGAATTGGGGAACAAGGAAAGTAATCGGGCCTTTCTTGGATTTAGCTATCAATTCTTCCCATGTGGCAATCCCCTTCTTGTTGCTGATAAAGACACGAACGGTCCTCGTGATGGAAAAAAGCCAAGAATACTCCGTGGGGTCAAAGGCGATTTTTTGAGATCCATAAAGCATGGCGTAAAGAGCCCCGGGATTGAAGTCCCCGAACGTATAGCCATCGGGCTTGGCATCCCTGAAAAGATATTCATAAGCCTGTAATCCACTGGCTCCGGCCATGTTTTTAACTTTCACGTCCCCACCCTTGGCCCCGGGGGATAGCTCCTTTAAATACTTCGTCATGTTAGGGGCTACCATTCTCGCAAAAATATCAAATCCACCTCCGGGAGCAGAATTGCAGATGAGGGTGATGTCCTTCGACGGATAGATCTCCTGCGCCGTCGCCTCCACCGGTGATAGAAAAGAAAAGATCAAGAAAGAAACCATCGCCACCATTCCCATAAAACTCATCTTGTTCATTTTTTCCTCCTCCCAATCCATATTTCTTTCTCTTTTTGGGTGAATACGAAACTGTTTCCATGGAAATGTGTTTCCCGCACGATCTCTTGTCGTCCTCAAACGGATTTGTTTTCTTTCATGCGCTGTTTCAAATAGGCGATCGGGTCGGGTGCATAATCCTTCAAGTAATCTCCCTCGCAGTTGATCCCGGGGAGTGGAGGCGTCCAGTCGTATTTCAGAAGCTCATCAGGATCTCCGTATTTCACTGCAAGCGCTCGGATCTCCGGGGAATCCATGCAGGTAACCCACCCTTTATCAATAATCTTATACCAGTAGTCGGTCCCCTGTATCTTGATCTCGAAGGTTGCGAAGTAATTGTGCACATGGATGTGACCCATCGGCAAATCATTCTCTTTCGCATATCTTCCGAAGGCCTCTCCATGCTTCCGGGCGCCGATTCCGAGATGAAATACACCGGCTCGATTCCGCTCTGGCGTATTCGGCAATCCCCAGTAAGAATGAAACATATCTGAAGTTCTCCGAAAGGCTTTTACGGTTGTGCATAATGCACAATCGCAAAACCAGAAATAACCCTTATCCGGATAGAATGGCCAGTGAGTATCCTTGTAGCGATCCATCATTTCTTTGATCCCTTCGCCGTATCTACCGCCGCCCTTCACCTCCACAAGGCGCCCGCGCTCGAAATAGAGCTCGATACGGGGAAAGAACCCTCTGTGATTCGCCGTTCCAGCCAGGACTCCCTGATACTTCGGAAAAACCGGAGGCACTTGAGTCGAAACAGGGACGATGGCGCTCCCCTCTGCTGTCGATTGATGGGGATCAAAATAAAGATGGCTGCTTCTTCCTGCGGTCATCTGCCATCTCTTTGCCTCTTCAGGTGTCAACGTGTATTCTAAGTGCGTCCCCTCAGGGTCCGTGATCCTTACGGCTGAGGCTTTTCCCAGAGGTTCGAGAAGCCTTTTCTCGATCTCCATGGAAAGCTCATCCGGATAGACCCAGGCTTTCGAGAAGAACTCCTCCCAGTTGTTAAATAACCAATTATTTCTGAACTTGCCGCCATGTTTCTCAAGCAATCTGACGACTTGCGGTCTTCCGCCCGCGGCAAAGAACAAGCCCGTATAGTCATGCTCATCCAAGACCTTCCGGACCACTGCACCCGTGTCCATCCCCGTTAGGCCATCTCTCCTTCCTACGGCGCCTGAGGCCATATTCTGTTTCATCATCTCGACTTCATGCCAGCCATCTTCGACGCTGAGAGTCTTGACTCCCTTCGCGCCCAGCAACTGAATGATATCTTTAAAATCGACCTTCTCAGCGCCCTCTTCCTCTAACGCTTGGATCACTGCTTCTTTGACATACGGATCCTGGTCCGGATAAGTAATAATGAGAAACCTGTCTCCCCTCTTCACCGGACCCATGGCTGCTCTGCCATGCTGTTTCTTAGCGAGCAATCTTGCCTGGGGAAGGCAATCTCCGGCACTGTTCGGCTTCTTATAACTCGGGTTACGGGGGGATGGAAAGTTGTACGCGGCCATTGTATTCATATCCCTCGACAAAGAATCTATTTTCTTATCTTCACATAAACGGATTTGGGAACACCCGGATCTCTTGCCACAGGAAGATCGCGTCCGATCTTTTCCTTTATTGCCTTTTGGTAAATCCGTGCGGCTACCGCAACATACTCAATGCCTATGCCTCCGGACAGAAACAGGGTAATCTCTTTCTCATTCCGCCTTCCCTCTTTTTTTCCGGCAATCACCTCTCCGAGTTCCCCATAGATGTGGTCCGGCTGAATGATCCCTTCTTGGATGGGGATAAGGACCTCTCCTTCTTCTTTGAGAACTCTGTCTTTAGAGTCTGCAATTAACTTGCTTCTCTTGACGCTGATGCTGTCCAATTCACGCCGGTCCGGGTCATGGGCTCCGATCGCATTGATGTGTGTGCCTTCCCCGATCAAATGACCATCGAATACCGGTTTGGGCGAACTGCTGGTCGTTGAAACGATATCGCTTCCCTTTACGGCCTCTTCGGGGGATTCCACCGGAACGACGTTCAACCTCAGCAGGTCTCTCATCTCTTCGCAGTACTGGTCCCTGTGCATCTTTTGAGGGCTATAGACCTTTACCAATTCGAGATCCCGGACCAGAGCAACCGCGGGAAGTTGCGATCTTGCCTGCCGTCCTGAGCCCAGAATGCCCATGACCTTGGCTTTTTGTCTCGCCAAATGCTTGGTTGCCACGGCACTGAGCGCCCCTGGGACCAGCCAGCCGATCCGGTCTGATTCGATGACAGATTGAAGATCTCCGGTTTTCGTGTCGAAGAGAAAGATAACCTTTGTGAAGGTTCCGATTCCGCTTACGGAGTAAGCATGGATCCCCGCCACTTCCATTCCAGAGAAGGATGCAGGCAGTATCTTGAGAAATCCCGGTTTGCTGAGTGTATCCAGCTTGATTCGAGGAAGCACGGTCGCGTTCCCTCCACCCACCTCCCGGTAAGCGTCCTCGATAATTTCAATATAATCTCTCATTCCGAGAAGGGACCCGATCTCCTGACTGGAAAGAAAAAGCATGTTTTACCTCCTTGGCTCATAAGAGAAATCAACCCTTAGGGGTCGAGGGCTTCGGTTTCTTGTAAAGCTTCTCAATATAGGGCCAGAAAATTACTGCCAGGACACAGAGAAAAATGATCAGGCTCGGAATACGCGTGACGAATATCCACATACCATTTCTTGAAAAAGAGAGGGCCTGGAAAAAACCGTTTTCAGCAATCGGCCCTAATACGATCCCGAGAACAAGAGGGATGGGATGATAGCCATTCTTCTTTAAATAATACCCGAAGATACCGAAGATGGTGGCTACGAGCATATCTTCCCAGTACTCCCGGCCGATATAAGAACCCATCAGGCACAAAACGATAACCACCGGCGAGATGATTTCTGCCTGAAGCTGGGTCAGTTTCTCCATCCCGCGCGAGAAACCCACTGCCAATAAGACGCTGAGGCAATGGGCAACAAAAAGAGTGAAGATAATCAGATAGACCAGATTAAGGTGAAATTTCACAATTTGAGGTCCGGGGGCAATCCCGTGCAGGGCAAAGGCCCCTAACAGCATGGCCATGGCTGCGCTACCGGGTATGCCCATGGTAATCGTCGGAAGAATATCTCCGCCGGCACAGGCATGGAGTGCAGCATCACCGGCGATCACTCCACGGACATCTCCTTTGCCGAAGGTCTCCGGGTTCTTACAGGTCTTGGCTGCCGACGCATAGGAGACAAATCCGGCAACTCCGCTGCCGGCGCCCGGTGCCACACCGATGACCCACGCGATCAGGCAACTTCGAATAAAGAGGGGCATATTCTTAAAAACCGCCTGGATCCCTTCCCAGATGCTTCCCGTCAGAGGAACACCCTTGGCGACAATAGAGCTTCTTTCCATCCATAACTCAATCGCCGTGCTCATCGCGAGCGTTCCCAGAACCACGGGAATCATGTGAACCCCGTCCCTGAGATAATAAGTACCAAAGCTATACCGCGACTGTCCGACCAACGGATGAAACCCAATCGTGGCAATCAAAACTCCGAGACCGCCGGTAATGAGACCCTTGCCGATCGTTTTTGCAGAGACCGCGGCGATGGCCGAGAGGCCAAATAGGGCCAACATGAAGAATTCCGCCGGTCCAAATAGTAAAATCATCCTGTACATTAAAGGCAAAAAGACAAGCACGCTGATCGCCGAGAAAAGCCCCCCAAGAATCGAAACGGTAGCAGAAGCGGCAATCGCTGTTCTGGCCTTGCCTTTTTTCGCCATCGGAAAACCATCGATCAGGGTTACAGCGTTTGGATTATCGCCCGGAATATTGAAAAGAATGGCGGTCAAAGAGCCGCCAAATTTCGAAGTGGCATAGACTGAAACGAGAAGGATGAATGCCAGATTAGCCTCCATCTTCCATGTAAACGGAATCATCAGGGCAATCGCATGGACTGAGCCGATTCCCGGTAAAACCCCTACGACGACCCCGACGATCGTTCCAACCAGCATATAGGCTACGTTGGGCCACTGGAAAAGAGAGTATAACGCAGACAGAAATTGTTCCATCCCCTTCCTCCTTTAGATTAAATCAAGGGATCTCAATATGGGATCAAGCAAGAGGCCAAAATCCTCTGGAGCCTCAAGCAATTTATAGAGCAACAGGTAGATAATAATGTACATGGAGACCAGGGTAATCAAAAGGGATCCTATCTTCCTTTGACGGTAATAAAAATAGCTCCCCGTGATTGCAAAAAAGGTCCCCACAATATAGCCAAAGAGAAGGAATGAGGCAAAGCAACCGATCAGGCCAATAAAAGCTTTCACTTCGTCCCCAAATGTAATCTTCTGTTCGGTCTCTTCACGAAAATCTTTCAGAACTTCTGATTCAATCTTCTTTCTCTTGCTGTCAAATTCTCCTGCGAGACCTGCCTCCCTGAATTGGCCGATCTTGCTCTTCGGGAAGATGATATGAAAGAGGCGCATTCCGGTCATGATCGCTGTGAGCAATCCGATCAGCAGCGGTACATCCCTTGCCTCGGGTTTGTATCGAAAACTCCCCAGAAAAAAATAGAGGCTTAACATAAAGATAGGAAGGATGACCACAAGCTCGCCCCGGAGTTTCTTCAACTCGTTTGGGCTTGGCTCAAGCCCTTTGTCCTTTGAATCGCTACCCATAATGGTCTCCTTTGGGAATCGTCTATTTAAAAGGCCGCAACATACTCCTTTGCTTGAAATAGAGGAAATGCAGATTATCTCTCAAAAAAAGACATTTCATTCGAAAGGGGTAATAAGGGGATTTAGCCCCTGATAGGAATCCATACTGAAGATCATCGCCCCGTCCTCCCCTCTCCCCCCATTGGGGAGAGGGACAGGTGAGGGGACACTTCTTTAAAGCCCGTATTTTTGAAAGGCCTGAATATTCGACAGGATGGCATTAATGTATCTCATCATCTCCTTCTCCTGATCCTTGTCGTAAACAGGAGCCAGCTCATTTCCGGTCTTTTCACACCAGGCCTGAAACTCCGGGTCGGCAACCATCTTCTTGAATATCGCGATAATCGTCGCTTTGGCTTTCGGATCCAGTTTGGGCGGACCGATGATATTTCTTCCCTTTCCTCCTATGAAGTCAAGGCACTTGGGGTACCCTGCTTCTATAATCGTGGGGACATTCGGCACGAGCCTCTCATCCGTCATGCTCACCAGCAAATTAACGTCTCCGCTGTCGATCAGGGTTCTGATCGCGGCATAGTCCATCAGGGCAAGATCGGCATCCCCCCTGATGAGGGCTCCAACCGTGACAGAGGATCCCCCTGTGCTTGTAATCTTTCCGGGTAATCCTACGACCTCCTTAAACCAGATCGTCTCCATGTGCTCGGATGACCCCACCGTTGAACTTGCAATCAAAGGAGGCTGCTTCTTGGCTGCAGTGATCATATCCGCGAATGTTTTGGGTCCATTTTTCTTGCTCACAACCACCCGGAGTGTCTTGGTGAAGGCGGCTACCCAGGTAAAGTCCCTAATGTCAAAGGGAAGCTTTTCAGAGCCGTAAATGAACTTGTACATGTCTGCCCGATTAAAGTCTGATATCGTATAGCCATCGGGTCTTGCATCTTGATGCATATAAATCACCGCTTTGGCCCGGCCGCCACCGGCCATATTTTTTACCTTAATTTCTCCACCCTTCGCACCGGGAACAACGGCTTTCACCTGTTTGTAGAAGAAAGGGGCCATTCCACGGGCAAAAGTATCGAACCCACCTCCGGGATTGGAGCCACAGATGTAGGTGATATCTTTCGCGGGGTAGGCATCTTGTGCCAAAGCCCCTTGAGATAATAGAGTAAGAGACATTAATACGAAAACCGCGCCTAACGTCCCGATTAGATTTCTCCTTCTCATTTTTTTCCTCCTTCGTTCAAAAGACGATTTCATTCTTGTTTAAGCCTCTACTCAAACAGTCATGAAAATTGTTCAGATGGTCTTGTTCTCTTTCATTCGCTTCTTGAGATACGCCATTGGATCCGGAGCATAGTCCTTAAAGTAATCTCCCTCGCAATTAACTCCTGGCATCGGCGGGACCCAATCATAGCTTAGCAGCTCATCGGGATCTCCACTCTTTACAGCAAGGGTCCTGATCCTTGGATCATCCAGGGAGGTAAGTCTGCCCCTGTCCGTCACCTTAAGCCAGTGCTCGGTGCCCCGAAGCTTTACCTCGAAGGTTGTGAAATAATTGTGGATATGGATGTGGCTGTGGACAATGTTATTTTCCTTAATGTACTTGCTGAATTCCGGGCTGTGTCTTCGGGAGCCGAATCCATGATGAAATACACCGGCCCTGTTTCTTTCTCCAAGGTTCGGGGCCTGCCAGTAGCACTGGAACATATCGGAGGTCCGTCTAAAGGATTTCACCATGGTGCATAAGGCGGAATCGCAAAACCAGAAGAAACCCTTTCTGGGGTATTGGGGAAAGTGAACATTCTTGTACTTCTCCATCATCTCCCGAATGATTTCTCCGTACTTTCCACCGCCTTTCACTTCCACCAACAGGCCGTCTTCAAAATAGAGCTCGATCCGTGGGAAAAATCCTTGATGATTGGCCGTCCCCGCCAGGACACCGTTTGGTTTATGAAAAACCGGAGGGTTTCTCAAATCATACCTCATCTGGGAACATTCGTCCGATGTGGCCTGCAGGGGATCCAAGAAGAGGTGCCCGGACTTCCATGCACACATCTGAAATCGGATTGCCTGTTCTTCCGTCAGAGAGTATTCCAGGGATGTTCCTTCAGGATCCGTGAGCCTCACCTTTGAGGCTTGCCCGATCGCTTCTATGGCAGGCCTTTCAATTTCGAGAGAAAGCTCGTCCGGAAAGGCCCATGTCTTGGCGGCGAATTCCTCCCAGTTATTAAACAGATAATTATTTCTGAATTTATGACTGTGTTCGCGAAGGGCAAATGTCGCGTGCCTCCGGCCGCCTGACCTGACAAATATGCCGGTATACTCAGGATGTTTATCCAGGTATTTGCGTACAGGCCCTATCAATTCTTCAACAAATGGGGTCTCTTCAGTTCCCGCTTCTCCTTTTGCCATATTTTCGGCTTCGGTCCAGCCGTTTTCAACGCTCTTGATAGGGGGCTTTTGACCTGTTATCTCATGCTCGTTCACAAAGTCAACTTTTTCTGCGCCCTCTTCTTCCAAGGCTTGACTTAGGGCTTGCTTTACAAACTGATCCTGGTCTGGAAATGTGACAACCAGCAATTGGTCTCCTCTTTTTACGGGACCGAATGCCGCCCTGCTGTGAGTTTTCTTGGCCATCTCCCTGGCTCGTGGAAGACAATCCTCCACACTTGTGGGTTTCTTATACTTCGGAGCACGTGGTGATGGATAACTGTACACTGCCATTGGTTTCTTCCTCCTTTGTGAAAATTTTTACACTTCTACCTAACAAATGGGCAGCCTTTTGTCAAGATCACAACTCGTTTGGTTTTGAATGGGGTGATCAACGGAGGGTTAATGACTCGTCGACGTGTTTGATCAGGGGGGAAAGGAAGAATTCGATCACCCGCCTCCGGCCAGTTTTTATTTCAGCAGTCACCGCCATTCCGGGTGCTACAGGAATATCTTTGTCCCGAACCCTGATGCTGAATTGTTTTGGTTTCAGTTTGATCTTATAAACCAAACCTGCCTTATCCAGTTCCTGCGCATCAGGGCTGATATAGAAGAGGTCCGCATCAATCGTTCCATACTTCTGGAACGGAAAGGTATCAAACTTCAACTCTGCCTGTTGACCTATCTGAATGAAGCCAATATCTTTATTGGGGATCATGGCTTCCACCATCAAAGGTGTTTCCTCCGGGACGATGACGATCGTCGGTTGGGCCGAAGTCACCACGCCACCGATCGTATGGGTGGCAAGGCCGTGAACCGTCCCATTCACAGGACTGCATAGTTTTTCAAGCTGACGCCTCTTACTCGCCTTCGTAAACTCGCCCTCAAGGGCTGCAATGGTTCTCTCTTTTTCGATGATCTCCCCTAAGATGGAGCGCTCCCTTTCCTTTTTCAGTGCATCCAGGTTCTTCTCTGCCTCTTTCAGGCTATCCTGGATCTGTTCGGTCAGTTTTCTTTGTTCGTCTAACTCCCTTTCGGCTCGAACCAGTTCTTTCTGCCTCTGCAGATGCTCCATTACCGAAGCATATCCCTTCTCCGCCAACTGTCTTAACACATCTTCCTGCTTGCTCACGAGCTCAACCGTCTTTTCGAGCTTGGCGATGCTCCCTTCTGCAGATTGAAGGGCTGTCTTTTTCTGAGAAATCACCATCTCAAGGGAGGCTACCCTGGCCTTGTGTTCCGCATCTCTTGCCCGTTTAAGATCTTTTTGAAGGCTGAGTAACCGCTTCTGATATTTTCCCGATTCCTTAATTTCCTCACCTTCCAATTCAGCTTTTAATCTTGCCATCTCATAACGATTAATTGTCAGGGATCTTTTTGAACTCTCAACTTCTGCCTGTGTTATGGTGGGATCGAGCTCGATGAGAAGATCCCCTTCCTTTACCTTTTGCCCCTCAACCACATGGATCGCTTTTATCACACCAGTCTCTCTTGGTTGAATTACTTTTACCATGCCATCCGGGACCACCTTTCCCCGTGCGACAGCCACCTCGTCGACCTTCCCGAAGTAACTCCATAGAAAAGCTGCAACTGCCAGCATCACGATTGCCCATAACAGAATCCTCCCGAAAGGAGAAGCCGGTGTCTCCTCAATCTCTATAGCTTCGGGCAAAAATTCATAATCAAGGCGATCTCTTTTCATTTTTCAAATCGATACCACGCTCTGCTGCATTTGCAGATGATGATACAATCCTTTCCTCACCATGAGTTCATCATGACTCCCCGATTCTGCAATTTCTCCTCTCTCTAAGACAATAATCTTTTCAGCGATCCTCAGCGTAGAGAGTCTGTGAGCAATGAGAATCACCGTCCTTCCCCGGCAGATCTGCCTCAGGTTTCTCTGGATGATCGCCTCGGATTCAGAATCCAAGGAAGAAGTCGCTTCATCGAAGATCAATATTCTGGGGTTAGTCAGAAGAGCCCTGGCGATGGCAACCCTCTGTCTTTGTCCCCCCGATAGGGCCGTTCCTCTTTCCCCGACAATCGTGTCATAACCTTCTGGCAACTCAAGGATGAATTCATGCGCCCCTGCCATATTGGCCACTCGAATGATCTCTTCCATCGTTGCCTGAGGATAATGAAAAGCAATATTATCCCTCACACCCCCATTAAAGAGAAAACTTTCCTGAAGCACAACACCAATCTGCCTTCTCAACCATGCCGGATCAGCAAGGGCGAGATCGATCCCGTCGATCAGTATTCTTCCCGATTCGGGAAGATAAAGCCTCTGGATCAACTTGGCCAGGGTGCTCTTTCCAGAGCCGCTGCGTCCTACGATACCGATGATCATTCCTGCCATAATATCTAAGTGGATCTTTTTTATCACTTCCGGTCCACCCGGGCGATAACGGAAAGTGATTGTCTCCAGCCTGACATGGCCGCGAATGGCTGGAAACCTGGTCTTCGTCAGATTGACCGAGGGTTCGGGGGTACTGTGGAAAATATCCCCAAGTCTTCGGATTGAAAGGCCAGCCTGCTGAAAGTCCTGCCATAGCTGAACCAGCCTGAGCACGGGTCCGCTGACGCGACCTGAAAGCATCTGAAAGGCAATGAGCTGGCCGACCGTTAAACTTCCTGCAATTACCAAGTGGGCACCCAACCATAGAATTGCAAGAGAAGATCCCCTCTCGATAAACTGCCCGACAGATCCTGCCACACCAGCGAGCTTAGACGTTTTAAAAGAAGATCTCACATAATTTGCCAAAAGCCCTTCCCACCTCTTCTGAACCTCAGGTTCCACAGCCAGGGCTTTTACAGTTTGAGCCCCCGTTACCATCTCAACAAGGAAAGCCTGTGCTTCTGCCCCCCGATTGAACCGCTCATCAAGCCTATGCCGAAGCAAAGGTGTAATCATCAAGGAGAGTAGAGCAAACAAAGGGATGGCCCCTAAGACAACAAAGGTCAATGTGGTACTGTAAATGAACATGACAACCAGGTATACGCCGATAAACATCACGTCTAGCATCGAAGTGAGAGGTGCACCAGTCAAGAAATGGCGAATATTTTCAAGCTCCCGGACTCTGGCCACAGTATCCCCCACTCTCCTGACTTCAAAGTATTTAAGAGGAAGGGAGAAGAGATGCTTGAAGAGCCTTGTGCCAAGGGAAATGTCGATTCGACTGGTTGTATGGGTGAAAAGATACGTTCTCAGAATACTCAAAAGGGCCTCGAACAAAGCAATGGCGATAAGCCCAATGGCCAGGACATCGAGCGTGGTTACTCCTTTGTGAACCAGCACCTTGTCAATGATCACCTGGGTGAAAACGGGAGTCATCAAACCAAATATCTGAAGAATCAGCGATGCCGTCAAAACCTCGGAGAGAGCTTTTCTGTATTTCCAAATTGCAGGAGCAAACCAGGAAAGACCAAAAGGTTTTTCAGAAGGCGCAATCGATTTTCTATAGGTAATGAGAACAACTCTCCTCTGCCATCTTGAAAGAAAATCATCTTTTGATAGGATCTTGGGTCTTCCATCCAAAGGATCGAAGGTCAGAATTTTATCGCCCTCGGTCTTTGCTAAGACAACAAAGCTCCCGTCCTCCATACAGGCGATCGCAGGTTTCGGCAGACGTCTCAATCGATCATATGAGACCTGAGCCTGTTTTGCTTTCAGCCCCAACTCCCTCGATGCCTTGAGGATCTCTATGATACCCATTCCTTCGGGCCCCAGGGCTAAGCTATGCTTTAATTGTCCCGGATCAACGCTAAGACCGTGATACCCCGCCACCATCACCAGGCAGTGAAGACCACTATCAACCTTTTGTCGTTGCTGTTGGTCTGTTAGATTCTGCTCGCCATTCATGGTGATAGGACAAAATCCCCTTCCCCCTTTGGCGAGGGACGGTTGGGTGAAGTGATACGAATTATAGTCACCTTGTTCCTATTCTATTGTGCGGGTTCCCAATACTGGGTTAATATCTGTTGGACCTGATCTGGCTTCAACTCAATTAACTGTTCCCAGTTCATCCGTGTTTCCCTGGAGAAGCCAGCCATCTCCTGAATCAATAAGCCTATCTCCGAGGCAAGAAGCCTCCGCCCATCAAAAGTCTCAAATACCTCCACTTGAGGGCCGCTTTTCTGATTCTGATTCTCAACAGTGAGCTGATCAGTACTATCATTAATCATGATACTGAGGTCTTTGTCTTTTTTCACAAAGATGAGATCAATAGGATTCAAGCCAAAGTTGAATCTCACCCTGTCCATTTCCCCTGTTTTCTTGTAATTACCGTGTTCTGAGATTGTGTCCTCGCCATACCCGCGGCCAAACAAATATGTGTCGTTGTCGCCGTCGCCTTTGAGTACGTCAACACCGGGGCCACCATCTAAGATGTCCTCACCTGCTCCGCCATCGAGGTGATCGTCCCCCGCTCCTCCCAATAGCCTATCATTCCCTTTGTGACCCATGAGAAGATTAGACGATGCGTTGCCTTTGAGTTCATTATCCAAGTGATTGCCATTGCCAAGCTTCGCATCGCCTGTGAGAACTAGATTTTCAACGTTTGCCCCCAACGTATAGTTGATCGAGCCTTCAACTGTGTCTTCACCCTCATTGAAATCCTCTACTACCATATCCCAAGGTCTGCTGACTACATACGTATCATTGCCCAATCCACCTATCAAAACGTCAATCCCCCCACCTCCATCAAGGGTATCATCTCCGGCCTCTCCGCTGAGGATGTTAAGGCTGCTGTTTCCTGTGAGCAGATTGCCTAACTCGTTCCCCGTTCCGTTAATCCAATCATTTCCAACCAAAATGAGATTTTCAACGTTTGCACCCAGGGAATAGGAAATCGAGCTTTGAACCGTATCTCTGCCTTCGTCAGAAGCCTCGGTAACGATGTCCTCCCGATCCTCAACCATATAAATATCATTCCCTAATCCTCCCACCATCGTATCAGCTCCTGCTTTGCCATCGATTATGTTGGAGTAGTTGTTACCAATCAGAAGATTATCCAACTCATTGCCTCTCACATTAGTATCAGTCGTTCCGATCAACGCCCCGTTTTCGACATTTGCAGGCAGTGTCAGGGTTTCCGGGCTTAAGATTGTATCCACTCCATCAACAGCGTATTCCACAACAGTATCTCCAAGGCCGATTATGTAAGTGTCGTCCCCGCATCCTCCAGCAAGGATGTTTGGGGCACTATTGCCAGTCAGAATATTACCTAGTTCATTCCCGGTCCCATTGATCGCATCTGTTCCTGTCAGAATGAGATTTTCAACATTCGGGTCCAACGTCCAGTCAACAGCGCTTTGCACGACGTCTATCCCCTCGTCCCGATTCTCAAAAACCCTATCCCCCGAGCCTGCAATATAGGTATCATCACCCTTTCCGCCCTGAAGCTCATTAGGAGCGTTGTCGCCTGTAAGCACATTATTTAAAGCATTGCCGACAGCGACAACTGCATTTCCCGTAAGGGTCAAATCCTCCACATTGTCTCCCACCGTGTAATTGATCGAGCTAAGGATAAGATCTGTGCCTTCGCCCGCAAGTTCAATCACAATGTCTCCGGCATCATCTACCACATATATGTCGCTCCCTAAACCTCCAATCGAAACATCGAACCCTACCCCACCATCAAGATTATTATCAGCAGCATCACCGATAAGAACATTGTCCAACTCATTGCCGATACCATTAACCGCCGTACCAATTAGAGTCAGATTCTCGATATTTGGCCCCAAAGTCCAGTCGATTCCACTTCGAATCGTATCGATGCCTTCACTTACGTTCTCGAAGACGCGATCTTCTGGGTTATCGACAAAATAGCAATCATCACCCTCACCACCCATCATCGCATCAGCGCCCCCGCTCCCGTCAATCATATTGGCACCGCTGTTCCCAATGAGAAGATTGTCTAACTCGTTCCCCTCCACATCGGCATCAGCCGTTCCGGTCAATGTCCCGTTTTCGACATTTGCAGGCAGTGTCAGGGCTTCCGGGCTTAGTATCGCATCAATTCCCTCCTCAGGCTTTTCTACAACTATGTCTCCTGAGCCGACGATATACATGTCGTTGCCCGGTCCTCCTCCGAGGATATTTGCCCCAACGTTCCCTGTCAGTATATTATCTAAATGGTTGCCCGTTCCGTTGATCGCATCTGTTCCAACAAGAATCAGGTTCTCAATATTCTGGCCCAAGGCATAAGTGACCGAGCTTTCCACCGAATCAATTCCCTCAGAAGATTCCTCGATCACTTTATCGCTCACATTGTCAACGACGTAGAAATCATCCCCTTCGCCTCCATTCATCCAATCCGCCCCTGCTTGGCCATCCAGGATGTTCTCTTCGGTATTTCCTATCAAGGTATTATTCAATCCATTGCCTGTGCCTTTGCTTGCACTGCCCGTCAGGATAAGATTCTCTACGTTCTGATTCAGGGTATAGTCTATGGAGCTCTGGACCGTGTCTACCCCCTCATCTGGGTTCTCAAACACTGCGTCACCAAAGCCGACGATATAAGTGTCGTCTCCAGCCGCACCTATCATTTCATCGTCACCTTCACAACCATCAAGAACGTTTTCCCCACTGTTCCCAATCAAAACATTGGCAAGCTCGTTTCCGGTGGCGTTAATTCCGTCAGTTCCGCTAAGAATAACTTTTTCAAGATTCGGTCCGAGTGCATAACTAATGGAGCTCAGAACCGCATCGAACCCCTGGTACCCCTCTTCGGTAATCATGTCTCCTGAGTCATCGACGAAGTACACATCATTCCCGAATCCACCGCTTAAGTAATCCGCCCGTCCACCTCCATCGAGAGTATCATCTCCCTCTTCACCTTCGAGCAAATTGGCAGAATCATTGCCGATGAGATAGTTATCCAACTCATTGCCTCCGCCGTGAAGCGCTCCGGATAGAAGGGTCAAGTTTTCAAGGTTTTCTCCTAAGGTGTAGTCGATAGAACTTTGAACCGTGTCGGTTCCTTCATCCGGTGCTTCGTTTACTGCATCCCCTATACTGTCAACGATGTAAGTATCATCGCCAGGCCCACCAACGAGCAAATCATCTCCTGCGTAGCCGTTGAGTATATCGTTCCCTTCGAGGCCATATATCCGATTTGTTTCCGATGTGCCTTTGAGATAGTCGTTCCCCGAAGTCCCTCGAATTTCTTTAAAAAGCTCTGTAATCTCATCCCCTGAGAGAAGTGTTCCATCCCCAAACTCTATCTTTTCCAGCCGATTTGATGGCCTCGTCATCCACTCCGGAACTCTTACTTGATCCGATGTCCCCTTGATCGTGAAGAGCACACCATCCCCTTCACGAATGATCTCAACGTCCTCTCGCTCCACATCCAAAGCGAATCTGAGCGTATCCTCATTCCCATCGTCATCTGTAAGTTTGTCCTTGTCATACCCTCGGTTAAAGAGATAAAGATCATTTCCGAGCCCGCCCTCGAGAAAGTCATTTCCCGGGCCTCCATCAAGGATGTCGTCCCCTGAAGCGCCTATAAAGAGATTGGAGGCTGTATTCCCAATCAAAATATTCTCCAACGCATTCCCTCTTCCGTTGATCGAATCAGTCCCGACCAGCGTCAGGTTTTCAATGTTTGCTCCCAATATCCAGTCGATTGAACTCAGGATCGTATCCCTCCCTCGGTTCGGGTCTTCAATGACCGTATCTCCTGGGTTTTCTACAACATAAGTATCATCTCCACGGCCACCCCTCATTTGATCGGTCCCGCCAATCCCATCAAGAATGTTACTGCCGCTATTTCCATCCAGAACGTTATCCAAGGCATTGCCTGTTGCATTATGATTTCCTGACCCTGTCAAAGTTAGATTTTCGACGTTGCCCGGAAGGGCAAAGCTCTCCGTGCTTATGATGGTGTCAGTACCTTCGTCTGGATTTTCAATAACCATATCTCCCGGGCCGATGATATAAGAGTCATCCCCTCTTCCCCCGGTCAGGACGTTGGCAACGCTGTTGCCACTGAGTACATTGTTCAATTCATTGCCCGTTGCGTTGATCTGGCATATTCCGGTTAGAGTCAGATTCTCAATATTCGACCCAAGACTGAAAGTAACGGAACTGAATACTCTGTCTGCCCCTTCACCGATTGCCTCCGTAATCGCATCACTTAAATCATCTACAATATAGGTATCATCCCCATACCCACCGATCAGGGTGTCTGTCCCAGCGCCACCATTGATCAGATCGTTTCCTCCGTCCCCATTTAAGATATCACTCCCTGATTCACCCATCAGGAGGGTATCATTCGGTCCCCCAGTTAAGTTGTCATTGCCTGCCGTTCCAAGCTGGATGTCAAATAGGTCAAAATCAATCCCATCACCGAATTCCACCTGCTCAGCCTTATAAGAATCATAATAAAAATGTCTTAAGACCGTTATCCGGTCCGGTGACCCATTGATGTCAAACACCAAATTATTTCCTTCTCTTGTCACATTCACATCACCGGGTAAGACATCTGAATGAAACCGAATCTTATCTCTGTTCCCGGAGGTCGTATCATAGTCCGAGATTGTGTCTGTCCCGTAACCCCGACCGAAGAGATACGTATCGTTCCCCAAACCGTCCTGAAGCGTATCATTGCCAGGACCTCCATCCAATGTATCATTACCGTCGTAACCCAGCATTTGATACCAACACCCGTTGAGCGTATCATTGCCAGGGCCACCCTCAATCAGATCGTCTCCCGTATAGCCATAAATCGTATCGTTTCCCGCCTCCCCATAAATTCGATCTCTTATCGAGGAACCGGTAACCGCATCATTTCCCGACGTCCCCCGAATCTCCTCGGAGATCGCTGTCACCTCATCTCCTGTTAACACTGTCCCATCCCCAAACTCTATCCGCTCCACCTGACGAGGGGATTTCGCTATCCCAGACGGCACCAGTACTTGATCCGCCGTCCCCCTGATCCGGAAGACCAGGGTGTTCCAATTCCGAGTAATTTCCACATCCGAACGGGCGATATCCGAGGCAAATTTCAACGTATCCACATTTCCTGTAATCGTATCGAAGTCAGAAACCGTATCCTCTCCATATCCGTGATCGAATAGATATAGGTCTCTACCCTCTCCCCCCTGCAGAGAATCATTGCCGGGCCCACCATCCAGGATGTCGCCCCCCGGAGCAAACGAGTGGTATTCGCCAACCAGCGTATCATCCCCTAACCCGCCTACAAGGAGATCACTCCCATTATTGCCAGTGAGCGTATCATTCCCTGGTCCCCCATGAAGAACGCCGCTCGTACTGATATAAAAATTGTAATAATTACCTGAAAGGCTATCATTTCCATCACTACCTTGAATCGCATCGCAAAAACCAGTTGCAGAGCCACCTGCAACGACGATATTATGTCCCCCCGAGTCGAAAACCCAGGATAACTCTTCCCCCTCTCCCGCGAAGACGCTTCGAAATCCCCAGTAGTCCACCATATGCTGCAATTGAAATCCACGAAGCGAACGGGCAAATTCCCCCAACATCACTTTTCCTGCTGCACGGTCCGTTATCAGTTGATCCTGTAATGTGCTAATCGCTGAACTCAGATCACCCTTCAGACTCTGTGTTGTCTCGTCCCATGTGTAGGCAATCTTGTCGTAAAGGCCTTTCAGGTGCGTTTGTGCTGAGAGATCAGCATAGTACATCTCAAATATGCCCTTATAACAATGATTCAATATAGTCCCTGCATTCAGGGTTGGATCTTCCCCTCCCCACCCATAAAATTCATCAGCAAATAGCTTTTCTAATACGGATAGCTTTCGACCGTCAATCCCCGGCCCCCTGCTGTCGGGATCAACGCCTTCACACCCTGTCCACTTTAAAATAATCTGCTCCATTAGATTGGTTCGAGCATCTGGATCACTCTCAGCTACGTAGCTCTCAACTAATGCTCTTATTCCTCCACCTGTATCTCTCACAATTGCCTGATGTAAATCATAGATGTTCCCATAACCCTGTAGATCCGGAAGGGCTGCGATCTCCTCAGGCACAGCCAACCACTCATTCGCAATGCTGAAAGCCCTGTTCACGACAAACCATACATCAGCCGCATCTCCGATTGTCCCGTCAGATTGAGTAAAACTCCCCACCTGACGGTGCTCATTACCATTCGGGTCAATGTAAGCAGAATCAGTATAACTCGTATTGATCGAAGCAACCCGAACCTCCGAAAGACTCCATAGCTCATCGGCAGCGCTGTACCCGTCCCCATCAAAATCCTGCCATATCTTCAGGTTGTTCCAAATGGCATCCTGAGAATCAATTTTGCCATCCAGGTTGCCATCTAATTCAGCTAATGCCACAAATCCGTTGGCAGCAGGATTTCCATTCAAAAGGGGAGTGTTGTTGCCAAAAGTCTCCGTGCCAACATCAATGATTCCGTCATTATTCCGATCATAGACCAAAATGCCGTCGTCCGACCCCACCCAACCCGTCTGCTCAGCAAAACCATTCGCGTCATGATCGAAATAGGCACCATCATTAACGTGGTTCGTTTCTGTCCCGTCTCCATCCAAATCCAACGCAATCGGCGACTGAACACTCTTGCTAACACCGTAAACCTGCTTGGCGGAAGAAATAATCTCATTCATCCTTAATCTTTGCCAGTAATCAATGCCATTAAACCTTGCTGAATTATCAGCCACCATAGTAAAGGCTTTCTGAATCAGATTTCTTATTCCCCAATTGTCAGAATTCAACATGACAATTTCTTTGTATCGCTCCCCCAACAACGAATCCAAACCCGTTAACAAAAATATTGCATCCTCCTGAGTTAACGAAATATTGTTTACTCCAACCTCCTCCAAAATATTACTGAATCGCCTTATCAAATCCCCTGGGTGATTCTGACCATATTTTGTATTTAGGCAGAAATCCATAAGATCTTCAATTCCAAGGTTACCATTTATCTTAACCTGGACGGGGGGATTCTCACCCACAATAACGGTCTCACCTTGCAGAAATCTCTCCATTTGTTTATTAGGAGAGATATTGAATTGATTGTTGTAATCTATAAGGAAGAGCCTTCCGAGATCTGTTTGTAGAAAAGCTTTATTTTCGGTATCCGCGACTTTATTTATGATTCCATCGGTTTTAGTTATCGCTGTATCAAGTTCTGTCTGATATGCCTCATTAATCTTCCGGATCCCATAAGTGCTCGAAAGGCATCCATTAATTAGATCTCTCTGATCCTTGTCTAGCGTTTCTCCTTTTGTTGTTACCACACTAATAATATCGTTTATCGCCTTTGTCTCAGTATCTCCAATAATTCCATCTCCGTCTGAATCAAAGATCAAATCATCACCTGAATCTCTCCCATTTTTAAGAATGTCTGTAAATATTGTTCGTGAATCGGGCCTATTGAGTAAATCCCACTGAACAGGGCCAAAACTATATCCACTTCTACCAGCCATAGCATGGCTTACCTCATAGGCCCCCTCTCCATTCTTTAATTCATTATTCATGAATACTTTATGAACAGACCTCTTAAACCCTGTTAAACCATCTCCTCCTGTGAAAATCATTTCTTCCCCTCCTTCTTTAGATTAACTAAATATTCCGAGATGGCATCATTCATCGCCTGGTCGTCAATTTTACCTTCTTTTGATTGTCTGTCATAAATCTCTTCATAATCTGACCTATCAATCATAAACACTCTCTTATTCATCAAGGCACTCTTTGTGTTAAACTTTTCATCAAATCTGATGATAACATTCCCTTCTGGATCATAAAGGAAAAAGGTCCCATCTCCTATCGGAGCAAATTTAACATACATATTTTCCACTTTTTTCAAAAAATAATCTTTATTGTAAGAGTTATTGCGCTCACAGTATTTATTTATATTTATTCTCTGTGGTTCGTCATAAAGATATAAAAACATTTTCCTCTCTAAATATTTTTTATTGCTATCTTTTTTGATTACGTAATAATCGTAGAAAGAATCCGTGCAATGGCCTGACGTGGCTATAGATGTTTGTTCTATAATATTGCCGCCGTTGGCAGTTATGTTATGGTTTACCCTAATATTCTCCCGTTTGCGTTTTTTATATTCATCCTCAACAAATATCTTTCCAGAGAAGAACGATACTCCTTCGTATTTGCTAATGTAATCACAGCAAGAACCATCTTTTCTTTTGAGCTTTTGCCGCTCCCTGACATAGGTCACCAGGTAGTCCCCGTCTGGCATCTTGGTTACATTAATAAAAGAGTTCCTACTGTTCTTTTCAGGCCAAGGAAACTCATATCCCCACACATCTGGATATGGTGGGTATTTTGTTTGCACTTGTGCAAATGAGTATGCCCATGAAACTGTAATCAGCATGACCAAAGCTACAATGAATGAAAAGATTCTTTCGATTTTCTTCATTTTTCTGACACCTCTCTTTTAGGGATTAAATTACTTCTCCTTTCCGCATCCTTAAGTGCATAAACGCGGAGGGTATTCTAGTTTCTTCTTTCCTCGTTTTTATTCTCATTTTGTCGTAACTGGGCTCCTCTCCTGTTGATGGTTATAAGTACGAAAAAACCCTTATGCTCTGAATCTTTCCCTGCCTACATCAGAAAGTTCAGAACCATAAGGGCTTTCTTCTTTGCCTGGTTAGGACCCATTTCCCCCCTCACCAACCTAATTCTAAGGTCCCCTTAGCTGCCAACAATCACTCTTTATTTCATAGTTGCATTAAATATCCATCCCTGATTGTTGTCAATCAAATTCTAATCTTGTTAAATTTTTCTTTAAGGGGAACGCTTTAGCCCTACTATGTGGCCGTGGCCACAAAGCCTCTGTTTGCGGAGGGATCTAATTGCTTAAAACAGTCAGCAAGAAGCATACCAAACCATACTTTTGATAACTTATTGGAACTATTGTGGAAGATGAAGATACACGAGTTGTTTTTCTGATCAAAATTGCCTATTATTTTGACAGTTGCCTATTTTTATGAAGCATTGTTTCATGGACCGGAGGATCGGTTGAATTAGAGATTGCTCCATTAGCGATCCGGTGGGGTCGTCAGGAACCGACGCAGGTGGGCTTGGCCTTAGAAGCCTTGGGCATTGAGTCCATCGCGGCGCTCTCTCCTCAAGCCAAAGGACGAATTGAAAGGCTCTTCGGGGCCTTGCAGGATCGCCTCATCGCTGAGCTGTGCCTCGAAGGGATCCAAAGCATTGAAGCAGCAAATCGCTTCCTCAAAGTCTTTATCCCAGATTTAACCGTCGTTTTGCGATCCCTCCCCGAGAATCTGAGGAAGCCTGGCGTAAGGTGCCTCCAGAGCTTGATCTGGATCGATGGATTAGCTTCCATTACCGTTCGGTCGTGGGCAATGATAACAGTGTTCGGATTGGGTCTGATTCTGGATCTTCCTCCCGGTCCCAACCGCCACTCCTACGCTAAGACTCAAGTCGAAGTCCGACAACTCCTTAACGGGTCCTGGAGAGTCTATTACCAGGATCAAGTTATTGCAAAACATCTTTCAACAGAGCTCCGGGATCCGGTGAGAGCACTTAAACATACTCGGCACATCAAGGGTGCTTTCCCTGAGCAATGGGTTTATTTGGCTTCTGCTCCTTCGACGCAAGTTGCTCCGGCACAGCAAGGGTCATGAATGGCATGAAACTGGGTTCTTTCGGGAGGGTATCATTCATCCTATGGGGAAGGAGGCGATCATCGTTTCTAGCGCATCCTGCCAATTCGTCGAAGCGTGGATTTCGTACAAAACGTTTAGAAAACACTTGCTCCCCATAAAATGCATCAAATCGAAATATAATTAATGGGACATTTTCGCGTTGCAGTTAAGGGGAGATATTGTCTTTGCTTAAACAACAAATTTTGGGATTGTTAAAATTTTCTTTAACAGCACTGCAAGGAATCAAGCCAGGAGTTCCACTCTCTGAATACAAAAAGCCTGGCTATCCTTTGTTTTACATGCCAGGCTCTGATCCCTTCCTCTCCCAAGATCCTCCCCCCTCAAGAAAGGATTTTTTATCATTTATATACAGAGCAAATTGGGTGCTAAGCTACGAAGAAATTAGGAAAGTCGTAGAGTCGATGGATATCAAATAGGAATTCTGTCTGATTTCTGATTTTATGAGAGCGGTGCTTCCTTGAAAAACTGCCCATGAAAATAGGCAATCCTAAAAAACTACAACAGTCCCCCTCTGGGGAGATGCGGGTGACGCGATGATCGGCGGAACATTAAGTGGCATCTGTCATGCGACGCGTAATTCCCGCACGGGGACGTGAATGAATTCTTCAACTTCCTCTTCTAATTTAGCCAATCTCTCCATCTCTTTAACAATCTCGGCTTTATAATACTGTTCCCCACATACTGTGCATACACCGCCAGGAACATTCTTGAAGATGGTGACGAATTCTTCCCCCCATCTGTAATCCATCGTCACCTTCTTTTCGCTCACTCTGCCGCCGCAGAAATAACATTTATGATAAATCCTTGCCATCTCCTACCCCCTCCGTTCTCTGTAATCCTCCGTCCATACGGAAGGATTTTTCGAAGGATCGTAAACTGTGATCAAAAGAAGCTCATCGGGATCGTTCCTGATGGAGCAAACCGCATGAATCGGTCTGCCTTTACACGACCCGAGTCAAGAAAACTGGCGCCGCGTGGGTCATCAGGATAATCCTCAATAACTTCACAATTGATTAAAGCCTCCTCCAGTTCCCCGTTGATATTTTGTCTGCCCCACGCTCCCTTAAGCAGCAAAAGCACATGATTTGGGTTAGGGGGCAACACCACTTCTCTTATGTCCCGCCTAAGTCTCCCCGCATTAACACCAATTCGGATCCAAGTGCTCGGCTGGCAGATCTTAACAGGGGAATTTCTGTCAGGAACGAGGCCGGACAAATCTGAGATCAAAAACAGCAAGTTAGGCCATTAAACATGAGACAGGATTTCTATTTACGATTCAGAATTTTTTTGATAATGTGGGAGAAAATATGTTAAGAAAATATCCGTCACTTCGGATCTCTCTTGTCAATCTTTTTTTGGAAAAAGTGAGCCTGAAATCGGGTTCTTTGCTCATGGCGCTCTTGCGTGATGCGCCTCTTTCCCTGAAAAAGTAACGATGAAGAGAAGCCTTCCATCGCGTTATTCAGATCTTCTTAAGAGCGGAGACGTCCTCTTTCTTCTCGCCATTGTTGTGGGTTTTTTATTCTTTCTTAAAGAATCGTTCAATTACCCGTCAGAAAGCAGCGGTTTTCCCAGACTGATCATCCTGGGTACATTAATCCTCAGTGGGAGCCTTCTCTTAGTCTACTTCTTATTTCCTTCGCTGAAAAAGACCATCGTTTTCCTTGAGCCTGAAGATGAGGAAGCTTCCAAGACATGGAAGACCAGAGGCCGTTTCTACCGGGGTTGGTTGAGCATCGTCGTCTCGATTCTGACGGCATTTCTCTTCGGTTTCCTTTTCCTGATCCCTGTATCCTTCGTTTCCTATACATTGCTTCTTGGCCGCAGAGGGATGCTCTGGAAGATCCTTCTGCTTGCGCTAACAACGACCTTGTTGGTCTACATCGTCTTTGATTGGTTCTTGGGAATTCCTACAATCCGAGGTTATCTGTGGTCCCAATAGAGTATTTGTTTAAAAATCTCTGCCTCCGAGGTATGGGATGATCGACCATTGGCAGTTGATCATGGGCGGCATCACCCTGGCCTTTTCAGTGAAGAACCTGCTGGTCCTTATCCTGGGCACCGTGATCGGAATTATCGTCGGTGTCCTGCCAGGCATTGGCCCCACAGCCGGGATGGCCCTGCTTCTCCCCTTGACATTTGGTTGGCCTCCGGCAACGGCTCTGATCCTGATGGGCTCGATCTTCTTCAGCTCGAACTTCGGCGGATCGATTAGCAGCATCCTTATTAATGCACCGGGAGATGCCTCGAATTCCGCGACGATGATGGACGGATATCCGATGACCGAGAAGGGGCGTGGGAACGAAGCACTGGGAATAAGCGCTACGAGCGTCATCGTCGGTGGAGGCATTGGTGTGGTCCTCTTGGTCTTTACCGCCCCTCTCATTGCGATGTTTGCCCTCAGGTTTGGTCCTGCTGAGAACACTCTGCTGGCCGTCTTTGCCCTCTCCATCATTGCCGCGCTGGTGGTGGGGTCTCCTTTCAAAGGGTTGATTTCTGCGGGCATGGGCCTTTTTCTGGCAACGGTGGGCTATGACGGAGTCTCTGGTAACATTCGCTTTTCTTTCGGAATCCCTTATTTTGAAGACGAAATCCAGCTGATTCCGGTTGTTGTAGGGCTCTTCGCCGTCTCACAGGTGATCACCTTGGGCGAACGCGGCGGGACGATAGCCCAGGTCGGAAGGTTAGCAGGCAGTCTCATCGAAGGGATGAAGACCTATTTTCTTCACCCGATCACAGTTCTTCGTTCTTTGGTGCTGGGAATCTTTGTTGGTGCTCTTCCTGCCGCCGGCAGAGTCACTGCCTCGTTTATGGCATACGCGGATGCTGTCCGCTCATCCAAGGAACCCGATAGCTTTGGAAAAGGAAATCCGGAGGGAGTGATCGCACCGGAGACAGCGAATAATTCTTGCGCTATGGGCGATCTGATCCCTACTCTTGCTTTGGGAATCCCGGGCAGTACGGCTGCGGCAGTATTTCTCGGGATCATGATCATGCACGGAGTCGTCCCCGGCCCCCGTGCCTTCTTAGACAATGGGCAGGTTCTTTATGCTCTCCTTACGAGTCTGATCGTGGTAACCCTGGCTGTCTTTATCTTCGGGATCAGCTGCTCCAAATATTTTGCTAAGATCTCGCTTCTCTCAAACGAAATCATTGTCCCCTATATTCTGATCTTCAGCCTTGTGGGCGCCTTTGCCATCCGTAATTCTTTTGCCGATGTGGTTCTGACTTGCTTTTTTGGTCTTTTGGGGTATATCATGAACCGGCACGGGTATAACCCCGTTCCTATGATTCTTGGACTGGTGCTCGGCGAAATGGCTGAGAGAAACTTCAGAAGGGCCTTGATCATTTCCGATGGATCCTACGATATCTTCTATGCTTCCTGGATCGCCAAAATTCTCTTGACAATGAGCATTTTATCGGTGATTTATCCTTACCTAAAACTCGCTCTCCGGAGATGGACCGGACGCAAACGGGAGATGGGACGAATCACTTGAAAATGGAGGGAAAAGATTTAACATGAAAAGTTTAACCGATAGATGAGATTTATGGCATAAACTTTTGATATTTAATTGAAATAATTAAACATACTTTTTTTTGGAAAGGAGGCTTCCGATGAAAGAGGAAAAGAGGCAAATGAGAAAGAGCGTAAGCAGTCAACGCGTATTATTCATGCTCTTCCTGGTCATGATTTTTCTTTCTCCTGCCTTAAGGGCTGAAGGGGCAGAAAACTTTCCTTTAAATCCGATCAAGCTGGTTATTACCCATGCAGCGGGTACCTCGAATGACGTCGAGGCTCGGACAGTCGCCCCCTCTCTTCAGAAATACCTTGGGGTGCCGATCGTTATTGAAAACATGCCCGGCACCGGAGGAAGAAAATCCAGGGAATTTGTCATCAAAGAGAAACCCACTGGATACACACTTCTTTCTACCGGTATGCCCTCCTGCCAGATCGGAGAAATCCTTTTCAATGGCCGCTACAATACGCTCAGTTACACCCATATCTACTCTTTATTCAGTGATTCGACCGGGCTTTTGGTCAAGTCCGATGCCCCTTATAAGGACATGGCCGACTTCGTGGAGAAGTACAAGGCAAAAACCCTCTCCTGCGCCGTTCCAGGAGTGGGCAGCACAGCCCATCTCAACGGCATGAAACTGATTCGCTACCTGAAGCTGGCAGCCAAATGGGTCCCTTTTGACGGAGGGACAGAGGCCCTAACTGCGTTGGCGGGGGGACACGTCGATTTCGTCATCTGCGATACGGGGAGTGCCACTGCCATGCTTTCTGCCAAAATTGCAAGACTCCTCATGATATTCGAAGACAAACGGGATCCCCGTTACCCTGACGTTCCCATTCAAAAAGATCTTAAGTACGATGTGGACACCATCCCCAGTCTTCGGGGTGTGGTGGGTCCCCCGGGAGTTCCAGCCAATGTGGTAAAAATATTGGAATCAGCCTACGATAAAGCGGCCCATGACAAGGATTTCCTTGCCCTGGCCGCCAAAGCCCATGTGAAGATCTATCCCAGGAACGCTCAAGAGTTCTTCAATACTTCCAAGAGCATCTGGAATGAAATTAAAGGACAGGAACAGGATTTGAAATCAATGATGAAATCGAATTGATTATGTAAATTGAATCTCTGGCTTGATGGTCCGGATGAAGGCCTTTACCGTCGGAGAAAGGTATTTTCTTTTTCTCAAGAAAAGACCATACTTTCTTTCTGGGAAATACTGATCCAAAGGATAAATATTAAGTGTTTTCTTGTCTTCTTCAGAAATGGTGTATTCACTTACGATGGAAACGCCTAATCCCAAAGCTACGTAATTTTTCACGGACACAAAGTCATTTTGAGTAATAACTACGTTTGGCTTCAGTCCCTCTTCAGAAAATCTTCTTGCGACGCTGGTGGCTGTTGTCGAACCAGTGCGCGAAAAAACAATAAAAGGAATTTGTGCAATCTGCTTTAGGGTAACTGCTTTTCCCAGGACCCAAGTGTTGTTCTTAGGTGCAATAAGTCTCAGTCTGGATTTAAACAATTCATGATATACTAAACATTTTGGAACAGCATCGACGCTGCCAATACCGAAATCAGCTTCCCCCAATTCAATTGTTTCATAGAATGTTTCGAAGAGCCCGGATTCTATATTAAAAACGACAAGAGGATGGAACTGCCTAAAGGCGATGATATATCGGGGCAAAAAGAAATCAACAACGGCATGTCCGGCTACCGCTATGGAAATCTTGTTCTGGTACTCCACTAGCCCTCGCCCCAACTCGCTTCTGGTTTCTTTAAGAAGTTCAAAAAAAGAAATTGCCTTTTCAAAGAGGATTCTTCCCTCGGGCGTCAATTTCACCTTGCCTGAAGATCGATCGAAGAGACACACTCCAAATACCTTTTCGAGGCACTTGATCTGGTGTGTGATAGTGGGTTGCTGCCGTCCCATTGCTATGGCTGCTTTTGTTAGACTTCCCTTCTCCACAACAAAATAGAATCCTCGTAACCACTGCAAAAAGTCTCCCGAAATCTGGTCAATCATAAGAAGCCTCCTTCTCCAAGAGTGCCTATAGATTAAATCAATATGACTAATAAATCAATTGATTTGACAAATGATCTTTTTGGCGATACAAGACCAGAGAGATTTTTTCTGGAGGTTTGGACCCAACTAACTAATCACATGGGTTCGGTTGTTTGCAAGGGCGGGCACATGTAAATTGAAATTCTGGCAATTTATGCTTTGATGATTATTACAAAGCAATCATCAATTAAGGAGGATTGAAATGGAAGACAGAATAACGTTAGCGACTGGGCATGCCCATGCATTTCACCGCGCAAGTACTCTTGCAGCTTTAAACAATGGCTATTTCCTCGACGAAGGGCTATTGAATGTAGAACTTAAAGCAACTGGAGAGTGCAGTTTAACAGTGGAGAGTCTTAAATCAGGAAATATAGATTTTGGGCTAGATGTAAGACCGGATTTAATCCTCGAACAAAACAGCAAAGGAGAGAATCTTTATATTATTGCAGGTATGTTAAATCACCTCGACCTCACTCTTATTGGGACCCGGGATGTTAAATCGGTGGGCGGATTGAGGGGAAAGAAAATAGGAATCATAGAGAATGGTGGCGGGCGTGAGGTTCCATGGATAAGGATGTTGTTGCGGAAGGAAAAGATCAATCCAGATAAAGATGTCACCTGGGTACTGGATTGCGGCTACACGTCTTTGGAAATTCAAAGCCCTCGTCTAAATCGGGGAGATTATCAAGCCACCGTACTTAGTGCTCACTACAAAAGACCCGAACTTTTCCAATTAGTCCGACAGGCAGGATATAATGTTTTGGCAGAACATTCTGAAACTCACCCTGGAGGTTTACCGGATAGAGTTGTAGCGACGAGAGGGAATATGCTGACACAATATCCCCAGGTAGTTAAAGGTGTTCTAAAGGGGATCGTTCGAGGTTACCGTTTTGCCCGTGATCCCAAAAATGCTCAAGAATTAAGACAAATGTATCTAACTCAAGACTGGGGAAGGGATGGATTTGGATGGGGGAAGTTCGATAATGCACTGGTCGACGGAATGGTTCGTTCGTCAAGAATCCTTCCCTCGGATGGAAGTATCAGCCTAAGTGGTTTGGATGCACTTATTGAAGAGTATAAGACTTGGGGCAGGCTACCCAGCGGGTATACAAAAGAAAAGGCAATACGGTTGGAGCCTCTTCAAGACGCAGTGAAGGAGCTGAATGCGAAATTCGGGACGGAAGGGTACTAAATGGGTCTAAATAACATCATTCATGAATAGGAGGAAAACATGTTGCTTTATAACGACCTTCGCGATTGGTTAGCGCAAGTGAACAAGATGGGAGAACTCAAAGAAGTTCACGGGGCAGATTGGAACCTTGAAATAGGTGTTATCACGGATATGGTCGCAAAAAATTCTCGAAATAACTGGGCAACGCTCTTCGATAAGATCAAAGGCTATCCAGCTGGTTACAGAGTACTAACCGGTCAGCTGAACTCCCCGCGGCGTTTAGCCTTGACAGTAGGCTTAGATCCCAAGTTTGGTGATCGTGAGTTCGTTGCGGCCTGGCGTGAACGACTGAAGACATTAAAGCCAATTCCACCTGAAGAAGTGACACAGGGTCCAATTATGGAGAATGTTCAAACAGGCGACGAGGTTAATCTATTGAAGTTTCCTGTTCCCCAATGGCATGAGATGGACGGGGGAAGATACATCGGCACAGGCAGCGCTACGATCTCCAGAGACCCGGATAACGGAAGCATCAATTTAGGAACTTACAGAGTAATGGTTCACGATGAAAAGAAGTGTGCACACTACGCAGCCCAAGGTAAACATGGTAGAATTCATCGAGACAAGTATTTTTCCCGGAACGAGCGGTGCCCAGTGGCAGTAGTTGTTGGAGAAGACCCTCTGCTCTACTTAGCTTCGATTCTGGCTATCCCACATGCTCAAGATGGTTTCAGGAACGAATACGACTGGATAGGTGGCGTACGTGGAGAGCCGTACAAAGTCATAAGGGGCAAAGTGACCGGATTGCCCATCCCGGCGCAAGCGGAAATTGTGCTCGAAGGATTTTCTTATCCGAACTCGGACTCATACTTGGGGGAGGGACCTTTCGGCGAGTGGCCTGGTTACTATGCGAGCCGACAACGTTCCGAACCGGTCATGAAGGTAGAAGCCGTCTACCATCGAAACAATCCAATCATCTCTGGAGCCGTACCCAGCGTCATGCCCAGTGACTTCACGCACCCTTACGAACTTATTCGATCCGCCCAGCTGTGGAACGAATTAGAGGCAGCGGGACTTACAGATATTAACGGAGTGACATGCTACCAACACCGGTTTATTACCGTCGTCAGTATCAGGCAACGGTATGGTGGGCACGCCAAGAGAGCTGCTATGTTGGCCATGCATTGTAACGCAGGCGCCTTTTTTGGACGCTACGTTATCGTTGTGGACGACGATATAGACATCTATGACTTTAATCAAGTTGTTTGGGCCCTCGCAACCCGCGTGGATCCGGCCAAAGATATTGAGATAGTGAAGAACTGTTGGGAAAGCCTCCTTGATCCGATTATCCCTGCTGGGGAGAGGAAGAAAGCCTTTCAATCTCGGGCGATCATAGATGCCACCAAGCCTTACGATTGGATCACTGAGTTTCCTCCTTCGATTTCGTACAAATCAGAACTAAAAGTTCATGTGCAGCAGAAGTGGAGGGAACAGGGTCTCTTTGATATTTAAGAAGAAAAAGTCTTGTGAACTGATTGACTTGGAGTATAATTGACGGGCGATAGAGGCCATTCATGTGTGGACTCTATAGAATTTGCGTTCATACGGACAGAAACACGCATATGACCTCATAGCCAAGGTTGATGATGAATCACCACGGGTATCCCCAAGAATCCCTCTTTCCATTAACCTATTTGCTCACGCTCAAAGATAACCCTGAACCCTGCGTGAAATATAAATCTCCGTTGGCATTCGGTCAGTGGCTATTGTTCATACAAAGCGAAAAAGATTTAAGATAATCACTTATGTTCTTTGTATGGGGGAAGAAGGCATGGCGAGCGGGTTAAGAAACACCGATTCAGTATTTAAAGTGTTTCTCTTGGCTTTCTTTTTGTTTTGGATGTGGACAGGGCGTTCCTATCCGGAAAAATCTCGATTATTTCCCGATCTTCTAAGCGGTGCCGGTATCATTTTAATCATCTTATCTTTCATTACCGGCCTTGTTAAACCTAAAAAGCAAAAGATAGGAAAAGCACCCCTGCCCTCTTCAGATACTCGAGAAGAAAAATTGAGATGGGTCAAAGAGATGGAGGAGGAAAGCGAAAAGGATGCTGGCTTTGAGTTGCTTGAAAAAAGCGAGCGGAAAAGGAGGTTGTGGCAGAGTATTTTAATTGTCATCATTTCTTTGGCTATTGGCTACCTGGGAGGATTTCTCCTGATTGTCCCCTTCTATTTTATTACATTTGGCATACTGCATGGGAAGAAAAAACAGACCTTTAGGTATGTCATTATTGCTTTTGGAGTAAGCTTAGTGGTATATGGATTTTTTACCTCTTTGATGGGTGTACCGCTTCTGAAAGGCATCTGTTGGGGCTAAAGACACCTTAAAAGGTAAAATCCAAAATTAGGGAAATGCTTCTGTAAATCGGATTTGTGAAAGAAAGGTAAAGATGGATATCTTCGAAATTATGAGAGTTGTTCTCACCTGGCAGAATCTATTGGCGCTCATTATAGGAGGTTTTTACGGCCTCGTAATAGGAATTTTGCCCGGAATAGGAGGCTCCGCCGGCATGGCCTTAGCCTTTCCTCTAATAATAAATTTGCACCCTCTAACCGCCTTGATTTTTATGGCAAGCTTGTATCGTGTCAGCAACTACGGAGGATCCATTACGGCCATTATGTTAAACACCCCTGGGGATTCCTCGAATGCCGCGACGATATTGGATGGTTTCCCTATGTGCGAAAAGGGGCAGAGCGGAGTAGCCTTAGGGATCAGTGCTACAGGGGCGGCAGTAGGTGGGACGCTCGGAGTAATCGTCCTGATCCTGTTCACTCCAATTCTGGCCGAGTTTGCTCTTAAATTTGGACCTGCTGAATATTTTTTAGTCGCCATTTTTGCTCTGAGTATTATTTCTGCCGTAATTAAAGGCGCAACCATAAAAGGGCTTATCTCTGCTGTTTTAGGCTTGCTGTTCGCCACAGTTGGGTATGATATCATGGCCGGACACCCACGGTTTACCTTTGGAATGTATTTTTTGGAAGATGGTGTTCCCTTTATTCAGGCATTAGTGGGTTTTTTTGCTATATCTCAGGCTCTCTCTTTATCTGAGACCACACTGGCTATCTCTAAAGTAGGTAAATTAGCTGGAAGTTTTTGGCAGGGATTCAAGATCTATTTTAAACACCCCACCGTGATTGTTCGTTCAACCCTTGTTGGCCTCTGGCTCGGAGTGTTACCCGCTGTAGGGCAAGCTACGTCTGGCTTGGTTGCCTATGCCGATGCTGTTCGTTCATCTAGACATCCTGAGACCTTTGGTAAAGGAGAACCTGCTGGGGTGGTTGCTTCTGAGACATCCACGAATGCCTGTATGCCTGGAGACCTGGTTTGCACCATCGCTTTAGGCATTCCTGGCAGTGTTGGAGCCGCAGTATTTTTGAGCATTATGATTGTCTTTGGTGTCATCCCCGGACCTTTAATTTTTACTGAGAAGGCAGATGTGATCAGCGGTCTATTTTTCTCCATGATTCTCATCCAAATTTTTGTCCTGGTCATCGGATTTACGGTTGCTCGCTATATAGCCCGTATTAGCTTGATCCCCAATGAAGTAATCGTTCCTGCGATTATCGTCGTCAGCCTCCTAGGGAGTTATGCTATTCGGAACATGATGGTAGACGTCATCTTAAGTGTGGCTTTTGGATTCCTCGGCTACATTATGAGAAAAGCGGGTTATAACCCTATTCCCCTCATATTAGGGTTAGTCTTGGGAGCGATGGTCGAGGAAAATTTTCATCGAGCTTTGAAAATTTCCAAAGGCTCTTATTTTATCTTTTTTTCCTCTCCCATTTCTAAGCTTTTGGTCATCCTTATTATTTTATCACTAACTTCTCCTTACATAGGACCTTTGTTTAGAAAGGCTTATGCTGCGACCCGTGGAAAATGGGCACACTGAAGGAGAAGAAACCAGACATGTTAGAGGGGTAGCGATATACATTCCCTCGAGCGTAGAGAAAGAAACAAAGAAAGTGGCAGCAGATCTGAAATTCGTAATCGTGGTGTATAGCTTCTGAAGGAGGGGAACTGCGGAGAGGTTCATCGGAAACACAGGGATCTAGGGAATTTCAAACCATTCCGGGGAAATAGCTTGCGCTTTACCCCTCAAGATGGAGTTTATGGCTTCCCAGTAAGAAATTGGCAGCGGATATGATTACGTTAAGGATTCACGAGATGGGAAGGAAGACATGATGGAGAAAACTGCAGAGAACAAAGTAGTTGCATTTTTTGATCGTACCATGGACGCTATCGTATGGATGACATCAGGGACCATCATCTTGATTATGCTCTTTATCGTTTATGACGTCTTCCAGCGATATTCAATGGGATGGCAAACACGCTGGATCAGCGACTTCATAGCCTTATACCTAATTATATATTTGTCGATGCTCCCCGCAGCCTGGATCCTAATGAAAGGGGGACACGTATCGATTGATCTCTTTCTCTCCCTGTTAGGAAAGAAGCAAAGGGACTACGTTACACTGTCGACTCATATTTTAGGACTCCTTTACTCTGTCGTGCTCACCTGGCAGGGGGCGCTTTACACGTGGAGAGAAGTCATCTACAAGACAAGTTTCCCAACCACTTCGTGGCTGCCCGTTTGGCCGGCAGTAATCGCCATTTTTATCGGTGGGGTATTACTGTGCTCTGGATTTGCCATGAAAATTGTTGCCCAAATTTGGTTTCCGAATCATAACATTTCCTCCGGCGAGCGATTTGACTAAAGCCTATTTAGACATGATGAAGCATCCATGCCCGCAAAGATGCTAACAACTCCAGATTTACTTACTTGGTTACCCGGCCTGACAGAAATTGGGCTTGTTGTGTAAGGAGAAAGATTAAATGGAATGGTGGGTGGTTCTAATTCTTCTCTGTGTCGGCTTTATCATACTGCTCGCCACCGGCTTGCCGGTGGCATTTTGTTTAGGAATTCTAAATGTCGTGAGCCTGCTTGCATTTTTCCCGGGAGGGCTCAAGGCTCTCGGGACAGTCGCTAATGGAACATTCGATAGTGTCTCGAGTTTCGTGTTTGTAGCCATACCCCTTTTCGTCTTAATGGGGAGTGTACTAACGCATACGGGCTTGGCATTCAAAGCCATCACGGCATTAGATTTGTGGGTCGGGCGTGTGCCGGGTAGAATAGCGGTGGTGGGAATGGCTTCTGGAGTCATATTTGGCGCGGCGAGCGGCTCAAGCATGGCGAGCACTGCCACTATCGGAAAGGTCCTTGTACCCGAAATGCTCAACCGCGGATACGCCCGTTGGCTCGCCATGGGATCGATCGCCTGCACCGGCGGGATTGACATGCTGATCCCTCCCAGTGCCCTCATGGTCATTTTCGCCGGCATTGCGTCAATGCCGGTGGGCCAACTCCTTATCGGCGGAATTATTCCAGGAATCATTATGGCCTCTTGTTTATCGCTATTCATAATCGTTATAAGCAAGTTGAGACCTGAAATTGCGCCGCCCCACCAAGATCGCGGGAGAATCACCATCCGTGAACGACTTGTCAGTTTGAAAGATATTGCACCGATAGGAGTATTGATGATCGCAGTCCTCGGCACCATTTTCTTTGGCATCGCTACTCCCTCGGAATCTGCCGCAATGGGCGCATTCGCCTCTTTCGTCGTGGCAGCAGTCTATCGCAAACTGACGCTTGAAAGCGTCAAAAAGTCTCTCTTTTCCACTGTAACGGTAACGGGAATGGCACTCCTCATCATTACCACCTCTAAAGTCTTCAGCCAAGTGATGGCTTACACTGGGGTCTCAACCGGACTGATTGAAGCCATCACTGCGTTACCCGTCCATCCGCTCATAGTATTATTCGGTATGAATCTCATTGTGTTCATCATGGGATGTTTTATGGATGCCGTTCCAATTATGCTGATTATCATCCCCGTTTTCTTACCGATTGCCAAAGATCTCGGGATGGATATTCTTTGGTGGGCGATGATCATGATGGTCAATATTGGGCTGGGTCTGGTTACTCCACCTTTCGGAATGAATCTTTTTGTCATAAGAAGTGTTACTCCGGGGAACCCGGATTTGCTGGAGGTTTACCGGGCCATACTCCCTTTCATTTTTATTGAATTTATCGGCATGACCATATTCATTCTTTTTCCCGCAACAATCACTTGGCTTCCCGGCCTCATGCGCTGAAGTAGAATAGAAGGAGATGGGAGATTGAAGAAACGACTATACCAGATGGAAGAGAAGAGACAATTAAAATGAATCGGAGGTTTAAAATGCAAAGAAAATCATTTTATCTTTTTTCTATTGTGGTTCTATGCCTAATCATCCCTGTAACCTATCACATCTTGACTTCTTCTCTTGCAGAAGCAGCCACAGCGACAAAGCCTGTCGTGCTCAAAGCGATTACCGCATGGCCGACACATGTTGCCCAGAATTATTGGTACCATGAGTTTATTAAGGAGGTCAATGCAAGAGCGGAGAAAGAGCGGGTCCCGCTTACCATCAGAAAGTTGGGCGGTCCCGAAGTTGTTGGAACGTATCAGCAGTTTGCCGCCATGCGTTCCGGCACAGTGGATATGGCCTACACTTCCGGTAATTATTTTATCGGGGAAACCGTAGAGCTAAATGCCATATCTTGCATCAAGGTAGACCCGGATTATTTGTACCGAGCTTTCCGGGAAACAAAAGTGTTGGATATAGTAAACGAAGCGTGCCGCCAGAAATCAGGATGCATTGCTTTATTTCCTATCTTAATGGGGCGTGGAGGTACTCTATTAAGCACCAAGCCCTTTAGACCCGGCGATTGGTCTGGCCTTAGGATAAGAATGTCAGGCGGGAATAGTGTCGTCGGCATCCCTGCAATGGGAGGGTCGGGCATTATGCTATCAGCCGACGAAGTATTTGAGGCCCTCCAGCGCGGCACGATCGATGCCGTGGTCGGACAAGCCTCGGATCGATATTCCTTTGGAGAACGAAAAGTCTATAAGTACATTCTCATGCCACGCTTTTACGAAGCCTCCACTTATTGGTTTATCGCTGCCAAGGTATGGGATGAACTCCCGAATAACGTAAAATCGTTACTCAAGAGTGTTGCCCAAGATCACGAAAAGGCAGGAATTCCTTGGTGCCGTAAATGGGACGACGATATCATTAAGAAGTATGTAGAAGAGGATAATGTCAAGCTGATATGGTGCTCTCCGGAAGAAGAGCGTAAGGTAGCGAAGGCCTATCGTGCCGATTACATGGACTTCATCATCCAGAAGTCGCCCGCCTATGGCCCGAAGCTGGCGGATTTGTTAAAAAACTATATCTATTAGTATGGATGTCAAACGCCGGATGAACGATGGCGATGCAAGAAAAGTTTCATATTGACGAAAGGACGATTAATTCTGACTTCTATAAAGGCTAAAGGGGTATTCTATGATTAAGAAGAGTGAAAACTTATACCAACTTTCGGATTCCACGCATGCTTTTATTTTTCCTCAATATGAGGACCTCGGCAATGCTGGGATTGTGGAGACAAAGGATGGCTTCGTAGTGATTGACAATGACGTCCGAACAGTAGACCAGCTTTTTAGCACCCTGCCCCAGATTTCTGCTAAACCCGTCAAATTCGTGATTAACTCGCACCATGCCTTTGATCATACCTCAGCCAACTGCAAATTCGCCCAGAAAGGAACGATGATCGTCGGGTCAGAGAAATGTCGGGAGGAGCTGATTCGCTGGGGGGAGGAAAACTTCAGGGCCTGGTCGGAAAGGGAACCGTATATTCGAAAGATCCTTGAGGATAAAGCGATCACCGTGGCGCTCCCCCATATCACTTTTGACCATGAACTGCACCTTGATTTCGGAGGTGAACGGATTGAATTGTATTACTTTGGGCATGCCCATACCCCGGGAGACTGTGTCATCTACCTTCCCGAGGACCAGATTCTTTTTGGGGGAGACATTCTGTGGTTTGGCTTTTACCCCAATGTTAAAGAGGCAGATGTCCCGAACCTGATCAAAGTCGCTGACAGGATTCTTGAATTTCCGGTCCGGTACTACATCCCCGGTCACGGTCATGTTAGTTCCGACAGAGCGGAAGTTGTGAAAATGAGGGATTTCTTGGATTCAACGTACAAGAGAATTGCTGAGATGATAAAGAGGGGAAAGAGTTTTGAGGAGATCAAGCTCCTCGAGGGTTCTATTGACAAAGAGCACCAGGACTGGCGAGGAAAAAGATTCTTGACTCGGGCCGTAAATCTGATATATCAATCCCTGATAGGACAGGCTCGTTAATCCGCTTCTTTGCCCCATTTAGGGTATGATGAGGACCTCTTCTTAACATGTTGAAAAATCATTCATCGACTTTATTTGAGGAGGGAATACGATGAAAAGACATACCTTCTGTTTTTTATTCCTCAATTATTTGATTCTTGCTTTGCTTTTCTGCCCGGGCAAACTTCTGGGCGCTCCGTACTATCAGAATCGGGTGATTAAGATTATCTCAGGGCACGAAGCTGGAGGAACGTACGATCTTATGGGCCGAGTTCTCGCAAGGTACCTCCCTAAGTATATCCCTGGAAAGCCCACAATCGTCGTTGAGAATATGCCAGGGGCTGGAAGCATCATTGCGGCGAATTACCTTTATAACATCGCTAAGCCAGATGGTTTGACGATTGGAGCCTTCGATCGGGGACTTCCTTTCTCCCAGCTCCTAAGAGCGGAGAATATTAAGTTCGATATCACCAAGTATTCCTGGTTGGGGTCTGCTGCTGTAACCGCCACCATACTTGCCCTCCGAACGGATCTGCCTTACAAGACTTTTGATGACCTGCGGAAAGCAAACCAGCAGATATACCTAGCAGCCGTGAGTCCGGGAACTACGGACTACCAATTCCCCATACTCTTGAAGGAATATCTTGGCATTAACTTAAAGATGGTAATCGTTCCTTCAGGGGCTGCAGGTAAGCTCGCAATCGAGCGCAAAGAAGTGGATGGTAAGGCGGGGTCTTATATGGCACTCGTCGATCTGATCCAAAGAGATATGGTGCGCCCTTTGATCCGCGGCCGCATATCTGAGCCAGGGATTGAAAATCTACCGGTGAATGAAGATCTTACCTCGAATCATATAGGAAAGGCTGTTATGGGTATGCTTTCAGCACCGGATCAAATGGGTCGGCCTTTTGTCGCCCCCCCAAAAACCCCCCCTGAAATCATGACCATTTTAAGGGATGCTTTCGGTTACGCTCTGAAAGATCCGGAGCTTCAAAAGGAATCTAAAAAACTTAATATGCCGGCCAAATATGTCTCCGCAAATGAATGCACGGATGTTTTAAGGTTCATTTTCACTCAACCCGAAAATATTGTTAAAGAATTTAGCAAATACATAAAATTCTAAAGGTTGAATATGTGAAGCCAAGGGATGGCGCAGCTTATCAAGCCTTCGGGAGACAGACGAAGCCATGGAAATTGTTTTTGACGCATTTATAGGGGGGCTGTTGATCAACCTGCAGTTGAAGCCTTTTCTCTATATGCTCATCGGCTGTGCCATTGGCTTTTGGGTGGGGATTCTCCCGGGATTGGGAGGTGGCACCACCTTAGCTCTCATGCTGCCTTTCGTTTATAAGATGACTCCCCAGGAGGCCTTTCCTTTTCTCTTGGGAATGCATTCTGTCTGTGCAACAACCGGGGATATTACCTCCATTCTCTTCGGGATTCCTGGAGAGGTCACGACCGTCGCCACTATTGTTGATGGGTACCCCATGGCCAAAAGAGGGGAAGCGGGACGGGCATTGGGCGCCGTCTTGATGAGTTCATTAATCGGAGCATTGTTTGGAGCAGCATTCTTGGCCGTGACAATACCTTTGGTTCGTCCCTTAGTGCTTGCCTTTGGTTTTCCGGAAATGTTTATGTTGACGGTTTTGGGTATCACATGTATTGCCACATTAAGCGGTCATGGGAAACGCGGCCTTTTGTTAGGGATGATGAGCGGAGGATTTGGATTGTTGTGCTCTCTGGTGGGCCAAGATAAGAACGCCGGCATCTTTCGTTTTACTTTCGGACAACTCTATCTATGGAACGGGCTGCCGATCATACCCGTAATGGTGGGACTCTTCGCAATTCCAGAGATCGTTGATCTTGCGGTTCGAGGAACGGCGATTGCAGGCGACGTCACTCTTGGCAAGCTTGGAAAAGGAGTAAGGGTTGGAATGAGAGACACCTTTGCCCATTTCTGGCTGGTCATTCGGTGCAGCTTCATCGGTTCCTTCATTGGGATTATCCCTGGCTTGGGGGGATCAGTAGCTCAGTGGCTATCCTATGCCCATGCCACGCAGAGTGCCAAGACGGAAGAGGAAAGGGCTGGATTTGGCAAGGGAGATATTAGAGGAGTCCTGGGTCCCGGGGCAGCCAATAACTCTAAGGAAGGAGCAGGCCTGATTCCTACGGTGGCTTTTGGTGTTCCTTCAAGCACGGGAATGGCTATCCTCATGGGAGCATTCTTACTTTTGGGCCTCGTGCCTGGTCCGGAAATGCTCACGAAACATCTCACTTTGACTAACTCGATGGTCTGGACGATCGTTTTATCCAATATCATTGTTGTGGGGGTGTGTCTGCTCTTCATCAACCATCTTGCAAAGCTGACCCTGATCCGGGGGAGTCTTATCAATCCTATTATTCTCTTGCTCTGTTTTATCGGGTCCTATACATCGAATAACCACATCGGGGATTTGATCGTATTAATGGTATTTGGAGGCATCGGGTACCTCATGGTGAAATATCGCTGGCCTCGCCCCCCCTTCATCCTGGGATTCATTCTGGGTAATCTTACAGAAACTTATCTTTATTCTTCTATTACCCGGTATGGGGCTGCTTGGCTATACCGGCCGAAGGTCATCGTCCTTTTCTGTATTGCCGCTGCATTTGCCCTCTACCCCTCTATCCAGAAAACATTTAAGAGGGAGGACTTAGGTGAGCCTGATAAGATTTAGTAGTATTTGCGATCGTGCGTTTCATTCACTATAGCTGTTTAGCCCTGTTTTTCCTTTTGAGCGTGTTCGTATGGTCATGAGAGACTCGACTCCAAGAAGCGTTCATAGGGAAGGTATTGAGGCTGATTGGTATTGGGGAACCATGTGAAGAGATCTGAATTTGCCTTGAACTTTAGAAGAATGCAAGCTATAACCCTTTAACACCGCCAGGTTTTTGCCTGGATAATCAACTACGGAGGAGGATCTGCCATGAAAGATTGTCGTGCTGCCGTCATTACTGCCCACAACCAACCCTTGGAAATACTGAAAGTCCCGATCCCTGATCTTGAACCTGGTGCGCTGCTGGTGCGGATAGCAGCCTCCACACTCTGCGGCACTGATGTACACCGCTGGCACGGACCACTACCCAAAGGAGACACCCTGCCCGTTATCATCGGCCATGAACCTTGCGGATACGTCGAAGCCATCAACGGCCAACGTACAGATATTCTAGGTAATCCGGTTAAACCAGGGGACCGGATCATATGGAGCTATGTTTCCTGCGGGAGCTGTTACTATTGCAGCGTTGCCCTCCAGCCCTGCATGTGTCCGGGACGGGCCTCCTGGGGTCATCAGCGGAGCGACCAGTACCCATACCTCCTGGGCAGTTGCGCCGAGTACATGTACGTGCCCCCACCCTGCCTGATTATCAAGGTGCCTGAGGAGGTATCCTCCGCTTCGGCGGCGGCGGCCGCCTGCGCCTATCGGACAGTCATGCATGGTTTCGACAGACTGGGGGCGATCAAGTCGAACGAGACCGTTGTCATCCAAGGCAGCGGACCCCTGGGGAACTTCGCCACCGCTGTGGCACGGGACCATGGTGCTAAGAAAGTGCTGGTGATCGGGGCGCCGGCAGCGCGTCTTGAGGTAACCAAGCGCATGGGCTCCGATGCAGTGTTGAACATAGAAGAGGTAACTGATGCAAAAAACCGCCGAACCTGGGTTCGTGATCATACCGATGGCCGTGGTGCCGACATCGTGATTCAGGTCGCGAATGACATGGCAGTTCCCGAGGGTCTCACCCTGATGCGTCCAGGCGGCCGATTTCTGCATATCGGCTCCGGCGGCGGCAAGGCCAGCATCGCTGTTGAAAACTTGCCCCAGGAGATGATCTTCTACACAATACGGTCTGGCGAGCCCCGCCACTGGCTCCAGGCGATCGACTTTCTGGCGTCACGCAAAAACATCTTTCCCTTTGAGGAAATGATTACGGCAAGCTATACCCTGGAGCAGGTGAACGAAGCGTTGAAGGCTATGGCAAGCTTTCAGGTCGTGAAACCAGTCATCAGGTTTAAGCAGGGATGACAAAGGGATAGCGGGTAGATAGTGGGCAAGCGGCCCACAAATACACTATACGAGATACGAGGAGGAACCTTATGAGAAAATATGTGAAGAATGATATTGAATCAATTCTCAGTAGAAATGAACTCATAATCTTTTTAACATTAATATGCCTTTCCTTCTCTTTTCATGTGCTTAAAATCTCTGATGCAATGGGTGCCGAGGCAATCAAATATCCATCTAAGCCTATCAAATTTATCGTGCCCAGCAGCGCTGGAGGAACAAATGACCGCGAGACCAGGACGGTCCTTCCTTTCCTCGAGAAACATCTCGGGGTGCCTGTTCAAATTGAAAATATTCCCGGTGCTGACGGAATAATCGCCTTCAATAAATTTTACAAAGAGAAACCGGATGGCTATACACTCTTAACCTTTAACATCATATCTCCCATTGTATTGGAGCTCACAAGGAGGACCGAATATATCACAAAGGGGTTTTCCTCTATTGGGGCATGGCGAGTTAATAACTTTGTCATCGATTGTCATCCAGATAATTGGAAGACCTTCGCTGATTTTGCCAATGACGCAAGAAAGAAAGAAATTAGTCTGGCAGCTACTGGAGGTTCTGCGAATCTTCAAGGGCGTCTCTTGGAGGGTGCTTTGGGGACAAAATTCAATTGGGTTCCTTACAAATCTGGTCAAGAAGGTATTGCTGCAGTAGCTGGAAAACACGTAGACGCCGTTATAACTTTCACGGTTACAACAATGCCAATGGTCCGAGCAGGAAAACTCAACGGGCTTCTCGTTTTCACTCCGAAGCGTGATAGTTTCCTTCCTGGAGTGCCGACACCAAAGGAGTTGGGATATAACAACGTAGCTTGCCTGCTTGTAAGGGGTGGAATGGCAGCACCTCCTAAGACGCCGGCAGAAATTGTGACCAAACTGGAGCAAACTTTCAAAAGAATAACCGAGGATCCCGAATTTGCTAAAATGGCTGAAAAAATCGGGGTTACTGTAGATTTCCAATCTTCTTCTGAGATGGCTAAGTCAATTCCAGATCTCTATGGACTTGTTGACAAATATAAGGATGTTTTTTAATCTTACTTAGGAAAAACGCAGAGCTTCAAGATCGCCCCTATGAAGTTTTTACGAGCGGAAGGGTTCTGCTCAAAGCTGGGCAAGCACCCTTGAGGGTCAAAACTAAGTGATCGCTTAAAATCCACAAATTTTTCTAACCCAACATGAGAAATAGAGCTGTACACAAGCTATGAAAAAGGAGACACTAAGCCGATTGGGTCTTTTTAAGAAAGGGGAAGTTCTCTTTCCCCTTTTCATTCTTTTGTGTTTTTTATTTCTACTGAACGAATCTTCCAGTTGCCCATCAGAAAGTCGGTCCTTTCCTAAACTCATCATCCTGGGCACATTGATTCTCAGCGGAAGCCTCCTTGCCGTTTACTTCTTTTTCCCATTTTTGAAGAATATTGTTGTCTCACCTTTGCCTGCGGCAGAGGAGGAAATCCAGAGGGAATGGAAGACCAGAGGGCGTTTCTATCGGGCGTGGTTGAGCATTGCTATTTCCCTTCTGACTGCGTTTCTTTTCGGCTTTGTCTTCTTAATCCCTGTATTCTTCATCTGTTACACGTTGTTTCTCGGTCGGAAAACGATGCTAATGAAGGCCCTTTTCCTCTCCTTGCTGACTGCTGTTTTCCTCTACATCGTGTTCTTTTATTTTTTAGGAATTCCTATGACACATGGTTATTTATGGAGGTGGTAGAAAGTTTTTTGAAATTCTCGGCTGTTCGTTGCTAAACAAGAGCAACCATTCTTACCCAATACGTTCATAGAATAGAGGTTTGAAATGCTTGAGCATTGGGACCTCATTACGAGCGGCATTAGTCTTGCTTTTTCATTGAACAATGTTCTGAGTCTCATTTTAGGGACTGTTGCTGGGCTTATAGTGGGGGTTTTACCAGGTATCGGACCACCAGCCGGAATGGCCCTTCTTCTCCCCGTGACATTTGGCTTACGCCCAGCGACGGCTTTGATTTTTATGGGGGCTATCTTCTTTAGCTCGAATTTTGGAGGCTCCATCACTAGCATCATCATCAATGCTCCTGGCGACGCCTCCAATTCTGCTACAATGTTAGATGGGTACCCCATGACCGTAAATGGCCGAGGAAACGTAGCCCTGGGAATCAGTGCTACGAGCGTCATTGTGGGTGGCGGAATCGGTGTGATCCTCTTGATTTTTTCTGCACCGCTCATCGCCATGTTTGCTCTTCGGTTCGGCCCCGCAGAGAACACTCTTCTGGCTGTTTTTGCACTCTCCATCATTGCCGCTGTTGTCGTAGGATCTCCTATCAAGGGCCTGATCTCTGCAGGATTGGGACTTTTCTTGGCCACTGTGGGGTACGACGGAATCTCTGGAAATATACGGTTCTCTTTTGGAATACCCTACTTTGAGGATGAAATCCAGCTCATCCCTGCAGTGGTTGGCATGTTTGCCGTTTCACAGGTCATTATCTTGGCCGAGAGTGGAGGAACCATTGCCAAGGCGGAAGAGCTGTCCGGCAGTCTTTTGGAAGGAATGAAGAGTTACTTCCGTTACCCTATGACGATTCTTCGCTCCTTGGCCTGGGGAATCTTTGTAGGCGCTCTCCCTGCGGCGGGGAGAGTCACCAGTTCCTTTGTGGCTTATGCTGATGCACTTCGTTGTTCTAAGAACCCGGAGAGTTTCGGGAAAGGAGCCCCTGAAGGGGTAATTGCCCCGGAGACCGCCAACAACTCCTGCGCAATGGGTGACATGATCCCCACCCTTGCTCTGGGTATCCCGGGGAGCACAGCCATGGCTGTCTTCTTGGGAATCATGATGATGCACGGCGTTGCGCCCGGCCCCCGCGCCTTCATAGATAACGGACAGGTAATCTATGCCTTGCTCGCGAGTCAGATCCTGGTGACTCTGGTGGTTTTCGTCTTTGGCATTACCTGCGCCAAATATTTCGCCCGGGTTTCTCTTCTCTCCAATGAAGTGATCGTCCCTTATATTCTGATCTTTAGCCTGGTCGGTGCCTTTGCGATCCGCAATTCGTTTGCCGATGTTCTTCTGACTTGCTTTTTCGGTTTTTTGGGATATATTATGGACCGCTTTGGGTATAACCGAGTTCCACTGATTTTGGGACTTGTTCTGGGTGAGATGGCGGAGAAGAATTTCCGGAGAGCGCTTATCGTTTCCGATGGATCGTATGACATTTTCTACTCCTCCTGGATTGGAAGGGTTCTCCTGATCCTGATCCTTTTTTCGTTGACTTATCCATACCTAAAATTGGCTCGTAAAAGACTGAGTTTAAGAAGAGAGGCAATGGGTAAGAGATAAAGTAAGAAAATGACAAGATAGAGTCATAGATGCATGAGAAGGAGAGGGCCTCAAGAGAAAAATCTGTGGCGAAAATCAAATTACTCTTTTTCAGAAAGGAGGCTTTTTATGGCGGGAAAACCCGAAACAAACAAGACTAAGGCCGCAGGGAATGGAAATTTAATTCTACTAACGCTTTGGGTAATCGTCATTGCTCTTGCTTTGACTCCACCCGTACATGGGGCAGAGAAGTATCCCGTGAAGCCAGTTAAAATAGTCGTCACTCATGCAGCGGGGACCTCCAATGACGTCGAAACCCGAACCGTCGCGCCCTTTCTCCAGAGATACCTTGGAGCCCCCGTTGTGATCGAAAACATGCCAGGGACTGGAGGAAGGAAATCCAGGGAATTTGTCATGAAGGAGAAGCCTGACGGTTATACCCTTCTTTCAACAGGCATGCCTTCCACACAATTTGGAGAGATTCTATTCAACGGGAGATATCGAACTCTGGATTTCACACATATTTTCTCTTTATTCAACGATGCTATTGGAGTTATAGTGAAGTCTGACTCTCCCTATAAGGGAATGGCAGACTTTGTGGAGAAACATAAGGGGAAGACACTTTCTTGCGGAATTCCGGGGCTTGGCAGCGGGTCCCATATGGATGCTATGAACTTCGCAACCTACCTTGGACTAACACCCAGGTGGGTTCCCTATGATGGGGGAACTGAAGCTGTGACTGCTATGGTAGGGGGTCACATTGACTACGTCGTCGGCAACATCGGAAGTGCAACGGCTATGCTGTCTGCCAAAATAGTTCGCCCTATTTTGATTTTTGACGAAAAGCGAGATCCGCGATTTCCAGACGTCCCCACTCACAAAGATCTGGGGTTTAAGATAAGCGCCATTGCCAATATACGAGGAGTTGTCGGGCCACCGGGAGTTCCTCCTGAAGTCGTGAAAAAATTGGAAGAAGCGTTTCAAAAGGCAGCCCACGACAAGGAATTCCTTTCCGTGGCGGCCAAGGCCAGTTTGATAGTTGACCCCATTGACTCCAACCGGTTCTTCGCCGTTTCTACAAATATCTGGAACGAGATCAGAGGACAAGCAGAAAAGCTGAAGACGATGGTTAAACCTCAATAAGAAAAAATGGGGATCAATATGGGGTGAGCAAAGTGAAATTGTAACGGGAGGGGGTTTGGGGATTGGCGAAACAAGCAGATTCCCCGATCTAGTTCGAGAGGGAACCGCAGTTCAAAACGCGAGGTGGCGGATTATCGGCGGATAGGGAATAATTAAAAGCAAAAACGGAAGTTACAGGAGAGAAGAAAGATGACCATGAAGGAAAAGACCAAACCAGGTGGGCTGATACTCGGCAAGGACAAGAAAGGTTGGGGCGTGGAAGATATGCCCAGCCCGAAGGGGGTGGCATTAATCCAGGCACGCTGGGACTTGTGCATTGGTTGCGGTGCCTGTGAGATTGCGTGTTCGATGTTTCATTATGGCGTGATCAACCGGGAATTGTCACGGATCAAGATTTTTCGTTACCATCTGCCTATTCCAAAATCCGTGCAGAACGTCTGCTCCCAGTGCTCCGAGAAAGAGCGGGAGTGTCAGAAAGCCTGTCCCGTGGATCCGCCCGTGATCCACTACGACAAGGAGAAGTTTCACATGGTCGTGGACGAAGACCGATGCCTTGGGTCTTCCTGCGGACAGTGCGCCTCCGCCTGCCCTGCAGCGGTGCCAAGATTTTATCCGCCGGGTCAGGATTACTCCATGGTCTGCGATCTCTGTGAGAGGGACGGCGCACGAAAGCCTCAATGCGTCGAGATCTGTCCGCACTTTGCTTTGGAGTTTATGGCACCTCAGTTTCCTCAGCACCTGGAACGAATTCATCCCGACGAGAAGGCGGCCTATCTGGCGAAGCGATTGTATCCACTACCCAAGGACAAGGTTCAGAGACCGCCCGAAGAGATATGGCCCGAAGAGTGATCGTAAACATTGTTGATTGGTGATTGTTGATTGACGAGAGAAAAAGCTCTCAATCATCAGTCTCCAATCGTCAATGGTCAATCTTGATAGTCTGCCGTCTGATTTGCAGTGAGGAAAAAGAATATGGCCGAAATGAAGTTTAATCTCTTGGAGATCAATTTAACGACAGGCAAGAAAGAGGTTCGTGATGTCACCTCGGAGATGAGGAAGTATCTTGGCGGCCGGGGAATGGGGGCCAAGATCATGTGGGACCGGGTGCCCGACAATGCGGATCCCCTCGGTCCGGAAAATATCCTCTATTTCGGCGTCGGCCCAGTCACAGGGTTGTTAGGCTCTGTGCTGAATGTGAGCGCCAAGTCTCCCCTCACCCTCCGTGGAGGAACTTCCAATGTGAACGGCCATCTCGGAGCCGAGCTGATCTATGCGGGCTATAATGGAGGTCTTTTGCTTACCGGGAAGGCACCGAAGCCCTCTTATATCTATATTAAGAATGGGGATGTTGAAATTAGAGATGCCTCTCATCTCTGGGGAAGATATAACGTATCCGCCCAGCAGACGCTCCGGGAGGAGCTTCGAAAAGAGTTGGATGACCAGAATTTTCGAGTCGCTTCGATTGGTCCGGCCGGTGAGCATCTGGTCCGAAATGCGGGCATCTGCCATGATTATTACCACCATGCTGCCCGAATGGGTATGGGCGCGGTGATGGGGTCCAAGAACATTAAGGCCATCGCAGCCCGCGGGACTCGTCCGCCGGCCTATCCTGATCCGGCAAGGCTTCTCGAACTCTTGACCCAATGGTATCAGGGAGGGCGCCTCAAAAAGGCCCAGGATCGGCGTTGGGGCCATAACATCTCCATAGCCCGGCGCTACTATGATACCACGGAGGGGATCAAGAATAAGCAGCTCGGTTGGGACCCGATCTGCGATAAGACAAACTCTCTCATTCTGGAGCAGCAGTACAAGCTCTGGAATGATGGCTGCAACCTCTGTCACACGGGCTGCAAGGTACCCTCCATGAGGAGGACTCCGCCTCTCGGACCGACTGTTGGGGAACTGAGACACGATAATTCAGGAGGATGGAACGCCAACGTGATGCTTCCGGGCTTCGATGTCCAGATCTATCTCACCCCATTGGTGGATGAATTGGGTCTCGATGGCGAGGATGTCTCAGGTGTGGTCGCCTGGATGATGGAGTGTTACCAGCGCGGCTTAATGACTCGTGAAGACTTGGATGGAATTGACCTGACATGGGGAAATCTTCCGGCGATCTGCAGACTTCTTAAGAAGATTGCCTATCGGGAGGGGATAGGGAATATTTTGGCAGACGGATTGAAAATAGCCCCCCCCAAGATCGGAAAAGGCACAGAGAAATACGCCATCACCGGTAAAGGGGTAGCGATCACCTCCTATGAGCCCCGAGGCTCCATGCAGGATGCCATCGAGCTTGCTGTTGTTCCTGTGGGTGAGCTTCATGGAGCCAGAGGGGGCGCACGATGGATGGCTTGTGACGGTCTGACGACCTGTGGATTTCTGATCAAGGGCCTTCATGAGGTTTTTGGGTGGGATAATTTCGCCGTTCAGTTTCTCCGGCCTGCCACGGGCTGGGATCTCAACCAGGAGGATTGGAAGGACATGGTTCGTCGCCTCCAATTTATGGAGCGCTGTAATTGCATCCGAGAGGGATACGTGCCCACCCGGGACGATAGGATGCCCGATCGGTTCTTCGAGGAGACGATCTATAACAAGTACGGAGTACCCAAGATCTTGAACCGGAAAGAATTTTTCGAGGTCCGTGAGAAAACTTACCTGTCCTATGAATTGACTCCTCAGGGAATTCCCCCTCGTGATCTTCTTAAGAGACTGGATATGGATTTTGTCATTCCTGCCATGGAAAGAACGATCGGCACCTGGTAACATGGAGATATCCTGGATGATCCAGAAAACCGGAAATCTCTACCAGCTTTCGGATTCCGTTTATGGTTTTGTCTTCCCACAGTACGAAGACCTCGGAAATGCAGGGATCGTCATAACGGATGAAGGGGTCGTGATCATTGATACGGATGTGAGGTCGGTCGATATCCTCTTTTCAACTCTTCCCCAAATCACCCAAAAGGAGATCAAGTTTCTGATCAACTCCCATCATGCCTTTGATCATTCCTCGGCCAACTGCGACTTCGCAAAGAAAGGCATTCCCATCATCGGGTCTGAAAAGTGCAGGGAAGCCATGATTCATCATGGGGAGCTCAATTTCAAGCGCTGGTCGAATCGGGAACCCTACATTAAGAAGATCCTTGAAGAGAGGGGCACGACGGTTTCCCTCCCCCATATTACTTTCGACCACGGGCTCAAGCTCAACCTTGGTGGAGAGACGATAGAACTCTCTTATTATGGGCATGCTCATACACCCGGGGATATCGTCATCTATCTACCCAAGGACCAGATCCTTTTCGCGGGAGACCTGCTCTGGACCGGCTTCTTTCCCAATGTGCGAGAGGCCAATGTCCCGAATCAGATCGAGGCGGTCAACCGTATCCTTGAATTTCCAGTGAAGTACTATATTCCGGGCCATGGCCATATTACCTCCGACCGGAATGAAGTCATACGCATGCGGGATTATCTTGAAAACCTGTATGAAACCCTGTCCAGGTTGGTCAAAGAGGGCAAGAGTCTCGAAGAAATCAGGCCGATAGAAATTCAGTTCGCCAAAGATCACCCGGATTGGCAAGGAAAGAGATTCCTGAAGACGGCCATTGAAGTATTGTATCAGTCCCTCACCTGATATGGTCCAACGGTTCTCTATCTCTTCAGATCAAAGGAAAGGAGAAACGAATGATCGGTTGGCGCGCCAGGATCGGTTATATCTCTCCGGCCAATGCCGAGTGCAGTGTTTACGAGTTCTACAGGATCATCCCCGAGGGAGTCTCACTGGTCGTAACCTGCCTCAGCATCAAGGACCTCACTCGGGAGGAGATGGAATTGGCCCTCCGGAGAGTGAACCAGGCGGCCATGGATTTGGCCAAGTCTGAAGTGGATTTCATTGTCCTCGGAGGAACTCCTCCTGCAGTCATGAAGGGTGCAGACGGTGATCAGCAATTGATCCGCCGGATCGAGGAAGCCACCAAGATAAGAACCGTCATCAAAATTACTGCGGCCATGGCCGCTTTTCGCCATCTGGGAGCCAGGAGAATATCCGTGGTCACCCCTTTCGTTGAGGAGAACAATCGGAATATCAAAAAGTTTCTTGAAGGTTCAGGATTCTCTGTGTCCAACATCAAGGGGCTCGGCCTCCACAGCAATCTTGACATCGCTCGTCTCCCTTCTTACGCCCCTTACCAACTGGCCCGGAGCGTGGTATTGGAAAACCGAGAAACGGATGCCATCTACATTCCTTGCACCCAGTGGGCCCCTTCCTTTTCCGCTCATCAACTGGAGAAGGATTTCGGATTGCCGGTTGTCACCCCGAATATCGCCATGATCTGGTATGTCTTCCGGTCGCTTAACCTTCGGGGTGAAATCAAAGGCTTCGGCCGCCTTCTCGAAGAACTGTGAACGAAGAAGCATAAAAACCGATCTATTATTACCACATCGACCCCTGTAAAGAGGAGTTGACATATAATCAATCTTTAATTATTAAGACGTGCATCAATATTTTGAAAGGAGATGATCATGGCGTTTTACCAAGACCTACGCGATTGGTTGGAGCAAGTGGACAAGATGGGTGAACTGAAGCGAGTAAACGGAGCCGATTGGAGCCTTGAAATCGGTGCGATTGCCGACACGGTGACCAAGAATCCACGAAACACTTGGGCTCTTCTCTTCGATGAGATCAAGGGCTATCCTGCGGGTTACCGTGTCCTGACAGGCATTTTGAATTCCCCTCGGCGATTAGCCTTGACCGTGGGTTTCGAATCCAAATTTGGTGACCGTGAATTCGTCATGGCCTGGCGTGAACGGCTGAGAACGTTAAGACCCGTTCCTCCGAAAGTGGTGACCAAAGGTCCTGTTTTGGAAAACTTTCATACTAAGGATGAGGTCAATCTTCTTGAGTTTCCTGCCCCTCAGTGGCACGAGCTTGATGGAGGCCGCTATATCGGAACGGGAAGCGCCACGATTACAAGAGACCCGGATGACGGCTCGATCAATATCGGGACCTACCGGGTGATGATCCACGACAAGAATAAGGTGGCCTTCTTTATCTCACCGGGCAAGGACGGAAGAATTCATCGTGACAAGCACCTGAGCCGCGGCAAACCCTGCCCGGTAGCGATCGTGGTCGGTGAAGATCCTCTCCTCTTCCTGGCTTCCATCCTCCCCCTCACCCATGCAAAAGACGGGTTCAAGGACGAGTATGAGTGGATCGGAGGCATCCGGGGAAAGCCCTTTGAAGTGATCGAGGGAAAGGTGACTAAACTCCCTATCCCTGCCCAAGCCGAGATTGTTCTTGAGGGATTTGCTTATCCGGGAGATGAGAAGATCGAAGGGCCTTTTGGCGAATGGACAGGCTATTATGCCAGCCAGCAGCGTCCAGAGCCCTTTATTAAGGTGGAGGCCATCTATCATCGGAACAACCCCATCATCTGTGGCGCCGTGGTCAGCAGGATGCCCAGCGACTTCACTCATGCCTACGAGCTTGTTCGCTCTGCCCAGCTCTGGAATGAGTTGGAGGCTGCCGGAGTTCCGGGGATTCAGGGCGTCACCTGTTACCAGCACAGGTTTATTACAGTCGTAAGCATAAAACAACAGTATCCGGGCCATGCCAAGCAGACGGCGATGCTCGCCATGCAGTGTCATGCGGGCGCCTATCTTGGCCGTTATGTCATTGTGGTGGACGATGATATCGATATCTACGAATTCAACCAGGTTCTCTGGGCTGTGGCAACCCGTGTGGACCCGATCAAGGACATTGAGGTCGCCCAGAACTGCTGGAGCGGGCCTCTCGACCCGATTATTCCTCCGGGGGAAAAAGGGCTTGCTTCAAGGGCCATGATCGATGCGACAAAGCCCTATAAATGGCTCGCCCAGTTTCCTCCATCCATCATCATTAAGCCGGAGCTGAAGGCCCAGGTGAAGGAGAAGTGGTCAGGACTGGATCTGTTTGAACTGTAAGTAAGGAAGGATGCGAAGAGTTTAGCGTGATCCGTCTAATGATTTTTCCGATATGTCCTGATGCCGTCATTCCCGCGAAAGCGGGAATCCAGACATCGTTCCTGCGACCGTCCCGCAGCCCTCGAAGTGGGAAGCAGGGATCCAATATTTAAAACACTAGGTTCCCCCGTATCAAGTACGGGGGAGGCTTAGTCATGCCCGGAATGGCCATCAAGGTGAAGGGATTTCCTTTACGTATCGAGAACCGAATCCGTAAAAAGCTCTTCCACTTCTATCTTTTTATCGATCAGTCCCTGATCTAAAGAATAGCCGATGAATCGCTCAAGGTTCTTCCTGTTCTTCCTGAGGCCCGAGGGCCATAGGTCCTCTCCCAGCAGGCTCCGCTGCTCCTCATAAAGGTGTCGGCCCCAGGCCAGCTGCGACCAGTTGGGATCATCATAATATTGGGAGTAGATTCTCTTTGCCTCTTCGAACATCTCCATCAGAACCCTGACAACTTCCGGGTCTCTTTCAACCAGGTCCTGTTTCAGGGCGATGATATGCATGATCGGATAAAAACCGTTCTTGCGGTAGTATTTCAGTTCCTCCTGCCTCGGATCTGAGAAGAGGCGTCTGATCTTTGTCGAGCCCTGGAGAACCGATTTGGGAGGGTGAGGCATGAACAGTGCGTCGATCTCCCCTTCTTCTAACATCTTTCCGATCTTCTTCCCTTCCTGAACTTTCTGAAGGAAGACTCCCTCCTTGGGCTTAAAAGAAACCGCTTCGTCCTTCGAGATAAACCATTTGATCTTCTCCCAGGGAACGCCGTATTCTGTCTCCAAGTCTCCCTTCGCCAGGACGGACAAGGTCGTCTGAAAGGAACTCAGCCCCACTTTTTTGCCCACGAGATCCTGGGGCGAATGGATACCGGAAGACACATTGACGTACATCTGGGACTGGCTGAAGAGCCTTCTTGGAAAAAAGGGAATCGCTGTAAAAGGCATGTTCCTGGCCTTAGCCATGATATAAGAGGAAAAGGAAAGCTCACACACATCAAATTCTCCGTTCTGAATCATCCTCTCATGCCGGTTCACCCCGTCTCTCAACGGACTGGACTGGCCTGGCTGCAACACGTTTAATTCAATGTTCTTTGGCACGGTGATCGTTCCGTCAAAAAAGGGAACATGCCGATCATAAAGCGACAGAGCTATGGTCAGTTTTAATTTGCCCATGTTAGTTTCCTTTCATAGGTAAGGAACGCATATATGCGTTCCCTACAGGGCTCCGTTATCACAGGGCGTCCTTCCATTTGGCCAATATCTTGCTTTTGACTTCTTTCGAATAGGAATTTCTCAGTGGGAAGGTTTTCCTTCTCTCAAAAGGGATGCAGGCATCAATGATCGCCCTCGTGTTGTAGAAGGTATCCTCCTCGGGCACGGAATCCTCGGATTTCATCGGATCCAATCTTGACCCCCAGGCCTTTCTGATAAAATCGATGTCCTTTACCGGGTCAACCCGCGTACACATTGCCCACAGGACTTCCTTAATGTCCGTAGGATCAATGTCGTCATCCACAACAACCACATATCGGCCTGCATACGCCCCTTCCCGGCACTGGGAGGCAACAAACCCGGCCTGGCGGGCATGGCCGGAAAATTCCTGCTTGATCGAAACAGCCAGAAACTGTCTCCCCCCTCCAAACTCATGGGGCCAGACTCCTCTGACGCCGGAGACTCCTGCCTCCTCTATCGATTTCTTAAGAGTGGCCGACCGGAAAAGGCAGGCCCAATACGTGACCTCATAGAAATCTCCCCTGCTCGCAGGAGAACATCCCAGCACAATGGGATCGTTGCGATGAAGAATACTCTTTACATGCATGACCGGAGCGGGCTTCTTCTCTCCGGCATAATAACCTGTCCACTCTCCGAATGGCCCTTCCAGGGCATTTTCACCCGGGAGACATTCTCCTTCAAGGATAATCTCGCTGAAAGCAGGAAGAACGAGGTTCGTGGAAACGCCTTTCACTCCTTCGATGCTCTCCCCCAGGATCGCTCCTGCATAATTGTACTCGCTTATCTTTTCAGGGACATCTAATGTCGCTGCGATCAATAATACCGGGCTTTGCCCCAGCGAAACGGCCACCGGGCAGGGCTGTTTACGTTCATGGTACTTCTTCATGATCACCTGGCCATGCTTGCCAATGGAGGCATAGATGGTCACGGTATTTTTGCTCTGGAGCATCACTCGGTAACAGCCGAGATTGATCCTCCCGGTGTCCGGGTCGCGAAGAATGATCACACAGCCTGTCCCGATGTATCTCCCTCCGTCTTTTTCGTGCCAGAGAGGTGCTGGAATCCGATAAAGATCCACATCTTTCTCGGCCAGAATATTCTCCATGACGGGCCCGTCTCCTACGAGACTGACCGGGAATGAAACGGAAGCTTTTTCCCAAGCCGCGGGCTTCCCAATCAGATCCTGAGCAAGGTCTGCTTCCCGATGATGAAGAACCGGAAAATTAAGACATGTGCTCACCCGCTCGGGTGTAGCCAGGATATTTGTCAGAGCCCGAAATCCAGGGGCAAGGCCGGGAATCCCGTCAAAAAGCAAAGCAGGACCCTTTCTGAGGGTATTCTCTCCCGTAAGGACTCCCATCTCCAGATTCCAATCGACTCCGTGGAGTTGCTTCAACTGCCCGATTTCATCGATTCTCTTAAGCCATTTTCTAAGATCCTGCATTGGAGTGCCTCTTCTTCTTTGGTAGAAAATAACTCGTCTATCTGTAACGAAAGCTCTAACCCATGATCAACTGATTACGGATCACCGATCACTGATCAATGCCGTTCAATGAAAGAGGGGCACGGGACTTCACTTGATATACTTTAGAAGTGTGGGAGTCATCTTGACATAATAGTTCATGACCTTCCTGGCGACCTTTTCCGACTCGTCACCGAAGAGGGAATCGAGCTTAAACTCATTCCTTTCCGCCCACTCCATGACCTCCTTGTGACTCAACACTTTCTTAAATGCGGCAATAATCGCGTTTCCGATCTCCCTCGGGACACCGGGTGGCCCGATGATATAACGATGGTAGCATATCGTATCAGCCAATTCGGGATAACCCAGATCCTTTATGCTCGGCACGCCCGGATAGTCGCTCTTCTTATCGAAGACTACCAGGGGCCGAAACTCCTTTGCGTTGAGAAGCCCCTGGATAGAATCGAGTGAGAAAAGCCCTACCTGCACGTCCCCCCGCAGAACGGCATTGGAATTCTCGGCTGTCCCCGGAAAATTAATCAATTTGGCCGGGATGCCCATTGCCTCTTTTGCCAGGATCGAATCGATGTGAGCACCGCGACCAAAATTACCGGCGGCCCATTTGATCTCCTTCTCTTTGGCAGCCTTCACCATCTCTTCCCAATTCCTGAAACCGTCTTTCCTCGTGGCGATAACCCGCACCGACACGCCGGTACGCAATAAGAATGTGAATTTGTTAAAATCGAATTCAACCTTATCGGTAAGAGTTTCCGTTACAAAACCGAGATTAAAATCACCAATCGTATAGCCATTTGGCTTCGCATTGAAGAGATTGGAGTACGCCCTTCTACCTCCGGCCTCCGCAATATTCTTGATAACAATGTCGCCCCCCTTTGCCCCTGGATTCAGTTCTTTAAAGATTCCCGGCAGCCGAGGGGACAGGAATCGGGCCGCGATATCAAAACCCCCCCCCGGCTTGACCGGCACAATCCACGTGATCCTCTCTGCCGGATAGACCTCTTTTGCCAAAACCCTCTCAACAGGTTGAAGGCCGTTCCAAAATAGACCTCCCAATGTCAGCCCCGCTAATCTTAAGAAGACTCGCCGCTTCATCATTTTCTCCTCCCCAACGATTGGCCCACGAATGAACCAGGGAACGCCTACCCCCGCCTGCCGGCAAGCGGCGGTAGGCGTTCCCCACCGAGAACAAAACACACGTCAGTTCACAGCCAAAATAGAAACGGGGTCTATTCAACCTTGATGGTATTCTTCAGCAGCGTGATATTTTCCTTCGGCTGAAGGACTGCTTCTCTCACTAACTTTCCGACTTCCTCACCAAAGTCAGGATCGATATCAGCTCCCATCTTCTCTGCGTCTTTCAAAAACTCCGGATCGCTAAAAGTCTTCTTATAAGCATCGATCAACACTGCCAGTCTCGCAGGCGGCACATTCGGAGGCGCAGCGGTAAAACGACCCAACTCGGCCGTTGCAGCAACGAGGCTGATCAGCTTTTTCCCTTTGTCAGATACTTTCAACTCCGATCCCAAGGGAACATCCGGAAGCTCTTTATTCTTTTTCGCGGCAATCTGCAAGAGCACCCGGCACTCTTTCGCCCTGATGAAACTGACAAGACCGGTATAGGACCCCACCGTGCCAACCACTTCGCCGCGCATCATTGCCATCTCTCCTTCGCGTCCGGCATATCCATGGATTACCTTGAGAGGCGCGCCCAGAGCTTCCGCTAAGATCAGCGTTTCGTTGCTCGAAGCTGTTCCCACTCCGGCAGAGGCCATCTTGATGGGCTCTTTCGATTCGATGACTTCTTTGATACTCTTGTAAGGGGATTTGACCGATACGATGAGAACCCGGTGCTCGGAACTTGCCTTTCCGACCCAGGTGTATTTGGCCAAATCAAATCGGATCCCTTCCATCCCAACGATCTGGGAGTAAATTAATCCTGTATTAAAAGTGCCGATCGTCAGACCGTCGGGTTTGGCGAGATAGGTTTCATTCGCTCCGATGATGTGCCCTGCCCCGGGAACATTCTTGATGATGACCGTCGAGCCGGGAATATATTTATGCAAATATTTTCCAATCAATCGGGCATAGGCGTCATAACCCCCGCCTGGCTTTGTGGCTACGATATAGGTAAGCGTTTTTCCCTGATAAAAACCATAGTCAGGCGTGGCACCGTAAAGGGCCGTCGTAAGAGTTAAAATGAGTGCAACGACAACCACTAAAAGCAAACTCCTCTTTCTCACTTCCATCTTTTTTCTCCTTTCAACTTTTTGTAAATGCCATCCCGTTCTGGACGAAGATCGTGGGGTCACCCTACTCAACAATCTTAATAATTTTTTTCAGTAGAGCCAAATTCTCTTCCGGCTGTTGGATTGCCGCCCTGACCATCTTCGCCACATCCTCACCAAAGCCCGGATCCATTTCCAGCCCCATCTTCTCGGCGTCTTTCAAAAGCGCCGGGTCGTGAACGGCCTTTTTATAGGCATCCCTCAGTACTTCCAGCCTTCCAGCCGACAAGTTCGGCGGTGCAGCGGTCAAGCGACCCAATTCTGCAGTTCCGGCAACCAGACCGAGCAGCTTCTTTCCACTCTCGGAAATGCTAAGCTCCGTGACCAACGGAACGTCAGGAATGTCCCTATGCTTCTTATAGGCGATCTGCAAAAGGAGACGACATTCTTTGGCCTTGATAAAACTATGAAGGCCCGTATAGGACCCGATCGTCCCCGTTACCTCGCCCCGCAGTATGGCCATCTCATCTTCGCGGCCGCTATAACCGGGAATGGGCTTCAGATTGGCTTTAATGGCTTCTGCCATAATCAGCGTCTCGTTGTGGTTCATGGTGCCAACACCGGCAGTAGACATCTTGATCGGTTCTTTGCTCTCAATGAGATCCTTAATACTTTTGTAAGGAGCTTTGAGAGATACGAGAAGGACTCGGTGCTCGGAACTCGCCTTCCCAATCCAGCTGTATTTCGCCAAATCGAACCGGATGCCCTCCTGTCCGATAATTTGCGTGTAGATCAAGCCTGTGTTAAACGTGCCTATGGTCAGGCCATCCGGTTTAGAAAGATAGATTTCGTTTGCCCCGATAATGTTTCCAGCACCTGGGACATTTTTGACAATGAATGTAGACCCGGGAACATATTTCTGCATATACTTTGCGATCAGTCGACCGTAGGTATCATAACCTCCCCCGGGTTTGGTGGAAACGATATACGTGATGGTCTTACCCTTAAAAAAATCGAAGTCAGGAGACGCGGCATAAAGGACTGTGGTAAGAGAGAGAACTAAAGCTGTTGTGACGGCCAAAAACAGACTTCCTTTTTTTCCTTCCATCTTTCTCTCCTTTCATCATATTTTGAGCGGATGGCCCACATTGGGTCTATGCAGAGGCATTTAATCCCGAATGTCCTGCAAGAACCACTCCGTAGGAATCTCTTTCCCAACTCCCTTTTCCTTAGCCGACTCGTAGACACGGCCTGCAACCGCATGAAACTGTGCCCCTTGAAGATTTCCCCTTTCCGAGTAAGTAATATCGTCAGGCGACAATCGTCCCTTCTGACCTTCAAGAATATCCTTAAGATAGATAACTTTTTCCTCCTCAACGATCTTAATGACACCTTTTGAATACTTGTGCGCTCTTTTCATCTTATGGGATGAAATTTTAGGAGTCAAATAAGTAAGATACTCGTCAACGATTTCCGTTTTCCCAACAGGCGGCGTCGCATTACCCAATCTCAAATATCGGTCGATCCTTTTGAACGTTTCTTCATCGGGCCGCCCCCCCACGGAGATGATATGGGTCCCTTTCTCGATATGCCGGCCCAAAATAATCGAGATATTGGCATCCGTACAACCGGCGAGGATATCAGCGCCCTTATAGACATCCTCAGGATGATCCAGAGGAATCGTTTCGATTCCGTACTTTTCCTTCATCTCCCGGGCATAGGTTTCCCGATGTCCTTTTGTAGGACTATAAACCTGAATCTTCTTGATCTTTCTTACCAGTCGAATAGAATCGATATGGGATCGGGCCATCCCGCCCGATCCAACCATCCCTACCACTTCAGCATTCTCTTTGGCCATGTACTTCACGCCAATAGCGGAATCAGCCCCCACTCGCATATGCTGCAAATAGCCGTCGTTGATCAAAGCCAAGGGTTCTCCATTATCCACTCTGAAAAGAAAGATGAGCCCACAGAAGGTCCCGGGTTGAATGCAGTATTTTTCCAACGTTCGGGTGCCCTGATATTCCTGTTCATAGAGAACATCCGATTTCATGCGTATGGCAAAGTACCCGGACGATGATCCGCCTTCCATGGTCCCCCACTGGTAAGTCTTTTGAGGGTCCCCTGTGGGGATCTGGAGATCAATTCGAGGCCGGCAAACCGCTTCCCCTTTGATCATCTGGAGATAAGACTTCTCCAGGGCCTCCAGGGTCATTTCCATGGTCAAAAGACTTCTCACATCATCATTGTTCAGAAATAAAGCCATTCGATGTCCCTTTACGCGGGTTCAGTAGCTCACAAGCCCGTATCGATCAACAACCCCTTTGCAAGATTTTCCAATGCGGTTCAATCTCCTGCCAAAAGCCGGAATACCCAGCCTTCGTAAAGGGAGAGCTTGGCGGCGACCGCGATCGAGAGATAGACTGTCAGCCAGAGTCCTGCGGCAATGGAGAGAGACAACTTCCAGCTATCTCCCTTGGCGCGCATAAATAAAATGGTATAAAGCGGAATGGTAATGTAAAATCCGAACAGGAAAAGCAGGACAGCGAAGAATACGAGCCAGAGAGAAATGCTCAGCAAGGCCTTCCCCTTTCCCCGGCCCTTTTTCCTCGTTTTCTCGTGTTTAGCCTCATCCTCGGTGATCACTTCCTGGTGAACAAGTTTTTCCATCACACCGCGAAAAAGGTCATCTTCGATCGAACGACCTTTTCCCCGTTTGCCTGTCAGATCCAGAACAAACTGGCCGACTGACATGGCCAGACAGGGTATCGCGACCACCAAAGGGATCAGTCGAGCTTTGCGATTATACTGTAAAGCACCGATGATGACAAAGGCAAAAAAGAGGATGAAAAACAGATTAAAGAAACTCTTACCGTTCAACTTCATTCTTAATTCCCCCCCGCGTTAAGCTTTTGGCTTCGAGTGCGCCAAATCTGATAAAATATCGTTGCTGCAATTATACCCATCAAGAGCAGGGTAATGGGACGCAGTAAGAAGTAGACTCCAAAAAGATTGAGCGAGAGATGGAGATAGTTTTCGGACAGCTTCCCCAGGATCGCACCCAGGACCAGAGGAGCTCGGGGATAATTAAAGACCTTCATTCCATAGCCGATACCTCCCAGAATGAGTGTCGCAATGATGTCCCCGAAATGATTGGTGGCAAAAAAGCTGCCCAGAAAACCGAAGGTCAGGATAAAGGGGATGATCGCCGAAACCTTAATAAAAGTGATTTTCGCAAGAGGTCCTACAAAGCAGAGCGACATGAGCACCCCGATGATATTGGCAAAGGCCAAGATCCAGACCATGCTGAAGACGAGATCAAGGTGTTTGGTCAGCATCTCCTGACCGGGAACCAGACCGATCATAATAAAGGCCCCGAGAAGAATGGCCATCGCTCCTGATGACGGAACTCCAAAGGCCACTGTTGGAATGAGGCCTCCTCCTTCTTTCGAATTATTGGCCGCCTCCGGTGCGAGGACGCCTTCTACGGCTCCTTTCCCGTAACGCCGGGGATCTTTTGCGCTCTGGACGGCGTGACCGTAACAGATCCAGCTTGCCGCTTCGCCGCCGAGACCTGGCACCATTCCGATCAGTGTTCCGAGCACGCTGCACCTGATGGTCAGCTTCCAGTGGATGAAGGTATCTTTGATTCCCTGCCAGACACCTGCTCCTCTGACGTCCTCAGGCCGGGTATGGGCGATTGAACCGCCCTTGATCCCCATATCGATAACCTCGGCGATGGCAAAAATACCGATGGTAATGGTGACGATATTGATCCCGTCAAACAGGTAGAGTTGTCCGAAGGCGTAACGGACAACGCCCGTCTGCGGGTCCATCCCGACAAAGGAGATGATCATTCCCATTCCGCCAGCCATGAGGCCTCTCATCAAAGATTCGCCGCTCATGACAGAGATGAATGTGAGTCCCACGATGGTCATCATAAAGAATTCGGGCGGGCCAAAGGCAAGGACAACAGGTCTGACCACCGGGATCGCAAGGGCCATGCAGATGGCTCCGACAACGCCTCCCACTCCGGAAGCCGCAAGGGCAGCCCCCATCGCCCTTCCCGCCTCACCCTTCTGCGCCATGGGGTAACCATCCACACACGTGGCTGCAGCCGGTCCGTCAGGAGTATTGAAAAGGATGGCAGGAACAGGGCTGCCGGTATGCACAACGGCATGCATTCCGAGCAAAAAGGCAAATGCCATTTCCGGTTTCATGCCAAAACAGAAAGGAATCAGGATCGCCAGCCCCACCTTTCCTCCGACGCCCGGAAGGATACCGAGGATCAGGCCGATGGGAATCGTAAATACCATCATGAGAAAAACCTTATAATTCAAAGTGATTAATAGTCCGTTAATCAATGATTCGAACATGAAATCAATTCCTCCTTTTCCACTCTCGATTCGGCCGCCCTTCTCTTCCGAAGGAGATACGGCGGAACCCGAATCGATCCAATCTTACTCTTCGATCTTAATAAATTCTTTCAGCAGGGCACTATTCTCGTCGCGCTGATGAATTGCTCCCTCCAGCCTCTTTGCTACTTCCTCAACAAAATCAGGATCCACATCGAATCCCATCTTTTCCGCCTCTCTTGAACTCACGAGTGGCCGCACGGAGAGTCGTCACGAGGCATAAAATGCATGCCAAAATGACGCCAGAACAGACATTCTTCTTGATCATCATTTTTCTCCATTTAACTCGATGAAATTTCATTTAAGCGAGAAATTTCACCCTAATACGTATTATAATTTATAAGTCGTGTCAAGCCTTTTTTGCCCCTGTGTGTTAGCAAAGTAGAAATGTCCCCTTAACTGCTTAAGTTAAAATGTCCCCATGGA
>JBHGBJ010000140.1:0-4683 GCA_041947025.1 Thermodesulfobacteriota bacterium
ACGAATATGACGAATAAACAGAATTCGGCCAATCCGTTATCATTCGGGTTATTCGTGATTTAAAAGCTCATCACTTTCTTCACGGCCAACATAATCCTCTTGGGATTCGGAAGGTAATAATGTTCGGTCTTTGGCAAGGGGACAGGAATATCAAATCCCGTCACCCTCTCAATGGGTGCTTGAAGAGAGAGAAGGGCCTTCTCATTGATGAGGGCGATGATCTCCGCACCCAGGCCGCAGGTCCGGGCCGCCTCGTGAACGATGACCCCTCTTCCCGTCTTTCGAATGGAAGCCGTGATGGTCTCCGAATCAATCGGTGAGATCGTCCTGAGATCGATGACTTCCGCATCGATCTTATCCGTCTTCAACTGTTCGGCGGCATTGAGTGCTTCTCGGACCATTGCCCCCCATGCCACGATCGTCACATCTCTGCCTTCTTGAACCAGCCTTGCCTTTCCGAGGGGAATAGAATAATCACCTTCCGGGACTTCTTCACGAATGGCCCGATAGATGCGCTTGGGCTCGAAGAAGATGACCGGGTCCGGATCCCGGATCGAGGAGATCAAGAGCCCCTTGGCCTCGTAAGGGGTTGAAGGGATGACGACCTTGATCCCAGGGATGTGGGCTAGGATGGCTTCCGGGCTATCCGAATGATGCTCGGGGGCGTGGATTCCCCCCCCGTAAGGAACCCGGACAACCAGAGGACAGGTAAATCTGCCTCTCGACCGATTCCGAATCCGACCGATGTGATTATTAATCTGATCCAGACATGGAAAGAGGAATCCCTCAAATTGAATCTCTGCAACGGGCCGGAGTCCATAAACGGCCATGCCAAAGGCCGCCCCGACAATCCCTGCCTCGGCCAAAGGGGTATCGACCACCCGATCCTTTCCAAATTTGGCCTGCAGGCCGTCCGTGACGCGGAAGACGCCTCCCTCCTTTCCGACGTCTTCACCCAGGACTACGATTCGATTGTCCCTTTCCATTTCTTCTCGAAGAGCTAAATTGATCGCCTCTACCAGATTGAGTTTGGCCATAAGCGTTCTCCCTCACCTGCAAAAGCTCAATTATTCGAAGACGCAACCGAGCTGTTCTTAAAATTCGAAATCCGAAGTTCGGATATATTACCGAGGGCATGACATCGTTTACTGACTCATAACGTTGACTTCAAATGCTCCAATTGTTCTTTCAAAGGCTGCGTCATCTCTGCAAAAACATACTTGAAGATTTCATCCACTTCCGGAACCGGAACGACCTCCGCGTCTTTGACCGCCTGATCGATCTCCTTCTGGGCTTCTTCGGTCAACTTGTTTTCAACCCCTTCATCCCAAAGGCCTCTTCCCTTGAGGTAATATCTCAATCGGACCAGAGGATCCAGGGGCTTCCAGGTCTCCACCTCTTCTTCGGCCCGATACTTGGTCGGATCATCCGCGGTCGTATGGGGGCCGAAACGGTACGTCACCCCTTCAATCAATGTCGGGCCTTGGCCGGAGCGAGCCTTCTCGACTGCTGCTTTGGCCGCAGCAAAGACCGCAAAGAGGTCATTCCCATCCACCTGAATTCCATCGAATCCGTAAGCGATCGCCTTCTGGGCAATCGTCTTTGAAGCGGTTTGAATAGACCTCGGAACGGAGATGGCATATTGATTGTTCTGGCAGAAGAAGACGGTTGGGGTCTTAAAGACTCCTGCAAAATTCATGGCTTCATGGAAATCGCCCTTGGAGGTCGCCCCGTCTCCAAAAAAAACCAGACTGACCACTGGATCGCCCTTGATTTTGGCCGCCCAGGCAGCTCCAACTGCATGGAGCGTTTGGGTCCCCACCGGCACGGAAACCGGCAGGACATTGATTCCTTCCGGGGCCCGGCTTCCCATCTCGTTGCCCATCCAGTAGAGATAAAAACTCTTGAGGGGAATACCCATCATCAATGTGACCCCGATCTCTCTAAACGCCGGAAAAAGCCAATCGCCTTTTTGAAGGGCATAACCGCTTCCGACCTGACAGGCCTCCTGTCCCCAGATGGGAGCATAAGTTCCAAATCTTCCCTGGCGTTGAAGCATCAGGCCCCTCTGATCCGCCAGCCGGATGAAGACCATCTTCTGATAAAGACTGAAAGTCTCCGGGTCACTGAGCAGTGGCTTCTGCCCGGACTGCAGGGTTCCATCGGGCTTGAGAATTTGAAACATCTTTCCCTTTAATGGATCGTAATCTTCAAAAAGACTCATCGCTCGCTCCTATTTCGGATTTCGGAATTCTTAATCCGCAATCCGCCTCTCAGGGGCAGTACCTTAGGTACGCATTCCGCACTCCGCAATTATTCGAGGGCCCACTTCTTCAATCGTTCATAGTCTGCAGACCCACAGATCCACTTTCCTGTCTTCTTATTGAAAAAGAATGGGACCCCTCCGCAATAGCCCTTATCATATTCCCTCATCAGCTTGGCATTGGCCTCATTATGCCATACTTCAAGTTTTGCGATCTTTGCCCCTTCTTCATCCTCTAACCTCTCCACGAGAGGATCCATCTTGTGGCAGTGGGGTCACTCCGCTCCGGTGAATTCCAAGAGAAAAAATTCTTCTTTGGCCATGTTGCCTCCTCCTTTCATGTCTGAATGGCTGCTTTTTCAATTTCCTCCGACCTTCTCGAAAACAGCACTCTTCCAACCATCTTGGCAATGGGAATATAAAGAACGATTAAAACAATCATCGGTAGAAACGTTGAAATCAGGTTCTCGGGCCGAAATCCTTCGATCGAGTAAGCAAGAATGAGCAAAATGGCAGTGAGATTATGGATGCAGATCATCCCTAAATTGGCAGGGACCATTTTAAGTGGCTCTTGATAGTGCCTCCGTAAAACGGACACTGTCCTCCAAGCAATCGGAAGCGTTGCGAGAGAGATCAATCCCAGGAAAGGAATCTTTTTCAATATCACCCCTGCGAAGAGGGCCCCGTAAGCAGCCCAGAGGCTCAAGATAAATAGGAATACCCCCTTCTCTCTGCCGAAGCGGGCCACCAGGTTCAGTTTTCCTGCTTTTCGGTCTTCAAGATAATCGGGGATCTCGTTGATCGTGATCATTGAAAAGAGCATGATCCCGAAAGGGAGCGTTCCCCAGAACGCCTCCCAGGAAATCCTTTGGGCTTGGACATAGTAAGCCCCGAGGCCAATGGCCGGCCCAAAACAGAGAAGCTGTGCCATTTCGCCGACACCCCTGTAGCCAAACCGGATGGGCGGGGCCGTATAGAAAAAGGCACAAAAAAGACCGAAGGCCAAAAGAAGGATGATAAAACTCCCTCTCACGGCTCCCAGATAAAGACCGATGCCGGTAGCGATCATATAGAAGACGGTGAAGACCCGACGCATCTCTTGCGGCTGAATCAGACCGGCAGAAAGGAGCCCGCTTCCGCCCGTGTAGGGATTCCTTCCATTTTCAGCATAGACATCGACCAGATGGTGAAAATCATAATAGTCGTCGGTCATATTCAAAGCGAGGTGGTTTAGGACCAACCCAAACATCACCAGCAAAAAATATCCCGGGTGGAATTTGCCGTCCGTGGTCCAGGCGATCGCTCCACCCAGTATCCCCGGCATGAAGCTGGCTGAGGCATAGTGGAATCGAAAAGCCTTCCACCAGACCCCCCATCGTGCAAGGCTCATCACCTCTTTTTTCTCCCTCTTAAAAGGTAATCGAAACTCAATCGCCCTCCACCCGCTGAAAGAAGAACGAAACATCCTCCCAACATGCTCACATTCTTCATGAAATGAGTCTTCTGCATCGGATCAGCAAAATTGGTATGAAAGATGAGAGTCGTGGGAATTAGAAAGAGGATGAGCAGGAGAGCGCCAAACCGGGTAAAACATCCAAGGATGACTGTAAGGCTTCCCGCGACTTCCAGGAAGATGGCACCGAGAAGAAAGAAAGTGGTCGAGGGCATTCCGAATTTAGCCATGTATTGCGCTGTTCCTTCAAAATTTCCGATCTTTCCGATGCCTGAATTGAGAAAGATTAAAATGAGAAGGATCCTTCCGATCAAAATGCCAAAACCCTTTACCCATTCCATGGTCGTACCCCCTCCTCTCTCCATCCTTTTACAAATTCAAATTTAAGTCTTTATACTTTTTCACATGCTCCACCAGACCTCCATCCGTTAAAATTCTCTTCATGACAGGCGGAAGGGCAGTGAAAAGGATGGTTTCATTTCGTGTATAGTTCACGATCCTCCCTTCGTTCACGAAGAGCTCGATCTCATCTCCTTCACTCAATTTTTCAGTATCACAGAGGATGGCTGGCAGACCATTGTTGAAGCAGTTCCGATAGAAAATCCGTGCGAAGCTCTTTGCCAAAACGGCCTGGATTCCGTTCATCTTGATGACGATGGCTGCATGCTCTCTACTGGAGCCCAGACCAAAATTTTGGCCCGCTACAATGAAGTCCCCCGAAGAAACCATTTCGGAAAAACCAGGCCGTTCATATTCAAGAATATGTTTTGAAAGCTCGGGCAGGTTCGATCTCAGGTAAAAATAACGGCCCGGGATGATATGATCCGTGCTGATCGCATTGCCAAACTTCCAAACCTTTCCCTTCATGAACCTCCCTCCTCAAGCCCCCTCATCCATCCCTCTCCCCCGGAGACTGTGTCGTAATATGAAAAAAACCTGCTTTCTCAAAAAGGGGAGAGGCGGTCGG
>JBHGBJ010000141.1:0-4399 GCA_041947025.1 Thermodesulfobacteriota bacterium
CAAAGCTCAAAGCTGAAGGCTCAAAGCTCAAAGCTGAAGGCTCAAAGCTCAAAGCTGAAAGCTCAAGGCTCAAAGCTGAAAGCTCAAAGCTCAAAGCAAGACATGAACTCACCTCCTCTCTTCTGATTTTCGTAGACTCTCGGATTAGTGTGTATGCGCCTCGCCTTCTTTGTGCTCGGGTTGATGACCATGGGCAGCCTTCTGAGCGGCTTCGTGAATCCCTTCTACATAGTGAGTGAATACAACATAGGCTTCCACAAATTCCCTTCCGGCCTCAACGCTCTTATCCATATTCTTCTTTGTCTCTTTGACATGGTTGAATCGTTCACGAATCCCTTTGGCCACGGCATCGGTCACATGTTTGACCAGATCATCGACCGCACCTTTTTCCAAAGCCTGATCGGCCTCGGCGATGATGGGTTCCACGGCCTCTCCGGGTTTAAGGCCCGTATAGGGCGCCCCTTCGCCTGCTCGATGAATGCGAACAAGGGTCTCAAAGAAATACATATCCACAAGCTTCCTAGCCTCGGGGCTCAATTTCCTTACGGCGAGAGTATTTTTAAAGATCTCCCGGATCTCGCCTTCGTGTTCCCTCTTTACCCACTTGAGGACCGGCGTCACGTCGCCCTTTTCCAAGGCTGTCTTTGCGATCATCACTACCGGGCCGGCAAGGGTATCACAGTGACTGCCGGCGATACGTGGGATAAAGAACCAAATGCCAATACCCATGCAGATCGTACCCACCACCACCGTTCCAATAAGCCTTGTTCTTGCCTTCATCTTAAATCTCCTTTCTTCGATCGCCCAATCGGCGAGATTTGAATCTATACGCCGACGACCTGGATTCTTCTATCACATTTCATTTGGGTGCGGGGCTTTGACGACCAAAAAGGCAAGCCTCTCCTTGGACTCATTCCGGATGCTCATGGGTGACTGATAGGGGACTCGAAGAAGCTTTCCTGGCCCCATCCGGGTCACCTCATCTCCCACATGAAAAGTCCCCTCTCCGTAAACCACTGTGAGCGTCACATTCGAGTTGGCATTGTGCTGGGGAACCTGCTGACCCGGTTCCAGACAGACCTGGTTAATCTGAAGGTATTTCTCATCGACCAGATTGGCAAAACCACGATCTCCCTTTTTGAAGACCTCCTTTTCCTTTAGATCGATGACGTTCATAAAGCCTCCTTTCATTCAGGCTCTTTGGAAAGTCGCATTGTGAATAACTTCTTCCTCTTCTTCTCTGTCCAAGGTGCGAAAGTGGGAAACCATCGAAGCTCAACATCTTTGAGGAATATGTGTCGATGTCCGTGCTGGAACATAAACAATAATTGCTGATTGGGTGCGTTATTTATTTCAGGTAAAACTCCTGCAATTGATGGAGGAGCTTATGGAATGCCTCGTGGGTGCCCACGCCAATCCTTTCGCGTTCCAACTCCTCAAACGCCTCTAGTAATTCCTCTTGTTTCTTTCGGGAGATGGCCTTTTCCCCCATAGGAAAAAGGATATTATTTTCCTTATCGATATGGTCAGATAAGAGGGGGATATAGCGCCTCGCGTTTTTCGTAAACTCAACGGAAGCAGTCGCCTCTCCTTTCTTAAACTTCACAACGGCATCGCCCATTCCCCGGACATAAGTCCGACCCTGCTCATGCTCCAGGAGCATCGCCCCGATGGGGCCACGTTCTTTGGGGATCCCGGATGTTTCCATCTCAGGAAAGAGCAGGTCCTCTTCCTTTCCGTGATGGCATTTATCCACAAAAATGCGAAAAAATTCCACGACCCTTTCCAGATGGTCCTCTTTGGCTTTCTCCTTAGAATCGAGTCTGTCACAGACCTTTTCCAGGATCTTCAACATCAACAAAATTCCCTGGTGTTCTTCCTTCAGCTGCTCGGTCGGTGTCATCCGATCACCTCCTTCTGAGTGATCCGTAGATCGTTCAATAGAAAGGGGTTACTTTCCTGCTTTCCCCATTTCTCTTAATTTTCTCGCTTCCTCCTTGATCTCGATGAGAGACATCTGGAGGTGGGCCCAGCCATACCAATGGGCAAAATCGGCGCTGAAATGATAAGCGCCCTTCCAGGTATAGACATTCTGGAATTGGGACATTCGGTAATAGATCGCTTCGATGCGAGAGGATCCTTGATAAAGCTGATTCTTTCCAAGGACCGTTCCTTTGGGGAGAATCCCTTCTTGTTCCAGTTCACGAATCACCTTTTCTGCCTCATCCAGAACTCCCTTGGCTCTCAGCTTGACCTGATCCGCCAATTCAAAGCGCTCCAGAGTCAGAGATTTGATATGGCACTGGAGACAGACCTCCTTGACCATCTGCTGCCGGATTCTTTCCTGGTCCTCCTTGGAGAGAGATTTCCCATCTTTATCCATCGGATTTCCCCATGAATCGTAAACGATTCCAAAGCTGACATTATGAGTTCCTTTGTACATATGACAGGTCGCGCAGCTTGGGGCTCTGATCAGGCTCTTCGAAGCCGCATAAATCGTTCCGTGAAGAGAGGAAGCATACATCTCGTCATGGGGGCCTGCCAATCCGGTGTGGCATTTCTTGCATGCCTCAGGCTCCCTCGCCTCTTCAGGGTTGAAGGCGTGGGAGGTATGACAACTATTACACTTATCTTGAACTCCATGACATCTTTCACAGAATGCTTTCTTTAATGGGTCGGGGAGGGCCTGATATTGAGGGTGGTCTTTCATCCGGTCCCATGCGATGGCATGCCTGCCCTGATGGAACTGATCAAATTTTTCTTTGTGGCACCGGGCACAGACCTCGGGTTCGACTGCTGATTTTTTCGGTTTCGCTTCCTCGTGGCTCTTGTGGCAGGTGATGCAATCGACCTGCTTTTGCGCGTGCTTGCTGTTGACCCAGGCCTGAAAAATTCCCCGGGTCTCTTTTTGGTGGCAGGAAAGGCAGTCGCCAATCTTTTCCTGCGCGAGAGCCTCAAGAGAAAAGAGGAGCGGGATGATCGATAGAAAAATTATTTTTCTCAACATGTGAGCCCCCCGTTGTCATTTTTCCTTTTCACTTCTTCATCTCTTTGAATAATTTTCTTAACCTCTCTGCCTCTTCCTTGATGTCGATCAGGTCCAGTTGCATCTCCGTCCAGCCATGTCCATGGGTATAGGCCGGACTGAAATGGTAACCGCTCTTCCAAACCCGGATGTTATGGAATTTAAACATCGTGAAAAAGAGTCTCTCGATATAGGATGTCCCGAGATAGAGTTGCGGGTCGGCAAGGACCAATGTCCGGCCCTCTGTAGGATGAGGCATTCTTTCCTGAACAGAGGGATAGATCAGGCCTTCTTGAGCTATCCCCTGGATCACTTTTCTGCCTTCCTCCTGTAGCTCAAACCCTGCTTCCTTCACCCGGTCGGCATTCTCCAGCTGTTCTTGGGCAAATCTCCTCGAATGACATCCCGTACAGACCCGAATCATCTCGTCTCGCCTTGCCTCCTCCTCTTCCTTTGAGATCGGGGCTTCTTTCAAATCGACGACGGGAGATCGGGTTCCTGCAGGTCCTCTCGCAATCCCGAAGCTGGAGTTATGGGTGCCTCCTGGCATATGGCAGGTGACACAGCGGGGAGCCCGCTCGGGGTTCTGGGTGATCTGATAGATCGTCCCGTGAAGGGAGCTCTCATACATCTCCTTATGGGGATGGTCGGGCCCTAAGTGACAAGTTCCACAGACGTCGGGGTCTCTCGCCTCTTTCAGGGAGAATCGATGGGAGGTATGGCAGCTGTTACATCGTTTCTCGACCATGTGGCAGCGTTCGCAGAAAGCAGCGCGAATTTCCTGGGGGATACCCAGGTACTCTCCCTGGATGCGCATGCGCTCAAAGGCGATGGAATGCCTGCCCTTGCGGGACTCCTCCAACTGTTTCTTATGGCATTCGCCGCATTTATCGGGGAGGACCATGGACTTTTGCTGAGTGGCTGCCTCGTGGTCAATGTGGCAGGTCATGCAATGGACCCCGTTCTTTGCGTGCTTTGACTCAACCCAGGATTGAAAGAGACCGGGAGTCACCCCCTGATGGCACTGCATGCAGAATCCTGGATCGATCTCCGGAGGGGGCCTGTTGGGAGTATAGGCGCACGTGAGGGCTGACAGACAGAACGGGATCAACCAGAATATCTTAAAAGAATGTTTCATGGTCTGTTCCTCTCAGCATAGGCCGTAAGAAGATCTCAGACAGCGCAGATCCTTTCGCGTCGGATGGAATTTGAAAAAACCAATTTTATTTTTAATAATCCATATCTTTTTTGTCAAGCCACGTCTTTGACCGGAACGTGCCCCGCAAGCCCCGCCTTGCCTGCCTGCGGTAGGCAGGTAGGCGGGGTAAAGGGGCACAATATGAACGATGATACCTTTCCGGGAAGCCCCGGCCT
>JBHGBJ010000142.1:0-4359 GCA_041947025.1 Thermodesulfobacteriota bacterium
GAGGTTTTATCAGGATTTCTCAGGTTACCGGGACCTGGGAGCGATGCAGATCGGATATCGCACCTATTTCGGACGCTATCAAGAAGGCCCTCTGGAGAGCCCTTTTTCCGGCAATCTGATCGATCTCTGTCCTACAGGGGTTTATACGGATAAGCCTTCCCGGTTCAAGGGCCGGCGCTGGGATTACCAGCGAGGACCATCCCTCTGCATTCACTGCTCTCTCGGGTGTCATACCATTGCCAGCGCTCGTTATCGCGAGATGATCCGGCTCGAAGCCCGTTTCAGCGAATCGGTCAATGGCTATTTTATCTGTGACCGTGGCCGATATGGTTTTGCCTATGCCAACCATCCTGAACGGCCCCGCCGGGCAAGAATCGGAGGAGAAGAGGTCCCCTGGGATCAAGCGATTCAAACCGCTGCCGAAAGGCTAAGAAAGACCGTGCAACGCGGGGGCCCGAACTCAATCGCCTGTTTGAGTTCCAGCCGAAGCAGCCTCGAGGCTCAAGGGATGCTGAAACACCTTTGCCAGATCCAGGAATGGAAGAGGCCGCTATACTTTGGAGATTCGGCAATCGCCCATAAGCTGAAAAACACGGCCTCACGACTCGTGGAACCGCTGGCCATATCCATGCGAGAGATTGAGAAAGCCGATTTCATTATTTCGGTCGGAGCCGATCCCATTAACGAAGCCCCCATGCTTGCGTTGGCGATGAGACAGGCCTTTCGAGATGGAGCGGACGTAGCCGTGATTGACCCCAGGCCCATTTCGCTCCCCTTTGAATTTGATCATCTACCCATATCGCTTTCCGATACGGATTTGCTGATCAGTTTTCTCGTAAAAGGATCTGTGAGTCGCTCCTCTGTCGAATCCCTTGGGGCAGAAGCCCTTTCCTTTTATGACGCAATCCCTTCGGAATCTCCATTCGACCCTTTGATCAATGATCGACTTTCCAGACTGGTGCCGAAGCTTCAGCAGAGCCGGCGACCGGCCCTCGTCTGTGGAACGGACATCGTCTGTGAGACTACGCCCGAAGTGGCCGCTGACAATGCCTTGCTCCTTTGGGCCACAAAGGAAAGGGCCGGACTTTTTTATGTGATGCCAGGGCCCAATGCCTTTGGCGCCGCGCTTCTTTCTTCGGGGAAACAGTCTTTGATGGAAATGGTTGAAGAGATAGAAGGTGGTTCAATCAGGGGGCTGATTCTTGTTGAAAGCGATCCTCTTCTCTCCTTCCCTGACCGCAAAAGATTGGAGCAAGCGATTGAAAAGCTCGAATTATTGCTCGTCCTCGATTATCTCAATTCGAGTTCAGCACGGGTTGCCCATGTCCTGCTACCCACCCTGTCTCTCTTTGAGGTCGAATCAACCTTTGTCAATCAGGAAGGAAGGGTGCAGTCTTCAAGAAAGATCCATGCAGGGGGAATACCGGTTGCGGAAATCAGCGCCGGCAACCATCCGCCCAGAACCTTCAGGAATGACATTCCCGGAGGTGAACCCAGGCCGGCCTGGCAGATCCTAACGGAGCTCACCCATGCGCTATCCTCAGCTCCGCAAATGCCAATCAACGACGTCTGGGCCTGGCTGGGGCAGGAAAACCCGGCTTTTGCCAACGGGAGACCTCAAGATGGAATCCGGCTAAGGGCAGGCCGAGACGGAAGGAATCCTTTTTCGCTCGATTGGCTGAAAGATCGGAAAGGGACTCCACCACTCCCTGATTCACTTGAGCTTCTGCTCGTTGACTGGACCTTCGGCACAGAAGAACTCTCGGGTTATTCACAAACCCTCCAGCAGGTTGAAAAGCCTCCAAGCCTCTCCCTCCACCCGAAGGACGCGATGAGGCTGGGTTTAAAGGACAGAGAGAGAGTAACGCTTCAACTCGATGACGGTCCGTTAGAGATCGAAGTAAGGATATCAGAGGACATGGCTTCAGGGTTCATGGTTTTGCCCAGGCATCGCCAAATCGAGTGGCAAAGGATAAAGAAGTTTCCGGTGAGGATACCGTTTGATAGGATAAAGAAAATACAGTACGCGTTAAGCAGAAGGCAGTAGGCAGGATGGATCGCTGGATTCTTGGACTCATCTTACTGATCATCAAGCTTGGAATCGTGCTGGTGGTGTTACTCACGGCAGCAGCCTATTTAGTTTGGGCGGAACGAAAGCTCCTCGGCCGGATACAGGTCCGCTACGGTCCAAACCGTGCCGGAAAGTTCGGACTCCTTCAGCCATTGGCCGATCTGATTAAGCTGGTCACCAAAGAGGATACGATGCCTGGAGGGGCTGATCGGGCGATCTTTCTTTTCGCTCCTGCAGCGGTTGCCACAACCGCTATGCTCATTTTTGCCGTCATTCCTTTCGGAAGTAACCTGATGCTCTGGGGCCAGGCCATTCCCCTGGTGATTGGGGATCTGAATATTGCGTTGCTTATCGTCATTGCCCTCTCATCACTCGGTGTGTATGGTGTCGTCTTGGGCGGGTGGGCTTCCAATTCAAAATATAGCCTTATCGGCGGGATTCGTGGCGCCGCCCAGATGATCAGCTACGAACTGAGTCTCGGGCTTTCTTTAGTTCCTATCGTTATGCTGGCGCGGTCCTTCAGCCTGGTTGAGATTGTCAATGGGCAATCTCGTTACCCTTTCATCCTCGTCCAACCCGTTTCTTTTCTGATCTTTTTTGCAAGTGCCATCGCGGAGATCAAACGGGTCCCCTTTGACCTGCCCGAGGCTGAAAACGAACTGGTGGCCGGATACCACACCGAGTATAGCGGCATGCGGTTCGGACTTTTCTTTCTGGGAGAATATATCACCCTTATCGTCCTTGGAGGCCTGGTAGCGGTCTTTTTCTTCGGTGGGTGGCGCGGTCCCTTATTGCCTCCGTTGGTCTGGTTCATCCTGAAGGTTTTAGCAATCGTCTTCGTGATGATCTGGATACGAGGGACCTTGCCCCGCTTGAGGTACGATCAGTTGATGTCCTTGGGCTGGAAAGTACTGATTCCCGCTGCCTTGCTCAACATTATCGTCACGGGCGGATTGATTCTCGCTTTCAAGTCTTAAAAGAAATGGAGTCGATGATGGAAGGGCTAAAAGGATTGTTGAACGGATTCGTGACAACCTTCAAACATCTTTTTCGAAGGCCGGTCACTGAACAGTACCCTGAATATAAGCGGACCCTGCCCGTTCGTTCCAGGGCAAGGATCATCCTCACCCGGGACCCGGACGGAGATGAACGTTGCGTAGCCTGTTATCTTTGTTCAGGGGTCTGTCCGGTGAGCTGCATCTCCATGCAATCGGCCGAGCGTGCGGACGGGCGGCGCTATCCCCGATGGTTTCGCATCAACTTTGCCCGATGCATTTACTGTGGATTCTGCGAGGAAGCATGCCCGACATTGGCCATTCAATTGACCCCTCACTTCGAAACGTGCGAGCATGAGGTATTGAAGCTTGTGGCTGAAAAAGAGGACCTCTTGGTCAATCACGGAGGAAAGAACCGCAACTATAATTTTTATCGCCACGCCGGCGTGGCCATGGTTGGAGACAAAGGAACCCATATCAACGAAGAGAAGCCAATTGATTTGAAGAGTAATCGACCGTGATCATTTGGAGTTAAGAGTCAGGAAGGATGAGTTATGATTCAAGATCAACAGATTCTTAATTCTCAATTCTAAATTCTTAACTGAGAGTGTGAAATGGCTTTGTACCCTTTCATTTTCTACATCCTGGCCATCGTCGTCCTGGTTGCAACCGGGCTTGCCATAACCCGGCGGCAGCCGGTTCATGCGGTGATCTATCTGATCGTCGCATTCCTGGCCACGGCAGCCCTCTTCTTTCTTCTCGGGGCACCCCTGCTCGCCGCCTTTGTGGCGATCATCTATGCAGGGGCGATCATGGTCCTCTTTCTCTTTGCGGTCATGCTCTTCAAGCGGTCGCCCCGAGAGATCGGGATCCTGCCTCAGTGGGGACCTGCCGTGCTCTCAGGAGTTCTCTTTCTTGCCCTTGCTGCCGCCGTGGTCTTCAAGGATCCTGGCACCGGGATCGGCCTCCAAGAGGCGGTTGCCCAGCCTCGCAAATTCGGCCATTTCCTGTTCGACAGATACTGGCTGGCGATTGAGATCGTCTCCGTCCTGCTCCTTGTTGTGTTGGTGGCCATCATCCAGTTGGGCAAGCCCTCACCCCATCCCTCTCCTCAGCGGGAAGAAGGGAAGGGTGAGGAGGTAAATGATGACAAGGAGGAACTTAAATGATCGTTCCCTTTGGCCATGTCTTCTTGCTTGCAGGCCTCGTCTTTGCTATGGGTCTCGTCTGTCTCGTGGCACACCGAAACCTGATCATGACCCTGATCGGTGTGGAGGTGATGATGAATGCGGC
>JBHGBJ010000143.1:0-4339 GCA_041947025.1 Thermodesulfobacteriota bacterium
TGATCATCTGATATGCGATTTTTAATCATTGGGGCATTGGGTAATTGCTCGTTTTTTAAGAAGTATGGAGAAGAGAAAGAGAGTCAAGGCGATGCCGGTGAAATCGAGGAGGACATCGAGGACCGATGCATCGCGGGTCGGAATGTAAGACTGGTGAATTTCGTCCGCGATCCCGACGATTAAGGCGATAATACCAACAATAAAAAAGTTTATCTGGTTTTTCTGGTCTTTCTCGTCGGTCTCGTTTATCTGGTTTATCTGGTTTAGCTTGATAGGGAAAAAAGAAAAACTCAGAAGAATTGCAAGAATACCGTAAAGAGGGATGTGGAGGAGGCTGTAAGGGTTGAAGCCTTCCAAATGGGAAACGGCGGAAGAATCAGCCAGAAGGAAGATCATGGCAACGTATATAATCGAAAGAAGAATAAACAGAAGTCTCATCGTTTTCTTGGTTTAAGAAGCATATCAGGAGATCAGGGTATCAGCCTCAAAAAATCAGTGTATCAGGACATCAGGTTATCAGTAGGAAGTATATCAGGGTATCAGAAGTCAGGTAAAACGGTGCTTTTCTGATACCCTGGAACTCTGGTATCCTGCCAACTGATGTGTTGGTACCCTGATATGCGACTCTGGTCTAAATAGACAGGCTTCCGCCGTCCCGGATTTTGATCAATTCCGGCCAAGATCCCTCTTGAATTGTGCCAGATGACTCATTGAGTTATTAAGCCATTGGGTTAGTGAATCATTAACGTTAATTGGTTATTGGGTTATTACGTCATTGAGTTATTCTAACAATTTGTTTGAATCACGAATCTGATCACTCAATAGCCCAGTAACCTAATAACGTTATTCTTAATGCTCAGGCCACTCTCTTGATCTGCCATCGGGAGATCTGCACCGGGACATCGACACCGATCAGGCTCAACAGGATTCTCACCCTTCCATTTTCCGACATCTTTTTCTGAAAGATCCCCATCAGCTCCTTAAAAGGCCCGGAAGTGACCTGAACCGTATCTCCTTCTTTCCATCCCTCTTCCAGTCTTACAAGATTATCCTCTCCTATCTTCTCTCTTATTGTCTGAACCACTTTTTCCGAAACAGGGACCGGTCCAGTCCCAATTCCCAAGATCTTACTTACGCCCCTCGTCCATTTCACCCTGTAATAGTGAACCTTAAGGTCCAGCCTGGCAAAGAGATAATTCGGGAAGAGGGGCTTAATCTTCCGGACCATTTTCCCATTGGAGTACTGATGCGCTCCGACAAGGGGAAGGAAGGTCTCAATCTCCTGGTTCAGGAGGTGGGTCTCGACCCGATGCTCGTCGCACGGTTTGGTCTGGATGACGTACCAGTGCGTGGAAGCGTCTTTCTCGTCTCTCTCGTTCATCTCGTCTGTCTCGTTTATCTGGTCTGTCTCGCTCATCTCGTTTATCTCGTTTCTTTGGTTGAAATTCTAAAAACTAATGCCCAAATAAGAGTATAGAGAAAGGCGTTCGCGGGAACCTGGATGTTTCTTTCGACAAGGCTGTGAAACATCAGGGCCAGAATACCCACGAGACCGCCGATCCCGATATACTTCTTCGTATCCCTCGGATCGAGGGAACGAATCGCTACGACGGCTCTGTAAAAAAGAAACCCGAATACGAGGAGAAGGAGTCCTACGCCCGCCAGACCCGTTTCGGAAAGGAGCTGAAGAAAGTCGTTTTCCGCATGGGTGAAAAGGCCTCTGACGTGAAAAGAACGATATCTGGGGAAGATGTGGATGAACGTCCCAAGACCGGTGCCGAAGAGAGGAAAGTCTTTGAAGATCTGAAAGGTGTTGACCCAGATCTTCCATCGCTCCTCGAAACTTCCCGAGGCGCTGAAGAAACGGCTGATCACTGCGTCAAGGCCGATCCATGCAGCCCAGAGCAGCCCCAGTCCGAAGATCAACACCACCGCTCTCGAAAATCTCTGCCCTTTTTGAGACTTTCCGAAGAGGAAGCTGAGCAGACTGAAGGAGAGGAGGAGGCTCATGATTCCCATTCTCGATGCTGAAAAGAGAAGACCGACGATCATCACGATGATTCCAAAGGCGACAATCACCGTCTTCCCGTCAAGGGAGGAGAGGGAGTGGCGCCAGCCCAAGAACCGACTTCTTTGAAAGGCCTCCCGGGAAAAGAAATAACCCACGCTCAATGGAACCACCATTAAGAGATATCCTGCAAAATAGTTGCGGTTGATAAAGGTTCCGCTGACCGAAGAAGTTCTCACATCCAGATTAAGGATATAGCGGTGACCGCTGAAAAATTCTAACATCCCGTACAGAGATTCGGCAATGCCGACAAACATAATAATCAGGATGAAATGAATCGTCTCCTTATTCATATCTCTCCACGACAAGAGAAAGAGGAACAGGGCCGATAGTGTCAACCACTTGAAGAATTCGATCTTCGTGGCAAAGGGAACGAAGGAAAGGTGAAAGCTCGAAGCTCCTGCTTGCAGGGGCTCAAAGCCGCGAAGAGAGCTCAAAGCTGAAAGGTCAAAGGTCAAAGCATTACGGAAGGCAAAAGTGTTGGGGGAGATGATCTTAATGATTCCTGAAGGGAGGGGAACCATCTGGAGGAGAATGAGGAGGAGGAAAAGACATAGAAAGACTAAAACGAATGCGCCCGCCTGCCGGACGGGCAGGGAGTGCGGGATGCGCCCGCCTGCCGGGCGGGCAGGGAGCTCGGAGTTTAAATTCACGACCGACTGCCTATTGTCTATTCCGGATTGGATGGTCCAGAGGATAATCATTAAAAGAATGCCAAGCTCCATCACCGAAAAGGCCCAGACTTCCACTGAGCCAAATGGAATGGGAGTAAAAATTAATAGCCCGAGGAGGATGAATCTTGTAAGCGCGTCCAGCATGGCCATATCAGTTATTAAGTTACTGAGTTATTAGGTTACTAAGTTATTGAGTTATTAAGTTACTACGTCATTGAGCTATTGGTTATTAAGTGATTTTGCCTTTTGACGTTTTAATGAAGCGACGTAGCCGTTCAAAACTTTGATTAAATGAGACGCGTCGCCCTTGAGTTCATCTCTATATCCCATATCAATATAGCCTTCAGAATAACATTCGTTAAAATCATCTATCAGTTCACAAATGGACCCTCTGGATTGTCTGCAAAACTGGATATTCTCTTGATAGTGGTAACGTCCGAATCCCTCGGCAATGTTATTGGTCATAGAAAGTTTTGCAGTCCGCATCTGCTTTCTCAGATTATATTCCTCTTCCTTCGGTAATCTCTTTATCAGCTGACTTACTTTGCGACTCAGCTCTCTGGCCAATTTATAAACCTCAAGATCCTCAAAAGAGTGGATAACTTTCCTCTCTAATCCGGCAGCCTCCTTAGAAACCATAATCTCCTAAGTTATTGATTAATTACTAATCGGTCCATAATCGTATGGACACCAGGACTGAGCCACCCAACCGTTCGATTATGGACTCCTTAGTAAGTAATGGGTCATCAAAAGCAAAGAACTCTCCTTCCTTGGGGTGAATGACTTACTAACCTAATAACTTAATAACTTTCTCTCCCCTTTGGGTTTGCTAAGGGGAGAGAGGTTCTGGGACATCCGGCCGGAGGCCATCGAGGATGGCTTCGGGATACTCGGTCACCATCCTCTGGGCTTCCTCCTTTCCCACTAATTTCCCGGCTACCCTAACCGCTTCCGAAAGGACGGGGGGTCTTCCGTTAATCGAATGGGCATCCGAAGCAATAAAATGGATCAGCCTGCTCTTAACCAGCCTTTCGGCAAGCTGCTTTATCCCTTTTCCAAATCCTCCGGTCAAGCTCATGGCTGTCACCTGTCCCAGACACCCCATCCGGACCATCTCATAGTACCGGCGCGGTCTCTGTCCGAGATCGATGTTTCTTTCGGGGTGAGTGATGATTGGGACAATCCCTCTTCTCATGACCTGGAAAATGATCTCCTCAGCTTGATAGGGGACTCCCTGAAAAGGAAATTCGAGGAAGAGATATTTTTTGTTATCGGCAACGGTCATCAGCTTTCCTTCGTCTAAATAGGGGAGCGTATGCTCGCACAGACGGACGTCAGAACCGGGAAGGATTTTAAGATCCGTTATTGGGTTATTAGGTAATCGGGTCATTAGAGAACCGTTTCTCTCGTCTTTCTGGTTTCTCTGGCGACTGATCACTGACTTCTGATCACTGATCACTGGTTTCTGGTCGATCCCGCGTCTCTGGTTTACTGATAACCGTTGACTGATCGCTTCGTTTAACTCACGGACTTTGGCGAGGATCGTTTCGCGGTCGTTGAGGTAGAGGCCGTTCAGCGTGTGAGGGGAGGCCACGAT
>JBHGBJ010000144.1:0-4067 GCA_041947025.1 Thermodesulfobacteriota bacterium
CGGGTGTTCGAAACTTTTATGGGCGAGATAGAGGAGCAGTCAGGGATCTACACCCATGTCCCTCCAAAAGTTCGCGAAGCAGGTTGGCATGGCCTCAGTGAAAAGAGAATCGAGGGCCATATCAATGATCACCTCCATTCCCATGTCAAGGGGGTAATTGAACAAACATTCATCCACTTTCGTGAAAGAGAATTTGACTGGTTCCTTATGGGCGGTAAACCGGAAATTCTGACAGAAATTGAGGGGTCTCTTCACCCCTACTTAAAGAAGAAATTGAAAGGGACCTTTAGAATGAATTTGGATTCTCATCCAAAAGAAGTCCTAGACAAGACCCTCGAATTGGAAAGGGAAATTAAGAAGCAGGAAGACCGGGCGCTTGTTTCTCGGCTTGCAAACGCCCTTAAGTCTACAGGACTTGGCGTTTCGGGTATTCACGAGACGCTTTCGTGCCTTTGTAACAAAAAGGCCCACATGATTATGGTAGAAGAAGGATTTTCCGATGAAGGAGTCTATTGTTCCAAATGTGGATTTATGGGTCTTAAAGAGGGCTTATGTCCCACATGCCAAAAGCCTGCAACACCGGTTCCCAATATCGTGGATGAGGCGGTGGCCAGTGCGATTGATCAGAAATGTGAGGTTGTCTATATTACTCCGGGATGCGGGCTTGAACAACTCGGCAGGATTGGCGCTTTGCTTCGATACAAGGAGAGTATGGCCCGTGCCTGACCGCCGGATAAGAAGTGGGCAGCCAAAGAGAACAAAGCCAGGCGGTAAGCCATGAATCAAGCCATGAATCAAGCCATGAATCAAGTCGGGCCAGGCATTCCTTCTGCGAAATGGCACACATGTGTCAGTACTGTTAAGTGCGATGCGGTGGACGAGCATGTGTCCATCGTGGTCAAAAACGACTGGGCATCTCATTGTACCTGGTACAAGGAGTTTAAAGATCCAGTTCCAGGAAGCCCGAAGAGGATCAAGCCTGATAGGAAAACAAGAAGAAAGATTGAATTATGCCTGGGGCCTTTCTGCTCCTATGTGACAGGCTATAGGGATAAGCTGATCAGGGACGAACAGGAATGGAAATAGAAAGGAGGGATCAGCTTGGCTTTATCAGAAAAGAAGGTTTTGATGGTTGTCGCAGAACGGGACTTTAGCGATGAAGATTATGACCGGGTTAAGAAGGTACTGGAAGCAAAGGGTATCAAGGTTACTACCGGGTCTTCCCATATCGGAGAAATCCGGGGAGTGAAAGGAGGTTCTGCTCGCTCCACGGTCGATGTGGATAGCGTAAAGTATTATGACTACGATGCCCTCATTTTTATCGGTGGACCTGGCGCCCGGAGATTCATTGACCATGAGAAGGTGGTGAAGTTGGCGAAGGATGCGGAATACAAAGTGTTAGGCGCTATTGGCGTCGGCCCCGCTATTCTTGCCAAGGCTGAAGTCCTAAAAGGAAAAAAGGCCACGGCCGATCGTTCAGTAGCCGACTTTCTGGAATCGAAAGGCTCCACCTTTACCGCACAGCCTGTGCAGGTTGACGGTAAACTCGTAACAGCTGAAGGTTCAAAATACGCCGAACAATTCGCCAATGCCGTCTTAGAAGCGCTTCAGAAATAGCAAGAATGCGTTGCTTTCACTTGGACATTGATCCTCCCCGGCATTTGGCGTCCCGCCTGTTAAACTCAGGTATCGATCCTAAAATGAAAGCAAAGAACGGTCGATGCCCCGATGAGGGGTGGAGGAACTCCGACTCTGGGGGGGGCACCGTTTACAGGAGGTGATTATGACTCGATCAACTATAGAGCCAACGGTGAATCAACGGGAAGCATACTATCCTGGGACAGGAGGATTCGAAATTCCTCAGCACCGGACGGACGGTATACTTGACGGGATGACAAACGTCGTCGTCCGGAATATGGAGGACGAAGAAGCCTTTGAAGAAGTGCGAAGATTTGCAGAGAGCATTGTGGAGACAATCCGGGAACCTCTTCTGGTTCTTACTCGTGATCTCAAAATCATCTCGGCCAATCGCTCCTTCTACAAGACCTTCAGGGTGGCACAAGAAGAGACGGTAGGGCGATTCTTTTACCAAGTTGGGAACCGACAGTGGGACATCCCGAAGCTGAGGCAATTATTAGAAGAAATTGTGCCCAACAATGCCGAATTCAACGATTTCGAGGTTGACCACGAATTCCCGAACATCGGCCGAAAGACAATGATTCTCAACGCTCGTCAGATTTATAACGCCGGTGCAGCGAACCACATGATTCTCCTCGCCATCGAAGACATAACCGACCGGAAGAAAGCAGAAGAAGCGCTAAAAGCATCGGAGAAAAGGCTCAGGTACCTTTCCTCACAGCTCCTCATGGCCCAGGAACAGGAAAGAAAGAGACTCGCCAGGGAACTCCACGACGGCATCGCGCAATGCTTGAGTGCAATTAAGTTTAAGATGGAGGACATTATCAAACAAAACGGGCAGAGCCCAGTTCATTCCTTGACAGAATCGCTCCGGTTTCTCATTGAGATGATCCAAGAGGGCATCGAAGAAGTCAAGAGAATACAGATGGATTTGCGTCCCCCGATCCTTGACGATCTGGGCATCTTAGCTGCCCTTGGTTGGTTTCTTCGTCAATTTCAGATGATTTATTCAAATATTGCCCTCGAACCGGTGATCAACATCCGGGAAGAAGACGTTTCCGGCTCGTTAAAAACAGCTATCTACAGGATTACGCAGGAGGCCTTCAACAACATTGCCAAACATAGCAAAGCTGATCGGGTACGTTTGTCTCTTCAAAAAGCAGATCACATGATTGAATTATCCATCCAAGACAACGGCCAAGGGTTCGATCCAAATGGTTTCAATAGAGGACTGGGACTGAGCAGCATGAAAGAAAGGGCCGAATTCTCAGACGGTTCTTTCGTTATCGAGTCCGCCCTGGGACATGGGACAACCATTCGCGCCTCGTGGCCCATTTGACTTTTCTGATTAGCTGCACACCGTAATAATATGCAGAGGAAGGGACAGAAATGAATCAAGAGTCATTGAAAACTGTTTATGTAGTAGGGCATAAGGCGCCGGATACTGATTCGGTGTGCTCTGCCATTGCCTATTCCTATTTTAAGAACATCACTGATAAGCGATTTGTGTTCGCTCCCGTTCGGGCTGGAAAGCTGAACCACGAGACTCGCTTTGTCCTTGAAAAATTTGGCGTGCCCGTGCCAGCGGAAATAGAAAGTCTCGCTGCCACGGCGAGTGACCTGGATCTGAAACGCCCGATTTCCATCAGTGTTCGGGACTCCGTTCAGTCTCTCGCACACCTCATGCGTGAGAAAGGTCTTAAATCTGTTCCCGTGGTGGATGGTTGGGGACGGGTGGCAGGCATAATCGGACTCAAAGACATTGCGCGACACTACGTGGACAGCGTCGGCTTTGCCGATTTGAGCAGAACTCCTATCGAGCTTGACATTCTACTTAAGACCCTGGACGGTCGCGTCATTGCGAATAGCAAGCAAATAGAGCGCCTCTCGGGCCGGGTATTTATGGCAGCAATGGAAAGGGGCACGCTTTTAAATAGGTTGCAGCCCGGTGATGTTTTGATCGTAGGAGATCGGTATGATGTCCAGCTCGATCTTATTCGGCTGGGATGTTCTGCCTTGATTGTGGTCGACAACACGCCGATCACTAACAATGTTATCTCGGCAGCTGAAGAAAAGGGTGTTCTCCTTATCTCTTCCCCCCATCAAGCCTTTGCCACGGTTCAGTTCATGACCATGTCCGTGCCTATCTCATCTATTATGACCACGAATTGTCCCGCCGTCGGATTATATAGTCCCATATCAGAGGTCCGCAAGAGGGTCATGGAATCTGAATACGGATCTGTGATCGTGGCAGACAGTGATAATCGTCTCACAGGGTTCATTACAAAGACAGATCTTATGCATCCGGTGCGTAAGATGGCTATTCTGGTTGATCATAATGAGATCTCCCAGGCGGTTGAGGGCATCGAAGAGGCAGAGATCCTGGAGATTATCGACCACCACAGGGTTGGTGATATATCGACCGTCGC
>JBHGBJ010000145.1:0-3995 GCA_041947025.1 Thermodesulfobacteriota bacterium
CCCTCGTACCAGATCGATCCCTTCGCTCTCCACCCATCTCTCGAAGGCCAGTCTCTCCTCGACCAAGACTTCAGTCATCCCCTTTCCCTCCTTCTGAAGCCTCACTCACGGGCTTCTTTTCCTCCAGAATGCATATTATTAGCCTCTGTCCTCCGCAGCAGACGTTCTCTGCCTCACTCTCCGGACCAGGCCCCCGAAATGAGGCCAGAAGATGACGGCCACAATGCAGAGGAGAATAACCAGACTTGGAATCCGAGTCAGAAAGATCCACATCCCGTTCTTGGAGATGGTCAACGACTCAAACAATGCCCTTTCGGCAATGGGCCCGAGAATGATCCCCAGGATAAGGGGGATCGTAGGATAATCCTTTTTCTTCATATAATAGCCGAGGATGCCGAAGAGCGTTGTGATCAACATGTCCTGCCAGTCTTCTTTAATGATATAAGAGCCGACGAGGCACAGGACGATGACAATAGGAGAGATGACCTCCGATTGAAGCTTTGTCAACTTTTCCATGTATCCTGCAAAGGCCAGAGCATACAGGACGCTTGCCAGGTGGGCGAAGAAGATGATGTAAATGATCAGGTAAACCATGGGGAGATGATATTTCACGATCTGTGGGCCCGGCGACAAACCGTGGAGATAAAATGCCCCGAGGAGGATTGCCATCGCCGCTGACCCGGGGACGCCGATCGTAATGGTAGGTAGGAGATCCCCGCCAGAACAGGCATGAAGGGCCGTGTCAGCCGCAATCAGCCCTCTCACATCACCCTTCCCGAAATTCTCCGGGTTTCTGCAGGACTTGACGGCTGAGGCATAGGCAACGAATCCTGCCACGGCCGAGCCTGCACCGGGTGCAATTCCGATGACCCAGGAGATCAAAGAGCTTCGGGCGAAAAGGCCCTTGTTCCTGAAAACCGCCACAAATCCTTCTCTATAACTTCCTGACAAGGGGATGCCCTTGCCCGCAATCGAGCTTTCTTCAACCCAGAGTGTAATGGCCTCGTTCATTGCTAGGAGTCCAAGGATCATCACAGACATATTGATGCCATCCTGAAGATACATGGTCCCAAGAGAGAAACGAGCCTTCCCGATCATGGGGTGGTAGCCCACCGTGGCGAGGAGAACTCCAAAGCTGCCAGTCATTAAACCCTTGGCAAGGGATTTTCCGGAAACAGCCGCGATCGTTGAGAGGCCAAAGATGGCCAACATGAAAAATTCCGGTGGCCCGAAAAGCAGAATCATATGGTACATCAGCGGCATGAAGATGATGACGGATATTGAGGAAAATAGCCCTCCCAAGACAGAGACTGTGGCTGACACGGCGATCGCTGTCTTGGCTTTTCCCTTTTGTGCCATAGGGAAACCATCCAATAGCGTTACCGCGTTCGGGGCATCACCGGGGATGTTGAATAAGATAGCGGTGAGGGAACCGCCGAATTTCGAGGTGGCGTAAATCGAGACAAGAAGAACGAAAGCCTGATTGATATCAATCTTCCAGGTCAACGGGATCAGCAATGCCATGGCTTGCACGGCACCGATACCCGGCAGAATTCCCACTGCCATTCCCACAAGAACTCCAAGGAGCATCAATAGAACATTACCCCATTGGAACAGGGTCACCAGAGGAGTCAGAACGTCGTGCATTTTTCTTTTCCTATAACAGATGGAACGATTTCAGAATCGGCTTCATCCAATGTCCCACCACGCCATAGTCCAAAGGGGCTTCCATCAGCTCATAGAGGATTCCATAAACAATGGAATACATGATGATCAGACTAATCAAAATGGTCCCTTTCTTTTTGAAGCCATAATAGTAACTGGCCCCCACGATCACAAAAAAGGTCCCTACGAGGTAACCCAGGAGGAAAAAAACCAGGAAACAGCCCAGGAGACCGGCGAAGGCTTTTGCTTCCTTCCCGAAGGCCATCTCAGGAGTAGTCTCTTTCCCATGGGCTATGTGCAGGTCATCCTTGATCTTTTGTTTCAGGGTCTCGAACTCCCCTCCAAGCCCTTCCTCTTTGAACTCACCGATTTTGCTCCGCGGGAAAAGGACGTGGAAGAGGCGCATGCCGGAAAACAGAAGAGCGATTGCACCCATAAAGATGGGCACCATGGCTGCTTCAAATCGATAGCTGAAACTCCCGATGAACAGTACAGCCGAAAGGAGAAAGATCGGGAGGAGGATCCAGAGCTCTTCCCGCAGTTCCCTGACCTCTTTCGTCCCCGACCGAAATCTATCGGTCTCAGATGCTTGATCCATTTCCCATCGCTCCTTCTCTCAACCAAACTTCATATGTTTCTTCAAAATCGGGGCGAGGTCCTGGTAAAGTTTGATACGGTTGGCGATTGCCTCGTCCACCTGCTTCCCGACCATGGGGAAGAGAATGCTTCCTAAGGTTCTGCAATAAGCTTGATACTTGGGGTCTCCGTACATCTTCTGGACTGCTTTGATCAAAATCTCTTTTGCTTCGGGGGTCATACTGGGCGGCCCCATGACGAGCCGGGCACTATTTACATGGGGGAGAAATTGCGGATACCCTTTTTCGATAATGGTTGGGGCATTTGGGTAATACCTTTTCTCTGTGAACGTTGCAAGCACATTTACATCTTTGGAATCGATTACCGCCTTGGCGGAATCGATGGGAATCATGGTCACATCTCCGTCTCCCCGGATCAAACTGCTGACCACACCAGAGGCGCCAGCAATCGTGAGAAATCTGGCCGGGATGTCGACCACCTCTTTTACCCAGATTGAATTGATATGCATGGAGGAAGCATAGGAGCCGGCGAGCCACCTCAAGGGCTCTTTCTTAGCGGCACCGAGCATCTCCTCCCAGGTGGCGGGACCATTCTTCCGGCTGACCAGTACGTACACGGCCATATTGCTGGCGAAAAGCCAGGTGAACTTCTTCACATCGAATGACGGTTTGTCTGAGCCAAAGGTATAATCGAAGAGATACCCTTGGATGAAATCTCCAATTGTGTAGCCATCGGGGTCGGAATTATAAACGGTGGTCCGGGCTTTCATTCCACTGGCAGTAGGAACATTCTTAACAACGATCTCTCCCCCCTTTGCGCTCGATGAAACTTCTTTCAAATACTGGGGCAGAAATGTGGCAACCCCCCGAGCGGCCAGATCGCTCCCACCTCCCGGTGGAGATCCGCAAACAAAAGTGATCCGGCTGGAAGGATAAACCTCCTTGGCTGTTGCTCGATCAACTGACAAAAAAGAAGGCATGCCTGAAGCCAATCCGGCAAGGCCCATCATCTCTAAGAACTTCCTTCTGCTGACTGCGCTTCCCATGATGATACTCCTTTCTCTTTTGAATGACTGAAAAACCCGAGTTACCCTTTCTTACGCCACAAGGGCATCCTGCATTCAATTCCTGATGCTGCGAGTTCTTTCTCGAATGTTTCCCGGATCTCGGGGGCCTCATCTTCAGGCTCGATCTGGTCACCGCCTGCCCGAACGTTCTTGCCCACCTCATACACTTTGATCCCCAGGCCGAATTTCCGGCTTCTCATACCATGAAGAGCAAGATAACGGGCCGGCGTTCTCCCCGTATTGAGGTGCTGATGCCACCAGCGATCCGGAGGAACCATCATGCTTCCTTCGCGCCAGTCATATCTCTTAATGGGAGAACCCTCCGGCCAGAACAGGCTGTAACCGCTCCCTTTCAGAATGATGACGTGAGCTGAAGGACCGTGGCGATGGGCTTTCTTATAGGTTCCGACAGGAAACTCCGAGACATGACAGGTCATCACGTTGCCCGCTATCTCAAAAAAGGTGTTTCCGCCCGCTCCCCTCTCTTTCCATTCTCTGACAGGGTAGTTGGGAAGATCGTAAACAAAATTTGTCTCTGCAATGGTTGTCCCTGCAATCCCTGCTGTACCCTGATAGAGTCTCTCTTTCCCGCTGAAATATCCAGGCTCCCCATCGAATCGATCCTTAAAATCATGGGACGTGTTGAAAATAAAGTCCGTATCCCTGA
>JBHGBJ010000146.1:0-3990 GCA_041947025.1 Thermodesulfobacteriota bacterium
ACAACCGTACACACCATTCCAATCTTCTTTTCTCCGTTCGTCATGCACATCATGATTCTCCTTTCCCAAGAGACAATGGACGACCTGATTAGACTGGATAACAAAACTAAACGATACGGACATTCAAACATAAGCAGGGCAAAGAAAAAATGGGGTGAACCCTGTATTTTGTGGATAAGCAGACCCTATCTTTCTAAGGAACCAAGACCTGTTGGTTAAAATCCTCTGCCTGAAAATGCCGTGGTTGTTCTCTGAAAATAAGGACTTGACCTGACTCTCCCTATTCTGTTAATCCATTCAGTAAATGGCTAAGAGATCGGATATGAAACCAAGAACAGAGTTGGAGCGCCTGCAAGAAAAAGTGATCCGATGCCGTAAGTGCCCTCGGCTGGTCGCTTATCTTAAAGAGATTTCGAGTCGCAAACCGAAGAGATATCTCGATTGGGACTACTGGTCAAGACCTCTTCCCAGTTTTGGAGACCCGGGAGCCCGGGTTCTAATCGTTGGACTTGCTCCCGCGGCCAATGGCGGAACCAGGACCGGTCGAATGTTTACAGGCGACCGAAGTGGCGAGTGGCTATTTGGCGCTCTCTATCAATTCGGTTTTGCCAATCAACCCAATTCCTCCCATCGAGACGACGGGTTCGCCTTGAGAGATTGCTATATTACGGCAACGATTCGATGTGCCCCGCCAGAGAACAGACCTTTACCCGAGGAAATAGAAAACTGCCGGCCCTACTTGCTAAAAGAACTCGATCTCTTGGAGAACGTTCAGATCATTGTGCCATTGGGACAGATCGCTTTCACACAGACCCTGAAATCTTTAAGACTCAAAGGTCTTCAAATTCCTTCTTTATCCTTTGGCCACGGAAAGGTTTATTCGCTCCGTACTCCGAACTCCGAACTCCGAACTTTAATTACGACCTATCATCCCAGCCAGCAAAATACCCAGACCGGAAAGCTCACAAGACCCATGTTCCACAACATTTTCGAGATGGTCCGGAAGGAGTTGTGAAGCCGAAGTCAGCAAGAAGTCGTCTCATGGTCTATTCGTCCCGTAGTCTGATCGTGTTTGGCTGATCGACTATTTGACTCTGGTACGACGCGACAAAGGGTTTAGCTTATGGTTGTTCGTGTCCCCATCGAGGATTGGATCGATCTCCACACTTTCTCACCGAGAGAGATTCCTTCCCTTTTGGAGGAATATCTTTCGGAATGCCAAAAGAAGGGATTCAAACAGATTCGGATCATCCATGGAAAAGGAAAAGGGGTACAGATGAACATCGTCCACTCCATCCTCAAGAAGAGCCCTCTCGTTGAGTCATTCAAATTGGCCCCACCGGAATCTGGCTCATGGGGTGCCACGATTGTGTGTTTGAAGGAAAGGACAATTTAATGCTTGATAATTAGCCCTTCGGTCATTAAGATGGAGGTTATTATGAAGATGAAAAAGGAGGAACCGGGATGGATTTGAAAGGCACGAAGACAGAAAAAAATATCCTGACGGCATTTGCTGGGGAATCCCAGGCGCGAAACCGCTATACCTACTTCGCCAGCGAGGCAAGGAAAGAGAATTATATGCAGATTGCAGATATTTTTGAAGAAACGGCCAGCCAGGAGAAAGAACACGCCAAGCGATTTTTTAAGTTCCTCCAGGGAGGCGATATGGAGATTCAAGCGAGCTTCCCTTCCGGGGTCATTGGTGCCACAGCCCAAAACCTTCGCGCAGCTGCGGCCGGAGAACATCATGAGTGGACCGAGATGTATCCTTCTTTTTCCGGGATCGCAAAGGACGAAGGATTTGAAGAAATTGCCAAGGTCTTCTCGGCGATTTCGATCGCTGAGAAGCAACACGAAAGGAGATATCTCGGTCTCCTTGCCAATGTCGAAAAGGATAAGGTATTCAAGAAGGAAAAGTCTGTGGTCTGGCGGTGCCGGAACTGCGGTTACCTCCACGAAGGGAAGGAGGCACCTTCCCTGTGTCCTGCCTGTGCCCATCCGCAGGCCTATTTTGAGCTACTGGCTGAGAATTGGTAAAGGGTTTGGAAAAACACTGCCTGAAGAGGCGTCTTGCTAAATACTTTGAGAAAACCTGTTCCGAAAGGGGGCAAGAAGAATGAAAAGAATTTTGACATCTTCATCGATGATCGGAATGCTGTTTTGGCTGTTTTTCTCTGCTTCACTGGCAGCCGACGTGCCTCCGGCAAAGGAGGATCTGCTACAAAAGACCAATCTCGCCATCCCCAATAGCCCTGAGGAGAAGAACTATCTGGGGCTTTCGGGTTCCGGCAACTTCAGAATCCCGCAGATCAAAGCGGACTTAGTGCTGATTGAGATTTTCAGTATGTATTGCCCCTATTGCCAGGCAGACGCACCCAAAATCAACGAACTTTACCAACTCATCGAAAAGGACCCGGCCCTCAAGAACAAAATCAAGATGATCGGTATTGGCGCCGGGAATACTCCCTTTGAAGTGGAAGTCTTCAAGAAGACATATCAGGTTCCTTTTCCTCTTTTCCCGGACAAGGATTTCGTCGTCCACAAGATCTGGGGGGAGCCGAGAACTCCTTACTTTGTTATTGCCAAGATTAATGCCGATAGAACTTACCAGATTCTTCACACCCAGTTAGGGAATTTCCCGGGGGCTGAACCATTTCTGGAATTGGTCCTTAAAGCTTCCGGACTCAAGTGAGACTTTACTTCCAGGTAGGGTCATCATAGTTAGAGAGACCCCGGCCTCGGACCGGGACTTTCCTGCAGGAGGACAAGACATGCAAAAGAAAATCCGTTTCATCTGGATCATGGGGGTTCTTTCAGTTTTTGCCTCGATCTCCATTGCCCACGCCATTTCGGAGGCATACAAAGAGAATATTTATCAGGTCGGAACCCTCAAACCGATTGACAGCGTCCTGAAACTTAAAGTTGGAGACCGGGCTCCTGACTTCGCCCTCTCAGTGATTTCGGGAGAAAAGATTTCCTTGAAACAGTACCAGGGCAAGAAGAATGTGGTTCTCTCCTTTGTCCCTGCAGCCTGGACGCCTGTCTGTTCAGATCAGTGGCCGGGCTATAACATCATTAAGGATATCTTTGATCAAAATGATGCGATCCTCCTTGGGATTACGGTCGACAACACCCCGACCCTTTTTGCATGGACCAACCAGATGGGAAAGCTCTGGTTCCCCGTCCTCTCCGACTTCTGGCCCCATGGCGCAGTCGCCAAGAAGTACGGAGTGCTGCGCTCCAATGGAGTCTCCGAAAGGGCCCTGTTTGTCATTGATAAAAAGGGAATCATTCGTTATATCGACGTCCATGATATCAACAAGAGGCCTCCACTTGAGGATCTCGTAAAGGAGCTGGAGAAGCTGAAGAAGTAGAAGTTGGAGATCCGTTCAGAAGGAGGACTATACAGAAGTCCAGTCGGATGGAAGCTTTCGAACCACACAATCTCAAATCTTGATGATCTCGCCTTCGACCTTCTCTCCGATACGTAAGATACCGAAGGTGCCTCGATCATCAAAAGGCCGTGTGGGAGAGCCCGGATTAAAGTATAAAACATTCTTTACTTGATGATTGGCTGGCGTATGGGTATGGCCGTAGACAATCGCATGCACGTCACCAAATTCCTCCCGGATGCGTGATTCTATCCCAAATGGAGCCCCTCCTCCATGGATCAAACCGATTTTGAATCCTTTCAGCTCGATCATTTTCTTATGGGGAAAAGCTTTTCGTATCTCCGGTGGGTCCATATTTCCACAGACGGCGATGAGTTCTTTCAGGCTCATGAGATATTCTGCCACACTCCACCCCACAAAGTCCCCTGCATGAAGGATCTTTTCCACATCTCTGAAATGGAATTCCATCACCTTCCTGAATTCAGAATGAGGCTCTCTTAAATGAGTATCCGAAAGCACTCCTATTTTCATTTAGGGACACCTCCCATATTTTCAAAAAACTGACCTTAGGAAAAACATCTGCATTATTAAGTCACTT
>JBHGBJ010000147.1:0-3858 GCA_041947025.1 Thermodesulfobacteriota bacterium
GGCTAAAAATCGCTTGTTTAGACGGAGAAATTTTGATATCTATAATACTTAAACACTGAGTGCATGCTGAGGTTAAGTTTAAGGAGGTGGTTGATCGTGATTAGTGTTCCAGCCCATAAAGTGAGGCAATTTGGAGTGGAATTCTATCAGACCTCTTTTACCTCCGGGGACATTCAGAAATTGGTGAAGTTCGAGGTATTGAATTACCCGGCCATGGAGGAAGGAGAAAAAAAACGAAAAACCGCCAAGACATTGGCGATCAACTGGGAGGTGCTGGAGAAACGGATCGCCCGGAGCGAGGCTGCCTTTCAAAGACCGATGATTCGAAAAAAGATTCGAGAATTGGTTCAATATTATCTCGATTGTCAGGAGGCGCAGAACCTGCCTGCGATCCCGGGAGCCGTGATCATGATTACGGAGAGACGCCTCAATTTCTCCCCGATCGGGAAGAATCCCAACCTTGGGATGCTTCAGATTCCTGAGGATCCCGGGATCATGCGGTGTCTCGATGGTCAGCACCGGCTCTTGGCCTTGAGCGCCCAAATGGGGAAAGAGTTGGAGATTGACGTCCCTGCCGTCGTCTTCGATACGTTAGATCCCCGGCAAACCGTCGAGCTTTTCGTTACGATCAACGCCAAGCATACGAGGCTCAATCCCTCTCATCTGATCTCCCTGTCCGGCAGACGGCTCTATGCCGACCTCCATCAGGCCTTGGCCCATGACATCATTCGGCGGCTCAATGAAGATGAGGATTCTCCATTACGGGGTGACATTAAGGTGTTGGGTGTGGGGAAGGGGCGAGTCTCTCAGGCTTCCCTCGCCGATGAGATGGTCGACCTTTTCAGCAATATCGAGAAGATCGGAGGGATGAACCGGTTCAAGGAATTCGAACAAAATGGGAAGCGATTTTTTTTGAATTACTTTAAGGCGATTCAAGCCCTCTTCCCGAAGGCATGGGCAGGCCGAAAATATAGTATCAAGACCGGAGCAGCTCTCCGGGCCTTTATCCGGGTGAGTCCGGATGTGATGGCCCGATCTAAAGAGTTGAAGAATGATCCCTTCGACCATTTTGGAATTCGGGAATCGATCGATCCTTGGGGTGACCGGATCGGGGAGGGACGGTTTGAGACCGAAGGAGAGTGGCGAAAGAAACTGGCAGGAGGGACAAGGGGTACCGTGGAGCTCCTTGCCCGAGAACTTCGGGATGGGATGAAAGGGAAATAAAAAATCCACCGATTCATTGAATTCGGTGGATTTTTTAGAGGAAAGAGGAGAAAAGAGTTTTTTCTTTTATTTGAGATAAAATATACACCATTCGAATTAGAGGAAGATTAAAATTGGATTAAAATATTTTAATTTTTCACCCTTACCCCGGCAATGGAGGTGCCTATGGCAGAAGAAGAAAGGAAGATGACCGAGGAAGAATTTGTCGTCCAGGGAATAAAGAGATTGAGAAAAGATCCCTTCCGTGGCATCCACAGCGTCTACAGCGGCTTCAATGAAGCCTTCCGGAAGTATTTCGGAACCAATCCGGTCGAGGCCACCTCCAGATTGGCCGCCGAGGGAAAGATAGAGACCAGGCCCTTTAAGGGAGGAGTCATGCTCTTTCTGCCAGGGGAAGCCCCGAAAAGGCCTTCAGTGGAAGAGGTCATCCGGTTGATCATGGGCTCCGAAAGCCAATCCATTTCCGAAGAGGAGTTTGTTATCGAGGGAATAAGGAAATTGAGAAAAGATCCCTACAAGGGGATCCACAGCGTTTTCAGCGGGTTCAACGAAGCCTTCCGGAAGCAGTTCAACAAAGATCCCATTGAATTTACGACCAAGATGGCATCAGAAGGAAGGATCGAGATCGTTCCTGTCAGGAGCGGCAAGGGGGTGATGCTCTATCTTCCGGGAGAAGGGCCGAGGGGAAGAAAGGCCGAAGAAACCCTGAAAAAGATTCTGGAATAATCTGCGAAAAGTAGGCCTCAAACCGATGGGTTAAAATTTATTCTTGAAAGTCAGGCTGGACTGCCCCTTTCACAAGCCATCCAATGGGCTCCTTAATTCAGAAGGTTTCCTGCGTATGACATGCGTGTAAATCATCGTTGTATTCACGTGCTTGTGGCCTAAAAGCTCTTGAATCGTCCTGATATTGTGGCCCGCTTCAAGAAGGTGCGTTGCAAAGCTGTGACGCAACGTGTGACAACTTGCCCTTTTCGGTATTTTTGCCTTCAGGACAGCTTCTTTTACAGCACGCTGAATGGCAGAAGGATGAATGTGCCAGCGCATCACCTTTCCACTTCGTGGATCAACGGACAATTTCTCAGATGGAAACACCCATTGCCAGCCCCATTCCTTTGGAGCATTACGATATTTCTTTTCCATAGCATCAGGAAGTGAGACTTCCCCATAACCCATCTTCAGATCGTGATCATGGATCTCCTTAAGAGAGGCCACATGTTTTGAAAGTCCTTCTTTTGTCTTCTCAGGTATCATCAGAGCCCGGTCTTTCTCCCCTTTGCCGGAACGGACCATGAGGAGATTATTTTCGAAATCGACATCTTTTATCCTCAATCGAAGGCACTCCGTCAGCCGAAGCCCACACCCATACATCAACTGTCCCATCAGGAGAAACACGCCGTCGAGATAAGATAGAAGGCTCTTGACTTCATCTCGGCTCAAAACTGTGGGTAAATTCATCTTTCGTTTTGCCCTTGGCACAGATGTCAGATCATCCACTTCTTTATGCAAGATGTTGCGATACAGGAATAAGAGTCCATTGAACGCCTGATTTTGCGTCGAAGCAGAAACCCTGCCATAAAGAGCAAGGTGGGTCAGATACTTTTTCATATCATTGGCTTCAAGAAGATGTGGATCACGATCCTTCAAGAAAGTTTTAAAACGTGCAATCCATCCGAGATAGGTTTTCTCGGTACTTAAAGAAAAGTGCCGGAGACGAATAGCGTTTTTCGCCTCCTCCGTGATCTGTTTCCATTGAATAGACTTTTGAGGGTCGGTAGATTCTGTCGCGGAATCCTTTGCTTGCGGAGGGAGTTGTTGTAATGACCTCTTGAGGTATTCTTCAACATAGAGGATAACCGCATCGGCCGCCTGCTTGACCTGCCAATCCGCAATCTTTTCATCAGCATCAAGGGAGTCGAGATATTGGGAGACACGTGCTGAGTTGATATTCTCGAGTTGATAGTTGTTAAACTTGAGAAATCGCCGCACCCAGTGGATGTGGAACTTGATCTTATCCTTAGGAACAGTCCCTAACTTCGAAAGAAACTCTTCAAAATCCCCAACCCTATCGTTTTTTCCTTCCATTTTCCCTCTAAATAACAACTTTTAGGATTTAATTATATGCAATATAACATTAATATCCAAACAAATTATTTCATATCACTGGAATTCACACTCCATACCCCTAAATAATAAATGTTTTAATAACAGGAAGATAGAATAATCTGTTTGCATATGGATATCCTGTAAATCTGTAAAATTTTGTTTGACAAAAACAATCATTCTTTATAGAGTTTTACATAATCATACATGCAGTTCAATAATTGTTAAATGCAAAAGAAATATGATACAATACTGAAACTACAAAAACGGGAATGGATGGCGTACCCCGTTGGCTATATTAACCGGCAGAGGTTGGGCAGTCGTTTTGGGTTGCGCCGAAACGATCCACCGAAACCGGCGAAACGAAGACAGGGAATGCCCCACGCAACTGGGCTAACATCCCGGCTCGTGCTAACGGAAAACCATCCATTCCCATTCAATCCTCACTCCAAACCAAAAACAGAAAACTCATATAACACTTATAAGGCCTCCTGTTGTCAAGAGAAAAAGAGATTGTGGTCGGAAAATAGG
>JBHGBJ010000148.1:0-3786 GCA_041947025.1 Thermodesulfobacteriota bacterium
GAGGCAGAGATCCTGGAGATTATCGACCACCACAGGGTTGGTGATATATCGACCGTCGCTCCTATTTACGTCTACAACGATCCTGTCGGGAGTACCTGCACGGTCATTACGGGGACAATGTTTCTGTATCAAATACACATACCGAAGGAGATTGCTGGACTTCTTCTTTCTGGCATTCTTTCGGATACTATGCTTCTGACCATTTCGACAACCACCGACCGGGACCGCCAGGCCGCGCACCGTTTGGCTGAGATCGCCGGGGTAGATAGTGCTTCCTATGGACGGGAATTGCTTCACGCGAGCGCAAATATTCGCGGCAAGAGCGCGGCGGAGCTTATCGCCGGAGATTTTAAAGAGTTTCTGATTGACGGGAAGAAACTCGGAATCAGCCAGGTAATGTCTCTGGACTGGGTAGATATCGAGATGCGTGAGAAGGAGCTCCTTGCCGAACTTGAGAACCTCCGCATGACCCGTGGTTACGACCTTGTCGCCCTTCTTGTCACAAACCACTTGGGAGAGGGCGGTGAACGCATCTTGCTAAAGGGTGACACGTGGATAGTCGAACGGGCATTCGATGTGAAAGTAGAGCATGATAGTTGCACCGTGCCTCGGGTGCTTTCCAGGAAGAAAGACTTTATCCCGGCCATCGGTCAGGTTCTCAGTGTTAGCCAGCCGGAGAAATGACAGATCGATGAATGGACCAATAGATGGCGCAGAGGATCAAAAAGTCAATGATCAGGTTTTACGGAAAGTACGGGCGATCATCCTTAGACGGACAGGAGAAGATGCTGAGGGGAGTCGCCATCTATTTCGTCTCCGCCTTCACTCTGTCAATCTTATCCCTTATTGCTGCCGGTGCTTTGCTCTTTGCGTATTATTCTCACTCTCTGCCGGATTTCAGGCCACTTAAAGACCGTCACATCAATACCTACTCTGTTGTCTACTCGGAAGATGATGAAGTGGTGGCAAAATTTCTGATGGACAACCGAATCCCTATCCCCTATGAAAGAATCCCCAAGATTTTGGTCCAAGCCTTTGTTGCCGCAGAAGACGCAGGGTTCTTCAAACATAACGGGGTTGAGCCCAAGAGCATTGCCCGGGCGACGTTGAAGAACTTACTTGCGGGAAGGATTGTTCAGGGAGGAAGCACGATCACCCAGCAGACGGTAAAGACCTTCTTCCTCACTCCTAAGAAAAGTCTTCTGAGAAAATTGAAAGAGGTTGCTTTTGCCTTCGGTCTGGAGAAAAACCTGACCAAGGAGCAAATTCTTTTCCTCTATCTCAACAACATCTATCTGGGAAATGGCACCTATGGAATTGAAGCTGCCAGTGAGAGCTATTTTAATAAGCGTGTCGAACACCTTAACCTGGCTGAGATCGCAATGCTTGCTGGACTGGTGAAAGCTCCCGGCCGCTATTCGCCGGTCAGCAATTTGAAGGAAGCGAAAGAACGCCAAGCCTACGTGCTCACCCGCATGCTCGATCTGGGCTTCATCTCCAAGGACGAGAAGGACCGGGCTCTTCGGCTCCCGCTTAAGGTACAGCCGAAAGAAGGCGCCCTTTTCAGCAAAGCTCCTTACTTCAGCGAGTTAATTCGTCAACAGGTGGAAAGGAAATACGGAAAGGAAAAGATCTACCACGAGGGATTGAGAATTTATACCACCCTAAACCTGTCTTTTCAGCGAGCGGCCCAGAGGTCTCTTGAACAGGGGCTAAGAGAACTCGATAAAAGGCAGGGATTCCGGGGACCGATTCGATCCCTTTCTTCAAAGGAGGTAAGGAAACTATTGAGCCGAAAGACGGATTCCCTGCTCCCCCTTCGCAGCGGTCAACTCCTTGAAGGGGTTATCCTCTCAAGAGACGATCAAAAAAGCCTCTATTGGGTCTGGGTGGAGGGCCGCAAGGGAGTTCTTCCTTACTCTGAGACGAGTTGGGCCACGGCAAGGTCAAATCTTGGCATCAAAGAAGTCAAAGACCTTCTTAAGCCTGGTGATGTAGTCCATTTAAGGATCAAAGAATCCTCGACGGAGGATCAACTCCCTGTATTTGCCTTGGAGCAGGAACCCCTTGTTCAGGGTGCACTGCTCTCCTTCGATCCTCATACCGGATACGTGAAAGCAATGGTTGGGGGTAGGGATTTTACAGAAAGCCAGTTCAACCGTGCCGTTTCCTCAAAGAGGCAACCCGGGTCCGTTTTCAAACCTTTTATTTACGCCGCAGCTCTTGAAAAAGGATATGCTCCTTCCACGATATTGACAGATTCCCCTGTGAGATATGCCAATGATGATGGCACTTACTGGGCTCCAGGGAATTATGATAAGAAATTCAAAGGGGAGATTACTTTTCGGGATGCCCTAGCCCACTCAAGAAACGTTGTCACGGTGAAGATACTCAAGGACATCGGGATCGGCTACGCCTTGAGATTCATCAAGAAATTTGGCATCGAATCTCCGATGAAAAGAAATCTCTCCATTGCTCTTGGTACTTCAGAGGTTTCGATGCTTGAATTGACGTCAGCTTTCTGTGTTTTTGCAAACGGAGGGGAACGGGTGAAGCCGATTTTTATCAGAAAGATTGTAACCATGAACGGGGAAGTCCTCGAAGAGAACGGCCCCTACGTTGAAACAGAAGAGGGGGATGAGGAAGAAGAAGTACCGGAGAACCCTGCTCCTGTACAAAAGGAACGGGTCCTCTCACCGCAGAATGCATTTTTGATGAATGATCTTCTTCAGGATGTCGTCCTGAGTGGCACGGGCCAGGGGGCGAAAGTCCTTGGAAGACCTGTGGCTGGAAAAACCGGCACCGCTGGCGATTTTACCGACGCTTGGTTCATTGGATATACCCCTTCTCTGCTTACCTCGGTTTGGGTGGGCTTTGATGACAAGAGTTCCATCGGTGAAGATGAAACCGGAGCGCAGGCTGCTCTCCCGATATGGGTCTCTTTCATGAGACAGGCCCTAAAGGACACCCCTATCGAAGATTTCAGGTACCAAGAAGAGATTACCCACGTTACTGATCATATTGAATCCGGACAGCCCGCTTCAAACGAGCAGAACAATATCTTGGGGTCTTTTGCTGATCAAAATCGGTTTTAAGTAGACGTCTCGGGGATAAATAATATTCCCATACCATCACTTGATGTGATTACAGCAATAGGACGTTTGGCCAAGGAAGTGGGGACGGAGGATGATTTGGCAAAAGAACATCTTGTGATGGCCGCCTTAGGAATCTCCCCTGAAGTTTCAGATCGATTACTGGATGAAGCTTTTAGCGATTGATGGGAATAAAGAGTAGATGTAGAGGTTTCAGGAATAGTTCAAAATCAATCGGCTGACATTGTGGGATCATCCAAGAAAGCTGGCCTTGTCAAGTAAGGAGTATCCCCTGAGGGCCTCTCCTGTTTTCAGCATACCTCCTCGGTTACGGAAGATCCTTTTTGCTTTCTCGAAAGTGTCTTGGTATGACTTCCTCGTTGAATTCCTCATAGGATAAAAATACCAGCATATATTAGTATTTGCTGGTATTTTTATCCATGAAACCCTTCTTTGTCATCAAGAAAATTCGACGTCGTGCCATTCTAAAAAAAAATCTATAAAGAATGAATAAAAAAGGCGAATTGACTGTAATCATTGCCAATTCGCCTTCAGCACTAATGTCCAATGGTTCGAAAAAAACTCCGAGTTAGATTGTTAACAAATTGAAATCATTAGAATTTTTTCTGGCTCCTCGGGCAGGACTCGGTCACTACGGTCGAAACGTTCTGTTTCTCCCTGCGTAACCTCCCCT
>JBHGBJ010000149.1:0-3751 GCA_041947025.1 Thermodesulfobacteriota bacterium
ATGAACGATGATACCTTTCCGGGAAGCCCCGGCCTGTGGCCGGGGAGCTTCACTATGGGTGCTTGAAATTTGGTATTTATAATGGAAAAAATCAAGCTTGGCACCCATGCTCATTATATCATTCTTTGTACTTCTCTTTCCATCTCCTTCAATACGTTCAAATCATAAGGGAGGGTCTTTTTCAAAGAAGGGTCTAATGGATTTTCGGAATTGAAGTTTTGCAAAATGAATCGTTTGCCGGCCCCCAGCTGAGAACTTAAATTTTGGATGTCTTCCTTCTGATGAAGCCCTGGAACGACGGTCATCCGGAATTCATACTCCACCGCTGCTCTCTTCAGGATCTCGATCGACCTTAGAATGGGATTGAGGTCCATCGCAAGGCCGGTCGAGCGGCGATAACTGAAAGGATCCAAGGGAGCCTTCACATCCATGGAAACAAAGTCTACCTTTCCCATTTCGATCAGATTCTCCAATACCAGTGGGTTTGAACCATTGGTATCGAGTTTGACTGAGAAACCATGCTCTTTGATTTCTTCGATCAGGGCAGGAAGATCCCGATGAAGAGTAGGCTCTCCTCCTGTGAGGCAAACGCCGTCGATCCAGCCCTCAAAAGAGCGGAGCCGGGAAAGAATCTCATCGAAGGGGATCGAAAGATATTGCTCCGGATGGAGAACAAGAAGGTGGTTATGGCAGTAAGGACAGCGGAAGTTGCAGTAAGGCAGAAAAAGAACAGAACAAATTCGCCCTGGCCAATCCACGAAGGAGGTCTCTAAAAATCCTTTGATCTCGATGTTCATCTCGACCTGTTGGCAGATCCAGCTCTTCGATCAGGAAAGCCCCCCGAAGAAGTGCTCCTTCACCTCCTGGAGGGTTGGAACCACTCCTCTCCAACTTCGAATCTCTCTCTCTTCCTCATCCTCAATGATGAGGGAGGGGGTCGAGAGGATGCTGTAAAAGGAGGCCTCGGCCAGACCATCGATGGTGTCCAAATCGTAATCAAAAACCGGGATACCCTCCTTTTTCAACTCCGTTCCGATCTCCTTGACTGCCGGACACTTGGGGCATTTCGCTTTGATGAAAATTTTTATAGATCCCATTCCCTCCTCCTCCATTAAAGAAAAATTCAGTCATTGAGTCATTGGTCATTCATTGACTTAATGACGGATGACTTAATAACTATTTTCAGCATTCATTATGCTTTGAGCGCGATCCCTTCTTCCTTCTCTTCCAGGAAGGCCTGGTTCCGGTACCGGTTACGGAGTTCTCCAATCTTTCCCTTATTCCAGCTGGAGACTTTGGTGAAATAGCCAGTGATCCGGGTGATGCCGTCAACATCTTCCGAGCCGCAGTAAGTGCAGGAGGATCGAAGGCCCCGGCTCGTCCGATGGCAGAGATTACAGGTGGTGAACTCGGGCGAGAAGGCGATCTGATCATTTTGGGTCTTCTGGAAAGTCTTGATCACGAAATTGGCCAATGACAGCTTGGAAGGCCTTGCCTCGCCCAGCCAGATGTGGGTCAATGCACCTGCTTCGATCAGGGGATGGAAGAGTCCTTCCTGTCTCACACGCTCAATCGGGTTGAGCACCGCTGCGTTGTTGAGATAAGTGGAGTTCGTATAGTAGACCTCCCCCCGTGAGATGTCTCCCTTCACGATATGCCCCGACTTCGGTGAATGATATTTGAGGTCCAATTTGGCAAAGCGGTAGGCCGTCGATTCCGCCGGAGTCTGTTCCAGAACGAAGCGCATGCCATAACGCTCGCTGAACTTTTCCACCATGAGCTTCATATGGGCGATCACCTTCAGCCCGAATTTAAAAGCCTCTCTTGATTGATGCATCTCCTGGCCGGTATGAATCTGAACGAGTTCATTGAGGCCGACCATCCCGATCAAGAAGCTGGCCCGGTGCATCCTCAGATAAGGAGTCCCGTCCCGATCCATCGCCAGCAGTGCCAGCGGACCCTTTTCCCCAAGAGAGAGAAGTTTTTCAATGAAGGTCCTTTTCTCCTGGTGAGCCCTGGCAGCCATCTCGATGAACTCGGTGATTTTGGAAAAGAGCAGAGTATCTTCTCCTTTCGAAAGATAAGCGATTCTCGGAAGATTGAGCGTGACATTCTGGAGGGCACAGTAACGCATCTTCCAGGGCTCCCGGGCATCCTCGAGGTCGGTCTGTTCCAGCTTGAAGCTCAGCCGGCAGCATTCCGAGATTTTGGCCGTCTCCCCGCGGTCGAAGACAAAATAGGTATTGCCCTTTTCGGATGCCACGTCACAGATGTGGTGGAGAAAATCCATATGGCCGGGTGTCCTGAAGAATTTCTCGGTGATGTGGACGAGGGGCTTCGGGAAGAAGAAGGGCCTTCCGGATCCGTCCCCTCCCTGGAAAACGTCAAAAAGGGCCCAGGCAAAGCGCTGGGATTCCTTGATGTAGTCGCTGTATGTCTTTCCTGTCAGTTCCCCGCCGGGCCCGATCGCGGGAACATTCTCAAAATGCTTGGGAACCTCCCAATAGAGATTGAGATCGGTAAAGATCGCCTGGCCCCCTCGGGCGACGGCCTGCTGAGAAAATTCAAAAATCATCATCTGGGCCAATTGTTCCAGTTCTCTATCGGACATCTCCGTGAGGTAGGGTGCGAAAAAGAGATTGACAGAATCCCAGCCGATCGCTCCGGCAAAATTGCTCTGAAGAGCTGCGGCAAATTTCACCATATGGGCGAGCAATACCTCGGGATGCTTGGCGGGCTTAGCCATCGCGATCGAGTTGGGAAGGCTCAATCCGAAGCGTTTGATGTATTCGAGGGATTGACCGCTGCAGTAAGGTCGGTCCACGAAACCGAGATCGTGAAGATGGATATCTCCGCGCATATGGGCATCGGCGACCTCTTCGGAAAAGACGGAGAGCAGCGCATACTCCTTCTTTATTCTCTCGGCAAGGGTGAGGTTCGTGGCCTCAGGTCCGTGAGGAACATTGGCATTCTCCTTGTTCGGATGGAGAATGAGCTGGTCCACGTCGAAGAGAGGCATTCCCAAACGGGTGTGCATCTTACGGGCTTGCTCAAGACCTCTTTCGATCAGCTTCGCATCAACCAGTTCCCGGACAAGGGGTGCCGTGATCATCTTGATCTTGGAGGTGGCGATCACATCCTCCACTTCCCTGGCAATCTCCTTTGCCGTATCCAGATCGACATAGGTCTCTCGAATCAGGGCATCGACAATCCTCTGGCGGTTCCAATCATGCATCGATTCGTCAGAGGTGCGGACGAAGAGGGCCATATCCGTGGTTTCAAAGTCGTCCTTAAATACCTGGCGGTCTGCCCGTGGCCGGGCGTCTTCGACTTTCATATCAATCACATTCGACATTTCTGTTCCTCACTTAATGTTTTGGTAGACCGAATGGTAAGCCTTGCTGCCTTCGGAAGGCAGTTTAGAGGGCTATATTTAGTATGATTTATGATGATTACTACAAGATCTTGTTTGTGTCAAGGGGAAATTTTGATTTGTGAAAAGAATCATTTGTAATTCCCCCTTAGCATTAGGGGGGATGAAGAGGGGTTACCCTTCTCTTGGCAGATGCATTTTAATGGGTGAGCCAACTAATCTTTTGAGCGGTCCATAACATTCTTGAATTGATTCTGTGCAATGAAGGCCAGGTCACCATGTGGATCTTTCTTAGCCGGTAGCCCCCTCAATGATAAGGGCAACTCAGTATTCAGTGCTTGGCGGTGTGAAGTTTGAAGTCCACCGGGCAATGCCTTT
>JBHGBJ010000015.1:0-65686 GCA_041947025.1 Thermodesulfobacteriota bacterium
AAATTATGACCTTAGCGGCTATAGAGGTCAATCGCTTTTGCTACGTATAGCAGAAAGGAGTCACCACCTCATTTGACACTGCCTGCACAGTCAAATGCTGACTTCCACAGTTTTTTCAGATTCCCTTAAAGCTCTTCCACTTATTCATTTAAATCCCATAAAATGGATTCATTTGATCGTTTCAGCAGATTTTTCCAGGGTACATTCTTCTGGGCTGCACAAATCGAATGCTTTCTTTTTAACTTTCGAATCCTAAAGTACAGCTCTCCCATTAACCATCTTCTTGAAAATGCGGATCTCCACTTCGGGATTCTGCTCCACAGACTCGCCACAGGTCTCATGCTTCCACCCCCGTTCCACCCCCCCCCCGCGAAGGGAGGGTGGCGGCACATTTTTCGTTAAGCTCCGTCTTAAGAGATTTCGTCGAGATGTTTATACTTATTCGCTTTCCTCAGGACCGCTTTCGCATACCAATCAAAGGCCCTGTTATCCGCGTGATCTTCTCCGGCAAAATAGGCCCGCAAACTTTTTTCCCATGTCCCAAACTTAGACATGAGATAACTCAAGTGCATGAGGCCGCCGGTGACATTGATCGCGGGGCGGTCAATCTGATTCTGGAGCGAGGGGTCTTTGATGTAAAATTTGATCGTCGCAGGCATGATTTGTGTAAGCCCCCTTGCTCCCATGTTCGAAACTGCCCGAGGATAAAACTCGCTTTCTTGCTCCACCATTGCAAGGGCAATGGAGACGGGAATTGTTTTCTGGTTGGCCACCGCATCAATGACTTCCATGGCCTGCCCGACGGTCATAGGTTTAGATCGCAGGATACTCAGGATCTCATTCTTCTTTGTGAGCATTTTCGCTTCCTGTGACCAGACCAGAGATTCCGTTCTTACCGATTCCGCTTCTCGATGCTTAAGCTCGGCATATATTAAGCTGACCGCAAGAGCAACGGACAAAGCGACAACCAGAAGGGCAGTTTTAGCCTTTTGCCTGCGCAATATCTTCATATGAGTTTCCACGAGAATGACCATTGACTCCTCCTTTCAATTGTGCTGGTGCGTAAATGCCTCCCCCCACTGCAAAATCCATATAGATGAGAGCCGCCTCGGCCATTTCTGGACCGGGCCCCTTTTAGGACGGGGTCACTTTGTCGATTTAGACATTTCAAATCCATACGCCTCAATGGCTATGGCAACGCCCAGCTTCCCCTCCTGCCGTTCCACCCGAACAACCTGACCTTTGCACTTGATGCGCATCGGCGCGCTCAGAAGTGTAGGTTTCCACAATAGGGTCAATTCGATTTGAGTTTCCGGCGAGAAAGTGCTTTCCGTTTCGAAATAGATTCCCGAGAAACTCATGTCCCGGGTACGGCCGGCGGCTTGCTCTGCCTCAACAGGAAGTTCAATTGGATAACGGAGTCCCTGTCGCCGTTCAAGGAATTCGTTATCCTTTTTCATAATGATATTTTACCCGGTCCGCTAAGGCTTGGAATACGGGAGGAGATACATTTTTCATCATCCGGAAGGTTTATTTTTCTATATCCTGCCGATTAGGAAGAACACGGGGGAAAAGGAGAGGGGGTCATTGCGTCATTGGGCACCTAAGTCATTCAATAGCCGATGACTTAAGAACCTAATAACCCAATCGTTTGGTTCTTGTCACGTTGTCATCAGGGAATCGTTAAATATCTCAAGCTTTTTCTGATCGACCAGGCCGTCTTTTGTCCAGCCTCTCTTCCGATAGTAGATATCGAGGATGGCCTCGTATTCTTCCCTTTTCAGGATCTTGCCTGCATGGGGTCCCTCGGTCATGGGGAGATCAAAAACGCGTTCCGGGGGATAGTCATCCTTGCGGCTGACGCCGAATTTCATATTGATGGCCCGGGTGAGGTCATAAAGATTGTCTGAGCGCTGAAGAAGCTCACTTAAGGTGGTTTCGACGCCTGTGACGGCTGAGTAAAATTCCGCATACTGATTTTCATTAAAGCCCAGCTCGATCCAGGGCAAGCGGCAGACTCCCAGCATGTCGAATAAAGGCCGCAAGGTCTGATGATAGATCACAAGATCGGCCTTCTTTTCGAGGGGCCAGTTCATCCCCATCTCCAGCTCTTTGGCAATCGTCCAGGCCCGCGCATGATGGGCGCCGATATCCGACGTGGCGTATCCCAGGGCCATCGAGATGGCGATCCGGGCGTCGTAAGCCGATTGCTCCAATCCTTTCACCTGTGAGATGATGGGCTTCAATTGAGGCCATTGTTTGACGAGGCCGAGACTTCCTTCGGCAAGGATATTTCCAATTCCTTTTCGATTGGCTATGCGCTGAACGATTTCAAGGGCCCCTTCTTCCGATCCCCATTTGAGGTTAAGCCCGTCCAGGTCCTTTTCCGAAAGGAGCCCTGTCTCCTGGGCCTCCATCAGGACGCCGATCAAATTTCCAGCCGTAATGGTGTCTATTCCCAGTTCATCGCAGAGTTGGTTTGCCTTGAGAATGGCAGCGAAGCTTTGAACGCCGATGTTAGAGCCGAACATGCAGGCGGTCTCGTATTCCGGCCCTTCGACCACGGTTCCCCGGTATTTCCCCTCTTTCACCAGACAGACATTTCCGCAAGCCATGGGACAGGCAAAACAGGAAGTATCCCCGATCTTGTATTTTGAAAGCATCTCATAGCCATTGATTTTTTTGGCGTGCTCGAAAACCCCTTCCTTGAAATTGAAGGTGGGCATCACCCCTGCCTCATTGACATAGTCGATGACGGACATGAGGCCCTGTTCCTGCCAGAAGGGGAAATTCTTATTCTCCCTCAGGGTTCGAAAGGAGGCCTCCGAGACCCTCTGCAACCTCGCGAGGTCATAGACTGGAAGATCTTTTGAGCCCCGGACGGCGATGGCCTTCAGATTCTTTGATCCCATGACAGCGCCAATGCCCGTTCTTCCGGCGTTCCTTCCCCAGTCCGAATTGACGCAAGCGAATCGGACCCGATTCTCACCGGCGACCCCAATGGTGGTCACCTTGACGTGCTCATCTTTCAATTCTTCTTTGATCATCCCTTCCGTTTCGAGGCTCCCTTTCCCTTTCAGCTTCTCGTTCGGGACGACCTTAACCATACCGTTATCGATCCAGAGATAGGAGAGAGAGCTGGCCTTTCCGGTGATGGCGAGGGCATCCAGGCCCGCCTGCCGCAGCTCCACACCGAATGAGCCACCCATGCTGGAATCGCCATAAATCCCTGTTTCCGGAGAGATCGATATGAAGGATGTCTTCCCCGATGCGGGAAGGTAAAGACCCGCCAGGGAGCCGGGAGAGATGACCAGCAGATTGTCCGGACCAAGGGAATCGAGAGGACCTTTCCGAAGATGATCCCAGAGGAGTTTGGCACCGAATCCTCTCCCTCCGATATACTGGAGGGCAAAGGCTTCGTCGAATTCCAATGGTTTTGCCTCTCCGCGATCGAGATCAACCCAAAGGATCTTCCAGAAATAACCGCCTTTAATCTTCCCCTTTTCCCTTTTCGATGTCGGCATATCTCAAGACCTTCCTTTCTCCCTTTTCAACATACTCCACTTCCTTCATGTGCACATATTTCAAGACGCTGGCCGTTCTCTGAGCTTGTCCCAGGACATGTTCAGGCAGAAAGAGAAGGGCGTTCTTAGGGCAGGCCTCCACACAATGGGGGCTCCCGTTGCAGAGATTGCATTTAAAGGGCGTCTCCACTTCTTCGTGAAGGAAGATCGCTCCGAAGGGACAAGAGATGACACATTGCTGGCAGGAGATGCACTTTTCCTGATCGATGTCGTAGATGCCATCCTTGGTCACGATGGCTCCGGTTGGGCAGTTCTCCATGCATTTGGCTACCTTGCACTGCCGGCAGACGATGGGCATCCGGATGATGGGATGGGGGTAGACCACCATGACGCGAATGGCGCTCTTCTTGGGGTTGTTCACCCCAAAGCGCTGAATGGAACAGACCAATTCGCAAAGCTTACATCCGGAACATCGTTCTGCGACCACTGCCAGCTTCCAGGCCATGTTTTTCTCCTTATCGTTTTGACCGTTAAATCGGTTTGGATCGTTCATTTCGTTAACGGATTAAAAGGGGATAACAATCATCTTGTTCCAGAAGATTTAAGCGAACAGAACGGTCTAAACCATCATAACGTTCTAATCGGTTTTTCCCAATACCTTCTCAAATCCTTTGAGGGCCACACCAATATCTTCACCCGACACATTCAGGTTGGTCACCGCGCGGATTTGTGTCTTGCTGACCGCATTCATCAGAATGCCCTTTTCCTTCATTGCTGCCACTATCTGGGGAGCAGTCAGCTTGCCACCTGATATCGTGAAGAGAATGATATTGGTCTCCACCTGCTCAGGGTCGATCGAGATGCCTTTCAGTCCTTCCAATCCTAAGGCCAGACGTTTCGCATTCTGATGATCTTCTTTCAAACGTTCCATATGGTGATCCAAGGCGTAAATTCCCGCAGCGGCAATGATCCCCACTTGCCGCATTCCACCTCCGAACATCTTTCTGAAACGGTGGACCCGATCGATGAATGTCTTAGACCCTGTGACTAATGAGCCAATGGGAGCCCCCAGCCCTTTTGAAAGGCAGGTCGACACGGAATCCGCATATTGAGCGTATTCGCTGACAGGAATCCCTGTAGCGACCGAAGCGTTCCATAGTCTGGCTCCGTCGAGATGGACGAGAAGCCCTTTGGATTTAGCAATGCCATAAATCTCGGCAATCTTCTTCAGGGGGTAGATCGATCCGCCACCACGGTTATGGGTGTTCTCAAGACAGACCAGTCTTGTGACAGCGAAGTGATGATCCATGGGTCTCACAGCATCCTCGATCTGGGAGGGATCGAGGATCCCGCGGGTTCCCTTGAGACAGTAGAACTGAACGCCCGAAAGAGCTCCTCCTGCCCCACCTTCGAAATTATAGAGGTGAGAGGTCCCCTCGACAATCACTTCATCTCCCGGCTGGGTATGGGACTTGATCGCAAGCTGATTGGCCATGGTCCCTGAGGGGACAAAGAGGGAGGCCTCCTTTCCCAAGAGTTTGGCTACTTTTTCCTGCAGGGCATTGACCGTGGGGTCTTCTCCGAAAACATCATCGCCCACCTCTGCCTCTGCCATTGCCTTTCTCATGGCAGGGGTGGGTTTGGTCACAGTATCGCTTCTGAGATCGATGATAGGATCCATGATTTTCCACCTCCAAAACTCGACATTAAATAAGATTTTAAATAGGGGGTGTCAAGGCTCGTTGCGTTCGGAGTTCTGCGTTAGGAGTTCGGAACATGACTTCCTGGATTCACTTCGAACGGATTTCATTTCTATTGCATTTCATTATGAGATGCGTTAATTTAGCTTCTTAGGAGGTTGACATTTCATTCATGTTAAAAGGGGCGATATGCTTCTTCGCCTTTGCCATTCTTCTCTTTGGCTGTGCAAGCAAGACGGCTCTTCCTCCCCTTCCTCCGCCACCTCCTACTCCCGAATCGATCCCTGATCCGACCCTTTCTGAAACGGCTTTGAATGAAGGGGGAATTGGCCCGGTCAAGAAACCAGAAGAGCGTGCCGCAGTTGATAAAGAGAAGAAGGTGGAAGAGGTATCAAAGGAAGAGGTTCAGAAAGAGGTGGAGGCAGAGGTCGCTCACCTAACGCCTGCTTCACCGCCCAAAGTGGAGGTTCCTGAATCCCTTCCTCTTCTCCCTGACCTTGCGATGACAAGTCTTTTCCTTAATCCGAAAAAGAGATTGAGCATCACGATTGCGAATATTGGAAAGAGTCCTGTTCCAATCGGCCTGGGGCATCTTAAGATATTTTTGGATGGTCAACTCAAAGGAAGTTATAGGTTGGACAAACTTTCTGATCAATCCATCCTGCAGCCCAATGAAGACATTACCTTTGCCACCCCGTTAACCATCCGTGGCCGGCGGGAGGTTAAAGCCTTTATCGAGCCTCCCCAGGAGATAAAAGAGACGAATCAAGAAAATAATTATTTGGATAGGGTGCTGGAAGGTTTACCCATCGGGCCAGATATCGCCATCAAGGATTTGGATTTGACAGAAGATTTCGATCTCTTTATCGTCCTTTCGAATGCAGGAGAGGTTGACCTAAGGAAGGGTGCCACTTTTCATATCCGGGTCTTTGTAAATAACCTGAGGATTTCAGTATTCGACCATTTCACTTCCGAAATCGTGAAAGCCGATTTTGGAAATGATTATACCATCTTTCCACCTCATCGCGTCGGGATCCCGAGCACGGCGAGAGTGAAGATTGTGATTTCTTCCAGACTGTCTTCTGATGATCTGTCTTTGGAAAATAACAGGCTTGAAAAGACATTTATCATTTTCCCGCTGAGGATGGTTGCTTTGGAGAAAAAAGAATTCTCATTTTCTGTTCCTTCTCCTCTGAAGGAGAATGGTCCACCGGACAAGTTGAGAACAGAATTGAGGTGGGATGGGGGAGAGCCCTCGCTCCTGTTTTCTCTTTCACGACCTGAACAGGGCAGGAATATTCCCACTTTTTCGGGCAAGAGCCCCATTCGAGTGGAGTTTCCGATCTATTTTGACGAGGGGGAGAAGGAACATCAATGGAAGGCTTATGTAACCAACCTCCTTGAGAAGAGAGTGGAGGGGCATCTGATCATCCAGCACCCCTAATGCTTATCGCTATTCCTTGTGGAGTTGAAATGGAAGGCCTTTATCTTCTGGTCGGTTTGGTCATCGTCGGTGCCGTAGGGCTGGTCATCTGGTTGGAGAGGAAGTGGAAGAGATTGGTCGAGGAGGTTAAGACGGACCAGTCTTCTCACGCGATGTGGCTTTCGATGCAAAACCAGATCGAACAACTGAGAGTCCAGATGAGTGACGGGCTCAGCAAGAACATTTTTCTCCTGACGGAGCAACAGAGAGGTGTCAATGAGCAGCTGAGAGGGATCACGGAGCAAGTCAACCGGCAGCTCATGGATTCCAGCGGCGAGATTAACAAGCGGCTGGATAATGCCGCGAGAGTGATCGGAACGGTTCAGAAGAATATCGGAGAGCTTTCTGAGGCAAGCAGGCAGATCTTCGAAGTGGGCAAGAACATCGCAACCCTCCAGGAAATCCTTCAGCCCCCTAAATTAAGAGGAGGCCTGGGAGAGCAGTTCCTGGGGGAGTTGCTGGCTCAGGTTCTCCCTCCCAAATTTTATACCCTCCAGTACATGTTTAAGAACGGAGAAAGGGTGGACGCCGTGGTGAGATTGGGCGAAAAGACCGTTCCCGTCGATTCCAAATTCCCCCTCGATAATTTCAAACGGATCATCGAGTGTAAGAACGAAGAGGAGAGGAGGGCCTCCCAGAAGACCTTTTACCGAGATGTGAAAAAGCACATCGACGACATTGCCAGCAAATATATCGTCCCCAGCGAAGGGACTTATGATTTTGCCCTGCTATACATTCCCGCAGAAAATGTCTATTACGAGACCATTACAAAGGACGACTCCTTTGGAGACGAGAAAGGCATTTTGAATTATGCGCTTAGCAAGAGAGTCATCCCGGTTTCGCCGAATTCTTTCTATGCCTATCTCCAGGTGATCGTTCTGGGGTTAAAAGGATTGCAGATCGAGAAAGATGCCGAAAAGATATTGGCCTTATTAGCGAGTCTGAGAAAAGACCTGGGGGGCTTTCAAGAGGATTTCCAACTGGTGGGAAAACATATGACCAATGCCATGAATAAGTTTGAGGAGGCCAGAAGACGATTGGACAAATTTAATTTTAAGCTCGAGCAGATCGAAAGCCAGCCCTCGTTGCCCTTGGAAGAAAAATAGATGAAGATCGAGAATGAGATCATGAAAGCCATCCGAGAGAGAAGATCGGTCCGTCAGTTCAGGAAGAAACCCGTTCCCGATGACCTTCTCAATCGGATCATGGAGTCAGGTCTATGGGCACCTTCGGGAAAGAATAACCAGCCCTGGAAGTTTGCTGTGATCCGGGATTTGGCGTTGAAAGGGGCTCTGTCCTCCTTGACCCATTATGAATCGGTCATCCGGAATGCTCCGGTCTGCATTGCCGTCTTTCTGGATCACTCCAGGGTTTACGACCGGACGAAGGATGTTCAGGCGGTTGGCGCCTCTGTCCAAAATATGCTTCTCACCATCCACTCCATGGGATTGGGAGGGGTTTGGCTGGGTGAGATTTTAAAGAATAAGGAAAGGGTAGGGGAGCTGCTGGGTGCAGGCAAGGATTTGGAATTGATGGCTGTTGTGGCGATAGGCTATCCCCGCTCTTTGAAACGGGGAAAGTCGGAGAGAGTCCCACTGGAAGAAAAAGTCTTTTTCAATCAATAATACGAATCGGGATGGAAGCTGAAAATGATCCCTCCTCGGGACGAATGTCTGAGACTGATGCATCAGCAAAGGATGCTGGGAAATATTATGGACCACAGCATCGAAGTCGCAAGAGTCGCCCTCTATCTTGCCACGGAATTGAGAAAAAAGGGCCAAAGGGTCGATCTCGGCCTGGTGGAAGCCGCCTCGCTTTTGCACGACATCACCAAATCGGAGTGCCTTAAGACAAAAGAGGATCATGCCCGTACAGGCTCGGAGCTCTTGAAGAAGTTGGGTTATGAACGGGTGGGTGAAATCGTCGCAGAACATATCCGTTTATCGAAGAAGAACGATGCTTCGCGGATCACAGAAGAGGAGATCGTCAATTACGCGGACAAGCGGGTCCAGCACGATCGGATCGTTTCCCTTGAAGAGAGATTTATCGACCTCATAGAGCGGTACGGAAAGGGGGATCCGTCCTCTCAACATATGGAACAGATGAGGAAAGCGACCTTTGAAATTGAAAAGAGGATCTTCTCGATTCTGAGGATGGACCCGGGTAGCCTTCAGTATTTTCAACCTGGCCAAGATCCTAAGATTGGTATTGAACCGCATGAGTGAACTCAATTTTGAACAAGGTCCGATCCGGCCCCCCAGCGAGGCTTACAGCTTGCTTCTGCGGGTGACGAGGAATTGTCCGTGGAACCGGTGTGAATTTTGCCACACCTACAAAGAGGAAAAGTTTAGCCTCAGACCCGTGGAGGAGGTCAAGAAAGATATCGACACGATCGGGGAGATCGCCTCGGAGCTGAAAGCCTTGTCCTGGGCTCAGGGTTATGCAGGGGACATCACGACCCCCGTGGTTAACCGTATCCTGCAAAACCCCTTCCATTATCCGGAAGGTTTTGCCAGTGTTTCTCTCTGGCTTTACGGAGGAGGGAAAACGGTTTTTCTTCAGGATGCGGACAGCCTCGTCCTTAAGACCGATTCGCTGATCGAGATACTGAATTACCTGAGGGAGACATTTCCCTCCATCGAAAGAATCACCACTTATGCGCGAGCCAAAACGGTTTCGAAAAAGACGGTGGAAGAGCTCAGGAACCTTCGTCAGGCTGGAATCTCCAGAATCCACATTGGATTGGAGACCGGTTATGATCCTCTCCTTCAGTATATGAAGAAAGGAGTAACCAGCCAGGAGCACGTTGAAGCCGGAAAGAAGGTCAAGGAGTCCGGGGTCTCGCTTTCGGAATATGTGATCCTCGGTTTGGGTGGAAAGGATATGTGGAGGGAGCATGCCGTTGAAACGGCGCGGGTCCTGAACGAGATCAATCCGGACTTCATCCGGGTTCGAACCCTGAAAGTGTTGAAGGTGATGCCCCTTTATGAAAAGGTTGAGAATGGAGAATTCGTCCTCCAAAGCGATGATGAGGTCGTGATTGGGGAAAGACTCTTCGTAGAAAATCTGGAAGGGATTGAGAGCACCTTTGCCAGCGACCATATCCTGAACCTGCTGGAAGAGGTCGAAGGGAAACTCCCGGAGGACAAGGGAAAGATGTTGGCCGTGATCAACCGCTATCTCGGGCTGTCTGCGGAAGAAAAGGTTCATTTTCGTTTGGGCAGGAGAGCGGGGATTTATCGGTCGTTGGAAGATCTTTCCAATCCGGCCCTGAGAGACCAAGTGGAGGGAGCTCAAAGAAAGATCGAATCGGAGATGCCCGGGGGGGTTGAAAAGGTGATCTCCCAATTGATGGAGTCGTTCCTTTGAAACGGATCAGGGAGCTGTCTTCCTTATTGATGTCAAATGTCATGACGGAGAAAGAGAAGCTTACCTCTCAGAAATAAAAGACTTGACTTTTAAAATAGGGGTGGTTTATGATGTCTCCGTTTTGTAGCGACCATCCAGTATTCCAATAAAACTTTAAGAAAAGGAGGAGGTGATTTAAATGACAAAGGCGGAGTTGATCGCCAGCATTGGGAAAGAGGCGAAGATCTCGAAGGCGTCAGCCGAAAAGGCACTGAATGCTTTCACCGGTGCTGTAACGAAAGCATTAAAGAAGGGGGATAAGTTGACCCTGACGGGATTCGGAACTTTTTCCGTGGCAAAGAGGAGGGCCAGGGCGGGGAGAAATCCTCAGACTGGGAAGGAGATCAAGATTCCGGCAACGAGAGTGGCAAAATTCAAGGCAGGCAATATGTTAAAGGGTGCAGTCAAATAATAATATTGATCCGAAGATCCCGCTTTGCAGCTCTTAAGAGTGAGAGGGGAGGAGATAATTCTCCCCTTTTCCTTCTTCCAATCCAGCCCCAAAAACTGCAGTAGACGACCCGCTCTATGAACAGGTTATAAACAATAGAGGTTTGGAATCTTCTCGTCGACACCACAATATATTGGGTTCTAAGGGCTGAAAACCACTAATCTATAATTTATTGAAAACATTAATCTTTTTTAGTATATAGATTTTAGCCGTCCCGATTTTCTTAAGGAGATTAAGAGCGTAGATATCTTCGACACGCTCTTTTCCACAGGATTTAAACATTAGAAAAGGATAGCCCTCTGATCCTTGATTCTCGCCTCTTCAAGAAGAATATGACCCTCCAGCCTTTGATCTCTAATCAGTTGCTCGATAACTCCCCAGGAAATCACGATAGAATCAATGAAAGATCGATGTTCCCACGGCAATAACAAGGATTTCCTAAGAAAGAAAAGGGGGGCAAACGGTTTCGCCTCTTGGGAGTGGATTTCCGAGGATGAGAGCGGCAAAAGCCCATCATCCCTTCCTTCCAGGCCTTGCAACCCGCCGTCCTTTCAGAATTACCGGAGAGAGAGGAGTGAGGGGAGGGGAGAAGAAAGTTGAAAGATAAGGGGGATTTTGTTATCGTACCAGTAGCGAGAGAAGAAGGCTGTATCTTAAGGAAGAACGATGAAGCACGTCATTCTGGGAACGGCTGGACACATTGATCACGGAAAGACGGCCCTGGTGAAAGCCCTTACCGGCGTAGATACTGACCGCTTGAAGGAAGAGAAAGAGAGAGGGATCACGACCGAATTGGGATTCACCTTCTTGGATCTTTCGAGCGGTATCCGATTAGGGATTATCGATGTGCCGGGCCATGAAAGATTTGTAAAACATATGGTCGCGGGTGTCTGGGGGATCGATCTGGTTGCCTTGATCATTGCGGCTGATGAAGGGGTGATGCCGCAAACCAAAGAGCATTTGGATATCTGCAAGCTTCTGAAGGTGAAGAAGGGGCTGGTCGTCCTGACGAAGGCTGATCTTGTTGAGTCCGAGTTCTTGCATCTGGTCAGGGAAGAAGTGACGGAAATTGTAAAGGATACATTTTTGAAAGATGCTCCCATTCTTGCCGTATCCTCTGTGACAGGGGAGGGCATCCCAGAGTTGATTTCGACTCTGGATCACCTTTCCGCAGAGGTCGAAGAAAGGCCCTCGGAAGGCATTTTTCGTTTACCGGTCGACCGAATCTTTGTCATGAAAGGCTTTGGCACCGTGGTGACAGGCACTACGGTTTCCGGGAAGCTCTCGTTGGCGGAGACGGTTGCGATCCTTCCCTCCGGTCAGGAGGGGAAGGTTCGGAACCTCCAGGTCTACAATCGGCCCGTGCAGGAGATCGTTGCAGGGGAGCGGGCAGCCGTGAACCTTCAGGGAATCGAGACATCCGCCATTGAGAGAGGGGATGTCCTTGTCCGGCCGAAGACCCTTACTGCGACTGAACTCCTCGATGTCCATCTCGAATATTTGCCGGTTGCGCCACGGCCCTTGAAGCACAGAGCCAAGCAGAGGTTCCATATTGGGACCAGCTCCACGACGGCTTCCATCTTCCTTCTCGATCGAGAAGAGTTGCTTCCGGGAGAAGAGGGGTTGGCCCAGATAAGAGTGGAGAGGCCGGTCGTGGCCTTGCCTCAGGATCGATTTGTGATACGGGGCTCCGGTGCCATACAGACCTTGGGAGGAGGAGTTGTGCTCGATATCCACCCGGCCAAGCACAGGCGTTTCTCCCAGCCGGTGCTCAACGATTTGATGGTTCTCAAAGATGGGAGTAACGAGCAGGCAATCCGGCAGCATATCCTCCACTCGGGAATGGCTGGTATTTCCGTCGGTGATCTTTTGAACCGGGTAGCGATCGCCGCCCATGAGATCCAGATCATACTCCGGAGGATGGTGGAGAGAGGCGACCTCCTCGTGATCGATCCTGAGAAGATGAAGGTCATTGAGATGCGGCAATATCAACAATTGAAGGAGAGGGCCTTGATTCCGCTGAGAGAGTTTCATCAGCGATTCCCGATGAGGACCGGGTTGGCCAAGGAGGAGCTGAGGACAAAACTTCCAGTGGAGGTGGATGTCAGACTCTTTCAGATCCTGATCAACGATTTGATCAAAGCCAAAGAGATCATTCTGGAGAAAGATAAGTTGAGACTGGCCGGGCACAAGATCTCGTCCGTTGACGAGAAGGGACTGGTGAAGCGTGTCGAGGAGGCTGTCCTGAAAGGAAAGCTTCAGCCCCCTTCACCCAAAGAGTTGTCAGAGGAGTGGTCGGAGAAGGAAGAGAACATCCTGGCTGTTTTTGACCATCTTGCCCATGAAGGCGTGCTGGTCAAAATCAAGAGTGGCATGTATTTTCATCAGGTTCCCTTTGAGCATCTGAAAGGGGAACTTATCCAATTCTTAAAGAGCCAGAAGGAGATGACCACATCACAATTTAAGGAGTTGACCCGGGCTTCGCGAAAGTACTCCATTCCGCTGATCGAGTATTTCGATCAGATTAAGCTGACCCTTCGCGTGGGAGAAAAGAGGATATTGAGGAGCTAACCCCCTTCGGACCCTGAACGAAGTCAAAGGGCTTGGTTTGAGCCAGGTCGAAGGGTTGACAATAAGGCGCTGTGGGGATATAAACAAACTATAATAACCGGATTCCCTGCCTTCCCCCGCCTGGTGGCAGGCAGGCATCAATGTCCATAAGTTATTCGATGATGAGTCATTTTGTCACTGAATGACTCAATGATCAGGAGGAATGATAGGGGCTTATCAATGGCAAGATTGAAGAGGATTACGAAAAAAAAGTTGAAAGAGCCCGATGAGTTCGTCAGCTTCACAGAGCAAGCTTTTCTTTTCATTACCCGGCATGGCAGGCGGATCGTTTCGGGCGGGATCGTTCTCTTGATCATTCTGAGTGCCGTCTTCCTTTATCTGAGATGGGAGAAGAAGAGCGAAGAGGAGGCCTATCGAAAATTCAGCCTGGCAGAATCTCTCTATCAAATGGTCAGTTCTCCCTACCGGGAAGGATCACCATCGGATTATAAGAGCGTTTTAGATAAATTTGATGAGGTCGTCAAGAAGTTTCCGAAGACTTCCTATGGAAAACTCTCCTTATTGTATCAGGGGAATATTCACCTTCGGTTGGGCGAATTTGAAGAGGCGATAGGATCCTACCAGGCCTTTCTCCAAAAGGCCGGAAGGGAAAAGCTTTATCGCACCTTCGCAATGGAAGGTTTGGGTTATTCGTACGAAGGAAAGAAAGAATATGAGAGAGCGGTTCAATCCTATGAGAAGGTTCTTGGAGAAGGCGAGACTTTTCAGTTGGGAGATGCGTATCTGAGTATGGGGCGTTGCTATGAAAAATTGGGGAAGAAAAAGGAGGCCCTGGAGAATTACAAAGCCTTTTTGAAAGCGTCGCAACGATCCACGATGACCAATGGCGTCTTGAGGAAGATCTCCATCCTTGAGAATTAACTGATCCGCTAAAGATCCAAATACCCCGTCTTAAAGCCCTGATAAAATACCTGATGGAACGACTGGAAAGTTTTGAAAAAACGTGGCATAAAGAGACAAGTTAAATATTTCACTTGACAAAAGAGACGAATCATTTATATTTGTGGCAAAAAATTCCAAATCTATTCGGGGTGACTTATGAAAAAGGTGATGAGTGGAAACGAAGCGATTGCAAGGGGAGCCTACGAGGCTGGTGTCAAAGTGGCTACTGCCTATCCGGGAACGCCCAGTACCGAGATTATGGAGAATATTGCGAAGGGATATAAGGATATTTATGCCGAGTGGTCACCCAACGAGAAGGTGGCCCTGGAGGTTGCCATCGGAGCCTCTATGGCAGGAGCAAGGACGATTGCGTGCATGAAGCATGTTGGGGTCAATGTTGCGGCAGATCCCTTGATGACGCTTTCCTATGTCGGGGTCAATGGGGGGTTGGTTCTGGTTACGTGTGATGATCCGGAGCTTTACAGCTCTCAGAACGAGCAGGATAATCGCCACTATGCCCGGTTTGCAAAGGTCCCCATGTTTGAGCCGAGTGATAGCCAGGAGGCAAAGGATTTTGTCAAATTGGCCTTCGAAGTCAGTGAGAAGTTTGATACGCCTGTGATGCTGAGAAGTGTGACGCGAATCTCCCATGCCAAAGGCATTGTTGAATTGGAAGAACCTGTCGTTCCTCCCGTGTCCCTGGAGATCCGTAAGCAAACGGAGAAATTCACCATGTTACCCTCCTTTGCTAAGATCAGGCATACGGTCGTCGAGGATCGGTTCCTCAAACTGAAAGAATTTGCCGAGACATTTCCTGGGAACCGAATGGAGATCAATGATCCTGCCAATGGAATCATTACCTCGGGGATTGCCTATCAGTATTCGAAAGAGGTCTTCCCCAATTATTCATATCTTAAGCTGGGGATGGCGTGGCCCCTTCCCAAGAACCTCATCGGAGAGTTCTTTAAGAAAGTAAAGAAGGTTTACATCGTTGAAGAGCTCGATCCTTTTTTTGAGGAGAGCATCCGGGCGATGGGATTCAAACCCAAAGGAGGGAAGGACCGATTCCCCATTTGCGGAGAATTAAACCCCTTCATCGTGGAAAGGGGCATGCTCGGGAAGAAGTTTCAGGCTCCCCAGCCTGTCTTTAAAGAACCTCTTCCTCCGAGACCTCCCAATCTCTGCCCGGGATGCCCTCATCGAGGGATCTATGCGGTTTTGCGGAAGCTAAAAGTCTTTACCACCGGTGATATCGGATGCTATACCCTGGGGGCCTATCCTCCTTTAAGCGTGGTCAATTGTAATATCTGCATGGGTTCCAGCATCGGCAATGCCCACGGAATGGCGAAGGCATTGGGGGAGAAAGGGAAGGGAAAGATCGTTGCCGTGATCGGGGACTCGACGTTTCTTCATGCAGGGGTTCATCCCCTGATGAACGTCGCTTATAACAAGAGTTACGCGACGACGATCATTCTGGACAATCGAACCACGGGGATGACGGGCCAGCAGGAGCATCCGGCCACAGGGTATACGATTCGGGGCGAGAAGGCCCACCGGATCGACTTCGTTGAAATGGGTCGCACCCTCGGGATTGAAAACCCGAGGAAGGTGAATCCCTGGAATGTCGAGGAGACCGAGAAAGTGATTAAGGAGGAGCTTGAAAAGGATGAACCCTCCCTTGTGATCAGCGAAGGCCCCTGCATGCTCCTTCGGAGGGCTTTTAAGAAGCAGAACAAGCCTCTCGTCGTCGATCAGACCAAATGCATCGGGTGCAAATCCTGTGTCAACCTGGGTTGCCCTGCGATTTCTTTTCAACCGGTGGAAGGGGAGATGGCTTTGACGGCCGATGGAAAGAAACGGAAGGGAATTTCGAAGATCGATGCGGGTCTCTGTCCCGGATGTCATCTGTGCTATCAGGTGTGTAAGTTCGGGGCCATTCAGAGTCAGGAAGAGAAACCGGTCTTCGGATTTGAGACGAATTGACTTCGTGCGATAAAAAAAGGGAGTGAATGCCATGGAAAATAACACGACGAATATACTTGTAGCAGGGGTAGGAGGGCAGGGCGTCATCCTGGCCAGTGATATCATGTCCGAGGTTTTTATGGAAGCCGGATTCGACGTGAAGAAGAGCGAGGTTCACGGGATGGCCATGCGGGGAGGGATTGTCACTTCCCATTTTCGATTCGGCAAGAAGGTCTATTCGCCCTTGATCAAGGAGGGGGAAGTCGATCTTCTCTTCGCCTTTGAGCAGTTGGAAGGGCTTCGATGGATCAACCATCTGAGGGCCGATGGGAAGATCATTATGAACGACCATACGGTCAATCCTCCCATCGTCAACTCAGGAGAGATGGAATATCCTAAGGGGATTCCTGAAACCATTCGGTCGAAATTTAAAGCCTTTTATCTTGTGAAAGGGACGGAGCTCGCACTCGAAATGGGCGATGCCCGTGCGGCCAATGTCGTGCTCCTGGGCGCCATCTCAAAATTTTTCGAGGTCGGACCGGATCTCTGGTTGAACACGATTCTCAAATATCTTCCTGCCAAGGTCCATGAATTGAACCGGAAAGCCTTTGCTGCCGGAAGAGAACAGATCCGTTAATACAACGAGATCAAATGAAGAAGCATGGCGAGGAGTGCCTGCCTGCGCCTGCTTGCCCCGCCTGCCGGCGGGCAGGGGTAGACAGGGTAAGGCAGGAAACGACGAAGCAATCCCCATGTGTGTTTTCGCGTAATATATTTATCTGGATGTATTCAATATAGATTTGGTAGACTCGCACTTAACACCTCGACTCCTGTCTTGAGATTCAAAGAAAGGTATTTTACCTAACGGATTAGTCGACCCAATAACCTGAAATAGCAGGGTGGCCCTATGGCCTTGAGATTAGAATCAAACCCCATTTCCGAAAGCGGAATGGGGTTTTTAGAGTGTCGTGGTGGAGGAAAACTCCCCGCAGGAGGGATAAGGTTTGTGAGGTGGCTCCCTGAGGTTAAATCTTGTAATAGGATCTCACCAGTTCTTCAAGCCGGATGCGATTGAGAGAATCTTTGGAAATGAAATGGTCGGCGCCATATCGAAGAGCAACTCTCCGGCATTCCGGTATATCGTAATTTGTCAGAATTAAAATGATAATTTCAGGGTAATTCTCCTTGATGATCGGAGTAAGTTCCAGGCCGCTCTTTCCAGGTAATCGAATATCCATGAAGATGAGGTCGGGAGCAAGGGCTTGGACTTTCAGCAACGCCTCAACCCCGTTTACCGCTTCGTCAATCACTGCATTAGGAAAAGACGTTTCGAGACTCTCTCGCAGAGTTTTTCGGAAGAGAGCGTTGTCCTCGACAATTAACATTCTGAGCTTGTCCATTTCTATTGGCCCGGAATTTGAAGAGTAGATAAACCTTTTCTTACTACATATTGTCTCCTGCAATGCCACTGAAGTAAATAAGGTGAATCCTGTATTCGAGAGAAAGAGAGACAGTATTTTTAAGTCGATTTCCGCGAGTTCAATACGAATGAATTCGGTCTGTGGAAGCTTTGAAGTTTGGCAGTCCCTTCTGCGCTTCACTTCGGAGAAGATTTGCTTTTTTTGAACTGTCCCAGCCATTGGCTCCGGCCGATCACGTGGCCCTTCATGGCTTTTTCGAGGTCTGCCTTTTTTGAAGCGGCAGAGAGGCCGAGAGGGGTGTCAAGGGCATAAACTTTGAAGGCGTAGCGGTGAGGTCGAGTCGGCGGGCAGGGTCCTCCATAATTCTGCTTCTTGAAATCATTCGTGCCCTGGACGGCCCCTTCCGGGACCGAATCTTCTTTGATCTCTCTTGTGGTCGGGTCGATGTTCCACAAGATCCAGTGGACGTAGCTTCCGCCCGGAGCATCGATATCATCGAAGATCAATACAAGGGACTTTGCCTGCAGAGGAACATTTTCAATCCTCAAGGGGGGATTGATATTGGCCCCGTCACACGTATACTTCCCGGGAATGCCTCCATTATTTTCATAGGCAGGGCTTGATATTTTAAACTCCGCCGCCTGTGAAGTCCGATAGCCTATGGTCGAGAGACTCACGCAAGCAAATAGAATCAGAATGAAATGGAATGGTTTCATTTGATTCCCCCCACGGTAGATAGACGTGATAGATCATGGCCAAGAAGTCTCCGCAAGTCCTAAATCCCTTCCTCTTCATAGATATTGGCAATACAGCAGAGAAAAGCGACATTTTCCTTATCGCTCAGATTTCTCATGCTATGGGGCTCCATGCTCGGAATGAAAACAAAGTCGTTTGGGCCCAGGTTCTTCTCTTCAATCACATTATCCGTCTTGGGATCGTAGGAAAAGACAACAATTCGGCCGCTCAGAATATACATGGTTTGAACGTAAAAATGATTATGGATCGGGATCTCGCCCAGGGGGCCCACAGTGAAAAAACGAAGCCCGTATTCCGGCGACTCTTGAGGGCCTGCCTGTGACAACCATTGTATCCAGACATCTTTGACCGCATAAGATTTCCCTTTATATGGGAAGGTCTCAATCTTATTCTTCTTTGCGTCACGGGCGCTCATTACGATCATGAGGCTCTCCTTTCTCTTTCTATTTTGGACCCTGTCCACGTGCAGCCTATAGAAATTCCCTTTTTCAGCAACCTGCTAAATCTAATCTAATTGATCGGAGATCCTTTTCGCAACTGCGCAAACTTTAACTGGAGGAACAAGCTATCAACCTGTCATATTTCTTGCATGGAAGTTACCCGAGGCTGGATTAATCATTATCATCAGAGCCTTCTCGGAACCAATGGCCAGGAAAGAGGGGGGACCCGGCCGTAAAGAGGGGCTAACGAGGCCTGTTGAGAAGGGTCGAATATAATCTCTTAAGTTTCGTCCAATCCGTTAATGAAAAGAGAGGATTGGTCAATTAATTCTCACTCATGAATCCGGAAGACTTTTTTTGTCATTCTGAAGAGATTGGATTCAAAGGAACGAGGAAGGAGGTCAACCCCATGAGAAAAATATTGATATTACATCTTTTTTTTGGGATTCTTGTCGCTGCCCTTGTCAGCATCCCGGCCAATGGTGTGGCTGGAGTAGATGTCAACATCGGGATAAATGTTCCCCCGCCACCCCGCGTAGTCGTTCATGCACCTCCGGCTGTTGTTGTCATCCCGGGAACATATGTCTATTTTCCGCCTACCCTTGAGGTGGACATCTTCTTCTATGGCGGTTACTGGTACCGTTCTCATCATGGCCATTGGTATCGAGCCACGTCGTACGACGGTCATTGGGTTTTTATCGAGAAGCACAGAGTTCCTTATGTGGTGCTTCATGTCCCCCCAGATTTTCGCCGCCTGCCCCCAGGATACCGGCACATCCCCTACCGAGAACTGCATAAGAACTGGAGAACCTGGGAAAGAGATAAGCACTGGGAGAGGTACGAGGCGTGGCATCATCGCGATGCTGATCGCCATGAAAGAAAAGACCATTACGATGCAAGGAAGCATGAGAAGGGCGGAGGAAAGGGAAGACGTTAATGCGCTTGGCTTTTCGAGCCCCCTGGACGAGAATGAATGCAGCGAATTAAATCTCCCCTGGCGGGACATTCCTGTCCCGCCAGCATTTTCTCATCGTGATTGTTGTTTAGAAGAGTAGTATTCCGCCTATCTTTGTTCGAATACCTCCCCTCTCGCAACCGAAAGAGAATCAACGGGAACGGATTCTGATCCCGGAGTCCTCAACGGGGTCCTATCGTAAGCGTGAGGAGTATACAGCCTTCTTCAAATTCAAATGGAGATTTTACCCTATTCTAAGCCTGCCATTTCTTCAGTATAATAGTGGGCGCCATCTGCGATTTCAAATCCTTAATGAGATGAAGGATGGCTCCCGGAGATACCGTAGAGGGATAGAAGAAGGTGAGACATAGATCATGAGATGGTTTGTGGGAGGAAAGAATGAGAATAGAAAGATATGAACTGCATTTCGATGTAGAGGATTCGGAGTATCGCTACGACGGGACTGAAAAAATTTTTTTGAGCGCCGAGGATGAAAGCCTCCATCTCAATGCCGTGGGGCTGGAGATCAAGAGGGTGGCAGTCAATGGAAAAGAGAAGACCTTTACCCTTCAGCCTGCCAAAGAGGAGCTTTCGGTCGATGGCACACTCTGCGGAGAAACCAGGGTGGATATCGAATTTTCTGCAAAAATCAGTAGGGCCCTATCGGGATTCTACCTGGCAAAAGGGACAAAGACCGAGATGCTCACGACCCAGTTTGAATCATCGGGAGCGAGAAAGGCATTCCCATGTGTTGACCGGCCGGACTATAAAGCGCAGTTCTTGCTCTCCCTGACCATCCGGGAGGGGTTGGATGCGATTTCAAATATGCCGATTCGGTCGACCCGAAAGAGCGGCCCGAGGAAGACCATCACCTTTGAAGAGACCCCGAGGATGTCAACATATCTTCTTTACATTGGAGTTGGGCAGTTCGACCAAAGGGCAGAGAGTTACGACGGAAAAGAGGTCATTGTTGCAGCGCCGAAGGGCCATTTGACCCCCTCCAATTTCCCGATCGATATTGCCAAGGAGTCGCTCCGTTTCTATGAGGACTACTTTGCCGTCTCCTACATGCTTCCCAAACTCCACCTGATTTCTGTGCCTCAATTCGCTGCAGGGGCCATGGAGAACTGGGGTGCCATCACCATGAGGGAGGTCTATATGGATGTGGGCCGATCGACGAGCGCGAAATACCGAAAATATACAGCAGAGGTGATCGCCCACGAGATCGTCCACCACTGGTTCGGGGACCTGGTGACGATGAAATGGTGGAACGATCTCTGGCTCAATGAGAGCTTTGCGACCTTCATGGCCTATAAGGTGGTCGATCAGATGTTTCCCGAGTGGGAGAGCTGGGGTGATTTTGTGATCTCGAGAACGGCCGCCGCCCTGACAGGAGACTCCCTTGCCCATTCTCACCCCATCGACGTGGAAGTCAATGATCCGAACGAGGTGGCTCAGATCTTTGACGAGATCAGCTATGGAAAGGGGGGAAGCATCCTCAGAATGCTTGAATCCTACGTGGGCGAAGCTCTTTTCAGAAAAGGGATCCGGGACTATCTTCGAAGGCACGCTTATGACAACGCGGTGGGCGGAGACCTGTGGAATGCAATCGAAGAGGCTTCCGGAGAGCCGACCATCCAGATCATGGAGAGCTGGATCAAGACCCAGGGGTACCCTATGATCACATTGACAGAAAAGGAGAATTCGATCCTTCTCGAACAGGAGCAGTTCTTCCTGGGCGAGGAGAAGAGCGAAAAGCTCTGGCCCATTCCACTGAGGGTCCGAAGGACGGGAAGATCCGAAAGCATTCTCATGAAAGAAAAGAGGCTCGAAATCGAAAAGAGTGGCTTCATTAAGCTCAACAAAGATCAAACCGGGTTTTACCGGGTGTGGTACGATGAGAACCTCTGGGGAAGGATTCTTTCAAACCGCAATGAACTCTCAACCCTGGATCTCTGGGGGATGATCAATGACCTCTATGCGTGCTTGATCTCGGGGAAGATCACTCTCGCTCGCTATCTTGATCGGACAAAGAGATTCGAGGCGGAGTCGGATCATCTGGTGGTGGAGGAGATTACGGGGCAATATTCTCGGCTTTGTCTTCTTCTTCCCGATCAGCCGATCCTTGGCGAACGCTCCAGGAATTTTTTCAGAACCCATCTGGAAAGGCTCGGAGAAAAGCGCGACGGGGAAGCGGAAAATATCTCGATTCTTCGGGGTGTCCTTTCAAGGGAACGGTCGATTGCTGACCGGGAATTCGCATCGAAACTTTCGGCTCTTTTTGCCAGGTTTCACGAGACGGATCCCGACATGAGAAGCGCCATTGCTGTTTCAGAAGCCTTGGCTCATAACGATTTTTTTGCCCTCTACCGTATGCTCGAAATCTCGAAGAGCGATGAGGACCGGGCAAAGTTGATCGCCGCAATGGGCTGGCTTGATGGAGAAAAGAATTTAGGCCGTGCTATCGAGTCGATAAGAAACGAAGAGATCAAGAAGCAGGATACATATATCTTTTACATTTCGGCGTCTGTCAATCCAGAGGCCCGGGAATTCATGGTCAATCATCTGGACTTTGCAATCAATCAACTGAGGACCGATTTTGTTGACACCGGCACTCCGTCCAGAGCAATGGAACAGATGATCCCCCTCCTTGGGATCGGAAGGGAGGGGAAGGTCCTTAAGCTGGTCGATCGTTTGAAGTCGCCGGCTATAGAAAAGGGGATTGAAAAAGGGATTGAAATTCTAAGAATATACTCGAAGTTCATAAAGAAAAATGCCTGAAATGATTATTTATTTGTTGCTTATATCCCCACCCGACCTCCCCTTGGATTAGGGGAAGTAGGGAGGGGCTGTTTTTGCGCGTCGCACTGCGACAACCACCAATAGCCAATCCCTTGCAACCTAAGAATACATCCTTTTCATGTCCTTCGCCTTTGTTTTACCGACCTTTTCATTTATAATTTCTTCAATTGTATGGAGGAGAAGATGAGAAAGTTCAGAGTTTCTTTTGTGTTTCTCTTCGTTGTAGCGATCGTTCTTCTGATGGGAAAAATCCCTTCCTCTTCTGCCCAGTCGCCAATCCGGCAATTTACCATGGAAAATGGCCTGAAGGTGATCCTGGAGGAAAATCGGGCTGCCCCTGTGGTGGCTCTCCAGATCTGGGCCCGGGTCGGTAGTGCCGATGAGAGGGATGAGGAGGCAGGCATTTGTCATTTCATCGAGCACATGATCTTTAAGGGCACAGAGAGGAGAAAGGTCCGTGAGATGGCAAGGGAGGTTGAGTCCTTAGGAGGGGAGATCAATGCTTACACCTCCTATGACCAGACGGTCTATCACATCACCATTGCCAGGCGCTATGCCGACACGGCGCTGGATATCTTAGCCGATGCCGTTTTGCATTCGACGTTCGATTCCGTGGAGCTGGAAAGGGAAAGGGAGGTGGTCCTTGAGGAGATCCGGATGGGTAAGGACAGTCCGTCCAATCAGCTCTTCAAGCAGACCATGGCCACCCTGTTTCAGAATCATCCCTATCGAAGGCCGATTATAGGATTTGAGAATACGATCCGGGCGATCACCAGGGATCGAATGGTCTCTTTTTTCAAGAGGTGGTATACGCCGAATCGTATGGTTTTCGTAGCGGTGGGGGATTTTAATTCCTCCGAGATGGAGAATAAGCTGAAAGAGAATTTCAAGACGTTTAACCCCCCCTCCGAAAGCCTTCCGGAGAGAATTCGAGAACCCGAGCAGCGGGGAGTGCGATCCGTCGTCGCCAAAGGCAATTTTAAAGAGACCTATTTACAGATTGCGTTCCCCATCTCCTCAGCCACCCATGAGGATACGCCGGGACTCGACGTCCTTTCCTCGATTCTGGGAGGAGGAGAGACTTCCCGATTGGTTCAAAAGATCAAGCTGGAAAAGAGATTGGTCAATTCGATTTCGGCCTCTTCTTATACCCCGAAGGACCCGGGCGCCTTCATCATCGGCGCGACCCTTCCTGCTGAGAATGTGGAAAAAGCTTTAGAAGCCATTCTCGGAGAAATCATTCGTTTGGGGCAAGCTGGGGTAAGCGCAGAGGAACTCTATCGCGTCAAGGTCAATATTGAAAGCGACCTCATTTATGACCGGCAGACGGTTCAGGGAGAAGCTCGAAAAATCGGGTTTTATGAAGTCATTGCGGGCGATGTCCAGTTTGAAAAAGAGTATATGAGAAGAGTCCGTCTTTTTCAGAGTGAAGAGATTCAGAATCTCGTCAAAAAATATTTTAAGAAGCCCCGGCTGGTGGTCAGCCTCCTCCTCCCTTCGGAAAAGGCCGATGCTGTTAAGGGCCTCTCTTTAGACTCCATGGTCGAAAGGATCAATTTTGATCCACTTCTTTCGGAGAAGAAGGAGAAACCAGTTCCTTCCAAAACGCTCCTGGATAACGGAATCCGGGTGATCGTGAAAGAGAACCGGTCCATTCCCGTTGTTTCCCTTCAGGCCTCTTTCTTAGCCGGGGTTCGATTCGAAAAGGAGTCTCAAAATGGGATCAACCAGTTCATGGCCGTGATGGTGACCAAGGGGACGGAGAACTACACCAGTGCGGAGATTGCCAGGAAGGTGGAAAGAATGGCAGGGTCTCTGAACGGGTTTTCCGGCTATAACAGCTTTGGCCTCACCTTCACATTTCTGAGCCAACACTTTGAGGAGGCCTTTTCCCTCTTCACGGAAGTGATCCATCGGCCTTCCTTCGATCCCGAAGAGATGGAGAAGCGGAGGCGGTTGATTCTCGCATCCCTCCAGCAGGAGGAGGACGATCTTACCCGGATGGTATTCAAACTTTTTCGAAAGAGCCTCTTCGAGAAACATCCCTACAGGATGGACACTCTGGGGACCTTCGATTCCATCCGGAGTTTGACTCAAAAAGACCTGCAAGAATATTACCGGCAGATTTTTAGACCGGAAAATATGGTCCTCACCGTCGTGGGAGATGTGGACGCGAGTCAGGTGCTCCTTTCAATCAAGAAGGGGTTTGGAAACCTTGCCAGGGGAGATTTTGTTCTTCCCTCTATTCCCGCAGAGCCTTCTTCCAGTAAGATCAAAAAGGCTGAGATCTACAGAGAAAAGGAACAGGCCCACTTCGTTCTTGGCTTCTTAGGCGGGAGCCTAAGGGACAGGGACCGTTACGCCTTGGAGGTCTTGGATGCATCCCTGTCAGGTCAGGGCGGAAGGTTGTTTTATGAGTTGAGAGATAAGGAAAGCCTTGCCTATGCCCTGGGTTTTACAGGAAGCCCGAATCTCGATCCCGGATATATCGGAGTTTACATGGGGACCCATCCGGATAAGCTGGAGAGGGCCATCGAAGGGGTGCTGGGTGAACTCAGAAAGATAAGAGAAGAAGGGTTAACAGAGGATGAGGTGGAAAGGGCAAAGAGGTATCTGATCGGTAATTTTGAAATCGGTCTTCAAACCAACAACGCCCAGGCCAACGAGATGTCCCTCGATGAACTTTACGGTTCTGGATTCGACTATTATCAAAGATATCCTGAAGAAATAGAGAAGGTATCCAGAGAGGATATCCACCGCGTTGCTCAGAAATATTTCAATCTGGAGGCTTACACCCTGGCCGTGATCCGGCCTCCGGGAAAAAAGCAATGACAGCCCGTCTTCGAACCGATTCGTTCTCGCTCAAAGATACCTTGGAATGCGGGCAATTTTTCCGTTTTACCAAGGTGATGGGTACCTACCTTGTCCAATCTTCCAGCCGGATTTTTTCCCTCTACCAGAAGGGAGAATCTCTCTTCTACGACGGGGTGGAGGAATCCTTTTTAGTCGACTTTTTCAGACTGGATGAGGATTTGGACTTTATTCTGAAGGAGATCGACCGGGATCCGATCATTCATCAGGCAATTGAAAGATATCGGGGCCTGAGGCTGATCCGGCAGGACCCGTGGGAGTGTCTGATCTCCTTCTTGTGCTCATCCGCAAAGGCGATCCCTCACATCCGCGCAATCATTGAAGCCCTCTGCAAATCGGCCGGGAAGAAGATCCTTTACGGAAACTACGTGGGCTATGGATTCCCGGAGCCCCCTTGTCTAACAGATCCTCTTCCGTTAGGATCGATCAAGGCGGGATTTCGAACGGCTTACCTGGTCAATGCCGGCCGGTGTATCGATCCGTCTGACCTTCTTTCGCTGAAAGAGATGTCCTATGGGGAGGCGAGGAAAAGATTGATGAGCCTTTCCGGCGTGGGGAAGAAGATCGCCGACTGCATTCTCCTCTACTCCCTCGATTTTCTGGAGGCCTTTCCCATGGACACCTGGATCAAGAGAGGTTTGCAAAGGGATTATTTCGAGGGCAGAAGGGCGGGGGAGAAAGAAATGGAGGGTTTTGTGTCCATGCATTTCGGCCCTTACGCCGGTTATGCTCAGCTTTACTTGTATCATTTTTGGCGAAACCACCTAAGATAAAGCCATGGCCCATCCGGTTCTCGATCAAGATTCAGCCGTCCGATTTCCGCATGTGACGCTTTTGAAGGCCTCTGCTGGCTCCGGAAAGACCTACTCCCTTGCGGAGAGATTCGTTCAGTTCCTCCTCTCCAATAAAATTCCACAAAACCATCTGAGAAACATTCTCGCCATTACCTTTTCAAACAACGCCGCAAAGGAGATGAAAGCGCGGATTCTTTCCTGGCTGAAGGAGGTTTATTTCGGGGACCCGGAAAAGACCGAAGAACTCTCCAAGATACTCTCCCTAAAGAAAGAACACCTCGCAGAAAAGGCTGGGGCGACGATTGATGACATTCTTACAAACTATACCGAGTTCCAGGTGAAGACGATCGACAGTTTCATGACCTCTATCTATAAGGCCTCGGCGATCAATCTCGGTTATAGCCCCGACTTTGAGATCGTCATGGTGCCTGAGAGGATTATGGCCTATGCCTTCAACCGCTTTTTGCGAGGGGTCAAGGAAGGGAGTCAGGAGGCTCAATTTCTCGAAAAGCTTCTGGGGATCATCCTCGAAAGCAGGGGAGGGGAGTCGGCCTATCTCTGGGATCCATCCAAAAATTTTCTTGAGGAAACCGTGGCACTCTACCACAGGCTATCCGGCATCGTCAAAGGGGCAAAGGTGATCGATCCGGAAAAAAAGATCGAATCCGTCAGGAAAAAGATTCGAGATACGGCAGAGGGCCTCAATGACTTGATTGAGAAATCGGGCCTTCCAAGAAGCAGAGGAAGTTCCTTTGAAAAGATTCTGGAGATCATAAGAGGGGATCATTTCCCTGATCTTTTCGCCAAGGGGCTTTCAAACATCCCGGTAATCAAACCCCAGAATGAAAAAGGGATGATCTGGTACGAAAAGATATCGAAAGATTGGGACCTCCTCGGCAAAGAGATCAAGAAATATATCGAGCTTTATGCGAGGGCTTCTTATACCCCCTATCTCAAGACCTATGGAGCCTTCAAGGATATCCTGGAGGAAGTCAAGAAGAGAGAAGGGATCGTCTTCATCCATGACATCAACAAGAAGCTTTCTGACTATCTCGATCGGGACATTGTCCCGGACGTCTACTTCAGACTCGGGGAGACGATCTACCACTATCTGATCGATGAATTCCAGGACACTTCTCCGATCCAGTGGGCCAATCTTTTTCCTCTGATAGAAAACTCCCTCTCCCAGGGCGGAAGTCTCTTTGCCGTGGGTGATACCAAGCAAGCGATCTATGGCTTCCGAAATGCAGATTACGGGATCATGAAGGGGCTCGAAGGCCGAAATCCCTTTTCTTCCGCCCTCCACAGCGTCAGAGAATTGGAGGTCAACTTCCGAAGCCTCAGGGGAGTGGTCGATTTCAGCAAGGAGTTTTTCAAAAGGGTGATCGCCGGTCATGAGAAATACCGGGAGGCTGCAACCCGAAGCGGCCTGATTGATTATGAACAGAGGGTAAAGGACGACCAGAATGATTCAGGATATGTGGAAATCATCCGGTGCGAAAAAGAAGAGGACCGCCCTGCTGAAAAAGAGAAGATCCAGGCGTTGATCGAGGAGTTGGTCGGGAGAGGGTACGCTTACTCGGATATCGCCATCCTGACTTACCGAAATGAAGACGTGGTCAATGTCACGACATGGCTTAACGAAGTGGAAGTTCCCTTTATCTCTTACAGCAGCCTTGACATCAGAATGAGGAAACTGACTGCTGAAATCGTCGCCTTGCTCAGCTTTCTCGATTCCCCCCCTGATGATCTTTCCTTCGCAGGGTTTGTTCTTGGAGACATTTTCCGAAAAGCCCTGGAAGGAAAAGGAGGGATTGAATCGAAGGAGTTACACAGCTTCTTCTTGAGAAACCGGGGAAAGGCCCCTCTTTATAAAGCCTTCCAGGAAGAATTCCCAGAGATCTGGGAGGCCTATTTTGAGGGGGTCTTTAAATCGACAGGCTATTTACCCCTCTATGACCTGGTGAACGAGATCTATTGCCTTTACAGGGTCTTCGATCACTTCGGGGAAGAGGAGGCCACCCTGATCAAGATCCTGGAGGTGATCAAACACTTTGAGGGAGAAGGGAGAAACAATCCTTCCGATTTCCTCAGGAGGGCCTCGGGAGAGGAAACCGATGAAGCGGATTGGACCATTGACGTTCCTCCGGGAATCGATGCGGTTAAAGTGATGACCATCCACAAGGCGAAAGGATTGGGGTTTCGCGTGGCCATCGTTCTCTTGTATGAAGAGGTCTCTCGAGGGTTCAAGTTCATTCTTGACGAAGAGGCCGAGGGAGTTCGCTTGCTCAAAATCAACCAGCAGATCATGAAAGCCAGCCGCTTTCTTCAAGAGAAATATGAGGAAGAGAGGCTCAAGGATCTGGTCAACAAGCTCAACACCCTTTATGTGGGGTTTACAAGGGCCGAAGATGAGCTTTACATCATCGGAGTCCACGGAAAGAGGGAGCAGGTTCTTGACCCTTCGACCGTTCGACAAGCCCACGGCTCAAGGCTCATGCCTGGCACTGCCGGCGGTGAAGGAAAGGGGCCGGCCAAACCAAAGTACCAGTTTCCGATTGACCTTCTCCAGAATATGGATTCCCGGATCGGATCAAAGAATCCCCCCCGTGCCCGCTCCATTGAAGTCGAGCAGAAGGATTTGAGGCTCTATCATCATCCTGATCCGATCAGATTCCCCACTGCGGCCATGGGAGAACTCGACCTGGAGGAGAGATTGAGGGGAGAGTTCGTTCACAGGGTTCTCTATCGGGTGGAAAGTCTGGATGAGAAGATCGAGTTCCAACTCGAGGAGATGATCAAGCGGGTGAATGATGAGCTGAAGACCGACTATCCCCCGGAGACCATGAAGAAAAAGATTCTGGAGTTCTTGGAGCATGAAGAGATCAGGCCCTATTTCCAGATGATGCCGGGAGGGATCGTCAAGAGGGAGCAGGACTTGTCAGACCGAGAAGGAAATCTCTTCAGGATGGACAGGGTGATATTCGAAGGAGACCGGATTTTCGTGATCGATTATAAGACTGGAACGGCGAAGGAACGAGAAAAGGAATATATCTCGCAGCTCAAGAATTATATTCGGATATTGCAGGAGATATACCCCGATAAGAAAGTCGAAGGAGCCATTCTTTATGTGGATAGGAAAGAGACAACAAGAGTTCAATGAGTGAGACGTAATGCCACGGACTTACATCCCCTCCATTCCCCCCTTCAATTAAGGGGGGAATGGAGGGTTAGGAAAAAGGATTAAATGAACGTCCTTTTGATTTCGCCATCGGAGAATATGGTTGAAAGAGTGGCTGACCATTTGGTTGGTGCCGGAAAGGACTATTCTTCCAACCTGGTCATCTTTCCGGGAAAAAGGCCTTCCCACTTCCTCAGGAAGGTTCTGGCAGAGAGAGAGAAGTCGGGCTTCATCCCCCCTCTTATCCTTTCGATGGATGAATTCATTGACCACGTCCATGACCAATCCCTTGGGCTCGGAGGAAGAAAGATCGAGGCCATCGATGCCATATCGATTCTTTACACGATCCACGCCGCTTCGCCCGGGCATCTCGGGGAGAAGGGCTTTCTCGGTCCCGACACCTTCTTTCCTGTTGGAATGAAGATGTACAACGACCTTGAAGAGCTTTATATCGAGGGGGTCCCCTCAAAAAAGGTGGAAGAGATAGACACCATTGCAGGTGAGGGCATACCGGAAACCACGGCGAGAAGGCTGCAATCCCTTTCCCATTTCTATGGAACATTTTACAGGAGGATAAAGGAAGACCTTCTTTCTACGAGGGCTTCGAGATACAGGGCTGTTTCGGAAAATATCGATCGTCTGAATCTGGATCGTTTTGAGAAAGTGATCCTTTCGGGCTTTTTTGCCCTGACCGATTCGGAGAAGAGGATCTTCAGATCCCTGATGAAGAGGGAAAAGACCCTCCTCATCTTTCAGATGGGAGAGGGCATGAGGAAGAAGCTGGCTGATCTTGGGATCACCCCTGAGAGAGGGTTCGCTCCCCAAGAGCCGGAAATCCATTGTTACAAGAGTCCGGATTCTCATGGTCAGGTTCTCGGCGTCGCCGCACTTCTCAATAAATGGAACGCGCAAGGGAAAGGGATCGACGAAAATACGGTCATTGTCCTTCCCTCCTCGGAGATCCTGTTTCCGCTATTTCATCAGGTTCTCTCCCTTCTTGACCCTGAGAACTATAACGTCTCCCTCGGTTACCCCCTTCAGAGGACCCCTCTTCTCGGTTTTTTCAACAACCTGATGCAGGTGGTGACCACCCTGGACGGAGACCGTCTTTATGTCTCTAATTACCTGGAGTTTATCCTCCATCCGTACACAAAGAACATCTATTTCCAGGGAAGGTCGGATATTACGAGAGTCCTTTTCCACACCATTGAGGAAGTTCTTCAGGAGAAGCGAGCCAGGAAGTTCTTGTCCTTGTCGGAATTGGAAGGCGATGAGACGATGATCGAATCGATCAAAGAAAAGGTGTTGAGAACCGAACCGGATGTCACCTGGAAGATGATCCGGGAGCACCTTGAGACGATCCATGCGAGTACAATTGGAAAGATGCTTTCTTTTGAGAATGTAGGAGACTTTGCCAGAAGACTGAAGGAGGTGGTCGAATATATTTATAAGAACAGTACGGCCCGGCTGCACCCGTTTTTCTATCCCTACTCGGAGTCCTTCATCAGCCACCTTGATATTCTTTCAAAGTCTCTGATGAGGGAGATCCGGTTTCAGGATCTTGGAAGCTATTTCACCCTCCTGAAGAAATATATCGTGACCTCCTACACCCCCTTTACAGGAACGCCTCTGAGAGGGGTTCAGGCTCTTGGATTTCTCGAGACGAGGAATCTCAAATTTGAGAACGTTCTCTTTCTCGATGCCAATGAGGGGATCATTCCGGATACGACAAGAGAGGAATCTTTTTTACCCTTTAAAGCAAGGCAGATCCTGGGGCTTCCCACGTATTTGGATCGGGAAGAGATCATATCTTATTACTTCAATACGCTGGTGAGCGGGGCGAAGGAGGCTCACCTCTTTTACGTTGAAAATGAAGAGAAGGAGAGGAGCAGGTTTGTCGAGAAGATCCTCTGGGAGAGGCAGAAGGGAGAAGAAAAGAGGGATGCCAGAGGGTATGTGACAACCATCCGGTACGCTGTAACCCTGAGAGATAAGAATCCCCAGGCCATAAGAAAGACCGCCGAGATCATCCGGTTCTTAAAACAGTATTCCTTCAGCGCCACATCCCTGAACAGATACCTCAACTGCCCCCTCCAGTTCTATTACGAAACCGTTCTCGGGCTGAGGGAGAAAGTGTCGATTTCGGAAGAGTTTGAGAAGGAAGAGATCGGATCCTTTGTTCACCTGGTCCTTTCCGAGTACTTCAAGGGGAAAACCGGATTCGTCCTGACCGAAAGGGAGATGAACCTTAAGGAATTCGAGAAGGTGATCCATGAGCATTTCGAAGAGCAATACGGTAAGGACCCTACGGGTGAGATCTATCTCTTCAGGAGGCAGGTGGAGAGACATTTGAAAGATTTCATCAGAAATTACCAGGTGCCGAAGATCAAGGAGTTTCAAACGGAGATTCTGGGCTTTGAGCAAAGGATCGACGTGGTCAGGGATTCCTTTAAGCTTGCGGCACGGCTCGATCGGGTTGAAAAGAGGGGAGAGCGGACCGTCATTATCGATTATAAGACTTCGGCCAACAAGAATTACCTCGTGATCAACTTCAATAAGCTTGATCCGAAAAGGAGGGAATCATGGAGTGAGGCCATTGGGAGCCTTCAGCTTCCCTTCTATCTTCTGACCTATGCGACCGCAAGGGGAGAAAAGCCCGAGAAGATCGATTCCATGTTCCTGCTCCTTGGAAAAACAAGGATTGACTCCGACATTGAAGTCCCCCTGTTTAAAGATGAGGCGGAGTTCAGGGAGAATTTCGGCCCTCTCACACAGATCATTTTCAATCTCCTGAGAGAGATCGTCAGTCCCGATCAACCCTTCCTCCCGACGGACGATCCGAAGAAGACTTGCGGCCGGTGCGCTTATGGGTACATTTGCACCAACGAATAAAGGGATACGGAGAGAATATTTCCCTTTTGTCGGCGGAAGCAAAAAGCGTGTGTTTTTGCTTGACATACCATTGCGTATCTCATATATTCAAACAGCACTAAGCAAAGCGATTGATTCAATTCTTGTAGAACGGATTCTTTAGATCTGCTCGGGTCTTCTGAGCCTATTCGATGGATAGAGAAAGGAGGTCTTTTTATGGTACGGATGGCACCTAAGCTCACATTCGGCGGAGCCTCTGCGGACTGGCAGGAACGCTTTAATTTTACCCGAATGAGGGAATACAGAGCGGGGCGAGCCCGCCAGATGATGCACAAGTATGGCATCCCCGTCCTGTTGGAAGGAGGTCCTGCCAACATTCGTTATCTCACCGGTACGAAGGGGTACGAAAACCCTATGGTGAGGTATGTCTTATTTTTCGCCGAACATGATCCGGTCTTATACGAGCATGATGGCTGGTATCACCAGATGCCTGACCAGGCACCATGGATCAAGAACTGGCGGATTGCGAGGGCTTGGCTCAGTGGTGCTCCGGGTCCTGGAGCCACACAGCAGGAGGCCAAAATATTTGCCAATGAGATCTATCAAGAACTGAAGGAAAGGGGGCTCGCAGGCGAACCCCTGGGACTGGGAGGCTTTGATGCCACTGGCCGGGAGGCCCTTGCGCAAGCCGGCGTCAAGAAGTTCGTGGACACCCGTTCCCTGATGTTCGAAGCGAGGTCCATCAAGAATGAGGACGAGATCAACTGCCACAAGATGGTGCATGCCATCACCGATGGCGTCTGGTTCCGGGTGTGGGAGGCTTTGCGCCCGGGCATCAAGGACACCGATCTCTGCACCATCGCCTCTTCTGCCGCCTATGAATACGGGGCGGAATCAGCCGTGCCGGGCGGCTGGCGCACCGGGCCGACCTCCTTCGATCGGGGCTTCCATGCATCCAGCCGCATCCTTCAGATAGGCGACCTCGTTTATGGCTCCTTGTGCGGCAACACCTACATGGGCTACCGGAGCTGTTCCTATCGCACCTTCATCATTGGCAGGAAGCCCAACGCAAAGGAGAGGGACTGGTATAAGCGACTGCTGGAGAGGCTCAATGCGATCATCGGCGAGGTCAAGCCCGGGGCCACCACGGCCGACGCGGCCAAGCACTTCCCTCCGGTCTCATCGTGGGGCTACAAGGAGGAAGCCGAGGTGCTCTGCAGCGAGATTGGCCACGGTGTCGGGTTTGGGCCGGGTTACGAGATGCCCATTATCAACCGGCAGTGGTCTTTCGACCATCCCCAGGTATTCGAAGAGGGGATGGTGATCGCCATCGAAAGCCGAGAGGGGGAGACCAGAGTGGGCGGCGTCAGGCTGGAGGATGTGGTTGTGGTTACGAAGAACGGCGCCGAACTCATCGATCATTTTCCAAGGGAGGAGATCCTGGAAGCACCCCGGTGAGATGGAGTAATTGATTTTACCAAAATCACAGAAAGTCAGAGAGTTTTCTTGAAAAGGAGAAGGAGGATTTCGAAATGGCTGTTTATAACTACCCAGCACCCCGTGCGCCGGAATACAAGAAACCGACGAACGTGGAAGATTGTCTTCCCCAGGCACGGCTGCTGGCAAAAAAGACTGTGGGTCGGGGGGCCTTGGGCCCTGTAAGAAAGGGAGATAACTTGTTGATCGTCACCTTGGCTGACCAGGACAAATTCGTCGAGGAAGCGATTAAACAGGCTCTGATCGAAGAGGGGGCGGAAAAAGTTGTCTTTGTCATGGAGCACGAACTCTCCAAGGGAAAGCCAAGAAAGTTTACAACCGAAGAGGGCTGGAGGGAGGCGGATACCATGGAGAATGCGCCATGGGACCTGTCAGGCTCCATGTTCTATACGGACTTCAGCGCAAACTTACGGGATTATCTGACGAAACATCCCAACTTTACAGGGGTCTTTTGGGGCCTCGGAGGGAGAGACCATCAAGGGTTCCAGATGCGTGAGCACAGGTCAAAGCAGAGGAACAACTGGATCTTCAATAGCTGGGAGGAATTTCTTTCGAGAGGAAACGTTTTTCCCGATGAGCTTTGGCTTGAGATCGAAAAGAGAATTATCGACGCCGTAGGAAAGGCGTCCGCAGTTCGAATCACGGACCCTGAGGGCACGCACATCGAATATCCGATCTCTTCAACCGATGCGAGAAGATGGCAGCAGGGTGTCTGGCTCCATGGCCACCTTTTCATGGATCCCCTGATGGCCACGGTTCAGGAGAACATCAGGGTCAACGTGAGTCCAAAAGTTCCGCCGGTGTTCCATGACCTCAATGGAGTTCTTGCAGGGACATCAAACCATCAAGGGTATATTCCCCATATTCAGCTCTTCTTCGAGCACGGACGGCTGGTGGAAGTCAAGGGCGGGGGAAAATACGGGGAACTGATCCGGGCGATGATGGAGAAATACAAGGAAGTGCACTGGCCCGGGTATCCGCAGAAGGGTTTTTTCTGGTTCTGCGATACGGCCCTGTGCACTCTCGTCAAGGCATTCAGACATAAATACGACCTGTTTGAAAGCTACTGGCGGCTTCCCAATCTGGCTGAGCGAAACCGTGCGGGCATCTTTCATTTAGGGTTTGGATCGAGGCGGCACGGTGACGAATACCTGAAATATGCCGAGGAGCGTAAGCTTCCGACAGGCCATATCCATGTCCATAATTATTTCGCCACTTACGAAATCAAGGTCCAGGGGACGGATTACTGGTACAAGATCGTTGACAAGGGCTGGCTGACCGCAATGGACGATCCACAGATCCGGGCCATGGCCGTGAAATACGGCGATCCGGAGGAGTTATTGAGTTACGACTGGGTTCCGCCCGTGCCCGGGATCAATTGCGAAGGGGATTACTGGAAGGACTATGCTCAGAATCCGGTTCCCTACCTTAAGAAGCGAATTCAGGAAAATAGGCCGATTTGAGGGGGAAAACTGGCAAGGAAGAAGTCGTATCATGTTTTAGCCCCGCAGCCGGGAGGAAAACTACGTATGAATTGATAACCCATTCAAGAAAGGAGGAAGGAAAATGAGAAACCGCAAGATGATGTTAACATTGATGCTCATTGTTGCTGTCACTCCTGGGGTTGCTTTTTCCCAAATCCGGGACTATCCGAGCCGGGAGATTCAGGTCGTAGTCGCCAGCCCTCCCGGAGGGGGCCATGATAACGGTATCCGGATCATGGGCGGAGAACTCTCCAAAATTCTGGGAGTTCCTATTGTTGTCTTGAATAAGCCTACAGGGGGTGGGTCCGCAGCGGCGGAGCACTTGCTAAAGGCTAAACCAGACGGATATACGCTTCTGGACATGGGTCATCCGGATCTGATTGCTCAGCCCATCATATTCCCCGAAACGCCTTACAAATTTACCGACTTTACTCCAATTATCCAGTTTGCCCATCAACCCTATACATTTTTGGCTGGAGGTGATAGTTCGTATAAATCGCTCTCTGACCTTATCGCCACCGCCAAGAAGAACCCGGGAAAACTTAATGCCGGCATTATCACGATGGGTGCAACCACCCACGCCCTTTTCGAGTTATGGCGGGAGGCAGCCGGCGTGGAAATCGGTGTCATTCCCTACAAGGGAGGTTCGGATCTGACTGCTGCTCTGCTCGGCGGACATATCGATATCGCAACACAGTCCATTGCCCCAGCTGTTGGTTTACTTAAAGCCGGCAAGGTGAAACTTTTGGCATGTACAGCGAGGCTCAAGGAGTATCCCCAGATCCCCACCTTTGCGGAACTCGGATTTCCCGAACTCAAGCTACAGTTCTATTTAACCGTTCTCGCTCATAAGGATACCCCCAGGGAGATCGTGGATAAGCTGGAAAATTCTATGGAGAAGGCCTTACAGACTCCGTCCGTCATACAGAATCTGGACAAATTTAGTCTTGACGCAGTGGTCGTAAAAGGCAAGGACTTAATAAACTCTCTTGAAAAGGAGAGAAGCGATTATAATAAGATCGCAGATAAATTGAGAAAAGCCGTACAAGGAAAATAGACCCTTACGGGACAGAATTTGGAAATCAATTTCTAACTTTCTCTAAAATCTTTAATTAAAACTCCGTTTCCCCATCCCCTCCTTCATCCTCCCCTTGAAGGGGAGGAGATGATAGGGAGGAAGAAAAACGATGAGAAAACTGGACTTTGATATCATCGTTCTCTTTCTATTTTCTCTGATAGTTTGTTACGAATCGTCTCGCCTCGCCTTGGGGAACGCTTCGAAACCAGGGCCTGGATTGTTTCCGCTGCTCTTGGGGGTGACTCTTGGAGTCCTTTCATTCATCTTTCTTCTCGCCAAGGGATTCAAACAGGACAAAAAAGGAACCCCCTTACTGTCTCCGGGGAGCGGTAAGCGGGTCATTATGATTTTGGGGACCCTGTGTCTTTATAGTATCTTTTTTTCTTTCTTGGGATATCTGATCAGTACTTTCTTGCTGACTTTTTATCTTTTGAGTTTGAGCTATCCTGCCAGATGGATACGCAACGGAATTGGCTCCGTCTTTATCTGTGGTGTTTTTTACATGGTTTTTCAGGTTCTCTTTGACATTCGATTTCCCACCGGGATATTGGGATTTTAAAAATCGATGGATCCTATCTCAAATTTCTTCTACGGACTCTCTGTCGTTTTCGGCCCTTTTAATCTGCTGAGCTGTTTTATCGGTTGTCTTCTCGGCACCCTGGTTGGAGTCCTTCCCGGCGTAGGGCCGGGCGCGACGATTGCCATCCTCCTTCCGCTGACCTACAAGATGTCTCCGACGGTTTCCGTGATCATGTTAGCCGGAATCTACTACGGAGCCCAATATGGTGGATCGACCACCTCCATCCTTTTGAACATCCCTGGCGAATCGACCTCCGTCGTCACCTGCCTTGATGGATACCAGATGACTCGGCAGGGAAGAGGGGGGCCTGCTTTAGGGATTGCTGCCTTTGGATCCTTCATCGCCGGGACGTTCGGTATCATCATGCTGATGTTTATCGCTCCGGCGATCGTTTCCGTTGCACTCCGTTTCGGGTCACCGGAGTATGTGGCACTGATCATTCTGAGCCTCTCGATGGTGGGGTTTCTTTCGAGCAGCGGATCGCGGTTCAAGGCATTATTATTGGGAATTGTGGGTCTTATACTCGGCACCGTCGGAAATGATCCCATGTTCGGGACCCAAAGATTCAGCTTTGGCATTACCACGCTCTATGACGGATTCGAGTTGATCCCCGTGATGGTTGGCCTTTTTGGAGTTGCCGAGGTTCTGATTAATCTGGAAACCGTCGTGACACGGGAGGTCTTTCAGACGAAATTGAAGGGGTTGCTGCCAAACTGGAAGGACTGGCGGGATTCGGCCAAGCCGATCATCAGGGGAAGCGTCATCGGTTTTTTTCTCGGGACCCTTCCCGGAATGGGCGCGATCGTACCGACGTTCCTCTCCTATGCTCTTGAGAAGCGGTGCTCTCGTACACCGGAGAAGTTTGGTACGGGAATGATCGAAGGGGTGGCAGGGCCGGAATCATGCAATAATGCTGCCTCAGAAGGCGCGTTCGTCCCACTCCTTACACTGGGAATCCCGCCCAACGGGATCATGGCCATGATGCTGGGAGCCTTGATGCTTCATGGGATTACCCCGGGCCCATTACTGCTTACGGAGCATCCCGAGATTTTTTGGGGAGTCATTGCGAGTATGTGGGTTGGAAACGCCATGCTCTTGCTGCTAAACCTTCCGCTGATCGGTGTCTGGGTCAGGGTGATTCGTGTCCCCTACGGAATCCTCGCCCCTCTCATCATTCTCTTGTGTATCATTGGGGCCTATAGCGCCGAGGGAAACCCGGGCGATGTGTTGGTCCTGATGATCTTCGGAGGCCTGGGATATCTGATTAAGAAACTGAATCTTGATTCGGTTCCGCTGATTCTTGGCTTGATCCTCGGTCCGATGCTCGAGGAGCACTTCCGTCGTTCATTGCTCTTCTCCAAGGGAAGCTTCGCAATCTTTTTCAACCGGCCGATCGCTCTCGTATCCCTCATCCTGACAGCCCTGATTTTAATTTCTCCATTCCTTTTTTCCTTTTTGAAGCGGGGATTCGGCAGGCGCCAGGATGTGTAGCTACGGAGGAGGCGGGAATGGAGAATGGGTTATTCTCGGGCAAATTTCCCGATCGTCCTGAGCAAAGTCGAAGGACAAGCTCAGGGTGAACGGCGCTTTTTACGGATGAAGGATGAGAATTTCATCTTAAAGAGAAGGAGGAAGGAGAATGATAAGAAGGAGAATGATGTTTGTATGGTTGCTTCTGATTGCGGCCCTTCCCGGGATTGCTTTTTCTCAAACCCGGGACTATCCCAACCGCGAGATTGAGATCGTGGTCCCCAACCCGCCTGGAGGGAGTGTGGACCTCGGCAGCCGGATTTTGGGCGAAACACTTTCCAAGGATCTGGGAGTTCCTATTATTGTGTCAAATAAAAGCGCAGGTGGCGGGGCTGCCGGAGCCGAGTATGTGCTCAATGCGAAACCCGACGGATACAAACTCTTGGCTGCGCCTCACCCTCTTCTGGTTGCCCTTCCCGAGACCATGCCCGGAGTCACATTCCGATGGAATAGCTTCGTTCCCATCATCCAGTTTGCCCATCAACCGTATACGTTCATTATCAGGGCAGAGAGTCCCTTTCAAACAGTAAATGACCTGGTTGCCTTCGCAAAGAAGAACCCGGGGAAACTGAATGCCAGCGGCACGGGAGCGGGCCAAACCACCCATTTTCTTTTCGAGGCATGGCGGGAGGCGGCCGGTGTGGATATCGGCTTCATCCCTTACAAGGGGGGCGCGGAATACACGGCTGCCCTGCTCGGGGGCCATGTCGATATAACGATTGGCGGCATTGCGCCATCGGTTGGCGTTTTGAAGTCGGGTAAAGCAAAGATCTTAGTCAGCACGGCGAAGCTCAAAGACTATCCACAAGTCCCGACGTTTGCGGAACTTGGCTTTCCTGCACTGAACCTGCAGTTTTATATCACCATGCTCGCCCATAAGGATACGCCGAAGGAGTTTGTGGAGAAGCTGGAAAAGGCGATGGAGAAGGCCTTGCAGAATCCAACAGTCATAGAAAAACTGGACAAACTGGGTCTTGACACAGTCGTTGTAAAAGGCAAGACCCTTGTAAACTCTCTCGACAAAGAAAGCAAGGATTTCAATAAGGTAGCGGATAAAATGAGAAAGGCAATCCAGGGAAAGTAAGGACTGGACGCCGTGCCCCGACCTGCAGGTGGGCAGTGGACCAGGGCTTCCAAATGCAACAATGACTTTCCTGTCATTCCCGCTAAAACGCCTGCCCGCCCCTGCCCGCCGGCAGGCGGGGGTAGGCAGGGGAATCCAGAACGCCGAAAAGGAAAACTGGATTCCTGCCGGAGTTTACCCCGTACTTGATACGGGGCAGAAACGGCAACAAGAAGGAGGATCAATCAAGTTGTCTTGAAGTGGTCCAGTTTTCGGAAGCCCTTGCCTCCACAGGCGGCGGTAGTTCAATAGCCATAATCACCCGTGGTGATGCTGACGAGAATCCCGTTTTCAAATCTCAGGTAGCGGATGAATCTGCCTGGCCCGAGGTTATATTCCCATTCCTCAACGGCCACAAGTTCCTTGACCAATAAGGGAGAGCGCCCCGACTCGCCCTCGGGAACGGAAAAAAGGGGACCGAAGTCCCTTTTGATACGGACCTCCTCCCGGGCTTCGATGTGTGCTGGCTCGCCGCATTTCCTTAAGACATCAAACTTACGGTCGCCCGTTGAGACGATCTTCGAGCCACAACTGAAGTCAGAGCTTCTCCCTTCCGGTATCATCGTGAAGGACAGAATCGTAAAGAGGAAAGAAATACCGAGTAAGAAGAGAATCTTCGAAATCACGCGTCTGGACAGGTTCATTTTACTCCTCTCTACTCAGAATTATAAAATAGAAAAAGCCTTCGGGGAACGGGAATGAGATGGGACAGGAGAAGGAAGGATCAGGCCTTTACAATCTTCTTCTTCCAGCGCTTCAAGTTCTTTGTCACATTACGGGTGTCGACGGTAAAGGGAGCATGCTTGATCACCCAAGAATAGTCGATCAGGGTATGGTCGGTGACCACGACCACCCCATCCACCCGATGAAGCAATTGCCGGGTGAGGGGGAAGGATTTCAGATGGAAGTGGTACTTCCTGAAATGGGGAAGAACAGGGATAAACGGATCGTGATAAAGAACGGTCGCCCCTTTCCTCTGCAGGAGGTCCATGATCGTCAGCGCAGGGGATTCTCTGGCATCATCCACATCCTTCTTATAGGCCACACCGAGGATTAGGATTTTTGCTCCCTTAATGCTTTTTCCCTTTTCGTTGAGGGCATCCGATACTTTTGAGACCACGTAATACGGGATGGAGACATTGATCTCTCCCGCCAACTGGATGAATCTTGTGGTGAAGTCATATTCCTTCGCTTTCCAGGAAAGATAGAAAGGATCGATCGGGATGCAGTGCCCGCCCATTCCCGGTCCGGGGAAGAAGGGTGAGAATCCAAAAGGTTTGGTGCTCGCCGCCTCGATCACTTCCCAGATATCGATGCCCATTCGATCGGCCAGCATCTTCAATTCATTCACCAAAGCGATGTTGACACTCCGGTAAATGTTTTCAAGAAGCTTGGTCAATTCAGCCACTCGAGGAGATGAGACCGGGACCACCTTCCCAATAATTTGGCGATAGAGAGAAGTGACGGTTTTCTGACAGGACGGGGTGACGCCAGCCACCACCTTGGGGATCTGTTGGGTGGTGAATCCGCGATTTCCCGGATCCTCCCGTTCGGGAGAGAAGGCGAGAAAAAAGTCTTTGCCCACCCTCAAACCGGTTGATTCCATTCTGGGAAGGATAAACTCTTCTGTCGTCCCCGGATAGGTGGTGCTTTCGAGGACGATCAATTGTCCTTTGCGCAACTGTTGACGGATGGCCTCCGTCGTTCTTTCTATATATTGGAGATCGGGTTCCATCTTCTCCGTCAACGGGGTCGGCACACAAATCAGGATGCAATCGGCTTCGTTCAGGCGGGAGAAATCGTTTGTCACCTTCAAGAGACCGCTCCGGACAAATGGCGAGACCCTGGAAGAGGGAATGGATTTCAGATAGCTCTTTCCCCTCTTCAAGGCGGTCACTTTCTTCTGGTCAACATCAAATCCGAGGACTCGAAAATCTTCTTCGCAAAACCTTAAAACAAGCGGAAGGCCCACGTATCCCAGGCCGATAATTCCGACCAGCGCCTTTTTCTTAAGGATCTTTTGAAGAAGTTGATCAACCCCCATCCTTTTCTTCTCCGCCTATCCCTTCACCTTCGATCCCTTCTTGTAAAACGCTTTGATTGTTTCAACGACCATCTCCTGCTGATCTTCCGGCAGCTCAGGGTAGATCGGCAAGGCCAGAGACTCTTCGGAAGCCTTTTCGGAAACCGGCAGGTCTCCCTTTCGATATTTCAAAAAGGAATAACATTCCTGAAGATGGAGAGGAAGAGGGTAATAGATGTCCGTGCCGATCCCGTTCTCCATCAGGAATTGTTTCAAACGGTCTCTTTCCGGAACACGGATCACATACTGATGGAAGATGTGGCGGTTCTGATATTGAATTGTCGGAAGCTTCATGTCGACTCGAGAAGAAAGAAGATCTCGGAAGAGCAGCTGATAGCGTTCAGCCTTCTTCTGCCTTGCAGTAGTCCACTTCTCGAGATATTTGAATTTTACTCCGAGGATGGCTGCCTGAATCGTATCGAGCCTGCTGTTGATCCCGATCCTCTTATGGAAATACTTGGGTTGGCTTCCATGGACTCTGAGGATTCGAATCTTTTCCGCGAGATCCGATCGATCGGTGACGACCATTCCCGCATCACCGAAGGCCCCCAGATTTTTTGTCGGATAGAAGGAGAAGCACCCCAGATCGCCTAACTGTCCGGCCCTGCGGCCGTTTTGATTGGGATCGGGCTTATATTCGGCCCCTAATGCCTGAGCCGCGTCCTCAATCACAGAGAGATGTTTTCTCCTTGCGATCTCAAGAAGGGGATCCATATCCACGCACTGGCCGAAGAGATGGACGGGAATAATCGCCCGGGTTTTGGGTGTGATCTTTGACTCAATCCGAGAAGGGTCGATATTGTAAGTATCGGGGTCGATATCCACAAATACGGGAATTGCACCGAGGCGGGAAACGACTCCTGCCGTAGCGAAGAAGGTGAAAGGAGGAAGGATGACCTCGTCTCCCGGCCCGATTTCAAAGGCCATCAACGATAGAAGCAGGGCATCCGAACCGGAGGCGACCCCAATGGCATATCGGGTTTGGCAATATGGGGCGATAGTTTGCTCCAGGGCCCCCACCTGTGGTCCCAGGATGAACTGTTGGGACCGAAAGACTTCAGCAAGAGCGGAGTTTATCTCGTCCTGGATTGAAGAGAACTGCCGGTTTAAATCGAAAAAGGGGACTCTCATCTTCATGGCGGCTGTCTTTCCAAAACTGAAAAAAGGATGGAAATCAACTTAAGATAAAAAAAATCGATAGTCAAGACGCTTCTTGAAAGATATAATAAGAGGAATGAAGGGGAAGGTAGAACTTGATTCCGTCTCGATTATTCTGGCAAGGCCCCGTTTTCCTGAAAACGTAGGCGCAGCGGCCAGAGCCATGAAGAATATGGGATTGAGCCGCCTCCTGTTGGTGGATGGGTGCTCTCCGCTCGATATGAATGCCTATCGATTAGCTTCCGGCGCCGAGGACATCCTGGAAAGGGCGGAAGAGTTTCCGACACTGAGGGAGGCCATCTCCGAAATGAGCTGCGTCATCGGGACCACTTCACGCGGAGGGAAGGAGAGAAGCCCCTTACTGACGCCGGCAGCCCTGATCAAACGGATCGCCCCCCTTTCTGCAAACAACTCCATCGGGATCGTTTTCGGTTCGGAGAAAGAGGGGTTGACGAATGAGGAATTATCCCTCTGCCATCTCTTTGTGAGAATCCCCACCTCTCAAACATTTCCCTCTCTCAATCTGGCGCAGGCCGTGATGGTCATGTGTTATGAATCATTTCAATCCTCCGTGACGATTCAAGAACGTCCTGTCCCTTTGGCCAAAGGCGAGCAGATGGAGAGGATGTTTGAGCACATGGAGGAAACCCTTCTGAAGATCGGGTTTTTGGATTCCAAGAACCCGAAAAGGATTATGAGGGTGCTGAGACGGTTATTCCGAAGAAGTAAGATGGAGGAGAGGGAGGTTCAAGTCCTGGAAGGGATCTGGAGCAAGATGGACTGGCATCTAAAAAAGTCCAATCGCCAAAGAGTCCGATAGTCGTGTAGTCTTTTCGTCGACTAGCGATCGGGACGAAGAGACTACACGACTCATAGACTATCCCACTGAAGTTACTTCTTTTCCAAGAAGGGTTTGAGCAAATCGATCGGCACGGGGAAGATCGTCGTGGAATTCTTCTCTGTGGCGACTTCGGTTAAGGTCTGAAGGAATCTGAGCTGAATGGCTGCGGGATTTTTCCCGATCACATCTGCAGCCTCAGCCAGCTTCTCTGCTGCTTGAGCTTCTCCCTCCGCGTGAATGACCTTGGCTCTTCTCTCTCTTTCGGCCTCGGCCTGCCGAGCGATTGCCCTGCGCATCTCATCGGGTAAATCCACCTGTTTGGTTTCAACGAGAGAGACCTTTATTCCCCATGGCTCGGTATGTTTGTCCAAGATGTCCTGGAGTGTGATATTGATCTTTTCTCTCTGGGAAAGCAGCTCATCCAGCTCTGCCTGGCCGACGACACTCCGAAGGGTGGTCTGGGCCAATTGGGAGGTGGCGTAGAGATAGTTTTCCACTTCGACCACTGCTCGGTTAGGATCCATCACGCGAAAATAGACGACGGCATTGACTTTGATGGAGACATTGTCACGGGTGATCACATCCTGGGGAGGAATGTCCATCGTCACGGTTCGAAGACTGATCCTTAAGAGCTTATCCACCCCGGGGATGATAAAAATGATACCGGGTCCCTTGGCGCCGATCAGCCTTCCAAGACGAAAGATGACCCCCCGTTCATACTCTCTCAGAATCTTGATCGCTGAGGCAGCAAGGATAATTATGAAAATGACCAAAAAGAAGAAACCTGACGGCAATCCTGGTATACCCATATCAATCCCTCCTCATTCTGATTTCTTGACTTTGAGCTTTAAGTTTGTGACTCCGACGACCTTCACCTTCTCTCCGTTGGCGATCGGTTGATCGCTGACGGCATTCCAGAACTCTCCATGGATCGAGACTTTTCCTTCAGGGGCGATGGCCATGGCTGCAACGCCCTCTTCTCCAACAAGTCCCTCCAGCCCGGTGGTTGGCTTCTTCAGCCGTGCCCGGATTGCCATCGCCATGGCAAAAATGAAGAAAGCGGACGTAACCACCACGGTTGGAATGATCACTCCGAGAGAGAGTTTCATATAGGCCTCCGGGGTATCGAATAACATGATTGAACCTAAGAAAAGGGAGATAATCCCACCCACGGCGAGCAGCCCATGACTGACTATTTTGATTTCAGCAATGAATAGGACGAAGGCAAAAAGGATCAGTGCCAACCCCGCATAATTCACAGGAAGCACCTGTAAAACGTACAAAGAAAGAAGCAGAGCAATCCCTCCGACGACACCCGGAAGAATCGCTCCTGGATTTGACAATTCAAAAAAGATTCCCAAGCTCGCTATCATGAGGAGATACAAGGCGATCTGAGGATGGGAAATTACAGCCAAGAGCTTCTGGTTCCAGCTCATCTGAATAGTTCTTGGTTGGATTCCCTTTGTGTGAAGGGTTCGCGTCACGCCGTCGAATTTTATTACCATCCCGTCGATCTTGGTGAGAAGATCCTGGAGATCGGGGCTGACCAGATCGATCACCTTGAGCTTCAGCGCTTCGTCTTCGGTGATGGAGACGCTTTTCGTCACAGCCTTTTCGGCCCAGTCCACATTTCTCCCTCGAGTCTTGGCGATGTTCTTAATAAAAGCTACCGTATCATTGACGATCTTTTCTGTCATCGTTTTGCTTTCTTTCCCTTCGCCTCCGCCCAAGGTGACCGGGTGAGCTGCTCCGATATGTGTGCCAGGAGCCATTACAGCGACATTGGCTGCCATGGTAATAAAGACTCCTGCAGAACCCGCCCTTGCACCACCGGGAGCCACGTAAACAATGACAGGGATGGTCGATGCGAGCATCTTCTTGACGATCAACCTTGTCGTCTCGAGCCCACCTCCAGGCGTATCCAATTGGATGACCAGACATTGAGCATTTTGCTCGGTGGCTTCCTCAATTGAATCAATCATAAACTTGCCGGTGGCAGGATTGATGTCACCGTCTACCTCGATGAGGAAGACCGGAGCCTTCTCCTGGGCATTTCCGAATATGACAGAGCCGGAAAGAAAGAGAAAAAGAATGGAAAAAACGATTGAGATACAGTATCTTTGCAAGGATCCCCTCCCTAAGAACAAAATACCCCATGTCAGAAGGATTGTCAAATAATTCTCCCCCCGGCCTATAGGGAAACCTTCATTAAGTCTTCGGCCAGAATGATTTCCCCCTCGTAGGCTTGTGCGCATTGCCCAAGGATGTCGGATTGGTCGCAGATCGGATAGAGATGGGTGAGCAGCAATCTTCTACAATTGGACTCAGAGGCGATTCTCCCGGCGAGAGAAGGGGTTAAGTGGCCTTCAATCTTCTTTTGATCAGGGAAAGAACATTCGAGGACGAGGAGATCGACCCCGGAAGCGAGATCGATAACATTCGTGCAATAATCGGTATCCCCGGAGATTGTCATCGCCCTTCCGTTCTTGAATTCAATGCGATACCCGACACTTTCAGGCATATGATTCATCGGTTTGGAAGAAATCTTTAAGCCCTTGAAGAAAAAAGGCCTTTCCTGGGTCTCGTTTATGGTTAACCGGTAAGTGGGGGGGGCGATCCATGGCCAGTAAAGCTCCTTAAGCTGGTTAAAATAGTGTTTGAATCCGGGTCCGCCGAGAACGATCAAATCTTTTTCGCGAGGGAGGTCTGCATATCTGCAGGCAAAAAGGATTGGGACGAGCTCGGAGACGTGGTCTGGATGGATGTGCGTGTAGAGGATCAGGTCAATGTCCCGATAGGTGATCCCGGCCTCCAACATTTTCCTCAAGGTTCCAGGTCCGCTATCGACTAACACTTTGGAATCCTCTGAGACCAAGACCAAACCTGGAGAAGCTCTTCTTAAGGACGGAATCCCAGTTCCCGAACCCAACAGGATCAATTCAGACATTTCTCAGACCTCAAAGAACCATTGTTAAAAGGTGACAGGGAATAGATAAAACCCACCTTAACATTTCTTAAACCCTGGTTTCAACGGAGATTGACAACCGATCGTCATTTGAATAACTTATCATTCATGGGGTTTCAAGAGAAGAACTTCATCGAGATTGATGGATCTTATGGAGAAGGGGGAGGGCAGATCCTAAGAACGGCTCTGGCCTTATCTGCAATCTTGGGCAAGCCTATCAGGGTCGATCGGATCAGGGCAGGCAGGAAGAATCCCGGTCTTCAACCCCAGCATCAGGAAGCCGTTGAGGCCTTGGCTCGAATCACAGAGGCCCAGGCTGAAGGGATTAAACCTGGGTCCCGGAGGATTACTTTTTTCCCCAAGAAGATTCTCTCAGGAGATTATCGATTCGGGGTGAGGACGGCGGGTTCCTTGACGCTCCTTCTTCAGGCGATTCTCCTCCCCCTTTGTGCTGCTGTGGGAGCCTCAAGGGTCATCTTAAGCGGCGGGACCCACGTGCCGTGGAGTCCGCCTTTCCACTACTTGTCCCAAGTCTTATTGCCCACGCTGAGAGGGTTCGGAGTTTCCTCCGAGGTGACACTTGAAAAATGGGGGTTCTATCCAAGGGGAGGAGGGACCGTTCATTTGAAAGTCAATCCGGTTCATCATTTTGAGCCGATCTCTTTGGTTGACCGTGGCTCACTGAGGAGGATCGGAGGACTTTCAGCGATCTCCAACCTTCCCAAACATGTAGCCGAGAGGCAGAGGGATGAGGCTCTCAAGAGAATTCAAGGCGAATTCGGAATGGATTGTGAAATGAAGATATTTTACGATGTCCCATCGAGCGGACCGGGCTCTTTCCTCTTCTTGTTGGCAGAATTTGAGGGCGTTCTGGCCGGATTTTCATCGTTAGGGGCGAGGGGAAAGCCGGCAGAAAGAGTGGCTGATGAAGCGGTGGACTCGATGAAAGACTATATGATGTCGGATGGCTGCGTTGATCCCCACCTTGCGGATCAACTCGTGCCTTTCATGGCATTGGCCCAGGGAGATTCTTTCTTTACCACCACTCGAATTACAGAGCACCTTTTAACCAACCTCTGGGTCGTCCAGCATTTTATGAAACGAAAAATATCGGTTGAGGGGGAAAAAGGTGAAAGGGGACGGATTGGATTCGTTAACGAAGGACGGATCTTTTGACTGTGTCGAAGGGGCCTGGCCGGAGGCTTTCAATCGTCAATGGTTAGTAATCAATCGTCCGTCATCCATGCTAATGGTTCACTGAGCATGGGGCATTGATACCTGTTATTCTTCTTGTCGAAGAGTCGAAGGATTGACTTCATGATACGATCATATTAAAATTTCTAAAAAGGAGGAACAAATTAGCCGAATATACGGAAATCTGATCGGGCTAAAACCCAATCAACTTAAGAAGATTGCCCATATCTATCGAAGAAGAATCCCTCCAGAAAGAGTTCTTACCCCAGAGATTGCCCGCCTTCTTTCAGGTCTTTCAACTGAAATCCGACGCCAGATAGGAATCCTTGTGGGCCGGAGAGGCGCTGTCGAAATGGTTATGGTGGGGGATCAGAAAGGCATTACGATCCCCGACCTTTCTCGATACAGGGCTGGTATTCTCCGCCTGAGGGGCCTTCGGCTTATTCATACCCACCTCCAGGAGGAACCTTTGAGCCAGGAAGATCTGACGGATCTGACACTCCTGAGGCTGGATATGATCCTTGCCCTCACGGTAAGGGAGGATGGCGATCCCGGGCTGATCTATTCGGCCCACCTCCTTCCCGACAATCCAGAGAACAAGGTGTGGGAGATTGATTCTCCCTATCCCCTGGGCCGGCTGGACATCGATTTCATCAAATGGATTCAATCCCTTGAAGATGAATTTCAAAGAGGGCAGAAATCGGTTCTTCTTCCGGGGCAGAGGGAAAGGGCGATTCTTATCAGCGTTGGCAGAGGAAGCCGTGAGGATATGGAGAGGTCCATGGAGGAATTAAGAGAGCTGGCGGAATCGAGCGGCGTCTTTGTCACGGATGCAATGATCCAGCGTCCGCAGCAGATCTCCCCGATCACCCTGATGGGAGAGGGGAAGCTAAGGGAGTTATTGGTCAAGTGCATGCAGGCGGGAGTCGATCTCCTGATCTTTGATCAGAACTTAACTCCCGGTCAGATGGCATCGATCTCTGATCGAACCGAATTGAGAGTCATCGACCGGACCCAGCTGATCCTCGATATATTTGCCCAGAGGGCTCATACCCTGGACGGAAAAATTCAGGTCGAGTTGGCCCAGTTAAAGTACATGCTTCCGCGCCTGGGCAAAAAGACGTTAGCTCTTTCCCGGCTGACCGGCGGAATCGGGGGCCGGGGCCCCGGAGAAACAAAATTGGAGATCGATCGTCGAAGGGTGAGAGACCGCATTCACCTCCTGGAAAAGGAAGTGGAAAGACTGAGCAAAAGAAGGGAGCAGAGGAGGGGGCGAAGATCAAAGGCCGAAATCCCCGTCTTTTCCATCATTGGCTACACCAACGCTGGAAAAACCACTCTCTTCAACCTCCTGACGAAGAGTCAATTTCAGGTGGAAGACAGATTGTTTTCAACACTCGATACAGCCACCCGGAGGCTTCGATTTCCCTGCTCTTTTCCGGAAGGCAAGAAGATCCACGAGGCGGTGATCACGGATACGGTCGGTTTGATTAAAGACCTGCCCAGAGATTTGATTGGAGCATTTCGGCCGACGTTTGATGAATTGCGGGAATCGGATCTGTTGATCCACCTGATCGACATCAGCAATCCCTGTTTCCAGGAGCAGATCGAAGCGGTTGAGAAGATTTTCGTGGAATTGAAATTGGATCAGATCCCCGTGTTGAGGGTCTTCAATAAGGAGGATCAGTTGGGTCGAGAAGAAGTAGAGGCCCTGTGCCGAAAATACGGTGCAGTCTCCATCAGCGCGCTTCAACCGGATAGTCTGAAGAAATTATTCCTCGCGATTGAAGAAAAAGTGTCGTGGAAATACGATTTCTTGAATTCCGTAGATCCTACGCCGTTATCCCACGGGACAGCGACAAACACGGCTGAAGCGGTGCAAGAGCTTGTCCCTGCCTGCGGCAGGCCGTGAACCGATATGGAACGGGGCTTGGAGGCTGAGCCACCGGCCCGGGACTTCGGCGACCTTGGCCTTGTTACGTGAGCCGAAAGCCTTTGACAGCGTTTATGTTGCGAAGTCGAAGGGTTGACAAATGAAGACTCGTCTGATATATGAAGTAAATTCCATGAGGAAGAAGCGGTTTTCACCCGCTCTCCATGAAAGAGAGAGGCGAGGGTTTAACACGATCTCTCCCATGAAAGGGGAGGGGTTCGAAGAGGGCAAACATCCACTATTGAAAGCGGGGCAGGAAGATGGGGATCGATGACTACAGCGATATTCGAGAATGTCTGACCTTTGATGATGTTTCGCTCGTCCCGGCTTATTCTTCGGTATTGCCGAAGGATGTGGACGTGAGCACCCGATTGACCCGGACGATTCGACTCAATATCCCTTTGATCAGTGCAGCCATGGACACGGTGACGGAGGCGCGGACAGCCATCTCGATGGCTCAAGAGGGCGGGATGGGTATCATCCACCGAAATATGTCCCTCGAAAATCAGGCTTTAGAGGTGGATCGAGTGAAAAAGTCGGAAAGCGGGATGATCCGCGACCCTATTACCATGAACCCTGACCAGAAAATCTCTGAGGCCATGGAGGTGATGAAGAAATATCGAATCTCAGGAGTTCCCATTACGAAAGAAGGAAAGTTAGTTGGCATTCTCACCAATCGGGATCTCAGATTTGAGAAGAGGCTGGATGAGAAAATCTCAACAGTGATGACGAAAGATCATCTGATTACGGTCCCTGTGGGAACCACGCTGGAAGAGTCTAAGGCGATCCTTCATAAAAACAGAATTGAGAAATTATTGGTGGTCGATGACCATAACAATCTAAAGGGTTTGATCACGATCAAGGACATCGAAAAGATGAGGAAATATCCCAACTCTTGTAAGGATGGCCTCGGTCGGCTTCGTGTGGGGGCTGCGATCGGTCCTGGAAAAGATCGAGAGGCAAGGGTGGAGGCACTGATTGAGGCAGGGGTGGATATTTTGGTCGTCGACTCAGCCCACGGTCATTCCAAGAATGTTCTGGAAACCGTTCGTGAGATCAAAGGGGATTATCCGGATTGTCAGATCATTGCAGGAAATGTTGCCACGAAAGAAGGGGCTCTCGACCTGATCAAAGCCGGCGTGGATGCGGTAAAGGTGGGTGTAGGACCCGGATCGATCTGCACCACAAGGGTTGTTGCGGGAGTCGGGATTCCTCAGCTTTCTGCGATCCTGGAGACCCGTGAGATTTCAGCGGAATACGATGTGCCGATCATTGCGGATGGCGGAATTAAGTTTTCCGGCGATATCACAAAGGCCCTTGCCGCGGGCTCCCATTCAGTGATGATCGGAAATTTATTCGCCGGGACGGACGAGAGTCCGGGTGAACTGGTTCTCTATCAAGGGAGGAGCTACAAGGTTTACCGTGGGATGGGATCCTTGGAAGCAATGAAAGAGGGAAGCCGGGATCGATACTTTCAGGAAGACGTCGAGAGCGAGGCAAAATTAGTGCCGGAAGGAATCGAGGGAAGGGTCCCATACCGCGGAGCCCTTTCCTATTGCATTCAGCAACTGATTGGAGGCCTTAAGGCCGGGATGGGATACCTGGGCGCGAGGGATATCCAGGAATTGAAGGCAAGGGCAAGGTTCGTTCGAATCACCTCATCCGGTTTGAAAGAGAGCCATGTCCACGACGTGATCATTACCAAAGAGGCTCCCAATTACCGCTTGGAATAGAATAAGTCCCATATCACGTGTGATGACGAATGACGCGAGACTCCCATCCTTCGTCAGCTTCGGTCCCAGTCGTGCGATTCGTCGCCGGTCGCGTCATTTGCATCCTTTGAATTACCCGATATGAAAAAGGCCATTCTGATTCTGATTGTTTCCACCTTCCTTCTTTTCTATTATATGGGATTTTTGCCCCAAGAGGAAAACCTGCCATTCTCTCAAGAATTTTTTTCAATAGAGAGTCCTTCTGCAACGGAGAGGGTCTGGGAACTCAAAAAGATTTCTGTCGCGAGTCCAGGGGAACTGGATCAACTCTATCAATTGAAATTGGACAAAGGGATCATCAATCTCCCCCTTCTCTCTTACTTACTGATCCGAGAGGCGGAACAGTCGAGAAAGAGAGGGGACATCGACCAGGCGGTCCTTCTGGCTCACGCTTCCATCAAATTTTCACCCGATTTACCCCAACCCCACTTTGAACTAGCCAGGGTTCTCTGGCATCAGGACCATTTTCAATTTTCTAACATCCTTTCGGCCTTTCTTGACGGAGAGAGGGCGATCTTTCGACATTACCCCAGTTCCGTGAATTTTTCCTTCGGCCTTGTCTATCTCGTTTTTAATGCGGTCTTCCTGACCTTCATGATCTTTGGAGTCGTCGTGGTGAGCAAATACTTCCCGCTCTACTTTTATGACATTCGGAAACGTCGCAACCAAGCAATCTCGTCCTTCTTTATCCGAGGCCTGAAAATCCTTCTCCTCTTGGTTCCCTTCTTCCTGCGGTTGGATATCCTTTGGGCGCTGCTTTACTGGTCCATCTTATTGTGGGGCTATGTGACAAAACGAGAGAAGCAATTCCTCCTTGTCTTCCTCATCCTCCTGGTTTACCTTCCGTCTTTCCTTCGCTCCTTTACCTCTTTCTTGGAAAGCCCCTCTTTGGATATCACCCTGAGAATGTATCACGCCAACCATGAGGACTGGGATAAGAAGACAAAAGAACGATTGCAGGAATGGTCATCAAACCATCCCAGTGACACAGGCGTTCTTTTGACCCTGGGGTTGATGGAAAAAAGGCAAGGCCGGTATTCCCAGGCAGAAAAGTTTTATAAAAGGGCGATTGAAGAGAATCCGAGATTGAGCGGGGCTTTTTCAAACCTCGGCAACGTCTATTTGGCTCAAAAGAAGATCCCCTTGGCGATTGCGTCCTATCAACAAGCCATTGATCTCAATCCGAATCAGGGGGCCTATCATTACAATCTTTACCGAGCCCAATCCCAGGAAACCTTCCTTTCCAGCCAGACGGACAAGACTTTTCAAAGAGCGAGACAACTGGCCCCCCAGCTGATCGATTACTACTCGGAGATCGACTCTCCCCAGATCAACCGGCAAGTCATTGATGAGACCATCACAACCCCCGGACTCTGGAGAAGGGGGCTGTCGGAATTCATCGAAAAGGAAGGATGGGTATTCTGGGCCTTTCATGGTTGGTTTGACAAGATCCCGTCGAGGGCCCCTTTCTTGGTCCCCCTGATATTTCTGGGTTTCTTGATCGGGATGTCGAGCTATGGACAGACCAAGCGGTTTTTGAGCCGGTGCCGGATGTGTGGAATGCCGACCTATCGACTCTACTTCGGGAGATCGCAAAAAGAAGTGGTCTGTTTTAATTGCTATCGAATCTTCATGCAGAACGAGAAACTTCATCCCCGGGTGACTGAAAAGAAGTCTCTTCAGGCCGGGCAATTTCAGAGGCAGAATGAAATCATCGCCAAGTTTGTTTCTCTCTTCTTGGTGGGCTTTGGCTATCTCTGGAGAGACCATCTTTTCAAGGGTGTCCTCTTTCTCTTCCTGTTTTTTATCTTCATTCTGCGTTTTGTCTACTGGAATGGAGTCATTCCCTCCCCCTTTGTTCAGGTGTCTGCCAATCCTTGGAAGATAATCTTTTGGGAAGGTTTTTTCTTGATCTTCTATTTATTCTCGATTTGGCGGATCTATCGCGCCAAGCCGGGACTTGAAATAGAAGATCGGCCTCCTGCGCCGGCGGCCGTCGAGAAAGAGTTGAAGGTCTAAAGGAGAGTGTCATGGCCCTCCAGGGCAATCTGAAAGATTTCGGGATTACAGAGGTCCTGCAACTGATCGGGCAACAACTCAAGACAGGGGTCATGAGGATTGAGAAAGGGAAGAAACTCGTTGAGATCTATTTTGTTGACGGGATGATCGTTCATGTCTACTCGAATTATCGGGGGAAAAAGGATCTGATTGGCGAGATTTTTGTGAAGGCCCAGTTGATCACTCAGGACCAACTGGAACGGGTTTTGAGGATCCAAAAGGAAACGCGCAAATACCTGGGAGAGATCTTCGTTGAGCTGCAGCTGCTGAAGAAGGAGGACGTCTTAAAGGTTATTTCAACCCAGGTCTATGAAACCATTTATGATCTCTTTTGGTGGGAAGAGGGTGAGTTTAACTTCGATCTTAAATTGGTGGAGAGTTACAAGAGGGTTCCCTTTGCCCTGAGCACGGAGCAGGTTTTGTTAACCATTTTACGAATGGTCGATGAGTGGTCGGAGATCGAGAAAAAAATCTTTTCCCCCCACCTGGTCTTTCGGATGGCCCGCGAAAGCCAGGAGCAAGCTGCCGGGCTGTCGCTTCCCAATGATTTGAGAAAGGATTTAACCCCTGAACAGGAACTGATTTACAAGTTCGTCGATGGGAATCGGACCGTTCAAGAGATTATTGACCGAAGCCTTTTGGGAAGGTTCAGCACGAGCGAGATTTTAGCCTATTTGTTAGAAGTTGGACTGATCGAAATTGTAAGCGTCCAAGCCCCCAGCCTGATCCGGAAAGTGAGTACGTTCAATTTTAAAGAAGTCCTGCCCTACGCCTCTATCACGGGGGCATTGGTTTTACTCTTCTTTCTTTTTGCCTTTTTGACGCCGAATTTTTTCAGACATTTTGTGAGTTCGAAGATCGAGCGAGTCGATATTGGAAGACCGGCTCAGCTGGTACAGAAGTCTCAATTGGATCGCATCATCCATGCGCTCGAGACTTACTATTTGGGAGAGGGAAGGTATCCTGACCACCTGGAAGAGTTGGTTTCCGCGCAGTTGCTTCAAAAGGGCGACCTGTTTTATCAGAAGGGGATCTCTTATCAATATGAATTGAAGGGTGATCGATATTACCTAAAACACTAAATGAAATCTACTCCGAAATCACAGTTCGATAAAATACTCATCCTCGATTTTGGTTCCCAATACACCCAGCTGATTGCCAGAAGAGTAAGGGAATGCCAGATTTATAGCGAGATTCATCCTCATGATATTCGTGTTGAAGAAGTGAGATCCTTGTCTCCGAAGGGGATGATTTTTTCCGGAGGACCGGCCAGCGTCTACGAGAAGGATGCTCCTGTCTGCGATCCCGGCCTTCTGAAGATGGGCATTCCCATCTTGGGAATCTGCTATGGGATGCAGCTGCTGGGCCATTTGCTGGAGGGAGAAGTTGTCCGTTCACGGAAGAGAGAATACGGGAAGGCAAGAATCACGCTCGAACGGGACGGGAAATTATTCCAAGGCCTTGGAAGGAAGGGCAGTTCTCTTGAGGTGTGGATGAGCCACGGCGATCAAATCAAGAAGCTGCCTCGTGAATTCCGTGCCATTGCCCGATCGAGGAACACGCCTTTTGCGGCGATCGAGGACGTTTCAAAACGGATCTACGGCCTTCAGTTTCATCCGGAGGTGGTTCATACCCAGAGAGGCTTGGAGATCATCAGGAATTTCTTGTTCAACATCTGCCGATGCTCCAATCTTTGGACGATGCGGTCTTTTTTGGAACAGACGACCCTTGAGCTGGGAAGAAAGATCGGATCGGGGAAGGTAATTTGTGCTTTAAGCGGTGGGGTTGATTCGAGCGTGGTCGCACTCCTTTTGCACAAAGTGATCGGTGAGCGGCTGGAATGCATCTTTGTGAACAATGGCCTTTTGAGGAAGAACGAGGCGTCTGAGGTCGTGGATCTGTTCCAGCATCACTTCAGGATTCCTCTTCTCTCGATTGATGCAGAAGATAAGTTTCTGAAGAAACTGGAGGGTGTAACCGATCCGGAGGAAAAGAGGAAGCGGATCGGGAAGGAATTTATCGCCATCTTTGAGAAAGAGGCAAAGAAGATCGGGGGGGTGGAGTATTTGGCCCAGGGGACCCTTTACCCCGACGTGATCGAAAGCATCTCATCGAAAGGCCCCTCTGCAACCATCAAGAGCCACCACAATGTGGGAGGGTTGCCGAGGAAGATGAATTTGAAGTTGATAGAGCCCCTTCGGGAATTGTTTAAGGATGAGGTGAGGCAGTTAGGCGAGGTATTGGGATTACCCGATGAGGTGATCAAACGCCAGCCCTTTCCGGGGCCCGGGCTTGCCATTCGAATTATTGGAGAAGTGAATCGGGAGAGACTCGATATTGTGAGGGCTGCAGACGTGATTGTGATGGAAGAGATGAAAAAGGTCCGTTTCTTCGACAGGGTCTGGCAGTCCTTTGCCATTTTGCTGCCCGTGAAGAGTGTGGGAGTGATGGGCGATGAGCGGACTTACGAAAACGTCATTGCCCTCCGGGTGGTTGGAAGCCAGGATGGAATGACGGCCGATTGGATCAGACTCCCTTATAAGGTATTAGGGGAAATAGCGAATCGGATCATCAACGAGGTGAAGGGGGTCAATCGTGTCGTTTATGATGTCAGTTCCAAACCGCCCAGCACCATCGAATGGGAATAAGAGACGAAGCACCAATTTCCAAGCACCAAATTCCAAACAATATGCAACCCCCAATCTGGAATGACCCAAACGAAAATAATTTTTCCTTTGGTCATTGGAATTTGTGATTCGGGATTCAGATATTTCTTATACGGATAGTCGATCTGTCGTTTTCAGTAAAGCCTAAGCTAAGGATCAGATTCGATGCAACATTCAGAGTTTATCCATCTTCATCTTCATAGTCAGTATAGCCTGTTGGACGGAGCCATTCGATTCGAAGAGGCCTTCGATCTGGCCAAGAAGTATCGAATGGATGCCCTGGCCCTGACCGATCACGGAAATATGTTTGGAGCGGTCGAGTTTTATCAAACGGCCATCAGGCATGGTGTCAAACCCATCGTAGGGTGCGAAGTCTATGTCGCGCCGGGAAGTCGATTTGAAAAGAAGGCCTTGGGAGAGGGAGAAGGAGCTTATCATTTAACCCTTCTGGTCAAGAACCGGACCGGCTATTTCAATCTGATCAAGCTGGTTAGCCTCGCATACCTCGAAGGGTTTTACTACAAACCCAGAGTGGATAAGGAACTCCTGGGTCAATATCACGAGGGCTTGATTGCTCTCAGCGGGTGTCTGAAGGGGGAGATAGCTGCTTACGCGGGCCGAGGGGAGATGAAGAGGGCCCTCCAGTCTGCGGAGGAATACGGAAGGATTTTCGATCAGAGGCGGTTCTTTATCGAGATTCAAAACAACGGTGTGGAGAATCAGGCCACCTTAAATGAGCGGCTCTTGGAGATTGCCCAGAAACTCTCGATCCCTTACGTCGCAACGAACGACTGTCATTACCTCCGCCGTGAGGATGCAAAGGCCCATGAGGTCCTCTTATGTATCCAGACGGGGAAGACCCTGTCGGACCCCAATCGGATGAGATTTTCATCGGATGAATTCTACTTTAAGTCGCCGGAAGAGATGTCCGATCTTTTTAAGAGTACTCCGGAGGCATTGGCCGAGACGGCGGAGATTGCGGCTCGATGCAACCTGGAATTGAAATTTGAAGAAAAACATATCCCCAAGGTCACAGTCCCCTCCGGCGATTCTGCGGACAGTTATCTGGAAAAACTTTCCAGAGAGGGCCTGGAGAGGAGACTCAGCCGTTCTTCGGACAAGAAAGATTTTAAGGAGCGATCCGCCCGCTATCGGACGCGATTGGAAGAGGAATTGAAGATTATTGAGTCCATGGGATATTCGGGATATTTCCTGATCGTCGCGGACTTTATCAACTTTGCAAAGAATCAAAGAATTCCTGTGGGCCCTGGCAGGGGGTCAGCCGCCGGAAGCCTGGTGGCCTATGCGTTAAACATCACCGACCTCGATCCGATCGAATACGATTTGATCTTTGAAAGGTTTTTGAATCCCGGCAGAAAGAGCAGCATGCCCGACGTGGATGTCGATTTTTGTATGGAGGGGCGGAACGATGTGATCCAGTATGTGATGGGAAAATACGGGAAGGAGAACGTGGCGCAAATCATCACCTTTGGTAAGATGCAAGCCAGAGCGGTGATCCGGGATGTCGGCCGCGTCATGGACATCCCGTATGCCGAAGTGGACCGAATGGCCAAGCTCATCCCAAGCACGCTCAACATCACTCTGGATCAGGCCCTGAGACAAGAGCCGAGATTGGAGGAGTGGATCAAGAAAGATCCCCGGATGTCCAATCTCTTCAGCATCGCCAAGTCATTGGAGGGATTGAGTCGTCACGCCTCGACCCACGCCGCAGGGGTTGTCATCTCCAATCGGCCACTCATGGAATACCTTCCTCTTTACCACGGGCAGAACGGGGAAGTGATGACCCAATATACGATGAAAGATGTCGAGAAGATCGGGCTGGTCAAATTCGATTTCCTCGGACTCAAAACCCTGACGGTGGTCAACAATGCGATTCGCCTGATCGAAAAGGAGCGGGGAATCAAGATCGACATCTCACACCTTCCCCTGGATGACCCGGAAACCTTCGCCTTATTAGGCTCAGGATCGGCCCTCGGAATATTTCAACTGGAAAGCTCGGGGATGAGGGATTTGCTGACCAAACTGAAACCCGGGAGTTTCAAAGATATCATTGCCCTCGTCGCCCTGTACCGGCCCGGTCCTCTGGGGAGCGGGATGGTGGAAGAGTTTATCAAGAGGAAACAAGGGCAAGGCCTCGTTCGATATGAAATTCCTCAACTGGAAGAGATATTGGATGAAACCTACGGGGTCATCATCTATCAAGAACAGGTGATGAGGATTGCAAGCTCTTTGGCCAACTTCAGTCTGGAGGATGGAGATAACCTGAGAAGGGCCATGGCCAAGAAGGACCCCAAAGAGATGGAGATGCAGAAAGAGAAATTTCTCGAGGGGGCACGGAAAAATCGGATCCAGCGGGCCAAGGCCGAGAAGATCTTTGATCTGATGTCCAAGTTCGCCGAATATGGTTTCAATAAATCTCATAGTGCAGCCTATGCCCTCATCGCATACCAAACGGCCTATTTAAAAGCACATCACCCGAGGGAGTTCATGGCCGCGCTCCTCACCAGTGAAGTTCAGAACCCGGATAAGATCGTCCGATACATTGCGGAATGTCGGGAGATGGGGATTGATATCTTGCCTCCGGATATCAATGAGAGTTATAAACATTTCACCGTTAGCGGAAGTCAAATTCGATTCGGTTTGGCCGGGGTGAAGAACGTGGGCGAGGCTGCGGTGGATGCCATTCTTCTGGAGAGGGAAGAGAAAGGGAGATTCAGATCCTTGTTTGACTTCTGCAAAAGGGTCGATTCGAGAAAGGTGAATCGTCGGGTGATGGAAAGTCTCATTAAATGTGGTGCCTTCGATTTCGCAAGGATCCACCGGTCTCAAATGCTGACGGCGCTGGAAGGATTCATCGAGCGGTCTCAAGCGGCTCAGCGAAAAAGAGAAGAGGCCCAAATGAATATGTGGGTGCCTGTCCTCCAGGAGGCGGAGGAGACCTATCCTGAGATCGATGAATTTCCGGAAGATCAGCTGATCGGATTTGAGAAGGAGATGATCGGATTTTACATCTCACGCCATCCCCTGGCGCGGCATCAGGAAGAAATTAAGAAGTGTACGAACGCGGACACATCCACCCTCTCCAGCCTTTCCAACGGGGCAGAAGTGAAGATCTGTGGCCTCGTGAGCGGCTTGAAAGAGATTGTGACGAAAAAGGGGGATCGGATGGCCTTCTTAAATCTGGAGGACATGAAGGGGTTTGTGGAGATTATCCTTTTCCCCGAGGTCTTTAAAGCGGCCTTGCCGTATTTAAGAGGTGGAGATCCGATATGGGTTCGAGGAATCCTCGATCTCTCAGAGGATCATGTCAAGATCAAAGGCTCAGGGGTTCAGATGCTTTCCGATATGGTCTCCCTTTCGATGAAGACCCTTCGGCTAAAAGTTCCGCTCTCCTCCCTTAGCTCTTCGGACCTCTCGGATCTGAAAGAGATACTCCTCTCTCATAAGGGAGCCTGTCGGGTTCTTCTGCATTTGACCAATGGGAAACAACAGGAGACGGTGATCGCCCTGTCGAATCAGTATAGCGTCGACCCGACTCAAGAGTTTCAGGCTAAGATTCAGAATCTTCTTAAAGCTCCTCTCCTGACGTTTGAATAAGAGAGGAGTTAAGATTCATAGGGCCACTGCGAACAATAAGGGGTGTTCGGATAGGGGGAGCAGGGATTCCAATGGTAAGACATTATTTGGATTTTGAAAAACCGCTGCTTGAATTGGAAAGAGAGATTGAAGACCTCAAGAGATTTTCCAGAGGCAAGACGCCCCACTTCGATGAGCAATTGAGAAATCTGGAGGATAAGTTCCGCCGGCTGCAAAAAGAAATATTCTCCAATTTGTCGCGCTGGCAAATTACACAATTGGCCCGGCATATCGATCGTCCGAAGCTCTCCCATTATATCCAAGGCATGTTTCGAAACTTCATTGAACTTCACGGAGATCGAACTTTCGGAGATGATCCGGCCATTATGGGAGGGGTTTCGCAGTTTAACGGGCGATCCGTGATCGTGGTCGGCCACCAGAGGGGAGCCGATGCAAAGGAGATGGCTTACCGAAACGCCGGGATGCCACACCCCGAAGGATATCGAAAGGCTTTAAGGTTGATGAAGATGGCGGAGGTTTTTAAGAAACCAATCCTGACGATGATCGATACCCCCGGTGCCTTTCCGGGAGTAGGGGCCGAAGAGCGAGGGCAGGCCGAAGCGATCGCCAAGAACCTCGAAATCATGATGATGCTACGCAGTCCCATTCTCGCCACGGTCATAGGAGAAGGGGGAAGCGGAGGTGCCCTTGCCATTGGAATTGGAGATCGGGTGCTGATGTTAGAGTATTCGATCTATTCTGTGATCACCCCTGAGGGATGTGCGGCGATTCTGTGGAAAGATGGTAAGAAGAAGGAGACCGCGGCAGAATCACTGAAACTGACGGCCGATGATTTATATGGGTTGGGAGTCATCGATGAGATCATCCGGGAGCCATTGGGTGGGGCCCATCGCGACCCGAAAGCGATGTTCGACACTTTAAAGGAAGTAATGGAAAGGCATTTAAGAGAATTAGAGAGCATGGATATCGAGACATTGCTTCGTCTCCGTTATGAGAAATTCAGAAAGATCGGGGCCTTTATGGAAGACGGATCTTGAGTCTTATAGTTTGCATTGGTTTAGGATTTGGAGTTTAGCGCTCAGAGTTTAAACACCTTCAAATTTAGAATCTACAAGAGTATGTCTTCAAAAATCCACCTTTTACCGGAAGAGATTGCCCAGACCATTGCCGCAGGAGAAGTAGTTGAGCGGCCTGCCTCTGTCGTGAAAGAACTGATGGAGAATGCGATCGACGCAGGGAGTTCTGAAGTCGTCGTTGAATTGGAAGCGGGCGGGCTTCAACTCATCCGCGTCTATGATAATGGGGAGGGGATGGTGCGGGAGGATGTTCCTCTTGCCCTCCAGCGATATGCGACAAGCAAGATCAAGACAGCCGAGGATCTCTTCGCCATTCATACATTAGGGTTTAGAGGAGAGGCGTTGCCCAGCATCGCCTCTGTTTCGAAGATGATCATCCAGAGTCGCGTGTCGAATTCGATCAGCGGAACGAGGATCGCCGTTGAGGGGGGAGCCATCAAAAGTATTTCGGAAGTGGGTTGTCCCCCTGGAACAGAGGTTGAGGTCAAAAATATCTTCTATAATCTCCCTGTAAAAAGGAAATTCTTAAAATCGATTCGTTCGGAGCTTCGCTATGTCTTATTCCACTTTCTCCGATTGAGCCTTTCCCATTCCTCGATCTCCTTCAAATTCATTCACGACGGCCGAATGCTTCACGAGTACGTGAAAGCGGATTCTCCTCTGGTTCGGATCGAAGCCATCTTGGGCCGGGAGATATTCGACCAGATCAGGCCGTGTGAATTTGAAGACAACGAGATTAAGATTCGGGGTTTCACAAGCCTTCCCTCCGTTTCAAGAGCGAATAGCGAAGCGATTTATATCTACGTCAATAGGCGATTCGTAAAAGATCGAATGATCTATAAGGCGATCACCGAGACCTACCGTCATGTCCTTCCTGCGGGAAGGTTTCCCATTGTCATCTTATTCATCACCCTCCCTCCCTACGCCGTCGATGTGAATATTCATCCCACAAAAGCCGAGGTAAGGTTTAGAGAGCCGGAAAGGATCTTTCATGCTGTGGCCGGGACCATAGGCTCGATCCACGAAGAGAAGGTTTTTTCAGATCGTAAGGTCACCTCCGCAATGGGAGTGATAAAGGATTCCGTTCCCCCTTGGCTTCCCCCGAAGAGATCTTTTGACGCTTATCTTCCTTTGACCAGAAGGGATGAAGCAATGACGACTCCGATGGTTAGAGAGGAGGGGAGTCTCGAATGGGGGGTGGAGGCCAGGGCCCCAATTCGTCTTTTGGGGCAGGTTCAAGGGACCTACATTGTCTGTGAAGGAGATGAAGGGGTCATCTTTATCGACCAACACGCCGCTCACGAACGGATCCTTTTTGATCAATACAAGAACCAATATGAAAGGAAGGCGATCGTTTCGGAAAAATTCCTGGTTCCCGTTTCGATGGAGTTATCCGCGGAGGAGTCCTTTATTTTGGACTCCCATCTGGAGGAGTTGGAATCGATGGGCTTTGAAATCGACCCGATCGGTGAAAGGGTTTATGCGATCCGGTCCAAACCTTCCCTTATCGATCAAGAAGATCCGAAAACGATTGTGAGGGAGCTCCTGGATGAACTCTCGTCATTAAGAAGAGGGGGAAAGGGGACAGAAGGGACGGATAAGATTCTCATTACCTTGTCTTGTCATTCTGCCATACGAGGAAATTCCACTTTACGAAAAGAAGAGATGGAGAAATTGGTGGAAACCCTCTATCCCTTCAACTTTTCGAAAACCTGCCCTCATGGACGGCCCATCTTCTTTTTGTTCCGTGAGGACGAGCTGGCCAAACAGTTTAAGCGAAAGCCTTAAGCTTCTGCCTCGATGGGAAAGCTGAGATAGAGTGATGAATAACCACCATTTTACAGCATATTCCATCATTTTACAGTTTATTGCTTCAGAGAACTTATGATCTGGCTTCTGGAAGTCACTCCCATCTTTCGGAGGATGTTTTTTATATGGTCTTTGACGGTATATTCACTGATAAACAACTTCTCCGAGATTTCTTTGTTAGCGAGTCCCTCGCAGATCAGCTTTACCACCTCCACTTCTCTCTTTGAGATGTTAAATTCTTTTTGAATGATTTCGAGATTGATTTCATGTTTCGGGATGATTTTTTCCAACAGGACCATGATATGAGTTGGATTCCTATCCTTCATTCCCCCGATGAAGAATGCCCGCATCGAAAACTGCAAAAGTGACTGACCTTTCAATATGTTATGACTGACATTCATTTTCTGATCAGGGCCCTTTGTCCTTCTGTTCTCTTTTAACTCTTTACAAAGATTGAAGATTGCCTTTGGAATATTCTGTTGTTTCCCGCGTTTTGGAATTGTTTGAAGTTCAGGGATCATCTCCACGGCTTCTTCATTGAAATAGAGGAGCCTGTTGTGCATATCGAAAATCATTGTGCCCGGTGTTGATCGTTTCTTTATGATTTCAAAAAGGGGCTCCATATTTCCTTACATATTAATACAAAAATTTTTAAATACAACAAAATAAAAAATCCCACTTTTGAGGGATTGATCTATTTTTGAGAAAAGATAAAATTGATCTCAAATCATAGGGAACGCAAAGGTTCAAGAAGCTATGAAAGCCAACGTGGAGAAAAGATCAAAGATCAGGAAACCATTCAGAAAACCTGTCCATTTTGAACAGATGGCCACGGCGCTAAACCGTCAGAAGAGGAATCAGTGGACCGGGGTCTCCTTTGACATCAGCGAGGACGGAGTGGGGGTTACGGTGGACTATCCGTTAAAAAAGGGGGAGGTTATAAAATTATTCATTCCGGTCTCCAGGAAAAGCGCAACGCTGCCTGTTTTTGCAGAAGTGAGATGGGTCCGCTCAACCGAAGACAAATTCAGGACGGGGTTGAGGTTCTTGCAGTAGGAATAAAGAAGGAGAAAAACGATGAGCCTAATGAGAAGCTTGATGAGATTAAGAAAGAAAAGAAGGGCGGTCTTTCAAAAGCAGAACAGAGTTTTTTTTGAATCCCTTGAACCCAGACTGCTGCTCAGCGCAGCCCCCACGGCTGAAATTACAACTCCCGCGAGTGTGGGCGACTGGCTCATAGTGTCTACGGCCTCAGACGGTAAATGTTTTTACACACCTGTTCAGGAAGGCGCTGCCTTCGGAACCACCCAACAGTTTGATGACAAAGACCCTACGGGCTGGAGTGCGGGGATTGGAGATTTCGACGGTGATAATGTCCTTGAGGCCCTGGTCGGGGACAATGGGCACACCTGGTACTTCGACAATGACGGCTCCGGAAATATTTTGGAAGACGATTCGCCTATTGATTCCACCTTCTATCCTGGCGAGAGGAGGGATTTCGCCGAGGCGGATTTCAACAACGATGGGAAGCTCGAAGCTGTGATGTGGGCTGAATATTCTACCAACGTTACCTATTACAAGGTCTACGGTCACGACGGCAATGGGAACTTTACACTCCTTAATACATCCTCCACTCAGGGAAACAAATATATCTACGGCATGGATGCTGCGGATTTCAATAATGATGGCAAAATGGACTTCGTTGCAGGTTCATATTCAAGCGGTGCCTACGTGTACATAGGAAATGGAGACCTGACATTCCAGATTCCCACGAAGGCCATCACAGTAGGGAACGCCTATGGCGTCAGTGCCGGCGACTTCAATAATGATGGCAAGGCCGATATCATCTTCGGCACAAGATTCTATAAGGGCAACGGCGATGGGACTTTTATCTACACGAACGACATTGCCTTTTCACCATATTCTGCTCTTGCCGAGGCGGACATCGACGGTGATGGGAATTTGGACCTCCTGTATACCGGCGCCACAGCTTCCGGCGGATCAAATGGAAACAACCTCTATTATCGAAAAGGCAATGGAAACGGAACATTTAAGAATCCAGCAGGGAACTATAATCCACTGATTCATTCCTTTGGTAACTCCATCAACGGGCTCGCGATTTCACAGAAACCGCCTAAGGGGATTTGGGAGTACAATGAAGGTGCGACAGTGCTCTTTTCAGGAACTTCGAGAGACTTGGATGTGGCCGACACGCTGACCTTCCACTGGGACTGGGGCGATGGTACGAGCACTGATATCCCAGGCATAAATGACCCTTTGAATAACCAAATTCGGACCGGGAATACCAGCCATGTCTACGCTGACAATGGTGAATACCTTGTGAGGCTCACTGTCACAGACAATGAATCCCCCAATAACAAATCCTCTGTTCCCGCCGCAATGTCGATTAAGATTCGGAATGCGGAACCAACGATTGAGGCGGGCCCGGATCGGTCAGTGAGCGAGGGCCTCGCATTGAGCTTGGCTCCAGCCACGTTTAACGATCTTGGGACGCTTGACACCCATACAGCGAGCATCGACTGGGGTGATGGTGTGGTTGAGAGCGGATCTTTAACTGAAATACCCTTTGGTCCTCCGGGGTCGACCTCTGGGGCAAATGGGACGATTTCTGGCAATCATACGTACGGAGACGACGGGATCTACACGGTGACGGTGACGGTGACGGATGATGATCAGGCCATGGCCAGTGACAGCTTTACGGTCACAGTGGCCAATGTGGCGCCCGCTCTGACGCTCATCGGAGAAGCTGAAATCAACGAAGGTTCCGTGTACACCTTGGGTCTGGCGTCGGAAGATCCTGGAACCGATACGATCAGCTCATGGACGATCAACTGGGGCGATATGACGGAGATCGTTTCTGGCAATCCTTCTTCGGTCACTCATACCTATGCGGATGGACCGGTCAGCTACACGATCTCAGCCACAGCGACGGATGAGGATGGGACTTATGATGGGAGCAACACGGTGGGTGTGACAGTGAACAACGTAGCGCCTACAGTAGATGCGGGCCCAGATGCTACGATCGATGAAGGTGGTGCTTTTACGATCACAGGCATATTCAGCGATCC
>JBHGBJ010000150.1:0-3660 GCA_041947025.1 Thermodesulfobacteriota bacterium
AAACAGGCTTTGACACGTGCCCTTACGGGACGTAAGCCCGATCCTGGGTGCATCTTTCACTCAGACAGGGGCGTTGAATATGGGGGTGCTCCCTATACCGACGACCTTATGCGCTATGGCTTTCGCATCAGCATGAATCGTTCTTATCACAGCCAGGACAACGCGCATATGGAATCTTTCTTTCACTCCATGAAGGCGGAATGGCTACGGGGCCGGTCCTTCGAGGATATTGAGCACCTGGAATCATCCATTGGGACTTATATGAGATTCTACAATTGCGACAGGCTGCATTCTGGCATTGACTACCATACTCCTGTGGAGTATGAAAAGAAAGTGACACCATGAAGGGTGTCCACTTTTTCGGGGGAAGATCATCGGCCGTGTGCTTAAAGAGATAAAGAGGGGGGAGTTAATTCAGCTCACTCAGGATCTGATTCGCATCCCCAGTGTCAGGCGACAAGGACCCGAAGGCGGTGAAGAAGAGGTCGCCCTTTTCGTCGCTCACCTCTTGGAGGAGATGGGACTCGATGTGGTCGTTGAAGAGGTTGAGCCCCGTTCTCTGAATGTGATCGCTGTCCTTGAAGGTCAGGAGGAAGGCCCCTGTCTCATGTTTGAATGTCACACCGACGTTGTCACCGAAGGGGATGCTTCCGAATGGAAATATGGTCCTTACGAGGGGAGATTGGTAGGCGATCGGATCTACGGAAGAGGGGCTTGCGACACCAAAGGAAATCTGGCGGCCGCGGTCATGGCGATTCAGGCCATCAACCAATCGTCCATCCCCTTCAAAGGGAAGATCCTCTTGGGCATCTTGGTCGATGAAGAAGGGATGATGGGTGGAGTCAAGCATTTCATACGCCAGGGATGGGCCAACGGAGTCCACGCAGCCATGATCTGTGAGCCTGTGGATAACCATCTCTGCATCAGCCAGAAAGGGGCTCTGAGGGCAGAGTTGGTCACAAGCGGAAAGATGGCGCATGGAGCCATGCCCTTGACGGGTTTCAATCCCGTTCCGCCGATGGTGTCGATCCTGGAAAGGATCAAGCAGCTGGAAGAAGAGGAGATTGAAAGACGGGGAAGGGATCCTTTCCTGGGATACCCGAGCATCACACCCACGGTGCTTCAGGCCCCTGTGAAGGGAGAGCCTCAGCTCAATGTGATCCCCCAACAGTGCAGGGCCCTGCTGGATATCCGGACCATTCCCGGTCAATCCCACGAAGTCCTGAAGAAAGCGCTGGCGGATATCGTCGAGAATGAGGAGAGGTCGATCCGGGATAGCCTTGAATCGGGTCCCTTGAAGGAGATCCGGGAGCAATTCCAAAAAGGTTTGTCGAAGGGGGTTTCTTTTCAGGTCAGGCTCCATGTGTTCGAAGACAGACCCTGGACCAAAACCTCTCGGGAGGAGCCGCTTGTCCGAGCGGTTTCGAGGGCCTATCGATCGATCACCGGCCAGGAGCCGATATATGACGGCGTCCCGGGTGCAACCGATGGAACTTTTCTCTCTGCCTGGGCAGGCATTCCGATCGTGACCCTGGGGGCAGGCAAATGGATGATTCCCCATCAAAAGGACGAATGGGTCTCCGTCGAAGACCTTCATCTGACAGCTAAAATCTACGCCGCCAGCGCCCTCGAGTTCTTGAAAGGATCAGATTAAAGTCGTTCGCAGTTCTATTAACGAGATAAACCAGAAAGACGAGATAAACGAAATAGACGAGATAGACCAGAAAGACAAAAACGGGTCAGCTCTTTTATGGATGATACTCGGGTTTCTTCTTAGTCGTTGAAAAGTAGCTCAAAATCTCGCGGAGTCACAATTCGAATCCCCTTGAAAAAAATGAGCCGTCAATAGTGTAGACCTGACACCGGAGCCGCCACCCAAGTTTACCAAATCGCAGGAAAAAATCAACGGAATTGAAAGGTTGGGGAAGTGCTTAATCTTCGGGATCTTCTTCCGACTTTGAACTCATCTCTTCTTCGATCGCCTGGTCCACCTCCTCATCCATGCCTTCCGTATCCTCACCCAGCTCTCTCCCTATCTTCTTCATCCATTTCGCCATGCTCTTGGGATCCTTTTCATCCAGACCGCCCCATTTTGATGGATCGGCCAGGCTTTCCATTCTGCTCTCTTCTGAACGGATCACCCTCACTTTGGAAAGGACCCGGGACATCTTCTTACTCTTACATCGTTTGCACTGCGGGGCAAAATTCTCGCCGGTCCTGATCAAAATGAATTCGGAGATCTTTCCGCAATTCTCGCACCGGTATTCATAGATGGGCATGTTGGTCCCCCCCTTTTTTTCTGACAAAGAAGTGAAAATAGAGAATATTGAAGACACCTGTGAAGGCAAGACAGAGGAACATGGTCGTATAACTGGTTAGCTGAAGGACGACTCCCATGATCACTGAACCCAAACCCGTTCCCAGATCGGCCATCGCAGTAAAGGTGCCCATGGCCGGCCCTTGGGAGGCTTTCACCCGGTCCATGGCGTAAACCATCAAGGTGGGATAGAGGAAGGCATTTCCGATCCCCCAAATCGTCGCCACGAGAAGAAACATCGGCAGGGTAGTGGAGAAGGCGAGGATAAGCATTGCAATGCTATAGGCGAACAAGCATGGAAACATAATTTTTTCCCGGCTGTATAGATCGAGTATCCTTCCGCCGAAAGCACGGCCCAAAATGAGCATGAGGGCAAGAGCAGCAAAGAAGACTCCCGGATTGGCCACCCCATGACCGAGTGCATAGAGAGGGAAGAATGCGGTTACGGCTCCCCAGATGATGTTGACCATGAAGGCCATGATCGCAGGAGGAAGCGCTTCGCGGCTCAAGAAGGGTTGATCGCGGAGCAATGGAGCCCCCAGGGGGTCGGTTTCCCGTTTTCTTAATCTGATCGCCATGAACAAGGGGGCCAACGATAAGGTGATACAACTCAAGAAGAGGACCGTGAAGTCAAAGCGATTGATGAGGAGCATTCCGAAGTAAGGGGCCAAGGCAAAGGCGAAATTGATAGAAAGATAATAGTAACTGATGAATTGGCCGCGATGACCTTCCGGGGTAATATTGGCGATCAGAGTGAAAGAGGCGGTGGAGAAGAAGGCCAATCCAATTCCCTGGAGGACCCTGACGATGAGAAGAGGCCAAAAAGGCATTGCAACGAGATAGCCGATGGAGGAGATAATGCAAAGAGAAGCTCCGGCAATCATGAATTTCTTTTCAGGGACCTTCAGAAGGGCTCTTCCCACGAAGGGCCGGATGATGAGGGCGGAGACGCTGAGGGCTCCTACCAGAACCCCGATCTCTGCCTCCTTGGCCTTGAAGGTTGAAAGATAGATCGGAATGGTCGGGATGAGAATGGAGTATACCGAGGAGAAGGTAAACTGGGCAAAGAAACTGAGAATAAAATCCCGAAGAAAAACCCTGTCTGTTTTCATAGGACGATACTTCTATCCCGCCTTTTCTTATTTTATATCTTATAACCGATTTGTAAAGTCTTCCCCCTTCACCCGTAAGCCTCTTTTCCTCCATGATAAATGTCGTGGAGCCGATCACTCACTTAAAAGCAGAAATGATTGACGAATCCTTTGATTCTCGTTAAACTGTTTCCATCCGCCTCCGCCGGGTACCACGGGTTTTACCCGTGGGGGAAGGCGCAAAGGGGCTTC
>JBHGBJ010000151.1:0-3428 GCA_041947025.1 Thermodesulfobacteriota bacterium
GTTCCATGGGGACATTTTAACTTAAGCAGTTAAGGGGACATTTCTATTCTGCTAACACATCCTCTACAATTTTCATTGACACCTTGTTCCCACTTTAGTACACTTTCATTGAAACCGAGGCCAAGCCTTATTAACCTTTAACCCAAGGTGGTCGCATGGTCCGGGAATGAATCTGAGACCCCATTTCTGAAGAAGGGATGGGGTTTTGTTGCTTAACGAGTTCTAACCAAATAGTCCGATGAAAACAGAGGAGAAGGATACCATGCTCCGCTACGGAACGGTTAATTTTGAAAGGAGAAAACATCCCAGAGTCGATGTTGATTTGCCCGTCGAGTATGCACGAAATGATTGGGTGATCAAGCAAGGCCGCGCAATCAATGCCAGCGAGGGGGGGTTATTGATCTATTTTCCTGAGCCCATGGAGATTGGTCAACATCTGAAGATGAGACTCTTCTTCACGTCAGGGAGCGATTTGATTACGATCGAGGCACTGGTCGAGGTGGTTTGGATGGACTTTCATTTAGGGGAAGATTTGGGAGAGTATCGGGCTGGAGTGAAATTCGTTGAGATCTCCCAGGAGTCCCTGGACAGGCTCAAGAGTTTTATGAAAGACCTTTTCTTTCCGTGACGGGACGGATTCAAGCGTATCGGCTTCTCAAATTCCTTCTGAAACGCCGAGTTCTTGACCCTCAGAAAAGCGAAATTCGAATACCTGGATCCAAAATTTCATTAAATCAGCGTCACATCCCTTGACTTCTGGGAAATGGTCAAGCTAAAGTGAGCACATACTGTTTGCCATAGGTGTTATCCCAGAATAAGTTTGCTGCCATGATTTTATGTTTCCGAAGCATTCGTCACAGGAAGGGGATTTACAGGAGGTCTCATTGTTTAAGTTGTCTTTAATACCTAAAGAAAAGAAATTTTTCATCCTTTTCGAGCAGAGTGCCCAGAATGCAGTCAAGATCACTCAGCAGCTAAGGGATATGCTGTTTGTCTGGGAAAATGTGAAGGAAAGGGTAGGGGTCATCAACGACCTGGAACACCAGGGAGATGCGATTACCCATCAAATCTTTGAACAATTGCACCGGTCCGTGATCACCCCCTTTGATCGGGAGGATATTGCTCTTTTAGCCCATTCCCTTGACGATGTCGCTGACTTTATCCATGCGGCGGCGGATGCAATGTTCCTCTATAAAGTGGACCGCCCTACCAAACGGGCCAAGGAGCTGGTCGAAATTGTTGTCCGGGCTGTGGTTGAGGTCGAAAAGGCGATCTCTGAGGTGCATGACCGTATCGGCCGAAGGGAACTTCTTAAACGGTGCGTGGAGATCAATCGCCTGGAGAATATGGGAGATCGACTCTATCGCTCGGCGATGGCTGAACAGTTTGATGAATCACCCAATATTGCTGACCTGATCAAGTGGCGGGAAATCTACAACCATATGGAAAGCGTCATCGACAGGTGTGAGGATATCGCAAACATTTTGGAAGGGGTGTCCATAAAGTATGCCTGAAATGGAGTCGGGCCTGGGTTGCATCTTTCCTGCTCAAGCCCCACTCGACTCTTTCAGTTTCTTTTGATTCAAGGGTCTCATGAATTTGTTCTTCATCATTTTTATCATATTGATCGCGCTGATCTTTGATTTCACCAACGGGATGCATGATGCTGCGAATTCGATCTCCACGATCGTATCCACGAGGGTTTTATCGCCCAGACAGGCGGTCATCTGGGCCGCATTCTTTAATTTCGCGGCCTTTCTTCTCTTTCATACCACTGTGGCTGAAACCATCGGCAAAGGAATGGTGGATATTAAGACGGTCAGCTCAACCGTAGTCCTTGCAGGGCTTGGGGGTGCGATTTCCTGGAATATGATTACTTGGTACTTTGGATTGCCGAGCAGTTCTTCTCACGCGCTCATCGGCGGATACGCCGGAGCAGCCGTCGTCAAGAGTGGCTTGGGGGTGATTCTTGTAAGTGGCTGGTATAAGACGCTGATCTTTATCGTCCTGGCGCCCACGATTGGTCTATGTTTGGGCTTTCTACTAAAGATCATAACCATGTGGATCATCTACAAGCAAAGGCCTGTGGTTGTCAATCAGTGGTCCCGGGTTTTACAGCTTTTCTCTGCAGCGCTTTACAGTCTGGGGCATGGTGGCAATGATGCGCAAAAGACCATGGGCATCATCGCCAGCCTCCTTTTTGCCGGAGGCTTAATCCAAGAATTTAGGATACCTCTCTGGGTGGTTTTATGTGCCCACGCAGCTATCGGACTGGGTACCTTGAGCGGTGGTTGGAGGATTGTTAGAACCATGGGTCAGAAGATTACGAAATTAGAGCCGATTGACGGTGTTTGTGCTGAGACATCCGCTGCCTTTAGCATCTTCCTGGCGACCCACTTGGGTATTCCAGTGAGCACGACCCATGTGATCACGGGCGCCATATCGGGCGTGGGCTCTGCAGTGCGTTTTACCGCAGTACGCTGGGGGGTGACTGTTCGTATCGTCTGGGCCTGGATTTTTACAATTCCGGCGGCTGCTTTGCTGGCCGGTTTCATTTATTTCCTGTGTGGAATAGTGGGTTTGAGCTGAAAAAGAATTCTTTGACCGGATTCATGTTGAGGAGAGCATGATCTTTAAGCCGATCCAGCGATAAAGACGCCGCGACGGGCTCAGGATGACGAGGAGGCAGGGACCATGGAGACAAGGACCGCTTATCACAAACATTTACGGGATATTGAAGAGGATGTCTTGGCGATGGGGAACAACGTGGTCAAGGCGGTAGGCCGAGCGATTGAGGCACTGCAAAAACGGGATTTGACTCTGGCCCACCAAATCATTGGGGATGATGCCCAGATCAATGAGCAACGGTTCCGAATCGAAGATAAATGTATTGAGCTCATCGCCACCCAGCAGCCGATGGCAAGTGATTTACGTATCATCGTAGCCGTCCTCAGCATCATCACGGAGCTGGAGCGAATCGGTGACTACGCCGAAGGGATTGCAAAGATCGTCGTGATGATCGGCGATGAAGCGCCATTAAAGCCGCTGATTGATATTCCGCGGATGGGGGAAATCACTCTCGAAATGATCAATACCAGTCTCCAGTCTTTTGTGACCCGTGATGTGACCCTGGCGATGAAGGCCGTCAGTCTCGATGGCGTTGTGGATGCTCTGTATGACCAGGTCTTTCGGGAACTCCTCACTTTCATGATGGTTGACCCCAAAACGACGAACCGTGCCACCCGCCTGATCTGGGTCGCCCACAACCTCGAACGTGCTGCGGACAGGGCCACGAATATCTGCGAGCGCGTGGTATTCACGGTAACGGGAAAGATGGAAGAGATAGGGGCTTCGAAGTATTAGCAGGCTGCTGAAAAACGCCCATCTGCGGCGTTCCCCTCATCCTTCGTCGTTGCGGCGTACCTCCA
>JBHGBJ010000152.1:0-3357 GCA_041947025.1 Thermodesulfobacteriota bacterium
TCAAAGTTCAAAGTTCAAATTCTTTGTCTAATTGGATTTTGAACTTTGAGATCTATGTTTTTCCAAGGCGTTGTCTTAGAAACTGCCCTGTATAAGATTGTTTCGAGGCCATCACCTTTTCCAGATCGCCTTCCACCACGATCCTTCCGCCTTCTTCGCCTCCCTCGGGACCGAGGTCGATGATATAGTCTGCACATCGAATCAGGTCCAGGTTATGTTCAATCACAAGGATGGAGTGGCCTTTGGAAAGGAGCTTTTGAAAAGTCCTGAGAAGAAGCTCGACATCGGCCATATGAAGGCCGGTTGTGGGCTCGTCAAAGATAAAGAGAGTCCTTCCTTCCCGCGATTGCCCGATATGTTGGGCCAGCTTCAAACGCTGCGACTCGCCGCCGCTCAGGGTATTCGTGGATTGGCCGAGGGTGAGGTAGCCCAGTCCCACCTCGTTCAAAATCTGAAGTTTTGAAAGGATCCGATCCCGGTCGCGAAAGAATTCAAGAGCCTCTTCTACGGTCATATTCAATATATCTGAGATATTCCGATCATGGTACCGGATCTTGAGGACCTCCGGCCGAAATCTTTTCCCCTCACAGGCTTCGCAGGTGATGATCACATCCTCCAAAAATTGCATGTCCAGCACCTGGAGTCCTGCTCCCTGACAGGCCTCGCACCGGCCGCCCGCCGTGTTAAAAGAGAAGTGACGTGGTTTGAGCCCGTTCCTCTTGGCTTCGCGGGTGAGAGCAAACAGGTCCCGGATGTCGCCGAAAACCTTGGTATAGGTGGCCGGATTCGATCGCAGACTCTTTCCAATCGGAGACTGATCCACAAGGATCAGGTCGTCAATCTGGTCCAGCCCCTCGATCGAATCGAAATCCCCTTTTTCGAATCCTGAATTTCCATTCCCTTTTACCCCGGCATAGAGAATTTGATGCACCAAAGTTGTTTTTCCCGCCCCGGAAACGCCTGTAATGCAGGCCATCACACCCAAAGGGATCCTGACATCGATCTCTTTAAGGTTGTGCTCCCGGGCCCTGCGGATGACAATCCAGCCCTTGGGTCTCCTGGGGGTCTCTTTCGAAAAAAAGGCCCCATCCCTCAGATACCGGGCGGTGATGGAATCGGGGTTCTTCAATAAAGAGTCCTTCTCTCCTTGAAAGACAATCTGGCCTCCTTTCCTTCCGGCCCCAGGGCCGAGATCGATGATCGTATCGGCGGCCCGGATCATATCCGGATCGTGTTCCACTACAACGACCGTATTGCCCCTTTTCTTAAGCTGCTGAAGGGCCTGGAGGAGCCGATGCGTATCCCGTGCATGGAGGCCGATGCTCGGCTCATCCAAGACGTAAAGGGTATCTGTCAAGGCCGACCCCAAGGCTCTTGCCAGGGTAATTCGTTGATATTCTCCGTTGGAAAGGGTACGGGTTTGGCGAGAGAGTGTGAGATACCCCAGACCCACGTCGATCATAAATCCGATCCGGTCGGCAATCTCCTTCAGGAGCTGCTCAGCCACTTTCTTCTGGAAATCCTTCAGAGGCAACTCCTTGAAGAAGGTCTGAAGGTCACCCATGCTCACCTCGCAGAGCTGAGCGATGTTCTTCCCGGCTAAGAGAACGTGGAGAGCCTCCTCTTTGAGGCGAGTGTTGCGGCAGGTGGGGCAGGGGGTATAAGCCCGATATTTGCTGAGAAAGACCCGATAATGGACCTTATATCGCTTCCCTTCCATCCAATCGAAAAACCCTTTGACGCCGATGAATTCTCCTTTTCCATTGAGAAGAATATCTTTTTGATCGGGAAGAAGCTCCGCAAAGGGTTTTTGAATCGGAATTCGATATTGGCGACATGCCTCCCATAGATATTCATAAAGATCTTTGTAGGCCGGCGTGTTCCATGGGGCAAAGGGCTTCTGCTTCAATGTCTTTGTCGGATCCGGAATGACCTTTTGCCAGTCGATTCCGATAATCCTGCCGAAACCCTGGCAGGCAGGACATGCCCCGATAGGACTGTTAAAGGAGAAGAGAAGAGGCTCTGGCTCCGCGAACTTCCTTCCGCAACGATTGCAGGAGAAGGCCCGATTGAAACTTGTTCTCTTTCCATCTTCCCCCATTACTTCGACCGTTCCATCCCCCACCTGAAATCCGCTCTGAATGGCTTCGGCCAATCTGGACCTGTTCTTCTCATCGGGAATGACTCGATCGATGACAAGTGAGAGTGTGTTCTTTTCCCGGGTTTGTCGAAGGGAGGACGAGGAAAATCTCTGGTGAATTTCTGAGGCAGACAGGCTGGTGAGATCAAGGATCTTTCCTTCTTCCCAAACTCGATAAAATCCGTTTTTGATGAGATCTCTTATCTGCAGATCGACCTCTTCGATCTTGCCCAGCAAAATCTGTGCAAGGATCAAGGTCTTTTGTCCTTGATCCTCTCCCAATATCTGCTCCACGACGCCCTCGACCGTGTCTCCCGAGACCTTGATATGGCATTGGGGACAATAGACCTCTCCGATCTTGGCAAAGAGGAGTCTCAGGTAGTCGTAAATCTCTGAAGCGGTTCCAACCGTTGAGCGGGCATTCTTTACGGTATTTCTCTGCTCAATGGCGATGGCAGGAGGAATCCCATGGATGGCCTCTACATCCGGCCGGTCCATCTTTTCGAGAAACTGGCGGGCATAGGTTGAAAGGGATTCGATGTAACGCCTCTGCCCCTCGGCGAAGAGGGTATCGAAGGCCAGGGTCGATTTGCCAGAGCCGGAAAGCCCTGTAATGGTTGTGATCTTCCCTCTCGGGATCTTGCAGTCGATATTCTTGAGGTTGTGGGATTTGGCACCAACAATTTCGATAAACTTTTCCATCAGAATTATTATAATACATAAATCGCTAATACGAATGCTTATTCAGTAAGAAGTGTCACTGGGAGGAGTGCAGTGGCGAGGCAGGAAAAGACGGAGCAATCTTAGTGTTGCCCTCTCCCCAGGGAGATTGTACCGTAATCCCTGTTCTGTCATTGCGAGCGACCGCTCGCCGCACAGGCTCTTCCGCAGCGGGAAGGGAGCGCGGCAATCTCATTATTTTCGGAGCCTTGAGATTGCTTCAGCGGTTTCAGCCCTCGCAATGACATTGTGACATAAGCTGAGGCAGGAGAGGGGTAGGGCGAGAGAATTTCGTATTTCCTGGTGTTGTGGGGAAAACACGAAATAGATCAAACAATTTTATAGACAGAAGCGGCTAAAACTGGTAAAAAGTTAAAATTAGAGGGTCGGATTCCAGACAAACACGAGCTTCGTCTATCAATTGTTAGCAATGGAGACCGTACCTCCCCCAATAAAGTGGACACTCTCGACTAACGATAAGGAGGGAGTGTACGATG
>JBHGBJ010000153.1:0-3130 GCA_041947025.1 Thermodesulfobacteriota bacterium
GGTGGCGGTGCAGGGATTTGAACCCCGGACACTGCGGATATGAGCCGCATGCTCTGACCGACTGAGCTACACCGCCCCTCGAAATCAAGATTAAATTTTACAAGATTCCTGCCAATTGTCAATAAAATATTGGCAAAGGTAGGGGCGGCGAAGAATTACACTGATAGCGAAAGCATGGGGGGAAGGCAATTTTCATTGAAAATTTGGCGAGATTCGGCGAAAATGGGGTATCCCTCGAAGGAAGGAGGATGAAAAGTGTACGTCTCTCACCTGGAGTGTCCAAAGTGTAAGGCCAGTTATGAAAGTGAAAAGCCCACTCAACTATGCCGATGCGGTTCCCCGCTTCTTGTAAGGTACGATCTGAAAAAGATAAGGGGTAAGTTTCGGAAAAAGCCCCTTTCCTTAAGAAAGCCGGATTTGTGGCGCTACAGGGAGCTTCTTCCGGTCAGGGAGGAAGGGAATATCGTCTCGTTAGGGGAGGGAATGACCCCTCTTCTTCTCCTGAAAAAATTGGGCCCTGAGTTGGGCATGGACAATCTCTATCTTAAAGATGAAGGATTGATCCCTACAGGCACTTTCAAGGCCCGTGGGGCGGCAGTAGGAGCCTCCCGGGCCAAGGAGCTCGGAATCAAAGTGCTGGCAATGCCCACCAATGGAAACGCAGGAGGAGCCTGGGCAGCATACTGCGCCAAGGCTGGAATCAGGGCAGTGATTGTCATGCCCAAAGAGGCCCCCGTCATTAACCGGAAAGAGGTGGCCATCACCGGAGCGGAACTCTATCTGGTGAACGGATTGATCAGTGATGCCGGTAAGATTGTTGGGAGGGCGATTGCTGAATATGGCTGGTATGATGCTTCCACACTGAAAGAGCCCTACCGGATTGAAGGAAAGAAGACGATGGGGCTGGAGATCGTTGAGCAACTCGGGTGGGAGGTGCCTGATGTGATTATTTATCCCACCGGAGGGGGAGTTGGAATCATCGGCATTTATAAAGGGCTGAGGGAGCTTCAGGAAATCGGTTGGATCGGAGAAGAGATGCCAAGGCTGGTTTCGGTTCAATCCACAGGATGTGCACCCATCGTCAGAGCCTGGGAAGAGAAACGAACGGAGTCCACCTTCTGGGAGAAATCTAAAACGATCGCCTTTGGCCTCAATGTTCCAAAGGCCTTGGGTGATTTTCTCGTCCTTCAGGCCATCAATGAAACGAACGGTTGCGCCGTGGCAGTGAGCGATGAGGAGATTCTCAGGGCCCAACAGATTCTTGCAAGAAAAGAAGGTCTGTTTTGCTGTCCGGAGGGTGCGGCCACCCTGAGTGCAGCGATCCGGCTGACAAAGAGCGGCTGGATCAAAGCCGGGGGAAAGGTGGTTCTCCTAAACACCGGTACCGGTCTTAAATATCCGGAGACGGTCGAGACGGAGCCGCCGTTGTTAGAACCGGGTGATGAGCTACCAAAGATTGATGATTGTTGATTGTCGATTGATAATCTGGAAAATAGAAACGGAGAAAGGGTGAAGCGGCGAAACGGAGCACCAAAGAAAGATGGAAAAGATGAGATGGTGCAAGAGACTTATGCCGGCTCTCCGATTCATTTTTTCTTGAGATAATCAGCCGAATTGGTTTTTAGTTTGTTCAACAAGATGGTTTTTGCTTTTTTCTTCTTGCCTGATCGCAAGAGCTGAAGCAGTGAATCGAGATCAAGGGCCTCCTGCCAAGTCCCTCTCCCGATCTTATATCCTTTCTCCTTCAGCGCGGACCGGACTTCTCCAATGAGCGACAATAAGGAGCCGTATTCCTTTCCAAAGTTTTCTTGAAGTTCTGTACGTATCTTTCTGGCAAGGGCCGGGCTCACGCCAGAGGTGGAGACTGCGACCGTTAAATTCCCTCTCCTGAAAAAAGAAGGGACGATAAGATCTGAGAGTTCGGAATCGTCCACCACATTGACCAGGACCCTCGATCTGTTTGCTTCCCCAGCGACTTTGCGATTGATATCTTCCAGATCGGTACATGCAAACGCGATGACAGCCCCCTTGAGATCTCCAACCGCATAGTCACGTTGGATGAGACGAATAGCTCCTTGACTGGAGAGCTTTGCGATATCCCGATGAACCCTTGGGCTGATAACGGAAACATCTGCCCGGCATTCCAGAAGCATCTTTATCTTCCGGAGAGCAACCTTGCCGCCGCCGATGACCACACATTTCTTGCCATGGAGATTTAAGAACACCGGACAATAGGAAAGAGAGTTAGAGCCCTTGCCCATCATTTGTCAAACCAACGAAGAAGACTACGAAGGTGAACCACGTCTCCCATGATAACCACGGAGGGAGGTTTAAGGCCTTCCGCCTTCACTTTTGCGACGATATCCCGGAGTGTTCCCGTGACGCATCGTTGACGCTTGGTGGTTCCATGGGTAACCACGGCAACAGGAGTTGAAGAGGGCTTATTGTTCTTGATCAGTTGATCAACCACATAGGCTAAGTTTCCGATGCCCATCAGGATGACGAGGGTCTCCGTAGATGTGGCCAATTTGTCCCATGCGGCAGAAGAAGATTCGCCCTTCTCAGAGGCCTTGTGCCCGGTGACAACAGTAAAGGAAGAAGCCACTTTCCGGTGGGTCACCGGGATACCGGCGTAAGCAGGTACGGCTACGGCCGAGGAGACCCCAGGCACGACCTCGAAAGGGATGTTATTCTTGACCAGAGCCTCCGCCTCTTCTCCTCCCCGGCCCAGGACAAAAGGGTCGCCACCTTTTAATCGAACGACCGTCTTTCCTTCGCGTGACTTGTAAATGAGCAGCTGGCTGATCAATCCCTGCTCCATTGTATGATGATTCGATGATTTTCCGACATAGATCTTCTCAGCATCCGGCCGAACTTCGCTGAGAATGCTCTCATCCACGAGCCGATCATAAACAACGACGTCGGCCTGCTTAAGACAGGCCAATCCTTTCACGGTAATCAGCCCAGGGTCTCCGGGTCCTGCACCCACCAAATAGACTTTTCCTGGTTTCATAAGCTTCTCAATCTGAAAATTGCTCGCAAAACAAACCTACAAAAGACCTCTCCCGTCAGAGGCTGTGTCGCAATATCAAAAAGCCGTTTTGAACTGAAGGAGGGAGAGGCGGTCGGG
>JBHGBJ010000154.1:0-3005 GCA_041947025.1 Thermodesulfobacteriota bacterium
GGCCCTTTGTTTGCTGGCTCCCCGGGCAGGACTCGAACCTGCAACCTAGTGGTTAACAGTTTTTCGCCCATCAAATCGGCAAGATAGGGAAATCAAAAATAAAATTAAAGATTGCAAAGAGTTAGATCGAAAAATCAAGATATCGCTTTGTACCGATTTCTACCGCAATCTACCGCTTTCTTGCTCCGTCACTACTGCAATACTACTACAAAGTCGGCCCCACTTGTCGCTGGGTCAGCCTTCCTCCCCGGGATCCATGATTCCAATGTCGCTATTCATTTTTCCCCTGCCAGATTGAGTATACGCTCGCTGATCTCATTGGAGACCCATAATCCTGCTGCTCCCAGTTGTTTCACTGTGAGTCCTCGCTTTTTACTTTCCAGAAGAATTCTCAGGGTCCCCCAGACAGTCAGTCCTGCGGCATGAGCAGTCCGCCTGGCCAATGCATCATCTATAAGGAGGGTGCACCCGGGTTGCTCCAAGGCAAGTGACATGGCTGCGATCTCACCCGGTCCCAGATCCACAGCCAGCCATACGGAAGGCATATGGCTGGGATTTTTTATCGTGATCCAAGCATAACTCTCTGGGGCAGGCACATCGTATCTTCTGTTTTTGCCTTCTCGCAACTCACTGACCACCGCTTCCGGTACCCAGACCTCATCAAAGAGATGCGGCAACCATTCCAGGGCACCGATTCTATAAAGATAGAGTAAGGGCGACGTATTGCTGATGACGTTACCCATGAGTCTTTTCCAATTCGTGTAATTCCGACTCCAAGGGAAAAACCTGGTAACGTCCGAGGGTAAGCAGGAATTCTACTCGGCTCATACCGGCCAGTTCAGCAGCACGTCCCGATGATAGTCTCCCCATTTCATAAAGCTTCACTGCGGCCAGAAGCCGAATTTCACGTCCAAAGGATTGCTCATCAGTCTTTTCTGCCAGCAGAACCCCTTCTGGTACGTCTATGACAATCTGTCGGGTACTCATAATGATGCACCTCTCATAATCTTTCGTTCCAGATAGAACTATCTATCAATCTCGGGCCGTTTGTCAATTGTTTAATCGCCTGGGAATCGGTTTCCGGAGCGACGGTAATCTGTGCAGTGCTTACGTTTCGCCAAAGTGGACAGATGAAGCCATCACAGAATTGAAACCATCCTGAGATCCTATCCGACCTATGTTTTAGGCCATGCATGATTCGGGGTTGTACTGCCGGGACAAGGGGTGGTTAAGGGAATCTCTCGGGGAAATGAGAAAGGCCAACGAGTACCCGTCAAGGTAAGTATATTACGTGTGTCATATTTCACAGAATAATGGAATTATGGCACTCCTAATGTATCAAAATAACCCGCTTCAGGTCAGGAAAAACAAAAGGTGAGACAATAATCGTTGAACTTCCCCTTCGAGCTCCTTAGGAAAATTAGGAGCAAAAATGATACCGTGTTCATTCTTTGCAAAGCGCGGGAAAGTGGTGGCCAGCGCCAATATCCCTCGTAGGTCCGATTTCGATTTGGGTTTCCCACTCTCTGTCAGGTTCAAAGTAACGTGGCCGTATCTCCACTTACCGCAGGCAAGCGTGCTGCGTGTCCCCTGGTTCGATACAGGCCGCTTCAGGAGGGCGATCTTCTGGCCCTTGAGGCCTAATACTACTACATTCCGGATCGGGCCCGGAATGACAGGAAAGGGAAAGGAGCAAAACGCGGGAGTGGCTTCTCTCATGATACTACGACGAATATTCTCGATTCCAGAGAGCTTCCAAGAATTCTTGAAAGGGTAGGAGGATCAGATTGTCAAGATTTCGCCTCCGTGGCTCAAGGCTCACACAAAGATAACGCTTGAGATTCTTTTCTTCAGCGAGGGCACGAAGAGGTTTTAAATCCTGGGTTGAAAGATTTTCTTTTGCCTTCACCTCTATCGCCGTATGATCACCCAGAATGAAATCAACTTCAAATCCTGACGTGGACCGCCAGTAGCTGAGGGGCTCCCCGGAGATGTAATCACTGTAGCTAACCAGTTCATGCATCAGGTACGTCTCAAAGGCCTCACCAAATTCTGTGGTCCCTTGCCGGAACTCGCGACCTTGAAGCGTGGCTACGATTCCCACGTCGAAGAAATAGTATTTCGAGGAGGCTAAGGGTTTTCTCTTCTTGGATTTGCGCCATGCAGGGATCTCGTGGAGGAGCAGTGTATCCTTCAGAATTTCAAAATATTCGTAAACCGTTGTGCGGGGCACCTGAGCATCATTCGAGACGTTTGAAAAATTCACGACTGTTCCATTGCAAAAGGCGGCTACTTTCAGGAAACGGCTGAAAGCAGGTATATTACGAGTGGTCCCTTCGGCAACGATCTCCTGTTGTAGATACGATCCCGTATAGGCTTGAAGGTCTGAACGGGGATCATCCGAGAGATAAATCGAAGGGAGCAGTCCTCGCTCGATGGCCTTGAACAGGTCAAATTGGTTTCCGAGCTCCGGGTAAGTGAAGGGATGCATGTATTTTGTTCGTGCACGCCCACCCAAGAGGTTTATTCCACCTCGGCGAAGTTTCCGTGCGCTGGATCCGGTGAGAAGAAAACGAATACCTCGTTCCTCTATTAACCGGTGGATTTCGTTTAGAAGGACAGGTAAACGCTGGATTTCGTCTACGACGACGATTTTATCTCGCGGATCAAGTTCCTGGGAAATGCGGCCGGGATTCTGACTCAAAGCCAGATATACGGAGGTGTCGAGGAGATCGTAAGACTTTACTCCTTTCAGTGAATGACGGATGAGAGAGGTTTTTCCGGTCTGCCGGGGACCGAAAAGGAAATGAGATTTCTTCTGGAGAAGAGAGGGGAGATCCAGGGTCCGCTCTAAATATACAGAAGGAATTTGGGTTTTTTTGTTTGTCGCCATTGTCGTCATATATCATGACAAATGACGAAAGACATGTCAATACTTTTCTGCACAGTGTCATTTAAGAATTAAAAGTGCACCGTTTTTTATGGATTTAAAATTTAAAAGTGCA
>JBHGBJ010000155.1:0-2736 GCA_041947025.1 Thermodesulfobacteriota bacterium
TAGCGACTTGGGTCGAAGGCCCTCCGACCCAAACGATCCAAAGGAGAAGGTTATGAAGAGAGGGGAGAAGATATTTGCCCTGATCGGTTTGGGACTCAGTTTCTGGTTTATCCTCGAATCGTTCAAGTTTGATTATATGACGACCTATACGCCCGGTCCCGGCTTTCACCCTTTCTGGGTCGGCGTTTGTTTGGCCTTGCTTTCTTGTAGCCTCTTCTTCCATACCTTCAGGCGGAAGCACGGTAAGGAGGACAATGAAACGCGGTTGCCGAAGATGAAGTCCCTTGAGAGAGTGGGGCTGATCCTGTTCTTCACCGCAGGGTTTGCACTGTCCATGAAGGCTCTCGGCTTTGTTTTCACCGTGATCCTCTTTGTTTTTCTAATCCTTTTTTTCTTGGAACGCTACACCCTGTTCAAGAGCGTTCTCTACGGGATTCTTATGAGCGGGGTGACTTTCCTCATCTTTCGCTATTGGCTGGACGTGGAGCTGCCGAAGGGATTTTTAGGGCTTTAGCAGAGGGAGAAGGAGATGGATGTTCTCCAAAGCCTGATGCACGGTTTTGCATCGGCATTAACACCTTATAATCTGTGGATGGCAGTGGTCGGCTGTTTCTTCGGAACGCTCATCGGCATCCTTCCGGGGCTGGGTCCTTCGGCAACCATTGCAATGCTTCTGCCCTTTACCTTCGGGATGGCTCCTGTCCCGGCCATGATCATGCTTTGCGCCATCGTTTATGGATCGAAGTACGGCGGATCGACGACATCGATCTTGATCAACGTCCCGGGGGAAAATGCCTCGGTCGTAACGACCTTTGACGGCCACCAGATGGCGCTCCAGGGCCGCGCAGGAGCGGCCCTGGGAATATCTGCCATCGGTTCCTTTGTCGGCGGACTCCTGGGGATGATCGCCCTAATCTTCGTTTGCGTCCCTCTGGTCGAATTCAGCCTGAAATTTGGCCCAGCGGAGTATTTCAGCCTGATTGTGATGGGCATGCTGACGGTCGTCTTCGTCGGAGGAAAGTCCATCATCAAATCCCTGATGAGCGCTGTCATCGGACTGGGGCTCGGTCTGGTGGGTTCTGATGTGGTTCAGGGAGCCCCTCGCTTTGTCTATGGAATCACCGAGCTGATGGACGGAATTCCGTTTATCGTTTTGGTCATGGGCCTCTTTGGCGTCTCGGAAGTATTGGAGTCGGCTGAGGTCCATATGAAAATGGATTCCATCAGGGTGCCTCTCTCCAAGTTGCGGCCTACCCTCTCCGATATCCTTCAGTCAAAATGGGCCATCCTCAGGGGTGCGGCCATCGGCTTTTTTATCGGAGCCTTGCCGGGGGCAGGGTCCACACTCTCCTCTTTTATCTCGTATGGCGTGGAGAAAGGGGTTTCCAAAACCCCTGACCGTTTCGGCAAAGGGGCGATTGAAGGGGTTGCCGGACCCGAATCGGCCAACAATGCGGCCTGTTCCGGCGAGATGGTTCCGCTTCTCGGCCTGGGAATTCCCAGCTCAGGATCGAATGCGATGTTGCTGGGCGGGATGATGCTCTACGGGCTCAGACCGGGCCCTATGTTGTTCAAGACCAATCCCGATTTTGTTTGGACGTTGATCGCCAGCATGTTTATAGGAAATTTCATCCTGATCATCATGAACCTTCCCATGGTCCCTTTGTTTGCCTACACCCTTCGTCTTCCTTACAGTATTCTCTATCCTGCTATACTCTTGATCTGCGTGGTCGGGGTCTATACACTTAATAATCACATCTTCGATGTCTATGCCATGTTGATTTTTGGAGTTGCCGGGTATTTCATGAAGAAATACGATATACCTGGAGCCCCGATGGTCATTGGCCTCATCCTGGGGCCGATATTGGAACAAAATCTTTACCGGGCTCTCTCTCTCGCCCACGGGGATATGGCCGTTTTTGTCACCCGCCCGATTTCAGCCGTTCTCCTCGGGATCTCTGCGATCATGACCGTAGCGGTCTTGTTCAAACAGGTGAGTATGGCGAGAAGGCAGCTCGCGGACGAGAGTGTTTAATAAAGGATCACATTCGTCACTTCAGACGATTGTACTCGCAGGGAAGCCACTTGAGGCGGTGTCAAAAGGAGACTCATCATGATCATTGACCAGGAAACATGCACAGGGTGTGGAAATTGTCTTTTCACCTGCACCCTTTCAGCCATCCAGCTGAAAAACGAAAAAGCGGATATTGACCGGGAAGAATGCGTCGAATGCGGAAATTGTCTGAGAATTGCGGAATGCCCGACGGGTGCCCTCCAGCAGGACGAGCTCTCCTGGCCGAGAATCGTTCGCAAATATTTCAGCGACAATCAGTTCAGATGGCCAGAGGAAATACGGTATACAACCGGATCGGGCAGAGGGACAGAGGAGTGTAAGACAAACGATCGGACTGGAAAATTTAGACGCGGGGAGGTAGGCGTCCTCGTCGAACTCGGTCGGCCCAATTCAGGCACCTCCCTCAGGAATGCAGAAAAGATCATTCAGACGCTCAGGAAAGCAGACGCGGAGATGGCAGAAAAATCCCCTGTCACCGCCTTGCTCAAGGACAAAACGCAGGGTCTCTTCCGAGACGAAATACGGAATGAAAAGGTCCTCTCCTGTATTGTCGAGTCGAAAGTTAAGATCGAGAATCTTGAGAAGGCTCTCAATCTTCTCAAAGAAGTCTCTAACGAATTGGATACGGTTTTCAGTCTCGGTCTGGTCACGAGGATGGAGGA
>JBHGBJ010000156.1:0-2677 GCA_041947025.1 Thermodesulfobacteriota bacterium
GGCTATGGCATCCTCTCTGGCGAAGACGCTTTTATCGGCATCGCGGGCCGGCCCTCGGAGAAATCTCTTCGATCACTTGAAAAGGAAGCGTGCAAGAAGGGAGTTCCTGCCGTGAAGTTGGTTTCTTTGGGGAGTTGGATAGACGGCAGGGAAAGTCCCCTTCCCTTTGGATGCACCACCGGAGAGGCGGAGCTGTTGTTGAGCACGGGAAAGATTCATGCCCTCTTCGCAGGCTCAGGCACAGAGGCCTCCCTGCTCGAGCTTTGTCGATCATTGAAGATTCCATCGGTCAGGTCCGAGGAGGCTCTGAAGCCGGCCGATTTCGTCCGCCGGGCCCGGAATCGTCAGGGACAATCCTCCCGAAAGGCACTGACATTCGATCCTTCTCTAATCGGAGAGGGAAAGGTGATTGCGAATTCCAAGGAACTGGGGGCCCTTCTGAAGAAAGGCAACACCCGGAAGATTGCGCTCGTCGCGGGCTCGGATACGTTTACACAGCCCATGGGTTGGCTTCCCGTGGAGCTTGCAACGCACCTGATGGGTGATGGTTTCGAGGTGCTGGGATGGGGAGATGCGGCTCTCTGGATGGTCAAGAACGGCCTTGCGGCAGAGGATCGAAAGCCAAGGGTTGCGGTTCTTGACGATGATCCCTGGCTGGCCATGGAGGGTCTTGCCTCGGCCAATGTGATGAAGAGGTTAAGGGGTATTTGTTTCACTGGGCTCAAGACCTGTCGAGATCTTGGCATCGCCCTCGGATGGGCGACTCTCGGAGTCCGGGTCTGTGTATGCTCACCCCTGCCCTTTTGGGGAAGCGAGGCGGTCCTGAAGGTCTTGTCCAAGAAAGTGGAAACCGCGGGTGGAGGATTCACCCACTACGATCACCCCGTAGAGCCCCGGGAGATATTGGAGTGGTTCAAGAAGTAAGTGGGAGTAATAAGAATGGGTGACGGGAGGCGGCCATCCATGACTGTTGTCATTGTGGGCGGAGGCGCTGCCGGGCTGCAAGCCGCAATAACCGTTAGAAGATCCTGGCCGGACAAACCGGTCCACCTGATCGATTCCGAGGCAGAGATCGGTTATTACCGGGCTCTTCTGCCTTTGTTCATGGCGGGGATGCTGGAGGAGGAAAAACTCTTCTTCTGGCAGCAAGGTGAAGATCCGCTCCTCACGGTTCTCAAAGGAGAGAGGGTCGAGGACCTTGACCGCTCGAATCGCAGGCTCCATCTCAGGAAGGGGCAGACGATTGAATACGATCGTTTGGTACTATGTCATGGAGGGTCGCCGGACATGCCCGGGATCCTTTCGCAGCGGACTTGCCAGGGGATATTTCCGGTTCGCGATCTTACCACGGCGAGAAAGGCGAAGGAGTGGCTTCCCGGACATCCGGGTGTAGTGATCCTTGGAAGCTCTCTGGTGGGCGTGAAGACCGCGGTCTATCTCCGGACAGCGGGCCAGAAGGTCTCGTTGATCGTCCGAAGAGATCACACGCTTTTGAGGGTCCTGTCACCCAATGCGGCCGCCTTGGTCGATGATCATCTCCAGCGGCTGGGAATCGATCTCCATTTCAACTCCAATTTGGAAGATCTCCGTGCAAAGGATGGAGCGGTCGATGCCGTAAAGGCTGGTCAGAAATGGCTTCCCTGCAAAACGCTTCTGGTGGCAGCCGGCGCAACGCCCGATTCGTGTTTCCTCAAGGGAACGGGCTTGCTGGAGGACGGAGGGCTGATGGTTTCATCTTCTCTGCAAACCCGGGATTCCAGAATCTTTGCCGCGGGAGATGCGGCAGCGATCCGGATCGAGGAAAAAGAAGGGTTCAATCCGGGAACCTGGCCCCATGCAGTCACCCAGGGAAAGCTGGCAGGTGAAAATCTCTATGCCTCTGCGCCGCGGGCTCTCGGTGTGCTGACGCGGGTTAACTGCGTGAACCTCTCCGGCCTGCCGCTGGTAATTCTGGGACCACCGGTTTCGGGAAGAAAGACTGTCGCTTATTCCAATCCGTCCCGGACCGTTTATCGTGAACTTTTTGTGGCCGATGGCAGGATCGTCGGTGGAGCCCTGATGGGCGATATCACCGGCGCCGGTCCCCTCCATGCGATGATTCATAACGGGGAAAGGGTGGGCGACGAGGCTTGGGATCTGGTCTGTCCCCGCGGGAGGGCGCTTCGTCGGTTCGCGACAACCGAAAGACTCGGTCCGAGGGCATTTATCTTCGCTTCTGAGAGGTCTCATCCATGATGATTCGTAAAGAGGTCTGTGTGGGATGCGGCCGGTGTCAGCCCTATTGTCCGGCCGGAGCCATTGTGTACGAGGGGCTGAAAAGTCGCGTCGTCAGAGAGGTCTGCTACGAGTGCGGGACCTGTCTTCGGACGGAGGTCTGCCCGGTCGATGCCATCGCGGAGTCTCCTGACGTCTACGACTACCCGCGTTCGGTTCGAAAGTATTTCAGTGATCCGACCACCACCCACGTCACCACGGGCATTTCAGGCCGGGGGACAGAGGAGTCGAAGACGAACGACGTCACCCTGCGGGTCAAGCGCGATGAGGTGGGGATCGGGATCGAGGTGGGAAGGCCCACCGTGGGCATGAGCGTCCGGGACATCCAGAAGATCACGCGGGCCCTTGCGAGAGCCGGGATCAACGAGATCGAACCCAACAACCCGGTCCATTCCATGATGTC
>JBHGBJ010000157.1:0-2572 GCA_041947025.1 Thermodesulfobacteriota bacterium
GGGAGAGGCAGTCAGGTTCCAAAGATTTAGAATGCGGTCTTTTTAAATTATAGGGAATCCTCACTTGTATAAAGTTGAACGGGTACATATGCTTGCCACGCTTCCATTCGGTCGATTAAGGTTGCCGCTCTAAATCTTTTCCACCCGACCGCTTCTCCCTCCTTCAGTTCAAAACGGCTTTTTGATATTACGATACAGTCTCTTGAGGGGGAGGGGAGGGTGGGGGGTTATTCCTCTTTCATTTCGATTGCTTTCTTGCCGATCCGTTCACGGGTAAATAACGGGGTGACCAGGAATATCATCGCAATGGTCAGGAAGATCGCTGAAATGGGCCGTGTAAAAAAGATGATCGGGCTCCCTTCCCCGAGGAGGAGCGCTCTTCGCAAGGAATTCTCGAACATCGGTCCCAAGACCAGGGCCAGGATTAAAGGGGCCCCCTCAAATCTGTAACGCTTCATAAAGTAGCCTGCCAGACCAAAAATATTCATCAGAAGAACGTCGGTCACGCTGTTGTTCACGCTATAGGCCCCGATCTGACAAAAAAGGACGATAAAGACATAGAGGAGTGAGTAGGGGATCTTGAGGATCTGCACCCAGATGCCGATCAGGGGAAGGTTCAAGATGACCAGCATCACATTTCCCATATACATGCTGGCCACGACACCCCAGAAGAGGTCGGGCTTCGTGCTGATCAACAGCGGGCCCGGTTGGAGACCCAGAATCATCAAGGCTCCGACCAGAACGGCCGTAGAAGGATTGACCGGGATCCCCAGGCTGAGCAAGGGGACAAAGGTGCCGCTGGAGGCAGCGTTGTTGGCTGATTCCGGACCTGCCACCCCTTCGATCACCCCCGTCCCAAATTTTTCGGGCCGTTTCGAAAACTTCTTTTCGATCGCATAAGACACAAAGCTGGAGATCGCAGGGCCAAACCCCGGGAGGAGCCCGAGAAAGAATCCGAGGAGGATGCCGCGGGCAATTGGCTTTGCCGAATCCTTCCAGTCCTGACGGTTAGGAAGGAGGTTCTTGACCCTGGTATCAGCAGGAGTCACGGTGACTTTCTTTAAGGATTGGCCCAGATTGATCAGGACTTCGCTCAACCCGAAGAGCCCCATGGTCACATAGACGATCTCGAAACCATTTAACAAGGCCGTCATCTTGAAAGTGAATCGCGCCCGGGAGCTAATCGGGTCCATTCCAACCGTGCTCATGATCAATCCAACACAGGCCATGATCAAACTCTTGACCAGAGATCCTTTGCTCACATAGGTGACCAGGGTCAGGCTCATCACGGCCAGAGAGAAGAATTCCGGAGGTCCGAATCGCAGGGCAAAATTGGCCAGGGTGGGCGCAAAGAGCATCAGGCCTACAATTCCAAAAGTTCCCGCGATAAAGGACCCAAATGCGGCGATGCCAAGGGCCGGGCCGGCTCTCCCGTGCCTCGCCATCTGGTACCCGTCAAGACAGGTCACCACGGATGCTGCTTCTCCCGGAATGTTAACCAGAATGGAGGTGGTGGACCCTCCGTATTGGGCTCCGTAGCAGATGCCTGCCAGCATGATCATGGCGGAGACCGGAGGAACGTGGAAAATGGCTGGTAAGAGGAGGGAGATGGACGCAGTCGGTCCAAGGCCCGGGAGCACCCCGACGAGCGTTCCCATGAGCACGCCGAAGAAACAGTAGAAGAGGTTGATCGGCTGAAGAAAGATGCTGAAACCATAAGCCAGGCTGGAAAGAGTTTCCAATGTCTCTCCTAAATCCCTAAGAAACTTCGCGGGAAATAGACGTGTAGCAAGATTCCAAAAACCAAGTAGGCCAGGAATGTTACGAGAGCACTCATTCCCAGCAGGGCCCACCAGCGTCTCGGTTCTCCCAGGCGGAAAAGGATCCCCACAAGGAAAAAGGTGGCTACGATAAATCCGATCTGGTCTAAAAGCAAGCTGTATGCAAAGAGACAGGCAAGGGCTAAAATCACACGGGGAGAGTGGGACTCCAGAGGATCTCGGACCCCCCACCCTCTCACGATGAGTACGACGGAAAGAACAGACAGGACCAGCCCTACACAAAAAGAGAGAAACCCTGCTCCTGGCACCTTTGGGGTCCCAAGGCCCAATCGCAGGGACTCCCACAAGACAAAGATTGAAAGACCCAGAAAGAAGAAACCACTTCTCAGTTCGAGCATAGGATCAGGGTTCCTTTATTCGCCTGCGCCAGAATACCCTGCGGCCTGCCGCAGGGATGAAAGGGGGGCGAACCGCGCCGAAGCTCAAAGAGCGAAGACGGGTAGGCTTCGGCGGAATTCCGCTTGATACCCCGCCGCAAGCGGCGGGGAGCTTCATTGCTTTTGCATGTTGGCATCTTTTGCCACTTGCTGAACAGTCTTTATATCTGCCTCGATGAACTTCCTAAATTCCTCGGGTCCTCTGAATTCCACCGTGAAATTCCCCTTCTTGGCTCGATCGACTACGTCCGGATGCTTGAAGGTCTTTTCGATCGCAGGAATTAAAACATCCAGGATAGACTGGGGAACTCCGGCAGGAGCAAAGGCGCCGGTCCAGATGAGCAGATTGACATA
>JBHGBJ010000158.1:0-2280 GCA_041947025.1 Thermodesulfobacteriota bacterium
AGGTTACCGCTCTAAATCTTTTCCACCCGACCGCCTCTCCCTCCTTCAGTTCAAAACGGTTTTTTGATATTGCGACACAGCCTCTTGAGGAGGAGGGAAGGGCGAGGGAAAGAGAACTGTCACTCGTCCTTACACATCCATTATGATTAACCGCATCATCGATTTCTCCGTAAACAACAGGTTCATCATCTTTCTTCTCGTGGTGACCGCTTGCCTGGCCGGGTGGTGGTCGATCAAGACAATGCCTCTGGACGCGATCCCCGACCTGAGCGACACGCAGGTCATCGTATTCTCCCGCTGGGACAGAAGCCCGGATATCGTCGAGGACCAGGTGACCTACCCGATTGTGGCAGCCATGCTTGGCGCACCCCGGGTCAAGGCAGTCCGAGGATTCTCTGATTTTGGCTATTCCTATGTTTACGTGATCTTCGAGGACGGGACGGATATCTACTGGGCGAGGTCGCGGACCCTCGAATATCTTTCTGCCGTGCTGTCGCGCCTTCCCGATGGGGTCAAAACAGAACTGGGGCCGGATGCGACAGGCCTGGGCTGGGTATTCCAGTACGCACTGGTGGACCGGTCCAAGAAGCACAACCTGGCCGAGCTTCGCTCCTTCCAGGATTGGTATCTTCGCTACCACCTCAAGTCCGTTCCGGGAGTGGCAGAAGTGGCCCCGATCGGGGGCTTCGGAAAGCAGTATCAGGTCAACGTCGACCCGAACCGCCTTAAAGCCTATGGCATTCCCATCGGCCGAGTCGGGGAGGCGGTTCGCCGCGGAAACAATGATACCGGGGGCCGGCTGATCGAGTTTGGCGGGACCGAATACATGATCCGGGGCCGGGGTTATGCCCGCTCCCTCCAGGATTTTGAGGAAATCGTCCTCGCCATCAGCGAAAGCGGCACGCCGATCCGCATCAAAGATGTCGGGCAGGTGGTGGTGGGTCCGGACATCCGCCGGGGGATTGCCGATCTCGACGGCGAAGGAGAGGTCGTTTCAGGGATCGTCGTCATGAGGCATGGGCAGAACGCCCTGGATGTGATCAAGAGGGTCAAGGCCAAATTGAAAGAAGTTGAGGCGGGACTTCCAGAAGGAGTGGAGGTCATCCCTGTCTATGACCGCTCCGATCTGATCCTTCGGGCCATTGACAACCTGAAGACGACGGTAATCCAAGAGATTGTCACCGTCGTCTTTGTGATCCTCATCTTCCTCTGGCATCTCCCGAGCGGGATCATCCCGGCGATCACCATCCCGGTTGCCGTTCTGCTCTCTTTCATTCCGTTCCGGCTCATGGGGGTTTCGGCCAACATCATGTCTCTGGGGGGGATTGCCATTGCCATCGGCGCGCTCGATGACGCAGCCATCGTCGTAGTGGAGCAAACCCACAAGAGCCTCGAGCACTGGGAAGAAGGAGGCCGAAAAGGAGACTACCGAGGGGTTGTCATCAATGCTGTGAAACAGGTCGGCGGCCCAAGTTTTTTTGCCCTGCTGGTGATCGCTGTCTCCTTTCTTCCCGTGCTCACGCTGGAGGCCCAGGAAGGCCGTCTCTTCAAGCCTCTCGCCTACACAAAGAACCTCTCCATGATGATCGCAGCCATCCTTGCGATCACACTGGATCCGGCCCTTCGGTTGACCTTTACGTATCTTAAGAACTTCAACTTTCGACCCAAATGGCTGTGCAGGGCCGCCAACGCCGCACTCGTGAGCACCATTCGTCCCGAGGAGAAACACCCGATCAGCCGATTTCTGCTCCGCTTCTACGAGCCGGCGGCGGCCTGGTCGCTCCGCTGGAAGTGGGCTGTGATTGGAGGAGCCTTTCTCTTGGTCCTTGCCACCGTTCCCATTTACTTCAAGCTCGGTTCGGAATTCATGCCTCCGCTGGAAGAAGGGTCGATTCTTTATATGCCCACCACCATGCCGGGCATCTCCATCACGGAGGCTCAGAACCTTCTTCAGGTCACGAATCGGATCATCAAACAGTTTCCGGAGGTGGAGCGCGTCCTGGGCAAGGCGGGCCGCGCCGAGACATCGACAGACCCTGCGCCCCTTTCCATGCTTGAGACCGTGATCATTCTCAAACCCAAGTCAGAGTGGCGACGGAGGAACACCTGGTATTCATCCTGGGCGCCGGAGTGGGCCAAGGCGGTCTTCCGGCACTTCACGCCTGATCATCTCTCACAGGAGGAGCTCATCAATCGAATGAGCGCGGCCCTCGCACTTCCCGGTCTTGCCAACTCCTGGACCATGCCGATCAAAGGCCGTATTGAAATGTTGAGCACGGG
>JBHGBJ010000159.1:0-2224 GCA_041947025.1 Thermodesulfobacteriota bacterium
ACCGAATTCTTCCCTTTGAGGGCTTCCAAGACTTCTTCAAATTCCTGAATATTCCCCACCTCTTTGAGATTGATTTGGGTGATAATATCCCCTGTCTTGATTCCAGAGACCTCTGAGGGACTCCCCGAAAGAACCTCCGAAACCAATACTCCCTTTTGTCCTTTGAAATTAAAGTGGGAAGCCAAAGGAGGTGTGAGTTCCTGAATTCGAATCCCGTATCGATCTCCCTTGTGCTTACCAAGGTCGGGTTCTTTCGACTTATCAAGAGTGATTCCTTGTGCATCGAGGATCGCAGCTAAGATAAGGATCGGAGCCTTCGATTTCAATGCGATAATAATGGCATCGCTCGGACGGGCATCGATTTCGATCAACTTCTTATCGACGGTCAGAAAGAGCTTCGCATAGTAGGTATTGTTCTTGAGATCGATAATCTTTACTTCCTTTACCTTCATTTGGGCTTGTCCGAGAATCGAGTAGAGCAAGTCATGGGTCATGGGCCTTGGAGGGCTAATATTTCTTAATTCCCGATCAATCGCATCGGCCTCAAGAATCCCGATCCAGATGAGCAGGGCCTTTTTCCCCTCCTTATCGGCAAGGATGACGACCGGGGCCTGTCCGATGGCATCCAAGCTTACCCCTTTTACCTCCATTTCGATGAAGGGGGAAGGTGTCTCCTTGCTGATGGAAAGAATAACAAATGCAACCGAGACAAGCAAAAAACCTCCAATCCCAATCCCCAAATATCTTCTCATGATTCTTTCCTCTTTTTCGCTCTTTGCCTCAATATGGCCATCAAACCGATAATCATCTTTTGTCCGTCTCGCTTGGTCAGGGGATCGGATCTCTTAATAATCCGTTGGCAGAAGGCATGGTAATGTCCTTCATCCCAGTCCAATTGTTCCATAAGGTAGGAGATGAAATCCTGTTGACTCGGAGTGATCGATTCTAATCCTTGGGGGCTGTCCGGAGGGATGAGACGACCTTTGGGTACGGGATGATAGGGGTTGGGGAGAAGACCTTTAAAACCCATCTCCTGAAAGCGTTTCATCACTTTGTCAAACCCTTCCCGGCTTAACCGGGCCGAGCTTTCCACCCCTGCGACTCCCTTGAGAATCTGGCGATAAGACTCTTCATCGAGATGAAGATCATCTTTGGCGATGTGGATAAGAGCCTTCTTCTTTTGGCCGATTGCAACTGGCATTCTTCTCAACCGTTCGAATCATCCGTCATGTCAGGATTATCCCCGAAAGCTTCTTTATGATTAATTTAATCATATCATACTCTTTTTTAAAGGAATACAGGAAAGTCTATACCTCTTCTCGGCCGTTGAATGAGGGCATCGGGTTGACACAGATTCGATTTTTGAATACCATGGGGTCAAATTACAGAGGGTGACGGGATTTCGAATGGCTCCTTTTCTATTTTTGTCCCTCTTTTTCTTACCCCTCTTATGGATAGGGGACGAAAGACCCTTTTCCGCGGGGAGTGGGATCTCCATAGAAAGTCTCAAAGGGCATGTGCAGCGTCTGCAATTTGACCGGGCTCCTTACGATCATTTTGAGGAGCTGGAAAAGGCAGGGCAATATATCCGTGATCAATTTTCGAAGATCGGTTTACGAGTACGGGAAGAATCATTTCAATGGGAGGGGAAGGAGTATAAGAATATTGTCGCGGAGAAAATGGGCTTCGGATCGTCCGATCATATCTTTATCCTGGGAGCCCACTATGACACGGTTCCAGGTTCTCCGGGGGCTGATGACAACGCGAGTGGAGTGGCTTTGCTTCTTGAGGTAGCCAGAAACATTCAAAAGGTCAATTTAATCTCCACAGTGAGGTTGATCGCCTTTAGCCTGGAAGAATGCGGCTATATCGGGAGCACCGATTATGTAAATCGGGCGAAGAGAGCTGGGGAGAAGATCATAGGAATGATCTCTCTGGAGACGGTCGGCTTCACTCACCCGAAACAAAGTTATCCTTCCTCCCTCAATCCCAAATATTATCCCAATGTGGGCGATTTTGTTGGAATCATCGGGAACGAAAATTCGAAGGCCTTGTTGGAAAAGGTCTCTCAGTCCTTCAAGGCTAACGTTCCCGAGCTTCCAATGGAAGTCCTCCTCGTTCCTGGTAATGGCGAAGGGGTGGAAGAAGCGAGGCTGAGTGACCACAGTTCTTTTTGGCGGCAAGGGATCCCAGCCCTGATGGTTACCGATACAGCATTTCTGAG
>JBHGBJ010000016.1:0-98858 GCA_041947025.1 Thermodesulfobacteriota bacterium
AGTGCACTTTTAAATTTTAAATCCATAAAAAACGGTGCACTTTTAATTCTTAAATGACAGTCAACTATTTTTTACTTGACAAAGACCTCCCACTTTCTTAAATTTAGTTGTTGTACGAAGTACCTACCATTTCTCCCCGGGATATTCTCATGAAGGAAATCGACAAAGAAAGAGAGATGATCAGGGCCGCTGCTGCAAAAACCGCCCAGAAAATAATTCAGCCCAGGGCAGCCGAGATCGATGCGACCGGAGAATTCCCGCCGGATCTGATGGAGGCCTTAGGAAAGCAAGGGTTTCTTTCCCTCCTTCTTCCAGAAGAATACGGCGGAAGCAATGGAGACATCACCTCTTTCTGTTTCGCCATAGAAGAGATTGCCAAGGTCTGCGGCACTTCCTCACAATTGATCCTCGCTCAGGGGACAGGCACCTTGCCGATCTGGTTGGCCGGGAATTCCTCCCAGAAAGAGCTCTACTTCACGGAGATCTCCGAGAAAAATCACCTCACCGCCTTTGCCTTAAACGAATGGGAAGGACGGGATATTGGCTCTCTCAAAGCTACTGCTAAGAAGCAAGGCAAGGAATATTTGCTCAAGGGCCGGAAATGTTTCATTGCCCACGGAAGCATTGCCCGATTTTACTCTGTCTTTGCGGTGACGGACCCTGGAAAAGGGGAAAAAGGAGTCTCTGCCTTCGTCGTGGAGGATGGAACTTCCGGTCTTCATTTCGGTAAGAGAGAGGAAAAGGTCGGAATGAGAGGCTCTGTCACGACAGACGTCATCTTCGAAGACTGCCGGATCTCAGAGGAAAATCGTCTGGGAGAGGAAGGCGAAGGTTATTCGCTTGCCATGCGCACCCTCAGCCGGTCGAGACCCGGCGCAGGGGCCCAGGCTGTGGGCATTGCTCAGGGGGCACTCGACTATGCGATCCGCTATGCCAACGAAAGAGTCCAGTTCAAGAAGACCATTGCTTCCTTTCAGGCCATTCAATTCATGATTGCCGATATGGCCACACAGGTCGAATCCGCTCGATCGCTGGTTTATGAGGCAGCGGGCCGTATCGATGCCTGTTTGGATGAAGGCCCGGAAGATACGGGAAAAATCTCTGCCATTGCAAAATGCTACGCTTCCAATGTTGCCATGAAGGTGACCACGGATGCCGTTCAGATTCTCGGGGGATACGGATACATGAAAGATTATCCTGTGGAACGGATGATGCGAGATGCCAAGGTCACGCAGATCTATGAAGAGCCCAATCAGGTGCTCCGTCTCCTGATTGCCCGCCAGTTGTTAAAGGGTTAACACCGTCGCCCTTATATAAATAAGAGAGGTTCGAAAAGGTAGCCGGGTGTGCTGAGAAAACTTTACAGCGGAAACATGAAACGTTTCACTGCCCCGGTTCCCAATATATTCCACCCCTGATCCCGGGTGACATCGCATGTTGCCCAAAGAATACTCAAAAAGTCCGCTTGGCAAAGTTTTAGAAGCATACCCTGCTACCAGTCCAACCGTGCATTTGGCGGAGATGGGGCGAAGATGAACAAGACCCTTCGACTGCCCCTCATTCCCGTATTCCTCGCTTACACGCTTGGGCTTTATTTAGGCCGTTTTGACTTCCCCTTCCGGCTTCAGGGACTGGTCTTCCTTTTCCCCCTCCTCTTTGCCTTTTGGGCCTTTTTGTTGTGGATCAAAAAGACGCGATGGGGATCTTGGACAGCCTTCGTCCTCTTCTTCCTTCTCGGGATCCTTCCAATCCATAACGTTCTCTATCCCCGACATTCCCCGTCCCACATCTCTCACTACGTCGGCTTCGATCCAGTCTCGTTGGAAGGAGTGATTGACCGTCCGCCCCAGCACACCCAGGAGCGGATTCACCTACGGGTCCGATCGGAGAAAGTTGTCCTGTCGGGGGATTACACTCCCGTGGACGGCCTTCTTCTTCTCATTCTTAAGAAAGAGAGCGGGCCCTTTCATCTCGGAGATCGGCTCCGATTTTTGTGTAAACTCTATTCCCCTCATGGATTTCATAATCCGGGCGGATTTTCTTATGAGCGCCATCTCGCCTTTGATCGGATTTACACGATCGGATTCTTGTCCCATGACCAGAGCTGGGTCAAAATCGGTGCGGGGTTTAAGAATCCGGTTCTTCTCCAAATAGACAGATGGAGAGATCATATCCGGAATTTCCTGGAGAAAGAATCTCAACCCCGTGCTTCAAGCATCCTTAAGGCCCTCGTTCTTGGAGAACAGGGAGATATTTCCGAGGAGGTGAAAGAACATTTCATTACGACAGGGATCGCCCACCTCTTGGCCATTTCGGGCGACCACCTCGGGATCGTGGCCCTCCTCTCCTTTTCCTTATTGATTTGGATCCTGAAGCGCTCCGAATTCTTTCTCCTTTCCTTTTCCGTCAAGAAATTGGCGGCAGGTCTGACCATCCCTTCTATCCTCCTCTACACCTTCATCGCAGGCGGAGGGATCTCGATCATTCGAGCCACGGTCATGGTGATCACCTTCTTTCTCTCCATTCTCTTCAATCGGGAAAGAACCCTTCTCCATACCCTGGCCCTGGCTGCATTTCTCATCCTTCTCGTCTCACCCCCTTCCCTTTTTGACGTCTCCTTTCAGCTCTCTTTCCTCTCGGTCCTCTCAATCCTCTATCTGGTGCCACGCATCTTTAAAAGGCTGAAAAAGGATGAGATCTCCCTCCCATCAAAAGAATCGGCTCTCCAAACCGTTTTGAAGTATACGAAACTTTCTCTCCTCGTTACGGCTGTTGCCATTTTGGGAACGGCACCTTTTGTTGCCCTCCACTTCAACCGGATCTCCCTCCTCGGGTTTATCACCAATCTCTTCTTCATCCCCTGGGTGGGTTTCATCATCGTTCCTGTGAGCCTCATAGCCTCCGTTCTTTCCTTTGTCTTTCATCCCTTAGCCGCCTTCTTCATTCACCTGAACGAATGGATTACAATGGCCCTTCTAAAAGCAGTGGCTTTCTTCGCCTCTTTTCCCTTTGCCTCCTTCTACGTCTCTACTCCTACCCCTTTCGAAATCATCCTCTTTTACGTTCTCCTCTTCCTTATGGTTCACCTTCAAGTAAGAAAGAGGGTTCGATATCTCTTCCTCGGGGTCTCCGTTCTTCTCATCCTCGTTCTCGTCTTTTGGAATTTGAAGGGGTATCTCCAGAAAGACCTCACCCTGACCTTCATCGACGTAGGGCAGGGAGATTCCATCCTCATTGAGTTTCCAAAGGGAAAGAAGATGCTGATTGACGGAGGCGGCCTCTATGAGGATCGCTTCGACACGGGAAAGAACGTGATCGCCCCTTTCTTATGGAAAAAGAAGATCCGAAGGATCGACTATCTCGTTCTCACCCATCCGGACCCGGACCATTTGAAAGGCCTTCATTTTATCGCTTCACAGTTTTCGATTGGCCAGTTCTGGGAGAGCGGCGTTCGAACCGATTCAAAATCTTACCAGCAATTGGAAGAAACCCTTTTAAGAAAAAGGATCGAAAGGCTCTCTTTGAACGAAAGCCGCCTTCCCCGGGTCATTCACGGAGCCCAGATTTCTTTTCTCAATCCTTCCGGAAGGACGACGTATAACGCCGGTCTTTCAGCCCCTTCCTTTTCCAACAACTCTTCGGTCGTCATGATGATTCAATTTAAGGATGTCAGGGTATTACTGCCAGGGGATATTGAAAAGGAGACGGAGTATCGGATGTTAAGGGAAGGATGCCTGCTGAAGGCCGATATTCTTAAGATTCCCCATCACGGGAGTCTCTCTTCAAGTTCGCCTTATTTTCTCCAACGTGTGAATCCCACCTATGCCATTATGAGTGTAGGCCAGAGGAACATCGGAAGGCTCCCCCATCCGGAAGTGATCAAGAGATACCGGCACCTGGGTGCAAAAATATATAGAACGGACAAACAGGGGGCAATCACGGTCAGGACCGACGGAGAGAAGATTAAGGTTGAAACTTTCCTACAAAAATGAGATTCTGTATCCATCCGCCTCCGCCGGGTACCACGGGCTCTGCCCGTGGGGTTCCATGCCGACGCTGGAATTTCCCAGCGATTGTACGGATACAAGGGAAAGGAGCAGATATGTCTACCATATTAAGTCCGAGCGCCCAGAAAGTTCAGGATGCGTTAAAGGCTCTCGGATTTTCAAACCAGGTTATCGAATCACAATCCACCACACGAACCTCCGCGGAAGCAGCCCAGGCTGTGGGATGCCGGGTGGAGCAGATTGCAAAATCGATTCTCTTCCAGGGGAAGAATTCTCACAAACCGATTCTCGTGATTGCAAGCGGTCCAAATCGGGTGAACGAAAAAAAGATCGCTGAATTTCTTTCTGAACCCCTCGGCAAGGCGGATGCGGATGATGTCAGAAAACATACCGGTTTTGTGATTGGCGGCGTTCCTCCCATTGGCCACTTTGAGAAGCTGGAGATCTTCATTGATGAAGATCTTCTTCAATACGAAGAAATCTGGGCTGCGGCCGGCAATCCGAATGCAGTCTTCAAACTCACCCCTTCAGATCTCATTAAAATGACAGCCGGCCGTGTCGTCTCTATTCATTAATCCCATTCGTCTTTCAGCCGACATTGCTCCCCAATCCCGATTTAGAATACAGTCTTTGCAGGCACAAAGCCCTGCACCACATGACTGCCTGCCGCAGGCAGGGAAGCAATCTGGCCTTTCAAGATGAGAGTGCCCTGCCTACCGCAGGCAGGCAGGCCCTTTCGGGCTCGCAATGAAAGGTTGGGAAAGGGGTTCCGATTTCTAAATTGTGATTTCAGTGTCTACTTCTCTCTAATCTTATGCTGCCGATATTGGTAATAGGCATCTTTTAGAGCGATGTAGGGATCGAGGGAAGCTTCCTTGAAATCCTCATACTCTCCAAGGGTCAGGGACGTTTCGTTGACCTGATCGTACGATTTGACCGCGAAGTTAATCGGCATGGAGGTGATCAGGTAGTTCTGGGGATCGAGGAAAAGATCTCCTGTAAAACCCACTGTATCTCGGAGGCTCGACGGCCCGACTATCGGCCAGTTGACGAAGAATACCGGGCCCATTCCCCAGATGCCCAGGGTCTGGCCGAAATCCGCTTCCTGTTTTTCAATCTTAAATTCTTTTCTTGCCGTGTCTACAAAGCCGGCCAAGCCGAAGGTCGAATTGACCAAAAAACGTATCGTTTCGTTGCCTGCTCCCTTAAATTTGGCCTGGAGCAGACAGTTCACCAGGCGGATGGGAGTGGTCAGATTGGAAAAGAAGTTACGCACACCCACTCTTCCATCCTCGGGAACGATGGCCTTATATCCTGAGGCTACGGGTTTAAGTACCCAGAAATAGAACTTGTCGTTGAACTGAAAAAAGGCACGATTGACAGGCTCCAGGGGATCGGCGATCGTCTCGATCGTCTCCTGGGGCTCTTCCGCCTTGGAAGAGGCCGGAGGGATATTCGCCAGTGCCACTTGCCTTGTCCCTTCCTCCCGGTGTTGAGTCGCAACGACTTCCGGAGCAGGAATCTTGGGCGGATCGGCTGTTAAATCCTCGCCAAGACATGGCCCGGATGCAAGAACGAGACAAAGGATTGACAGAATGGAACGGATGGCCTTCATAGCATGACTCTCCTCAGCAGGCTCACTCCGGAGCCTTCTTGGCCTTCAATTTCTTGACCAGTTCTCCATAAGAGGATTGGAGGATGATGCTGTTAAACTGGGTCCGGTAATTATTGACCAGACTGACCCCTTCAATCGAGACATCATAGACAAGCCACTGATTTCCTTCTTTCTGGAGCCGGTAATCGGCCGAAATATCTTCACCCTTCTCGGTCATGATAGCGACTTTTACAACAGCATAGTCTCCCTCAATCGCTTCTCCCTGATATTGGACTTTTTCCCCGGAATAGCTCTCAACCTTGGCCATGTATGTCCTTTCCACCAGGTCAGAAAAAAGATGGACAAACTCTTTTTTCTCCTCAGCGGTTCTCTGAGCCCAATATCTTCCAAGAGATCGGCGGGCCATCTCCTCCCAGTCGAATCGCTCGTCCACTGCCTTCCGAATCAATTTTCGTCTTTCCTGAACCCTGGATGGATTCTTCAAGGCAGGATCTCTCACAATGGAGAGAATCTTGTCGGTGGCCTGCCGGATCTGGTCCGTGGGCTCTCCTGCGAATAAAGGGACGGCAAATCCCATAACCAGAAAGAGAGAAACGAGGCCTCGAAAAAGATAAGGGAACTTCATGGGCACCTCTCCGTAAATCCTCTGTCGGAGGCTTTTCGGCAGCCTCTCAGACTTTTCCAAAAACGAACTTCGATATCAACTCCTCCAGATCGACAGCCGGCTGGGTTTCCCGAATTCGGTCTCCTGGCTTTATAAGCCTTTCTGCCCCTCCCGGCGTAATTTCGATGTACTTCTCGCCGATCAGCCCTCTGGTCTTGATCGAAGCGATGGCATCTTCCTGAATCTTAACGTTCCAGGGAAGACTTAGAACCACATGAGCCTCATAATTGTCCAGAGTGATCTTTTTGACACGGCCCACTCCCACGCCTGCGATTTCGATGGAGGAACCGGTTTTCAGGCCTCCGATATTCGAAAAAACAGCGTAGACCTCGTACCCGCTTTCACCGATGACCTCCATCTTTCCGAGTTTGATGGAGAGGTATCCTAAGCAGATCATCCCGGCAATGATAAATAGTCCCACCACGAGTTCAAGATCAAACTTTTTCATCGTGATCTCCCGCTTCTGTCCGACCCAGCTCTATCGGGTCAATGGTACCGGAAAGGTCCATTCACACATCCGGTGACAAACTGTTGGATGATCGGATCACTTGACGATTGCATCTCTTCCGGAGGTTGCGCAGCCAAGATTCTCCCTTCATGCAACATCGCCGCCTTCTGGACAAACTTAAACACATTCGAGATCTCATGGGTGACAAGAATTCCCGTGAATCCAAGGCGCTGATGCAAGGAACCGATCAGGTTGAGAATGGCGCAGGCAATCAGGGGATCCAGCCCCGTGGTCGGTTCGTCAAAGAGCATGATCTCGGGATCCCGGACCAAGGACCTGGCCAGAGCAGCCCGCTTGATCATTCCTCCGCTGATCTGTGCCGGGTACTTATTCTCCGATCCGATCAAATCAACCTGGTCCAGCATGTCAAAGACTTTTTTTCTGATTCCTCCTTCACTGAGTCTTGTCTTTTCTCTCAGGGGAAAAGCCACATTCTCATAAACGGTCAGGGAGTCGAATAAGGCCCCGTTCTGGAAAAGAAAGCCAAAGCGGCTCCTCATCTCTTCCAATTTTCTGCCTTTCAGATGGCAGATATCGCTCTCATCAATGAAGACATGGCCTCGATCGGGTCTGATTAATCCGGCTACATGTTTTAAGAGGACGCTCTTTCCATAGCCACTCCTTCCGATTAGAGCAAGAATCTGGCCCTTTTCAATCTGCAAGGAAACGCCTCTCAAAACTTCGACACCATCGAAGGACTTATGAAGATCTTCAATCCTGATCATAATCCATCTCAAAACAGTATAGAGGTCATAAAATAATCCCAAACCAGGATGAGCACGGATGAGAGAACCACAGCCTGTGTCGTTGCCCGGCTCACACCCTCGGCCCCAAATCCCGTAAAGTAGCCTTTATAGCAGCAGACCCAGGCGATCAGCACTCCAAAGGTGAGAGACTTGTAAATCCCTCCAAGAATATCTTTCATATCCACGTAATTGGCCATCTCTCCGAAATAGGCGCCCTTGCTCACCCCAAGAAGTCTCACGCCCACCAGATACCCTCCAACAATGCCAACGACGTCGAAGATGACCGTAAGCAGGGGCAAGGAGATGATGCTCGCCAATAGTTTGGGGACAACGAGGTAACGAAACGGATTGAGGCCCATCAGCTTTAGCGCATCAACCTGTTCGCTGATCCGCATGATCCCTATTTCAGCAGTCATGGCCGAACCCGCCCTCCCCGTGACCATCAAGGCAGAGAGAACGGGACCTAACTCTTTAATCAGAGAAAGCGCGACCATGGGACCCAGAAGGGCAGACGAACCAAATCGATTCAGGGTGTAGTATCCTTGCAGCCCCAGGACCATGCCCGAAAACGCTCCGGTAAGAAATATAACCAGTACGGACTGGAATCCGATAAAGCGGATCTGTTTGAGAAGTTGGGTGACCTTCAACGGAGGGGTTGAGGCATAGATAAGAGTTTGAGAAAGGAAAAGGCCCATCCTGCCTGTCCTTTTCAGGCCAAATAACGATACTCTTCCCAAGTTCCGGACAAATCCCATAGCAATACTATAGCACAAACTTGGAAATCTCTTCAAAAATTTTTGACAAATCGTATGAAGAACGATATGTTAAATTCGGAGGCGGATCTCGCCTGTCCCGTACCAGCACGGTTCAGGACCTGCCCCGGAAGGGATTTAACTCGGCAATCCGCAATCTGAAATCGCAAATCATTCAATGGGAGGGAAATCATGGAACTGAAGGTCGAACGGTTGGAGGTCCCTGAGGGATGTAATGTCATTTTTGGCCAAACCCATTTCATTAAGACGGTTGAAGATCTTTATGAAATCATCGTCGGAGCCGTTCCCAATGCCAAATTCGGAATCGGATTTTGCGAGGCTTCGGGCCACTGCCTTGTCCGGGGAGAGGGGAATGACGAAGCATTAAAGGAGATTGCTGTAAGAAACGCCCTGAAGATCGGAGCCGGTCACACTTTCATGATCATCTTAAAGGATGCCTTTCCGATCAATATCCTCAACGCAGTAAAAATGTGTCAGGAGGTCTGCACCCTCTTCTGCGCCACAGCCAATCCCGTGGAAGTGGTCCTGGCCCAATCAGAGCAGGGAAGAGGAGTCCTCGGTGTCATTGATGGTTCTTCTCCCAAAGGAATAGAAAAGGAGGATGGCGTGGCCTGGAGAAAGGACCTCTTGAGGAAATTCAAGTACAAACTATAGGCCTGGTTTGGGCAGGCTGCCTTTGGCCAGCAGCCTGCCCTTTTTCTTTCAATCAGCCAGAGCAGGGACCAAAACCTTTTTGGGGGAAGCCCCTCGAACAAAAAAGGTAAGGCCGGCCGCAACCAATAGGCAGACGGCGGCAATGACGTAAGCTAAATTGAAATTGCCGGTCATATCCGCCACCCTCCCTGCAAGGATGGGCAGCACAACTCCGCCGAAGCCCCAGGCCGTAAAGAGAATCCCGTAGTTCATCCCAAAGTTCTTCAATCCGAAATAGTCCTTTGCCGCAGAAGGAAAAACCGAGAGATTTGCACCATAGTTAAACCCGGCCATGAAGGAAAGGAAGAAGACGACCGAGGCGACCCGTCCGACGAGTATCAGACCCAACATCACGGCGGCCTGGCAGATAAAAATCAAAAACATGGTCAAGGTGCGGCCGACTCTATCCGAAAGCAACCCGGCCAATATGCGCCCGCTCGCGTTTCCAACCGCAAGAAAGGCCAGACAAAGCGGGGCAAACCAGGCGACGGAGTTGGCATTCTGGACGATGGGCTTCAATTTCCCGATGATCATCAGGCCTGCTCCCGCGCCAAACGCGAACATAACCCACAGGAGCCAAAAGCGTAGAGTCTTGATCATGCTGGCTGGCTCAACATTCGAGGCATCCGCTACGGCAGCTGCACCAAGGCTTTTCCTCTCCGCCTTCGGCCCAGCAGGGGTTGGGCTGACTTGCAAGGACGGAGGGTTCTTCAAGGCCCGGGCCAGGAGCACAACGATCATGAGAAACCCGATTCCGAAAATCAGCATGGTCTTCTGAAGGCTCGAAACAGCCAGCAGCCATCGCGCCACAGGACCGATATAGGCGGAGGCAAGGCCGAAACCCGAAACAACGATTCCCGTAATCAGGCCTGTTTTCGCAGGGGGAAACCATTTGATCGCCGGAGGCGTTGCAGCAGCATACCCGAATCCGATTCCGGCACCTGCGAGGATGCCGAATCCGATAATGAAACCCATGTGGCTTGGTTGTGCTGAACAGAGGATGAACCCCAGACCGGTCAGAATTCCACCAATGGTTGCAGCGAAGCGCGGGCTTTTTCGATCCTGAATCAAACCGGCGGGTATCATCGTCAGTGCAAAGATTCCGCATGCAATCGAGTACGGAACAGACTTCATCGTCTGGGTCCAGCCTGGAATCTCTCCAGAAATAATACTCCACGAGTATAAGACTCCCAGCGCCAGGTTGATCCCGGTTCCCGCCAAGGTGACGTACCACCCGTGATTAAATGATCCGCTTCTCTCTCTCTTCTCATCTCCCATGTGGGGTATCCTCCTTTCAAGCTCAGACAATTTTCCACCCCATCATGCTTTGCGTTACCGTTAACGCAAAGGTACCAAAAAAAAACTACTCCTCACCACGAGCGCTTATTTAACATTTTTTTATCTTTTGTCAAGACCCTGATAGGAGGACTCTAAGGAAGTATATCCAAATGGAAGGTCGTCTCTTAGTGACCTACGGTCTAACTCCCATTCTTTACCAGGCATTCCAATGCGGTGATATATTCCTCGGTCATGCAGGTGGGGATCCGGTGCTTCTTCAAGCACTCAAAGCACTTGCTCGGCTCATAGAGGGGCGTGCTCACATATTTCTCTCCACTATCCGGAAAGAGGGTGACGAGAATGCCATGACCTAATTCCATTGCCTTTTGTGATGCGCCCCACATCGCTGCTCCGCTGCTAATCCCGCAAAAGATTCCCTCCCGGAGGGTGAGCACCCTTGCCATCTCAAAGGCATCCTCATCCTTTACATTGATTTTCTCGTCTAATCGGCTCGGATCGTAGATCTCCGGAACATACTGGGAGCTCAGGTTTTTTAATCCCTGAATACTCGAGTTTGGATAGGGCTCCACCCCAACGATCTTGATCTCAGGATTATGTTCTTTCAGTCGTTTGGAAACACCCATGAGGGTTCCGGTGGTCCCGATTCCTCCGACAAACATTCTCACTTTCCCCTTCGTCGCTTTCCAGATCTCTTCACCGGTCGTCTCATAATGGGCAAGCACATTATACTTATTCTCAAATTGGTGAGGCATATAATATTTTGGGTCTTTTGCCATCTCTTCAGCCAAATCAATGGCTCCGTCCATGCCTCTCGAACCATTGCTCAATATGATCTTCGCTCCATAGGCCGTCAGAATCTTTCTTCTCTCCATGCTCATGGTCTCGGGCATCACCAGTTCCAACCGGTACCCTTTGACAGCGCAAATCATTGCGAGAGCGATCCCCGTATTCCCGCTCGTAGGCTCAATGACGATCTTGTCTTTCGTCAGAAGGCCCTCTTTTTCTCCGTATTCGATCATATATTTCGCAATGCGATCTTTGACCGACCCTGCTGGATTATATCGCTCCAGCTTGGCATAGACTTTCACCTTCTTGTTAGGAACGATGTGATTGATTTTGACGAGGGGCGTGTACCCCACCAAGCCGATCATATCCTTTGCGACACGATACATGATTTTTTTCTTACCTCCTTGACGGGTCTCTTCGTCTTATTGTCGCATAGTCGGATAGTGAAGAACAATGAAACTGAATGGACTATGGGACTATCTGACTATAAGACTAACAGTCTAAAGGGTGCTCAAAATCTCAGCCTCATCATCCATGATTGCAACCGTATGCTCAAAATGGGCGGAACGTTTTCCATCTGCGGTGACCACGGTCCAGCCGTCCGAAAGGACTCTGACTTCGTAGGTCCCTTCGTTCACCATAGGCTCCAGAGCAAAGACCATGCCCGTTTCGAGCCTCGGTCCCTGGTGAGGAGGGCCAAAGTTCGGAATCTGCGGATCTTCGTGAAGATTCATTCCGATGCCGTGTCCGACAAAGTCCCTGACCACAGAAAATCCATTGGATTCCACCCATGTTTGGATCGCGTGAGAGATATCGAAAAGACGATTTCCTGCCCTTGCATTTTTAATCCCAATATAGAGGGCTCTCTCCGTCACATCGAGAAGTTTCCGGGCTAACCGATCCACTTCACCCACCGGAAGGGTGATCGCCCCGTCTCCGAAATACCCGTGAAGATTCGTTCCCACATCGAGGCTCACGATATCCCCCTCCTTCAACTTCACGCGCTCGCTCGGAATGCCGTGAACGACCTCCTCATTGACGGAGACGCAGAGGCTGGCAGGAAATCCCCGGTAACCCTTAAAGGCGGGAACCGCTCCGTGGGAACGGATGATTTCTTCCACAACCCGATCCAGTTCCTTCGTGGTAACGCCGGGTTTGACAAAGGCCCGCAATCGTTCAAAGGCCTCAGCCACGATGGTGTTCGCCTTTCGGAGTTGCTCAATTTCTCGGACCGACCTGATCACAATCATCGCTCTAGTATGCATTTGGGGACTGTAATTGTCAATATTCAATCGCCCGTCTTGTATTGACTTTTCAACTGGATACAGTAAAATGTATCAAAGGAGTTTTCGGATGATATCAAGGTATACCCGTCCGGAGATGGGAAAGATCTGGACGGACCAGAGAAAGTATGAGACGTGGCTTGAGATCGAGCTTCTGGTTTGTGAGGCCTTGTCCCAGTTGGGCGAGATTCCCGCAGAGGCTTTGAGGGAAATCAAGGAGAAAGCCTCCTTCGATTCCCGACGGGTGGACGAAATTGAAAAGGTGACCAAACACGATGTCCTCGCCTTTCTGACCAATGTGGGCGAGTCTATCGGCCCCCTATCGAGATACCTCCATTACGGCCTCACCTCCTCAGACATCCTTGACACCTCCCTCGCTCTCCTTTTAAGAGAGGCCTCGGATCTCATCCTTCAAGACCTCCATCGGTTCTTAAAGGTGTTAAGGGAAAAGGCCTCCCGGTATAAAGAGACCTTGATGATCGGCCGGTCTCATGGTGTCCACGCCGAGCCGATCACTTTCGGTCTCAAAATGGCCCTCTGGTATGATGAGACGAAAAGAAACTTATTGCGAATGGAGAGGGCAAAGGAGGCGGTGAGCGTCGGCAAGATTTCCGGCGCCGTGGGGACCTTCGCCCACATCCCCCCCTTTGTGGAGGAGTTTGTCTGTGGCCGGTTGGGGCTCAAGCCCGCACCGATCTCCACCCAGATCATCCAGAGGGATCACCATGGAGAATTCTTCACCACCTTGGCCATCCTGGCCTCCTCCGTGGAAAAATTCTCTGTGGAGCTGCGGCATCTTCAACGGACTGAGGTTCTGGAGGCAGAGGAATTCTTCTCCAAGGGCCAGAAGGGATCTTCGGCCATGCCTCACAAAAGAAATCCCATCTCCTCGGAGAACCTTTCTGGGCTCGCACGCCTGGTGCGCTCTTACAGCATGGCTGCCTTGGAAAATATTCCCCTCTGGCACGAACGCGACATCAGCCACTCTTCGGTGGAAAGGGTGATCGCTCCCGACGCCACCATCTTGATCGACTACATGATCAACCGACTCACCTCCATCATTGAAAACCTCATCGTCTATCCGGAGAATATGAAAGCCAATCTGGAAAAGATGGGAGGACTCATCTACTCCGAGGCGGTTCTTCTCCTGTTGACGAAAAAGGGACTCACGAGAGAAGAGGCCTACGGTGTGGTGCAAAGGAATGCGATGAGGGTCTGGGAAAAAGGCGAAGATTTCAAGGCCCTTCTTTCACAGGATGGAGAGATTAAACGGATCCTGACTCAAAAGGAGTTAGAGGACGCCTTTGATATTCGAAGTCACCTCAAGCACGTGGATGATATCTTTCGAAGGGTCTTTGGAGGTTCCCGCTAAATGATGAAGAAAGATCAAAAAAAAACATCCCCAAATCTGAGAGACCTCCTACGGCTCAAGGAACCTTCGGATCGGGGAGGAAAGAAACCTGCCCTGAGAAAGACCCACTTCACGATCTGGTACTTTGTGATCGCCTTCCTCATCATCCTGCTCATCCAGAATTACATCGTCTCGAGAAGGGCCGAAGATGTGATTCCTTACAGCGAATTCAAGGAGTCCTTAAGAAACGGTAAGATCAAAGATCTCACGATCACGATAGAATCGATCTCCGGGGAGAGGGAAACCGACAAAGGTCTCCGAAAATTTCAGACGGTTCGGGTGGAGGATCCCGACCTGGTGAAGGAGCTGGAGAATTACCGTGTCAAATACACCGGGAAGATCGACAGCAAGTGGCTGACCAATATTCTCTCCTGGATCATCCCCCTCGTCTTCTTCTTCTTTATCTGGAGGATTCTCTTCTCTCGCATTGGACCGGAGAGCAGCGTGATGTCCTTCGGAAAGAGCCGGGCCAAGATCTACGCAGAGCAAGAGAAGAAAATCACCTTCTCCGATGTGGCCGGGATCGATGAAGCTAAAGAGGAATTGAAGGAAGTCGTTGAATTTCTCAAAAATCCGAAGAAGTTTCAACGTCTCGGCGGAAAGATTCCAAAGGGAGTCCTCCTCGTGGGGATGCCAGGGACAGGAAAGACATTGCTCGCCCGGGCCGTAGCCGGAGAAGCCAACGTGCCCTTCTTCTCCATCAGCGGGTCCGATTTCGTGGAGATGTTTGTTGGCGTGGGGGCAGCAAGGGTCAGGGATCTCTTTGGTCAGGCTCAGAACCATGCCCCCTGTATCATCTTTATCGATGAACTGGATGCCCTGGGAAAGGCGCGGGGGATCAACCCCATGGGCAGACATGACGAACAGGAACAGACGCTCAATCAACTTCTGGCCGAAATGGATGGTTTCGATCCCAATACAGGAGTACTCATCATGGCTGCCACCAATCGGCCCGAAATTCTGGATCCCGCCCTTCTCAGACCGGGAAGGTTCGACCGGCATGTGGTCGTCGACCGACCCGATATCATCGGTCGGGAGGAAATCCTGAAGATCCACACCAAAAATATCAAGTTGTCTCCAGATGCTGATTTGAAGGTGATCGCCTCAAGGACTCCCGGATTTGTCGGCGCGGATCTTGCCAATATCGTCAACGAGGCGGCTCTCCTTGCCGCCCGGAAGAACAAGGAAGCCGTGGAAATGGCCGATATTGAAGAGGCGATCGACCGCGTGATCGCGGGATTGGAGAAGAAGAACCGGTTGATGTCCAAGAAGGAAAAGGAGATCGTCGCCTTTCACGAATCGGGCCATGCCATTGTGGCCTCCCTTTCACCCAATGCGGACCCTGTCCGCCGGATCTCCATCATTCCGAGAGGCATCTCTGCGCTGGGCTACACCCTTCAACTGCCCACGGAGGATCGATACCTGATGACCAAGACAGAGCTCCTGGATCGGCTGGCTGTCCTGCTGGGTGGAAGGGTTGCAGAGGAAATCACCTTCGGCGAGATCTCTACCGGTGCCCATAATGATCTGCAACGGGCCACCGATATTGCCACCAGTATGGTCAAAGAATATGGGATGAGTGAAAAGCTGGGATACGTGACTTACGAGAAGGAGAAACAACCCCTCTTTCTTTCTTCCTCCCTTTTGTCCTCGAGGGAATACAGCGAAGACACAGCCAAACAGATCGACGAAGAAGTGAAGAAGATCGTGGATGATACCTACCGGAAGGCCAAAGAGATCCTGACTGCCAGGAAGAATGAGCTGGGGGAACTCGCCCGTCTCTTGCTGGAAAAGGAGGTGGTGGAGGAGGCAGAACTGAAGAAAATTCTTCAATTGCCTGAAACAAAAGAATGATAAAGCATCTTTTCAGACATCTCCGGACTAAGATCTTTGCGGGAATCCTGGTTATTCTTCCCCTCGGGATCACCTTTCTCGTACTGAAATTTGTTTTCAATACCCTGGACAATATCCTTGATCCTCTCATCCCCCACGTGACGGTCTATCTTTTCCATCGAGAGTTTTTTATTCCCGGGTTGGGGATCATCGCTTTCTTTCTTCTCCTCTATCTCTTCGGAGTGGTCGCCACCAATGTCCTGGGCCATGAGCTGGTCATCTGGGGAGACCGGATCTTCACGACGATCCCGGTTGTGAAGAACATTTATGCGGCCTCCAAACAACTGACCGATGCCTTCTCTGCCTCTCGGAAAGGCTCCTTTCGCCAGGCGGTCTTTGTAGAATTTCCGCAGGAAGGAAATTACATGCTTGGTTTTGTGACCAACGAAGTGGCCGATTTCGAAGGTCGAAAGAAGGTGACGGTCTTTATTCCCACAGCCTTCGTCCCTCCCCAAGGCTTTCTCCTCTTCCTTCCCAAAGAGAAAATCATACCTTCTCGTATGTCGATTGAAGAGGCCATCAAAGCCATTATGTCAGCGGGAATCGTCGCTCCGGCGAGTCTCTCTCTCCCGTTATCGAGTTTAGAAACTGAATATCTTAATTCCAAGACCGAAGGAGGCCAAGAAAGATGACTGGATTAGTTCTGTTGATTGGCGTTATCGCCGTGGTCGCCATTATTCTTTCCCTTGTATCGGCCATTGGTGTCGCTCCGGCGGCACTGGTCATTTCATTGATATCTATCGCGATTTCCATTTTTACTTACCACCGCACTGGAGGAACGGTTGAGCTGATCAGAAAGATCGAATCGGGGGTCTCCTCTGAAGACTTGAAGAAGCAGATGGAAGCACTGGCGAAGATGACCGATTCCTTAAGAGAAAAAACCGCCGACGCTCTGGAACGCCTCGAGAAAGGCATCCGGAAAACGGAAAAGAGCGAATAGTTCGAACCTGGAACCGGTGCCATCCTTCGACAAGCTCAGATGAATTCAAGATGAACAGTGTGAGCCTGTCGAACCAGATTTGCCTTTGATTTGATAAAAGCCTTATGACTCAAACGCTCAAGACCATCAGTGCCTGGCTGACCACTTCCGGGACCAAAATCATTGGGATTCTGATCGTTCTTGTGATCCTTTCTCAAATGTCCAAATGGATCGTAAGACGAATGGAGCAATTCGTTCCGGAGAAGGACCCTCTCCAGGCTGCAGAGGCAAAGAAAAGAGCTCATACCCTGGGCAATACCCTCCGGCATGCTCTCCTGATCACCCTATCCCTGATCGCCGTTCTGATGATCCTGGGAGAATTGGGAATCCAGTTGGGACCTCTATTGGCCACGGCCGGCATCGGCGCTCTGGCCATCGGGTTTGGGGCCCAGAACCTGGTCAAGGATGTAATCAACGGCTTCTTTATTCTCCTCGAGAACCAGTACCGGATCGGAGACGTGATTGAGGTGGCAGGGGTATCGGGTCTGGTTGAATCGGTGAGCTTGAGGAAAACGGTTTTGAGGGACTTGGAGGGAAGAGTCCATACCATTCCCAATGGCGAGATCAAGATCGTGAGCAACCTCTCCAAGGAGTGGTCGCGATCGGTTCTGGATGTAGGCATCTCCTATCGGGAAAATGTGGACCGCGTGATGGAGATCCTGACCCAGATCGGAAAGGAATTGGAGACAGATGACCGTTACAAGAGTGCCATTCTGGGCCCTTTACAGATCTTGGGGGTTGAGAACTTCGGAGAATCCCAGTTGGTCATTCGAGTGATGATCAATACCGTGCCGTTGAAACAGTGGGAAGTGGGAAGGGAGTTGCGGAGAAGGATCAAGAATCGATTCGACGAAAAAGGGATTGAAATCCCCTTCCCTCACCGCGTCCTGTTATGGGCGGAACCCAAGAACAGAGTTGAGAGGGAAGAGTTATGAGTTTAGAGTTCCAATCTTATAATTCTTAATTCATAACTCAAATTTCATAATTCATGACTATGGAGAAGTCTTTATCTGTTCTTTTTGTCACTCCGGAGGCCGTCCCTTTTGCCAAGACTGGAGGGTTAGCCGATGTCGCGGGTGCCCTTCCAAAATTTCTCCGGGAACTCGGGTGTGACGTGAGGGTTGTCATGCCCTATTACCGGATGGTCAAGGGATCCGGCCATCCCCTTCAATATCTTGGCCAAGAGATTGAGGTTCCTATCAGAGGGGAGGTCCTTAAGGCAGATCTTTATCAGGGCCAATTGAACGACGAGATCCCGGTCTATTTCATAGGGCGCGATGAGTTCTTTGACAGGGAGTATCTTTACAGTACGCCAAGAGGGGACTATTTTGACAACGCGGAGCGCTTCATCTTCTTCTCCAGGGCAGCCCTCAACCTCTGTAAACTCATCTCTTTTTCTCCTGAGATCCTTCACCACCATGAATGGCAAACCGGTTTGATCCCGGCCTATCTGAGATCGATCCACCAAAACGATCCGCTCTTCTCCCGTACGGCTGTGGTCTTTACGATCCACAACATCGCTTATCAGGGGGTGTTCAAGAAAGAGAAATTTTCTATCACCGGCCTTCCCAACGAAATGTATAATCCGGAGGGAATCGAATTTTGGGAAAGGATCAATTTCATGAAGGCAGGGGTCGTTTACGCAGATGTGATCAATACCGTCAGCCAAAAATATAGTGAAGAGATCCAGACCCCTGAATACGGTTATGGATTGGAAGGAATCTTGCGAAAACGGAAGGAGAACCTTTACGGTATCCTCAATGGGGTTGATTATCAGGATTGGGACCCCTCTCATGACCCTCATCTCATCGCCCGATACAATCTCCACGATCTATCGGGAAAGAGAGAATGCAAGAGAGATCTCCTCAGGGAATTCAATCTTCCCCCCTCCCTTGAAAACGACCCTCTTTTGGGGGTGATCTCCCGACTCGCAGATCAAAAAGGATTCGACCTTCTGGCCGAGATTCTGGACGAACTCTTCACCCTCAACATCGGATTCGTTCTTCTTGGAACGGGAGATCAGAAATATCATGATCTCTTCAACAGGGTAGCCCGTAAATATCCTCAAAAAGCCGGAATTCGTATCGCCTATGACGACCGGTTAGCCCACAAAATCGAAGCCGGCGCAGATCTCTTTCTCATGCCCTCCAAGTACGAACCCTGTGGTCTGAACCAAATTTACAGTCTGAAATACGGTACGATTCCGATCGTCCGGGCCACCGGCGGACTGGACGATACGATCGTGAACTATGACCCTGCTACGGGAAAGGGCAATGGGTTTAAATTTGTCCGCTATGATGCCAGGGAATTCCTCAGTCAGATCAAGGTGGCGATCGGGTTCTATTCCAGGCCCGACCGGTGGAACCAACTCCTTCGGAATGCCATGTCCGCAGACTTCTCCTGGCAAAGGTCGGCTCATTCCTACTTTCAGCTCTATCAAAAAGCCCTGGAGAAGAAGGGAGGGGCATCTTGAATCGTAAATTGCAGATTTCAAATCTAACATGGAGAATGAAGATCTCCTTTTTCTTCTTGCTGGTTCCGACCCTCGTCTATGCCAAGGCACCTTTCAAGAATTTTGAACACCCGAGACTTGTTGAGACAGGAGAATTGGCGGCTGTTTTGGACCATCCCTCTGTTCGGATTGTCGACATGCGCCCGTCACTTTCCGACTATCTCAAAGGTCATATCCCAAACGCCGTCCATCTCCATTTCGAGACTCTTCAGGTTCCCCGAAACGGAATTCCTGCTCAAGCACCGGATCGAATCTTCTTGGAAAAGGTCATGGGAGGATCCCTCAGCGTTTCGAACGATATGTGGGTCATCGTCTATTCAGAAAAATCGGATCCTCATGCGACTTGCCTCCTGTGGATCTTAGACTATTTGGGACACAAACGAGTTGGGGTCCTGAACGGGGGCTGGGAGAAATGGGGTCTGGAGAAGCATCCCGTCAACCAATCCTACCCATCCCTTCTTCCAAAGAAATTCTTCGCAAGAGTCAACCGGGAAGCGCTGGCCGAAAAGAAGTGGATCCGAGATCAGCTTTCCGGGAAGGATGCGGTGATTGTCGATACCCGGTCTCCCAAACAGTACTGTGGCGAAGAGGGAGAGGAGATCCGGAAGGGACATATCCCTGGGGCCAAGAACATATTCTGGGAAACAACTTTGGATGGGGATGAAATCAAAACCTGGAAGAGCAAAGAGGATCTGGAAAAACTCTTTGCAGAATACGGGATCACGAACGACAAAGAGGTCGTAGTTCACTGCCGAACGGGAAAAGAAGCAAGCCACGTCTACTTCTCCTTAAAATATATTCTCGGTTTTCCCAATGTCCATCTCTACAGGGGATCATGGGTAGAGTGGTCGGCCGACAAGAGCCTGCCGACCAAAATTGGAACGGAGCCTTAAGACCTTGTCCTCTTCTCCCTTCACTTGGCATAAAACTTGCTGTTCGGGCTAAGATGATACCTGCTCAAAGAGAGGGATCTTTGTAATCATTTTTCAAATCGATGTAATCAAGAGAGGTTATAGTAGTTTTTTCGAAGCTCTCTTCTAAATTTAACTTGACAAAACTGAACAGTCTATGCCATTTATTCCTAAAATCTTGTCTCTTATTTGTTACTTTCCAAATTCTTTCACTTTCTTGGGAAAAATTTCCATGTTCCATAAGATCATTCCGATAGGGTTGATTCTGTTTCTCTCCATTTCATGTTTGCCCTCCGTGGGTTTCCTCGCCGAAAAGACGCCTCCGAAGCCCCTCGCAACTCCCGGGGCAGGATCTTCACTCTTTACCCAGGCGGAATTGGACGAACTTTTTTCAAACAAAGCCTGCCCTTCGCAAATGGGAATATCGACCCCTTCCTCCGCTCCGCCGACAAACGAGATTTCTGCTGAAAGTCCGGACCTTACCATTGGTGACGAACCGAACGACGGCTTCAGTGTGGAGGTTTTTCCGAAAAGTCCATTGAAGAAGGAGCCGGACTTCGATATCCCGATCGTCATCAATGCGAAGGTCGAACAGTTTATCCAGTACTTTCAAACGACCGCCAGAAAGGTTTTTTCTAATTGGCTGGCCCGGTCGGAAAAATACATTCCCTTCATGAAAAATCTTCTGAAGGGAAATGGCCTTCCCGAAGATCTTGTCTACATGGCCTTAATTGAGAGCGGCTTCAATCCTTATGCCTATTCAAGGAGCAAGGCTTCTGGACCATGGCAATTTATCTACTTGACGGGAAAGAGGTACGGTCTGAAGGTGACCTGGTGGGTGGATGAGAGACGAGATCCCGAAAAGTCCACCATTGCTGCGACAAAATATCTGAAAGACCTTTATGACCTATTCGAATGTTGGTATCTCGCTGCAGCAGGTTACAACGCAGGGGAGGGAAAGATCGCCAATGCGATGAAGAAGTACCGAACGGAGGACTTCTGGGAGCTGACGAAGTATCGCTACCTGAAGCAAGAGACAAAGGATTACGTCCCCCAGATGATCGCCGCAGCCCTGATTGCCAAAGATCCTGAAAAATACGGATTTGTCGATATCCCTTACGAAGAACCCCTTCGATATGATAAGGTGAATGTGCCTGCAGTGACCGATCTCCGTATCATCGCCAAGGCCTGTGAGATTTCGCTCGAAGAGCTGAAAGACTTAAATCCCGAGCTCCTGAGGTGGTGCACGCCTCCTGACAGTCCCGACTACGAAATCAAAATTCCTTTCGGGAGACAGGAGGTTTTTCTTGAGAATTTTGAGGCCCTTCAACCTGAGCAAAGGTTCCGGTTCAAGACCCATGTCGTCAAACGGGGCGATACCCTTTCGGGAATTGCCAGGCTCTATCGGGTTGCCATTGAACCCATGCTTGAGATCAACCGGATAAAAAGAACAACCCGTTTGAGCATCGGGACAAACCTGGTGGTCCCTGTTCCCATGACCTCTGTTCCCGTGACTTCGGAAATAAAACCCACAACTACGGTGAAAGTGTCCACCCCACAAAATCAACCCTCCGGTCAGAAAGAGATCATTTACACCATTAAAAAAGGAGATAGCCTGTGGAGTATTGCAAATGAGATGGGAGTCAACATCGGTGCCCTGAGCCGCTGGAACAATCTCCACCCTGAGAAAAAACTCATCCCCGGGGACAAATTAAAAATCCGAGTCGATCGTGACCCCGTGGCCTCGAACGGACCCGTTGCAGTAAAGAAGGGAAAAGAGATCATTTATGTGGTGAAAGAGGGAGATACCCTTTGGAAGATTGCGCAGAAGTATAACGTGACCATTTCTGAAATTAAGATCTGGAATCATCTCGATAAAGACCAAATCCATCCCGAAGATAGACTGAAATTGATGGTCGGCTCAGCCAAACCCCTAACCCTGAATTGATCATATCCGCAAGATTGAAAGACCGTCTCCTCCGATCTACCCTTTTCCCCCTCCGCGCATCATATATTTTCATCTCCGATGACAACTGGGGCATGACGAAAAGAGGGAGGCGCCTTCTCCAACAATTCTCTCAGGACAGGTTTGATATAGATCCGATCGAGGTCGAAATGCCTCAAGGCTTCCGCGAAGATCCTGATCTTATCTCTCATCGCTGCCTTGGAATCGACGATTAAGACATATTCTTTCCTTAGCAGGCACAATCCTCCTACCACCCTCACGAAGTCCTCATCCTGTCTGATGGGCTCGTAGCGGATCCGTACGCCAAACTGTCCAGCCAGCTCCTCAAGCTGGTCTATAATGGTTTGTTCATCCATACGATAAGGTTTGTCTCAATCCGTCCTATTTATACCAGAAATTGAATGGGCCGAGAAGCACTTTTTCTTCTTTAACCATCTTTGACTTCCGGGGTATGAATGACTAATTTTAGATTAAGTTAAGCAATGAGTGGCTCGTTCAGAGAGGAGGCATCCATGAGAGAAGAAGGCTTATTGTATGACGCGCAAAGCGGCGGGTTTCTCCACGTCTACCGGGACCGCGGAAAGTTAGTCATTGACAGACAACCCTGCCAGCACCAGCACTCCTGGGCAACGGTAGTTTTCGCGCAGTAAACCACCCTGTCGAAGCATGAGGAGGAGGTTCGACCCGTATCGGGCCGGTGTTTCTTCAAATGGCTAACCCTGATCGCGACAATCCGAGAGCGCACTTTGCTTTTTCAGAACTCTCAGGTTATCTTGACAAGAAGGTTTGTCCCTTTATATATATGTATTCATGAAACTGCCCGAATTCGAGTTTTTCCAGCCCCACTCCCTTCAAGAGGTCTTTTCCATCCTTGGAACCCATGATCGAAAAGCAGCTCTGCTGGCCGGAGGCACTGCCCTCCTGGTAGGCCTTCGTTACAGACTGAGCAGGCCCTCCGCTTTGATCGGCCTGAAGGAATTGAGCGCGCTGGATTACGTGGATCGAAACGGGAGCGGTGGACTCGTGATCGGTTCGATGGTCACTTTGGAGTCGCTGGGAAGGTCTCCCTTGATCTTGAACGATTATCCCTCCCTGGCTCAGGCCATCCAGCTTGTGGCCGTTCCTTCGGTCCGTCATAAAGCCACGATTGGAGGGAACCTCTGTCTTGACACCCGATGCATCTACTACAATCAGTCCGAGTTCTGGAGAAGGGGCCTAAAGGCTTGCTTCAAGCTGGGAGGGGACATCTGCAATGCAGTCGAAAACGGCAGACATTGCCAGGCGGTTTACCAGGGTGACCTCGCTCCAGTCCTGATTGTGCTCGGGGCAGAGGTTAAAATCGCTTCGACCAAGGGTGAAAAGATCATACCCTTGGCCGACTTCTTCACCGGCGGAGGAGAGAAGCCCAATGTTTTGAAACCTGGTGAAATACTGGTGGAAGTCCAGCTCCCGGCCTTAGGCCGCGGAACTTCTGCGGTCTACGAGAAACTCCGCGTGCGCGAAGGCATGGATTTTCCTATGGCTGGAGTGGCGGTCATGGTGAAGAGAAATCCAGAGGGTATCATTGAACGGGCCAGGCTGGTACTCGGAGCGGTGGGATCTTCCCCGAAAGAAGTGCTCAAGGCCGCGCGGCTTCTGGAGGGCCAAAAGCCTGCGGACGATCTCATCGAGCGCGTGTCTCGGGAAGCCGGGGAACGTGCGGCACCAGCAGAAAACCTGATGATGGATGCAGGCTATCGCAAGAAGATGGTGGCGGTCCTTGCAGGGCGAGCGCTGCGGAGAGCACTGTTCATTGCTGGCTGTTGATTGTCACCTGGATTGATGATTGCTGATCGTTGATTGATGATGATTTTGATTTTTGAATGGCCAATCATCAATCCCAAAGGATGTCCATGAAAAGGATTCCAGTTTCTCTGAATATCAACGGCCGGATTGAAGCTCTTGAGATCGCTCCTCAGAGGACCCTCCTGGAGGTCATCCGGGAAGATCTGCAACTGACGGGGACCAAGTGCGGGTGCGAGGACGGAACTTGCGGTGCGTGCACGATTCTGCTCAATGGAACGCCTGTCCGGTCCTGTCTGCTTCTTGCCGCCGAAGTTCAAGGCCAGGAGATCGTCACCATAGAAGGATTGTCTGAGGGAGAGAGGCTCCACCCGGTGCAGGAAGCTTTCGTCAAATACGGCGGAACCCAATGTGGGTTCTGCACGCCGGGCATGATCCTTTCGGCCAAGGCCCTGTTGGATAGGAAACCCTCTCCCACGGAAAGCGAAATCAGAGAGGCCATCTCCGGCAATCTCTGCCGGTGCACCGGCTATACCAAGATCGTCGAATCCGTGATGGCCGCATCCGGCCAGCGATCCCTATCCCTGCAAAAGGAAGGGGCTGTTTCAGACTATTCCATAGTGGGGAAGAGAGTATCCCGAACCGACTCTCTCCCCAAAGTGAAGGGAGAAGCCAGATTCTCCGCCGATCTCTATTTGCCGGGTATGCTTTATGCGAAAGTGCTCCGCAGCCCCTACGCCCACGCGAGGATAATGAACATTGACACGAGTCGAGCCGAGAAACTTCCCGGAGTGAGAGCTATCATCACCGGCAAGGATGCCATCCCCTACCGGTGGGGCGTTTTCGCCTATACCCGGGACATGCAGTTTCTCCCTGCGGACAAAGCCCGCTTCTTCGGCCAGGAGATTGCCGCGGTTGCCGCGATCAACGAAGAGACTGCCCAGGAGGCCGTGGACCTGATCAAGGTGGATTGGGAGCCTCTTCCCCATGTTCTCGATCCTGAAGAGGCCCTCCTTGACGGCGCTCCTCAGCTCCACGAAGACAAACCCGGCAACGTCAGTGTTCGTATTTTCGTAGACGAAGGGAACGTCGACCGTGCCCTTGCGGAGTCCTATCTTGTCCAGGAAGACCGCTTCTCATCTCCGGAAGAAAGCTATTGCCAGCTGGAAAGTTACGCCGTCCTGGCCAGTTTTGACAGCACCGGCCTGGATATCTGGTGCCCTAACGCAGGTCCCCATATGAAAGCGAGGCCATTGAGCAACGCTCTAAGCATACCCACCTCCGATGTCCGTGTCCGCAAGATCGCCGTCGGTGGACATTTCGGTGGCAGGTCCGAGATCTCACCCGCGGATTTTGTGGCCGCGCTCCTCTCAAAAAAATCCCGCCGTCCTGTGAAATTGCTTTATACCCGGGAAGAGAACTTCAACTGTATAAGGCAGGTGCACGGCAGTATCACGCACTCCAGAGTGGGGGTCGATGCCAATGGAAGAATTACCGCGGTGGATATGAAGGTGATCATGGACGGCGGGGCTTACGCCAGCACCGGCCCGATCGCTGCCTCTGTCGCCTACATTATGATTGAAGAGGCCTACAAGTTTGCCAATCTGCGCTACGAGGCCATCCGGGCCTATACCAATAAGCCCCCTCGCGGAATGTACCCTCATCATCCACGAACGGCCTATGCCGGATTGGAGCTGCAGTTCGATGCCCTCGCCGAGAAACTGGGAATGGATCCCCTCGAATTCAGGATCAAGAATGCGGTCCACGAAGGCTACCTCACTCCCACGAAGACCGTGATCACTTCCTGTGCCGAGGTGGAAACCATGCGCTCGGCCGCAGAAAAGGCCGGCTGGAAAGAGAAACGAGGCCATTTGCCTTCTTATCGGGGTATCGGTATGAGCTGCGGGTCCGTAATCAGCGGATTTCCAATGGGGATCCGCGGCGGATCAGCGGCCTTTGTGCGGTTCAATGAGGACGGCGATGTCACCGTGATTTCCGGAGTAATGGATAACGGGCAGGGTAACGACAGTATGGTTTCTCAGATCGCTTCCGAGGAACTGGGAATCCCACTCGACCGGGTCAAAGTGATTACGGGGGACACCAGTGTGACCCCGTCTGATCAAGGAGCTTACTCTCAAGCCTCTACGGTGATTTCCGGCGGGGCAGTCAAAGCCGCTGCCGCCGACGCCAAGGAACAGCTTTTCGAGGTCGCCTCCCAAATGCTGGAGGCTAACCAGGGTGACCTGGTAGCCCGCGATGGCCGCATTTTCGTCAAGGGTTCGCCCGAGAAAACCGTCGATATCGCGAAGGTAGCCCGGACTGCTCTCTCCCAGAATCGTGCGATCTTGGGCCGTGGCGACCGCTGGCCCGACGCCGATCCCAAGAGGGAGTGGGTCAAAAATCCTCGCGGCCAAGTCGCCTCTGCATTTTCCTTTGGCACGGCAGTGGCTGAGGTAGAGGTGGATCCGGAAACAGGCAAAGTCAAGCTCCTCAGCATGGTTGCGGCTCATGACTGCGGACAGCCCATCAACCCGCTGGCAGTCGAGCAACAGATCCAGCGCTCTGCAATGGAGGCGGGTCCCCAGGGGGTTCTCATGGAGAAACATCGCTGGACCAGCAGGGGGCAAAACCTCAATGCCAACTTTGCCGACTACTGGTTCCCCCTCTCCACGGATGTGCCCAACATCGATCCAATCATCATCACCTCCAACGATCCCTTCGGCCCATTCGGAGCCAAGGAGGGCGGTCTGTCCATCGCGGTGGCCATGACCGGAGCCGTGGCCAATGCCTTGCAGAATGCGATCGGCGTCATGCCCAGGGAGTTTCCTGTTACACCCGAAGTGGTGTTGCACATGCTGGAGAAGAAGAGGAGGCAGTGAGAATGAAGGCATTCATATTAGGCGGTGCCGGTGACATGGGCCAGGCGGCTGCCCGGGACCTTATCAAGCAGGATCAGGTTAAGAAGGTCATTCTGGGTGACATCAATACGGACCCGGGGAGATTGCACGATAAGCTGCGCGCCAGCGAAAAGGTATCCTTTGTAAGAACCGATGCGAACGATCACGCCCGTCTGGTCAGTGCAATCAGGGGAGCTGATGTTGTCATCAACTGCGCGGGCCCCTTCTATAAGACGGCAGTCGCTGTCGCCAGGGCAGCGGTTGAAGCGAAGGTCAGTTATATCGATATTTGTGACGACTATGAGGCGGTGATCATTCTTTATGCCTCTGAAATTGATCACGCTGCCAAAGAGGCAGGGATCACCATCTTAACCGGGATGGGGTCGGATCCGGGAACCAATAACGTCATTGCCAGGTATTATGCAAATCAGCTGGATCGTGTGGATGAGATGGCCCTGTATTGGGTCGTCAGCATCGCCGACTTGGGCGAAGGTGCAGCCTGGGACCATAGCCTCCACATGATCATGGGCAAGGTCCCCCAGTTTCTGGACGGCAAGCTGGAATATGTGGAAGGCGGCACCGGCGAGGAGACCGTTCGGTTTCTTGACCCTCTCGGTGAGTGTCTGATCAGCTATGTGGGACATCCCCAGCCTCTCACCATACCCCGCTACATTAACGGGATAAAAAAAGTCGTCGTCAAAGGCGCTCTTATCCCCACATGGGTGGACCAGCTCATTAAGGAGCAGAACGAAACAGGCTTTCTCAGTAATGAGCCCGTAGAGGTCAAAGGGACTCAAGTGGTGCCCTATGACCTGACGTTGCGGCTCTGGCGTACCATACCCAAGAATCGAGAGAAGGGGCCTCTGGCTTCCGGGATGAAAATGATCATCAAGGGGGAAAGAAAGGGAAGACAGGTGACCTACACGGTAGACATCGTGGGCAGAACCGCGGCAGGGACAGGGCTCCCCGTCTCGATTGCAGCCCTCATGCTCTATTCTGGTGATGTCAAGGTAAAAGGAGTGGTCGCTCCTGAAGGCTGTATAGATCCTGAAAAGTACCTGGCAGCGATGCTCCGAAGAGGAGCCAAAATACACCAAACCGAAACGGTTACATCGATGCTTGGCGTTTAGCCGAGCCGAAATATTGCATTCTTGAGACCGGACGGGATACTTCCAAAACTTTGCAATTGCGGATCTTTCGGAAGTTAGGGAGCAAGGACGACCTCGCCTCTGGTGAACCCTGAGGTTTCACATGGAAACGCACGCAGCAGACTCTCAACGATGCCGCTGCAAAGTTTTTCCAATACCCCGCCCGGTCTCAAGAGAGTATTTTTTGGGGAAGCGGAGGCGGGGCTGACATCTCGAGAGGAGAGTCTTTATGAAAGAAGCTCAAAAACTGAACATCGCCAAGAGTCTGGAACTCTTCGATCAGGCGCAAAAACTGGTTCCGGGCGGGGTCCTGGGTGCCAGAAAACCAAGCGACTTTATCGAGGGAGAATATCCGATCTTTGTTGAATCAGGCAAGGGCGGCCGGATAACCGACGTAGACGGAAATGAATACATCGACTTCCTCTGCGGCTACGGCCCCATTATTCTGGGCTACAGGGAAGACGCAGTGGATCAGGCTGTGATTCGGCAAATCAAAGAGAAAGGCTTCTGCTTCACGCTTACACAAAGATATCAGAATCAGCTTGCAAAGAAACTGCGTGAACTCATCCCCTGTGCGGAGATGTCCATTTTTTTAAAGACCGGCTCAGATGCTACGACGGCGAGCATTCGTATTGCCCGGGCATACACCAATCGGATCAAGGTGATGCGCTGTGGCTATCATGGATGGCATGATTGGTGTGTGGAGATGAAAGGAGGTATCCCTCAAAAGTTCTACGAGGATGTGCACGAATTCCGTTACAACAACCTCCATCAGCTCGAGGAGTTGATGACGCGGTTTGGCGATCAAACTGCTGCCATCATTATGACTCCCTTTGGACATCCCCTTCATCAAAAGATGGAAGAACCCCAACCCGGGTTTCTTGAAGGAGTCAGAGAAATCGCTACCCGGTACGGTGCCGTGTTGATCTTTGATGAAGTCCGCACCGGCTTCAGGCTGGCGATGGGCGGCGCTCAAGAACGTTACAAGGTTATCCCTGACCTCGGGGTCTTCGGAAAGGGGATGGCCAATGGGTATGCGATCAGCGTCGTCGCCGGAAAGGCCGAAGTGATGATGGCTGCTGCGCAGAAGCTCTTCATATCCTCGACTTTCTTCCCAAACAGCGATGGTTATATTGCCGCTCTCAAAACCATTGAAATTCTTGAACGGCACCATGTCCTTGAGAAGATCTGGGAAAGAGGCGCCCGTTTTCTGAAAAGAGTTCAGGAGATCATCAATCAATATGATGCGGGAGCCGAATTAAGCGGCGTCCCACCCATGTTTTTCATAACCTTCAAGAGGGATAAGGGGGAAACCCATAGAGCCAGACGTGATGATTTCTATGCGCAGCTGATTCGCAGGGGCATCTTTTTTACCCCACATCATCACGGATATATCTGCTATAGACACACGGAAAAAGATCTCGATCGTGCGGCTAAAGCAATCGATGAAGCGCTGGCCTTTGTCAACGAAAAATATAAGGCAACCCTTTCGTAGCTCTTCAAAGGTATCGGTTATGAAGGTCAATAAGATTGATCACATCTGTATCGCAGTGAAAAATTTAAATGAAGCGAGGAAAATCTGGGAGCCCATCCTCGGGAAAGCCAAGCCCGACGATCCCTACGTCGATGAGCCTGCAAAGATCAATGTGGCCAGATACTGGCTGGGCGAGGTGGGATTCGAACTCATGGAATCGACCGCCCCGGAGGGCGAGGTCGCCAAGTTTATCGAAAAAAAAGGCGAGGGCGTGATGGTCATCGGGTTAAACGTGGACAATACCGGGGAGGCCATCCAAGAACTGAAGGCCAAAGGTTACAGGTTCATCTCCGATGAGACCTATGGTGAGATGCGACCCTTCAGAGAGTCCAAGTATGCCTTTGTCCATCCCAAAGATGTCAATGGCGTCCTTCTGGAGATTATCGACTATCCGTGGAATGAGGTTAAGAAGAAATAGTCTCGAAAGGAAAGGCATTGGGTGTCAGGTTGATATACGGAAGAAGACCTGGACCGGGCAGATCAGGCGATCGACGAATCTCTCGCCTATATCAGTAAAAGGGTGGTAGAGGTCTTGACAAGTCTTTATCCATTGGTTAAAAAGTAGTTCAATGCTTCAAAGCGGATCAGAGTGAGAAATATGAAACAGTTAGAAAGGATTCACTGGTGGCGCTGGGAGAAAAAAGAGGAGGCAGTCTGCCCGGCGCCGCTGTAAGTCGTTGAGTTGAAAATGAAGGCCATGGGAGACTGCCTTGTTTTCCATGGCCTCTTTATCTCTGCACGTTTTGCAGATGAAATTCTCAAAAGGCTATGGACATTGACCATAGCCTTTTTTGTTTGTTTCAATAGTTCAGGAGTCCCTTGGGAAGGGGGTGGTGTGCCTGGTTTGGACAAAAATATGCCCTTGACAACCCTATGGATTATTGTTATTTGGAAATCCGGTTTCAGAGGTGGGGAGACCAAAACAGCCAATTCAACCTTTAAGAAGAGAGTGTGAAACTACCTATTCGAAGGAATCACTCTTCAGGAAGGAGGAGATTATGAAGGAGTTCAAAGTTTTTCTGAGAGAAGACGAGATCCCAAAACAATGGTACAATATTCAAGCAGATTTACCATCCCCTCTCCAACCGATCATTCACCCTGGGACAGGCCAACCGATTGGCCCTCAAGACCTTGCCCCGGTCTTCCCAATGAATCTCATTGAGCAGGAGGTCAGTCAACAACGATGGATCGAAATCCCTGAGGGCGTGATGGAGAAGCTTCTTCTCTGGAGACCCACCCCGCTTCATCGAGCCTATGCTTTTGAGAAGGCCTTGGGCACACCCGCAAGAATCTACTATAAGAATGAAGGGGTAAGCCCCCCGGGAAGTCATAAACCGAATACGGCCATTGCCCAGGCTTACTACAACAAAGTCTTTGGGATCAAACGCATTGCCACAGAGACCGGTGCTGGACAATGGGGAAGCGCGCTCAGTTTTGCATGTTGTCTCTTTGGTCTGGAGTGCAAGGTCTATATGGTGAGAATCAGTTATGATCAGAAACCTTATCGACGTCTCATGATGAACACCTGGGGAGCAAACTGCGTTCCAAGCCCGAGCAAGGATACGAATGCCGGGAGAAAAGCGTTGGAGCAAAACCCGGATCATCCGGGCACTCTCGGACTTGCGATCAGCGAAGCCGTTGAAGACGCCGTTACCTCCAAGGACACGAGGTACTCGCTGGGAAGTGTCGTCAACCATGTCCTGATGCACCAGACGATCATCGGCCTCGAGGCCAAGAAACAGTTGGAGAAATTTGGAGAGAAGAAGGTCGATGTGGTCGCGGCCTGCGCAGGAGGAGGAAGTAATTTTGGGGGAATTGCCCTGCCCTTCGTCCTGGATAAGATCAATGGTGCCGATATCACCATTATCCCTGCGGAGCCAACCTCGTGTCCAACCATGACCAGAGCCCCCTTTGTCTACGATCATGGCGATACAGCCGGTCTGATACCCTGGGTTCCCATGCACAGCCTGGGACATACCTTCGTCCCGCCGCCCATTCACGCTGGAGGCTTGCGGTATCATGGAATCGCCCCGATCATCAGCCAGTTGATCATTGAGGGGCTGATTGAACCTCGCGCCTATCATCAATTAGAGTGTTATGCCGCTGCTGTTCTCTGGGCGAGGACCGAGGGCTCTATCCCTGCTCCTGAGACCAGTCATGCGATCCAGGCGGTGATCGAAGAGGCGAAGAAGGCTAAAGAAGAGGGAAAGGAGAAGGTCATCCTTCTTAACTGGAGCGGCCACGGCCTCATGGATCTGGGGGGTTATGACTCTTATTTCAGCGGGAAACTGGTCGACTATCCCTTACCGGAGGATGAGATGAAGAAATCTCTCAAGTCGATCGAGGGGTTGCCAAAGCCGAAAGTTTTCAAGAAAGGTAAACCGGCATGATCCTATTGAATCCTGCGGGCCTTATGGGCCCGCAGGATCTCGATTGAACGATCTCGTATCAGAATCCTCCACATCCTGCCAAAACAACCATGCTTGAAGAACAGGATCAGTTCATCATCCGTTGTCCTCAATTGGGAGGAGAGGTCCCGTTTCGATACTGTCGAACGGTCAATGAAGATCTCCCCTGCCGAAGAATCATCCTTTGCTGGGAGTTTCGGTTGGAGATCGCCAAATTCCTGGCCGAGCACTATTCGGCCGACCAGATCCAGCATGCTCTATCCCCCCCCACCCAGTCGAGGATTGAGACAATCGTCGAACTGATCGAAAAAGCCAAGAGAATAAAGGAAGAAGGAGAGTAACCGGATGCTGATCTCTGATCGGTTATTAAATATCAAACCCTCTGGCGTCAGGCGAATCTTTGATATGGCCCAACAGATGAAGGATCCGATCAACCTGAGCATTGGAGAACCCGATTTCGATATTCCAGAGCCTCTCAAAGGAGAAGGGATCGAATGGATTCGCAGAGGGTTTAATAAGTATACGCCGACCCAGGGCATCCCCGAATTAAGGGAGAAGATCGCTTCTCATTTGAAAAAGAAGGGTGTTCATTTCGAGGAAGTGATGGTCACCGCCGGAGTGACCGGTGGCCTCCTCCTCGCCAGCCTGGCCCTCATCAACCCCGGCGATGAAGTCATCATTCCTGATCCTTTTTTTGTCATGTTTGAATATCAGGTTCTCCTCATGGGAGGGATCCCCGTCTTTGTGGATACCTATCCAGACTTCCGGCTGAGGGAGGAAGAACTCCTTCGGAAATTGTCGAAGAAGACAAAAATGATCATCATCAACAGCCCCAATAACCCTACAGGAACGATCTATCCCAAAGATGACCTCTTGATGGTGGCCAGGATCGCCCGGGAAAGAGACCTTCTGGTCCTTTCCGACGATATCTACGACCGCTTTGTCTTTGATGATCCCTCCTGTCCCTCCATGGGACAATTTTATCAAAAGACTCTAACCTGCGGAGGGTTTTCAAAGAGTTGGGGAATGACCGGGTGGAGACTGGGCTACGCAGCAGGGCCCCGGGAAATCCTCCAACAGATGATCACCCTTCAACAATATACATTCTCAAGCGTCAATTCCTTTGCCCAGAAGGCCGCCATCAAGGCCCTGGATTTCAACGTGGACGATTCTATTGAGCGATATAAGAAGAAAAGAGATCTGATTTACGAGGGGCTCAAGGAGAAGTATCGCGTCCAAAAGCCCCTCGGGGCCTTCTACATCTTTCCGGAGGTTCCGGGAGGAGATGGAGAGGCTTTTGTGGAGCGGGCCATTCAAAAGAATCTCTTCATCATTCCAGGCAGTGTCTTCTCAAAAAGAAATACCCATGTCCGGATCTCCTTTGCGGCATCAGAGCAAACCCTTCTGAAGGGAATTGAGGTTCTAAACCGAATGATTTAAAATTCAGTGTTGAACAACACCCCCACCCCCTCCTCCCCTCTTGGAGGCTGTGTCGCAACATCAAAAAGCCGTTTTGAGCTGAAGGAGGGAGAGGCGGTCGGGTGGAAAAGATTTAGGGCGGTAACCTTTGATCGATCGAATTGAATCGTGGCAAGCTTATGAACCCGTTCGACCTTATGCGAGGTATGATTCCCTATAATTTAAAAAAGACCGCGTTCTAAATCTTTGGAACCTGACTGTCTCTCCCGTCCAAGTGCAATTACGACACAGTCTCTGGGGGGGAGGGAGGGGACGAGGGGAGAGAATTCTTATGCCCGATCAAGAACAAAGGGTCCTTCTCGGAAACGAAGCGATTGCAAGAGGCCTCGCAGAGGCCGGATGTCAGTTCTTTGCGGCCTATCCAGGAACCCCCAGTTCAGAGATTCTGCCGGGTTTAGTTCGATTCAAGAAAGAGAATCATCTCGAGATCTATATCGAGTGGTCCACCAACGAAAAGGTGGCCTTTGAAAATGCCCTTGCCGCCTCCTATACCGGTAAACGGGCTGCTGTAGCCATGAAACAGGTGGGACTCAATGTGGCCACCGATCCCCTCATGAGCTCAGCCTATATCGGTACGGTGGGAGGTTTTGTGATCATCAGTTGTGACGACCCAGGCCCCTATTCTTCCCAGACCGAACAAGATACCCGCTTTTTGGCCATGTTCGCAAAGGTCCCGGTATTCGATCCTGCAAATCCAAGAGAAGCCCAGAAGATGTTGCCCCTTGCCTTTGACCTGTCTGAAAAATACCAGATTCCAGTCATCCTCCGTCCGGTATTAAGGGTCTCTCATGCTCAGCAAACCATTCCTTTCAGTCCCGTTCTCAGGATTGAAAGGAAGGCGAACTTCGTCCCCGATCCGCAGCGATGGAGCGCAACGCCCCGATTCCGATTCCTTCTCCATAAGCAACTCAACGTGAAGCTTCAAAAAATTGCCGAAGAGTTCAGCTTGATGACCTCCCTCAATTTCATAGAGAACGATCGGGAGAAGGCGACTCTGGGAATGATCGCCGGCGGGATCGGGTACGCCATCGCCCGGGACATCCTCTCAGAGCTGGGTTTAAAGAAAGAGATCCCTGTCCTCAAGATAGGGACGCCCTTCCCCTTTCCCGCTCAGGTGGTGGAAGATTTCATCCGGAGATGTGACCACATCCTGATCCTCGAAGAGACCGAGCCGGTCATTGAGCTTCAGATCCGGGATAAAACAAAGGTCCGCGGACGATTGGACAACTCCATACCCAATGAAGGAGAGATGCTTCCTGAAGTGATTACCCAGGTGATCTCCGATTTCTGTAAGAAGTATTCCATCCCTGTCGGTGAGGTCTCTTCCACTGCGCCGCTTGAGAGGATGGTGGCCGGCCTTGGCTTGCCCCTTCGTCGGCCAACCCTTTGCTCGGGATGCCCTCATCGTGCAGCCTTCTTTGCCCTTAAGAAAGCATTCCCTCAGGCCATCTTTCCCAGTGACATCGGCTGTTATACCTTGGGAATGAACATGGATGCAGTCGATATTTGTCACGACATGGGGGCTGCCATTACCATTGCAAGCGGCTTGTATCAAGCCTATCGCCAGGATGGTCAGGAGATTCCCATCATCGCCACCATCGGGGATTCGACCTTCTACCACTCCGGCGCTCAGGGATTGTTGAATGCCGTCTACAATGGAGCCAAGTTCATCCTTGTGATCCTTGACAATTCTGTGACGGCCATGACAGGGATGCAGCCCACGCCGGAGACCGGTGTGACCGCGGACGGCCATACGGGCGCATCCCTCTCCATTGAGGAGTTGGTGAAAGGATGCGGGGTTAAGTATATTCGTGTGGTCAACCCATACGATATCGAGGGAATGATCAGGGAAACCCAGAAGGCTTATAAATTTAATCAGCAGCGAGATGGAGGAATGGTTGTTCTCATTGCCCGTTATCCCTGTATCATCGATCAAAAGGAGCAGCTCAAGGTCAACCCGATCAAGGTGAAGGTCCGTCATCTTCCTCCGCAAGAGAAGGGAGGTCCCCGGTCGAAAAGCGGTGAGGCGAACCAATCCCTTTTGCCTGTGTATCAGGAGGAGGCCTGTTCTCAATGCGACACCTGTATGATCCAGTGCCCTGAAGGAGCCATTTCCAGGACAGAAGACGGTTATGTCATTGACCAAAATAGATGTACCGGTTGTCGTGTTTGTGTCCGAGAATGTCCGACCTCAGCAATCGATATGCCAGCGGTAGGAGCCTGTGTCGGGTGCGGGTACTGCCTCAAGCGTTTTGAATGCCCCTCCCTGGTGAGAGGAACGGATGGCCGTGTGGAAATCGATCGATTGACCTGCGTGGACTGCGGCCTCTGCATGCAGGTCTGTGGCCAGGAGGCCATTGTGCCGGCAGGTTAGAAGAGTAAATGCAAAATGCGAAGCTCCCCGCCCACAGGGCGGGGCTTCCCGGAAAGGAAATCTCATTTTTATTGTGCCTCTTGAGATTTTTTCAGAGATGGCCATCCGGGAAGGGATTCCCTTGATCGGCTCGGAAGATCACGGAATGAGTCAAAGGGGCGGTTCTGTGATCACCTATCTTAAGATCGGAGACTTCAATAGCCCCCTGGTGAAAAGAGGGAACGCGGATCTTCTCCTGTCTCTCGAAAAGAACGAAGCCTACAAAACGCTGCCCTTTCTCAGACCTGCGGTCCGTGGTCGGAACGGAGGTATCTGTTTTATCAACGCGGCCGATCCCCATTATATGCAAAGACAAATTAAGGATTACCTGAAGGAGAAAGGGATTGAAGTCTACGTTTTTGGAGCAGACCAAATAGCAGCCGAAATGGGATCGGGTCAATCAGCCAATATCGCATTGATCAGTTTTGCTTCCGTCCATCCCAGGTTTCCGTTCTCACCGGAGAAACTGAGACAATCGATCGAGAACGTTACCCCTTCCAAATTTCGAGAGATCAGTCTGAAAATATTTGACAAAGGATTCTTAGAGGGTCAAAAATGGATCGAAGGGTAACTTCTTTTCTCGGCCACCTCTGCCCGTAGACCTTCGTCCCGATCCTGACTCGAAGCATCCGAAAAAGCTCACAGGAACCCCGGTCGTTTTACGCTGTTTCCCATTTCAATAGATATATCAGCCATTTGACAACCCTAAGAAAAAGAGATAGATTGTTAGTAGAATGACGTTGAAGGAGCGAATCATGAATAAGAAATTAGTGAACCGATCGATCCTGGGACTCGCTTTTCTTGGACTTCTTTTTGGCCTTTTCTTTTGCATGGATGGCAATCGGGCCAATTCGCTACCCAAGAATGACAAATTGACGACCGCCAGATCTCTCGGCCAGGCCTTTGTGGAGGTGGCCAAGAAAGTTCAACCTGCCGTCGTCAACGTCACTACGGAGAAGACGGTCACCATGAGGCCCTGGGAAAGATTCGGGGATGATTTCTTCAAGGGAAGTCCCTTCGAGGATTTCTTCAGGGGTTTTGGATCTCCCCAGGAAAGAGGAAAGGAATTCAGGCAAAAACAGAGAAGCGGCGGATCAGGGGTGATTGTCGATAAAGAGGGATATATTCTTACCAATAACCACGTCGTTGAAGGAGCGGATAAGATAAAAGTTCAACTGAACGACGGAAGGGAATTTACTGCAACAATGAAAGGGCAGGATTCGAGGACAGATCTGGCCGTCCTCCAGATCAAGGCAAAAGATCTTCCCGCAGCCACCCTTGGCGATTCAGATAAATTGGAGGTGGGGGAATGGGCCATCGCCATCGGAAGCCCCTTTGGTCTGGAGCACACGGTGACTGTGGGGGTGATCAGCGCCAAAGGTCGCTCGGGACTGGGGACTGGAACTTATGAAGATTTCATCCAAACCGATGCCTCCATCAACCCGGGCAATAGCGGTGGTCCCTTGATCAACATTGACGGAGAGGTGATCGGTATCAATGCCATGATCATCCAACCGGGCACAGGGATCGGATTTGCGATCCCCATCAATATGGCCAAACAGATCTTGAACGACCTGATCAAACATGGCAAGGTCGTGCGGCCCTGGCTTGGGATCAGTGTCCAGGACCTTACTCCAGAGATGATGGAACACTTTAAAGTGAAGGAGAAGGAGGGGGTTCTCGTAGGCCAGATCTACCCGGACACGGGCGCTGAAAAGGCAGGATTGGTTTCAGGCGATATTATCAAGTCGGTGGATGACAAGACGGTTAAGAATGCCAACGAATTGGTGAAAGAAATTCAGAAGAAGAAGGTCGGGCAGAAGATTAAGCTGAGCATCATCAGGGATGGAAAGCCAGTGACGGTTGAGGTGACTCTCACTTCTATGCCGGAGAAACCAGAAACGGCAAAAGAGAAGGAGGAAGCAGAGGAGAAAATGGGGGCAAGCGTTCAAGAACTGACGCCCCAGCTTGCCCTTCGATACCGAATCTCAGGGGTCAAACGTGGCGTGGTCGTCGTCGCTGTTGAAGGCGGAAGCCTCGCCGACGAAATAGGCCTTGAGGAAGGAGACGTCATCCTGGAAATCAACCGGAAAAAGATTGAGACCATAAAAGACTTTGAGAAGGCAATGAAGGATACCAACCTTGATAAGGGAATTCTCTTCCACCTCCATCGGAAGGGAAGCAGTTTCTACCTAACCTACAAGAAATAAGAAAAGGATATCAGGGTAACCGAGAATCAGGGGGACGGGTATCCGGATATCAGGTCGTCAGGAAATTGAACGACTGTACTTCAAAACGATCTGGTTAGAGCTTCAAGAGACTCTCCTAATCCTGCGGGCTAATTCCTTCTTCTGAGTTGCCGCTTCACCTCGCTATTCTGCTAACGCCTGATAATCTGGTGATCTGGATCCCCTTGAATTTACGCCTTCGCCTTTACATATCTCATTCTTAAATCGTAGAGGAGACTGTCCAATAGCTTTTCTTCATCCGAAGTGAGATTTCCCTTCGTTTTTTCTTTCAACATTCCAATAAGGTCGACGGTCTGCTTCGCCAAGGGCAGGTTTTTGGCCAACTTTTGGGTGATCGGATCCTGGATCTCACCTAATTGAATAAGAGCCGAGGTGCTCAAGGAAAAGATGAAATTGATGAAATTGATTTCAGGAAGGGGGGTCTCCTGGCTGGTATCCTGTTTAGCGGGTTCCTCAATCTTTTCTCCCTCTTTGGCTTGCGACGGCTCCCCCTCTTTCGTTGCACTAAACCTCTTGTCTCTTATCACAAAACCTTTTTCCTCTTCTCCCTTTTTCTTATTCTCCGCCATTTGATCCTCCTTCAGGTTCAAATTATTGTTCCACTGCTTTCTTGATTCTAACAAAATTACTTAACAAAATTAATAAAATGCAAAAAAATCTTGACATTTCATGGAACTCTATTTATGATTAATTAGCACTCTAACCTGATGAGTGCTAATCGCTTTCCGGAGTTTCTCATGTCAAATCTACCAGTAGTCAAAGGTTCTTTAGAGTCATACCTTGTGCAGATCAATCAATTCCCTCTCTTGACTCAGCAGGAGGAATTTGAACTCGCTGTAAGGTATCGTAAATACAACGATATAGAGGCCGCCCACAAACTTATTACATCAAATTTAAGGTTCGTTGTCAAGGTCGCTTTTGAATACAAGTCCTACGGTGTCAAACTCCTGGACCTCATCCAGGAAGGCAATATTGGCCTGATGATGGCGGTTAAGAAATTTGATCCTTACAAAGGCTATCGATTTATATCCTATGCCATCTGGTGGATCAGAGCCTACATCCAAAACTTCATCATTAAGACATGGAGCCTGGTGAAGATCGGAACGACCCAGGCACAAAAGAAACTTTTCTACAAGATTGGAAAGGTGAGAAAAGCATTAGAATCCGATGGAAAGGATGAAAAGAAATACGAACTTCTGGCTCACGATCTGGACGTCAGCAAAGAGGACATCATCGAGATGGAGCAGCGAATGTCCTCAAGGGATCTTTCTCTTGATGCACCTTTCGATGAGGGCCAGGAGCTGACCCATCTTGATCTCCTGAGAGAGAGTGGGATGAATCAAGAGGAAGCCTACGCTCAGGCAGAAGAAAAAAAGCTTCGAGAACATGAAGTGGTCACCGCGATGAAACAGTTAAACGAGAAGGAAGCTTACGTCATCAAGAATAGAATTATGTCCGACACCCCCCTCACCCTTCAGGAGATTGGAAACTATCTTAAACTCTCAAGGGAAAGGGTAAGGCAGATCGAAAGCGAAGCCTTAAAAAAACTGAAGAAGGAGATGAGTGGCAGGATACAGCCGGAAGCCTGAGAGAATTCTGCAGCTCTTTTGGAAATAACCGCTCACCCGATTCCAAAGACCCGGTCATCATCCCCAGTCAATACCAAGGAATACTTTGATTCTTAGAAATTATGTGGTATTATTTTTGGGTGATTGGAATTTCAAATAGAGGATATCCTTTCAGCGGAGGTTACCAAAGTGCCGATTTACGAATATCAATGCAATCGTTGCAATGAGGTTTTCGAGATCTTCCACAAAATAGATGAGGACTGTAAGGTTGCCTGCCCGAAATGTCTGGGACCGGCCAAGAAACTGATCTCAGCGACCAACTTTATCCTCAAAGGCTCAGGTTTCTACGTCAACGACTATCCTTCCAAACATCGAAAAGAAGGAAAGAAAGCGGAAAAAGAGGTATCCGAAAAAACGCCGAGTGGAAAGAGTGAAGAAAAAAAGGTAGAAAAGAAAGCGGACACGAAGTAAATTAGATCCCAACAACCGAACTGCTCCATGCCCTGCCAGCAGGAGTGATGCTTTTTAAGAAACCTCCTGAAAAAAATTCTTGACATCAGAAAAATAATTTTCTATATTTTTTCTGGGTCCAGAAAGATCGAAATATTTCTGGAGGTTAAAAATCTGGATAGTCGGGCCGCTATCCGAACTTAGGGTTCGGAGAGCGGCTTTTTTATTGGAGGGTTTATTAGAAGAGTAAACGATAAATAGATCCCGCGTTTTCAAAAAAGAAAGATTTTAGGGTCCGGAGAGATTCAGTATCTCTGGAGGTTAAAACTGTGGATAGTCGGGCCGCTATCCGAACTTAGGGTTCGGGCAGCGGCTTTTTTGTTGGAGTGAAGGTTGAGAGAAATTCAAGAAGCCTCGGATAAAACTTTAGGAAAGGTTCACACAGAACAGAAAGTTAAGAGAATGTCATGTCAAACAGAAGAGTAGGAAAGGAGGTATGCTATGGGGCTCTTCAAAAAAAAGGTCATCAAAGAAGTTCGCGACGGGACGTGGGGACATTTAGTCAGCGTGCACAAAGTCAATGTGGACACAATCTCTAAAGAATTGAGATGTGTGGAGCGTGAAGGAAATTTAGACGGAAGATTACCCGTCACATTTCTCCGTGTTTTTAAACCAGCAGAAGCTCAGGAGAAGAACATACTGGTTACGGGGTGGGAGACCTTTGACGAGCACCCTGATCTGATCCTTTTCGAGGGTTATCTGACCAAAACCAACGAGGCACATCTGGAGTGTAAAAAGGTTTCCTAAAGTTCATAAAGGCAATCGTGTTTCCTTAGAGACGCTTCTTGAAGAATAGGAAGCGCCATTTAGAGAGAGGAGGAGCCGAATGGAAAGGAAACTTATTGCATCATTCTTTTTGGCGGGCCTCTTGATTATTGGTTTAAGCTGTGCATCTCAGCCTCTGCCCGACCAAGGAGTTTCAATCCTAAGTCCAAAGGCAAATGAAATTTTAAAAGCAGGAGGGTCTTAGGAAATTCAATGGAAAACAGAACCACCAGAATCTGACTTCGGGACAATGGTCACCGTTGAATTTTCAAAGGACGGCGGAAAATCCTGGGAGACGGTAAAAGAAAATGTTCCTAATAACGGAAAGTATGTATGGACGATTCCCAAGATCGATTCAACAGAATGTAAAATTTGTATTTTTTCTCAATACAGGCCCAAGTATCGCGGAATTTCAGAGATCTTCTCTGTAAAGTAAAAGTCATTATTATTTCCTTTGTACTGAACTTATGGCCAAAGGGGGTGATTTACGTGGGTCAAGACGAAAAATTAAAAGAGGCTCAAGAGATTTTAGATTGGGCGATCATACATTTAAATGGAAATATGAAGTGCAAAGTCATTGATTGCAAACATAAAAGCTACAGGGTTCAATTTTTTACAAAAGAAAATAAATTAATTATGCCCGTTCAAATTCTTGAGGAATGGATTAAAGGCACTAATCCAAGGGAGAATCTTATCCACGATAATCTGAACACCCTATTAAGAAATTTGGAAAATCATTAATAAGAAATCGTCATTTTTTATGTTGGAATTTCGGTTACTGGAAATCGGGGAATTCTTTGGTATGGATGTTTGCCTGCCTGCCGGTAGGCAGGAGATTTGGCTATTTTTTAACTCGTTTCTGTTTCAATAATCCGGCTACCTCATCGAGGATAACCTGCGAAACCTCTTCTTTTGACATTAAAGGAAGATCCTTCACCTCACCGGATGAAAATAAGATCTTGACCTGATTGGTATCCGCTTCAAAACCGGCGTCAGGCCGTGTCACATCGTTGGCCACGATAAGATCCAGATTCTTTTCCTTCAATTTCTTCCGGGCGTTGGAAAGCAGATTCTCTGTCTCCGCAGCAAATCCGACCAAGACCCTGTTCCCCTTCATCTTTCCCACTTCTTTCAGAATGTCCTCGGTCTTTTCCAACTCTAAAGAGAGAGCCGATTCAGCTTTTTTTAATTTTTGAAGATTGACTTTCCTGGGGCGATAATCTGAAACAGCCGCTGCCTTGATCACAACAGAACACCCTGTCATATGAGTCAGGACCGCCTCTCTCATCTCCTCCGCAGTCCGCACAGGAAAGACCTTTATGTCTCCTCTGGGAATTGGAAGGGATGTAGGTCCTGTGATGAAGACGACCTCCGCGCCTCTTCGTCTCGCCACTTTCGCTAAAGCATATCCCATCTTCCCCGAAGAACGGTTCGTGAGAAATCGGACAGGATCGATTGGCTCCTGGGTCGGGCCACCAGTGATCAGGATCTTCTCGCCATCCAAATCCTTCGGGGAGAAGAGGGCTTCGATCTTCTCGATCACCTCACTCAATTCAGCCAATCTGCCCTTGCCGTACCAGTGGCATGCCAGTTCACCTTCTCCCGGCTCTATGAAATGATAGCCTGACTCGATCAATGTTTGCATATTTTTCTGGAAAATCTTGTTCTCCCACATATGAACGTTCATCGAAGGGACAAAAAGCACAGGTGCCTTTGCGGCCATCACCATCGTCGATAAAAAATCATCAGCGATCCCATTGGCGATTTTTCCTATGATATTGGCAGTGGCAGGAAGAATGACAACCAATTCTGCCAAATCAGCCAATGCGATGTGTCCGATTTTCGTGTCTTCAATCAGCGAAAAGAGATCCGTTACGACTGGATTTCCCGAAAGGGTTTGAAAGGTAAGGGGGGTGATGAATTCTTGAGCATTCTGAGTCATCACCACATAGACCTGGGCTTCTTCTTTGACCAAAAGGCGGACAAATTCTGCCGCCTTATATGCGGCAATCCCTCCGGTAATCCCTAAAACAATCTTTTTCCCTTTGAGCATGAATATTTCTATACCACAAAACAGGCCTAAACTCAACGGGCTGTTGCCCAAAGCAATTCTATGCTTCGACAAGCTCAGCATGAACGGAAAAGTATTATGATTTCACGACATCACCGTTCGCCCTGAGCATGTCGAAGGGCAACGGTGGCTTTGGGCAACAGCCCGTCAATATTTGACCGGGGGCTTAGCGAAGAAGCTTCAGGCAGCTTGATATTGGGAGGCCTCCTCCGGGTTGAAAGGGTTCTCAAGAAGGAATTTTAGTTTCTTATGATCTTCATTTGATATTCTTACAAATTGCAGGCCGTATTTGAATCCCTCACACTCACTCCAAACATAATGATCTTTCCAAACAACCTGGGCCATTCCCTGGAAGTTGGACAGCTCATACTCCTTAACGAATAAGAGCTCGATATTCAGTCTGCTGCCAATGGGCATGTCCTGAAAAGTCTGAATGAGAAGGCCTGCCTCGCTCGCATTGACGCTCAATCCAGAGTAGATATGTGAGTTTTCCGTCATTCGAAAATTGAGAGGCAGGTCGATTGGATACCTCTGGTGCTTCCGTCTTTCCTCAGGCGTCGTTAAATCTCCCATATTCAGTCCCTCTTGTTTAAGCTTCATTCGATTCCTGGTTGAACAAAAATAGGCAATGCCAAATATTGTGCAATACTGATGCCAGATCAAGTAATTATACAAAACCCTTTGATTTTATTAATAAATCAGAAGTGACGTATTTTGGACGTTGATGGGACCGGAAGTACAGGATGTTCAAAGGAATCTATTTTATTGACAATATTGGTCATCCAAATCTCCTGATTCAGGGACACTTCCCATATTTTCCACATTGTGATTTTTCATAGGGAATAAAAATATGGGAAGTGTCCCTATCAAGGTTTTTTGATCAAGATGTACAGGTCTCCGTCATGTTGCAGATGCCCTGCAGCCGCTTCAGCATAAGGGCCACTTCCCCAAAAGATATCCGCCCTGCCCGGCCCTTTGATTGCCCCGCCTGAGTCTTGGTTTAAGACAAAACGTGAAAACGGGGCCCACGCAGTAACTTCTCCCTGGTCATTGACGACAGGTTTCTGGCATGAAATGAAGCCAAGACTCCCTTTTGGAAAAACTGCCGGATCTAAGGCAATCGATCTTCCCGGGGTCAGCAGAATATCAAGACTGCCCAGGGGGCCGTTCTCCACTTTCTCGAAGAAGACGTAAGAGGGGTTTTGATGAAGAACCTCATCGCGAACCCCTGGATTCCTGGTCAAGTATCCCTTTATGGCTTGCATGGACATCTCTTCACGGGAGAGAAATCCCCTTTCAACCATGTATCGTCCGATGCTTCGGTAGGGCTGGCCATTGGAAACCTTGAAGTGAACCAAGAGCTCTTTCCCGTCGGGGAGTCTCAATCTGCCCGATCCCTGGATGTGCAGAAAGAGCACATCCAGTGGATCCTTGAGCCACGCAATCTCAAGCCCCTTTCCTTCGAGTACTCTTTCTGCCTCGATTTGATATCTTGAATAATAAGGGAGAACCTTATTGCCCTCCATTCTCCCAATAATCGTTTCTCCTCTGAACTTCTCCCTGAAGAGAGAGAGATCGACCCTTATCAGATCGTCCGGCGGACCGTAGAGAGGATACCTGAAGGTTTCATCAGGGTTCAAGCTCCCTTCATAAAGGGGATCAAAATATCCCGTGAAGAGAACCCGTCCGCTTCCCTCCCGGCCCGTAGCCCGGTAAACCCGGAATCTCTTCCTAATCTCTCTGGCCAGATGATCTTCATCAAGCCCTCTCAGTATAAGATTCAAGAAGGCCTCTTGGCTCTCACGGACCTGCTTGCAGGTAAACCCTTGGGATCCGTAGCGGAATACCGAGTCGGGAGCGAGGCGGTCCAAAAACTGGAGGTTTCTCCTGATGGCCAACGCGAGTGAAGGGATATCCATGTCATCGCGGAATTTAGGAGAGAGGAATCTCACTTCTCTCAACGCCTCCTCCGGCTGCTGGGCTTCTTTTCTGAATGAGCGGCAGCAGTCGAAAGGGCTGATCATCATCAAGAAAAGAGCAAGGAGGAGAAAGCAACGACGGGGCTTTTTCGTCATGAATCGGCCTTACCAGAGTCTGAGTGAATTCAAAAATAACTGTTTCAAATCCTCAGGGCTCGCCGGCCGTGGTGATAGTTTGGTTATCCGGCTCTGAGGGAGTGTTCCAGCAATCAGCTTCTCCACGTCTTCGGGTCCATATCCCACTGCGCTCAATCCGTTGGGCATCCCAACCTTCCGCATCAATGCAACAAGGGTGCTTGAAAGCACTTCGCCTGCCTCCTTTGGAGAGGCACCGGAAACATCCCCTCCCATCAGTTTGGCTGCATAAAGGTGTATTTCCGGATTTGCAGGAGCTGTAAAGCGGAAAACGGCTGGCGCATTGAGCACCACTGCCATGCCATGAGGAATCAGCGGATGCCCGGGTGGATAGCCCTCGGGCACGTAATCCCGCACCATCCCTGCGACGGGATAGGACATCGCATGGGCCAGGTGAACTCCTGAGTTTCCGAAGCCGATGCCGGCGTACGTTGCCGCTAATAAGACTTCTCCCCTCGCCTCGTCATCGGAAGGATCCGCAATCACCCGGACCAGATGACCGGAAAGCATTTCAATGGCCTGTGAAGCCCAAACATGGCTGATGGGATTTGCTCCCTGGTAAGACGTCCGCAGCTTAGGGTGTTCGGGAGCCGTTCTCTGGTGGTAGGGCAATGCCGTCATCGATTCCAGAGCGTGGGTCAACTGATCCAGTCCCGTACACGCAGCTACCATTTTCGGCATCGAACGGGTATGATCGGGATCAATGATCCCTTTGATCGGCCGCAGGGCTCGATGGGCAATCCCTGTCTTGACCTTCATCTCCAAATAATCAAAAATAGCAACCCCCGTCGATTCACTGCCCGTCCCGGCAGTCGTTGGGATAGCCACCAAGGGTTTCAATGGACCCGGGACCGGTTTTCCTTCTCCGATGGTTGGACTGACATAGGACAGGAAATCGGCAGGGTATGTCGAATAGAGGTTTGCTGCCTTAGCGGTATCGATGCTGGAACCTCCGCCCACAGCGACGAAGCCATCGAATTTGCCCTTTACGGCGAATCGGATCGCTTCTTTGAAAGAAGCATCCGTCGGCTCCACATGGGCCTGATCGTACAGGACTGCGTCGATCCCGTGCTTCCGCAGTGATTCCAGAGTCACGGAGACAGGTTCTTTGTCTCTCAGATTGGGATCGGTGACCACCATGACCCGGTGGGCGCCTTGCTCTTCCATGTCCCATCCCACTTCTCGTGTCACTCCAGGACCATACTTAATACTTGAGTGTTCCATTGAAAAGGCTGTTTCTCGTTTCATCGTCTCCCTCTCCTTCTAAGCTCTCCGGTTTCTTGGCATCATCTGTTCGGGCATCTGCACCGTAATGACCTCTCCTTTTGCACAGATCTCCCCGCGAGCGGATACTGTAACATCCACCACGACTCTACGGCCTTTGATCTCTTTGGCCTTTCCCCGGATTTTCAGTGGTAGCCCTAAGGGTGAAGGCCGAAGATACTCCACCTGCAAGGCCGCCGTGACAAAACGCAGGATCGGCTCGGTGCCCATTTCTCGGCCTTCGGCACGATACGTGGCTGCCGCCGCAGTCCCCGTGCCATGGCAATCAATGATCGAGGCGATCACCCCTCCGTAGACATACCCCGGGATGGCAATATGGTAGGATCGAGGGCTAAAAATAGCGACCGTCTCCTTTCCATCCCAGTAGCTCTTGAGCTTAAGACCTTGCTCATTGAGCCGGCCACAACCATAGCAATAGCTGAGCTCGTCTGGGTAATAGTCCTGAAATGCTTTTTCGCTCATCGAAATCTCCTGCGTCGTCCACTTCAAGAGTAAGCCTCTGTCTCTCTGCCACCTCTTCCCCTATCTCCCTGCTTTTCCTGAAGCGCTATCCGAAATACCCCTCCACGATGCATTTCAAACTTGTGACCAGCGGGCCGATCGATGGGACGCTGGAAAGGCTGTCCAAAACCACCTTGATGATCTGCCTGTTTTTCACGTTTCGCTCCAATTGAATTTTCAGCGTGGCGAGATCGGAGAACAAGTCTTTCCTGGCTTGATCTGCCAAGGTATCATCTCTTTCGAGGACTTCTTGAATATCTTCGAGAAGGGCCTCCACCGTGCGACGAGGAAAGAAAAGACCCTCTTCCGTTGCCGGGGGAGAGGATTGGAAAGGGGGGCTTGCGAAGGGCGGCGGATTCTTCCGGTACTGTGCAATCATGCCTGTCTCTCCTCCCTTCTCCACGAAGATACTCCCATCGATCGTCATCCCTGCACTGATTCCGCCGGACCTGTCCAGATTGGCCACGATGATCAATCCCCTGTCTCCCAAATAGTTAATCGCCTTTTGAAGCTCTTCTCGGTCCGTGATACCCAGCCGGGGTACAAAATCATTGACCGAAAAAAGAAAGTTGGGATGCGGGGCTTCGTCAGCGAGCTGATAGAGGTGTGCGAGAAAAAGTTCAGCAAGTTCCTCGGTTGTCATCTCAATCCTTCAAGCCCTATCATCGTCCATTGAATACGGGCACGTAATTATATCACTTTCGGTTAGAAAAACAAACGAGCCCATTCGGACGTTTTTGAATTGACGGCCAACCCCGATCAGCGTATAGTATCATCGGAAACCATAATTCCCGTGAGAAAGGGAGGAAGTGATGAGCAACTTCGATGTCATTGTAATCGGTGCAGGCCCTGCCGGTTGCTATGCGGCTTTAACGGCCGCGGCAAGGGGACTGCGGGTGGCTATTTTCGAAGAACATGGAGCCATAGGATGGCCAAGACATGACCCCGGGTGGCTGATGGAGTCCGAGTTTGCCAAATCGGTCATCGAGGCCATCGGAAAGTCAGTTCCCTGGATGAGGGTGAAAGAATACAGGGTGTGCGATTCAGAATCCGGCGACCTGATCGAGAAAAGCACCCTGGGAGGCTACCTGGTCAGGAGAGACCTTCTCGAAAAAGAGATCGCAGCATTGGCTGTGAGGGCGGGGGCCAAGCTTTATTTGAGAACGAAAGTGACGAAACTCGCCAGAAGAGAAGGAAGGGTCCAAGAAATCGAAACAAACTCCAATGTGATTCCAGTTGCTCAAGCGCAGGTTTTTATATGTGCGGACGGCATTCGGTCTGCCGGCAGTGGATACGCAGTGGAAGAGGGATTGTGTGAAAAAGGAGAGCTCAGGGCAGGGATGAGTTACCTCCTTGCCAATGCAGAGGTATCCCCGGGAATCATCGAACACTTCCTGTCTTCGGACCCCCTTTTAAACTATAAATGCTTTTTCACTCATCGTACAGGCCTCTGTTTCTTGGGTGCCCCATCGGATCGGGCCTTCCTTGAACTCAGGGAAAGGGAAGACAATCGGGTTTCCCGCAAGATCAAGAATGCATACCCGGTGGAGGTAACTGGGTTTGCAAGGGGCCGCTCAGGAAAATATGCAAAGTATTTCGGAAAGATCGTCAAGGATAACGTCCTGTTCGTGGGAGATGCATCCGGGGGCGCAGGAAATATCCATGGAATGATACAGGGACGCTTTGCCGGAAACGTGGCGGCATCTGCCATCAAGGAGAATGACCTCCGTGAAAAAAGACTCTCCGAATACCAGGATTTAGTCCTGAAGACTTTGGGGAAAGCCCCATTTTTCTGGTTTTCCGCAAGAGAGGATTTTGGCTCTTTTGATGACTGGTTTCACCAGTTTGAAAAATTAGCAAAAGGAATAAAGGCTACGGAGCTGACAGACTTTCGATAACCCCTCCCAGACCTTTGTCTTTGATCTTCAGCCCCCGTCCCTTCCCCTCAAGGGGGCGAGGATGGGGAGGTCCAGATGACATTGCTTGACACGCTCGCAGTGACTCATCAATCGAAAGCCGAGGGGTTGACATTATTGCGATCCGCTGCTATTTTCCAGTTTGACGATACGGGAAAGGGGGGAAGTGAGAGATGCCGGAGAAAGACCCGGTTGATCTGATCAGAGGACAACTCAGTCGGGTGGAGACCCTGGCAGGTCTTCACCCGGAGCACGAAGTCTTTAAACAATGGCATCATGAAACAAAAATGATTCTGGAGAAGGTCTTCAGCTCGAAATCGGTCCACTACCAGACTTTCCTGGCCCTCCGGTTCCAGGAGGTCAGCGTCAAAGCCTTTGCCTCCCCGGAGATTGATAAGATTAATGCAGCACGCTTTAAGAAGGATCTGGAGAGTGCAAGAAATATTCTTCAATCCGCCGCCAAAGAATTGACATTGGACCGAACCCTTTTCAAAAGAATCCAGACAACACCCAAAACCGTTGAGGTCACTCTGAAAGGAGATTATTTTATATCCTCGGGGATACAAGAGGTGGACCTGATTCACGCCATTGAAGCCGCCTTTGAAGGAAGCGGGCTGAGCCCGATTCGCGGCGCGGAGATGGTTCAGAAAAAAAGGGCCCTTCATCATCGTCTCGATCAGATCCGCAGTGCCCGGTTTGGAATTTACGATCTCACAACACCCGATCAAACGGAAACCCTCCTCGAGCTAGGCATGGCCCTTGGCCTGGGAACGGAGATCACCCTTATTGGGAAGAAGGGCCTTCCTTTTCCCGAGGCCGTAAGATCCCTGCATCTGTTGGAATACGAAACCCTCTCCGACCTCACCGAAAAATTACGAAAAAAAATAGGATGACACCCTGATCCAACTGCATCGGTCTCATTCCCACCCGAGGCCAACGGGTGATCGGCTCTCAGAGGTGAGCCGGCCTTGACAGGAGAGGAGGATTATCGATATAGTTCTTTGTATACGGTATCCAATATGATCCCAGGGGGTGGCGACAATGGATGAGGCTGACCTTCTCAGGAAGATTACGGTGCTAAGCCTTGAACAGGCGACCGTCCTTCCCTATTTGACTCTCCGTCTGGTTGAAGACGGGGCCCATGTGATTCGCCTGGAGCATCCGATTTACGGCGATCCCAATCGAAGAATCGGAGACGATGTGCTGAAAGAGGACCGTATGTTCTCTTATTACCTCTCCATCAACGCGGGGAAGAAAGCCTTGACGCTCGATCTGGCCACACCGGAAGGCCAGAAACTGCTGAAGGAGCTGATTCTTAAATTGAAAGTGGATATCTTTGCCACGAATCAGCTTCCTCGAAATTATTCTAAACTCGGGATCGAATATGAGATGCTCAAGAAAATCAAAGAAGACATCATCTGGCTGGGGATGACCGGTTTCGGCCCCCAAAACAACGAGGCGGCCTATGATCCTGTGCTCCAGGCCAGAGGGGGGTTGATGGAATTGACCGGAGAAAAGGGAGGGGGCCCCCAGGTGATGGGGATTCCTCTTCCTGACATGGGAGCCAGTGAACATGGCTATGGTCTGATCATGAAGGCCCTCTTCAAGAGGGCTATGACCGGACAGGGAAGTCGTATCGATCTCTCCATGTTCGAGAGCACAGTGTCTTGGCTCACCCAGGCGATCACCCATACCGTTACCTTCAAGAAAAAAGTTTCGCGAAGGGGAAATACGCACGAATTTTTTGCTCCCGTCTCCGTCTATGAGACGAAGAATGGCTATGCTTACATTGCAGTGGGAAATGATCGGCAGTGGGAGACGATGGCCCGGATCCCAGGATTCGAATCCCTTTACAAGAAAGAGTATGAAAGAAATGCCGGCCGGATCGGAGATGTCGATCATCTCAACCAGGCGATCAATGCGATCACCCGGAAATTCTCTACGGAGGAGCTGATCGCTCTTTTTAACCAGGCGACCATCCCCATCTCTAGAGTGAATACGATTGAAGAAGTGGTTGAAGACCCTTTGGTCAAACCAAACCTGATTCGGAGCAGGGATCCCAAAACCGATATGGAGATCACCATTGCCCCTACCCCTTTCAGCACGGCTTTTCTGAAATCAGTTAACCGAATGCTCAGCTTCCCACCCCGATTTGGAGAGCATAATGAAGAAATCTACGGAGGGACCCTCGGTTACACCACAGACCAGTTAAAAGAGTTCAAGGAGAAGAGCATTATTTGAGTTCGGAATTCGGAATCAGATTTCGGAATTAAATTCCGCATTCCGCATTCTGCAATCCGCATTCGATGGGGGTAAGCCAATGGCACTCGATTTCACCTTTACCAACGAGCAGGAATTCTTCCGAAATACCGTCCGAGAGATGGTGGAGCGTCTGATTGTGCCCAGGGTGAAAGAACTCGATGAAAAAGAAGATTTTCCCTTCGATCTTTGGAAGGAATTCGCTGCCTTGGGCTATCTGGGTCTCAGGCACGAAGAAAAATACGGAGGCATGGCTGCCGATACCATCTCGCAGATGATCTTTTACGAAGAGCTTGCAAGGGGATCCTGTGGATTTGCCATGTCCGTGATCATGCAGATTCTCATGGGGACCTACTTCATCGCTCGATTCGGGAACGAAGAGATCAAGCAGAGGATTCTCGTGCCGGCGATTCGGGGTGAAAAGATCGGGACCATCTGTTTCACCGAAGAGCAGTCAGGCTCCGATCTCGGGGGAACGAAGACCTTGGCGACCAAAGTGGAAGGGGGATGGAGGATCCGCGGGATTAAGCAGTGGATCACCAATGGGCCGATTGCCGATTTTACCACGGTGATGGCTACGGTGGACCCGAAGCTGGGGCTCAAAGGTCTTAATTTCTTCCTGGTGGAGAAGAAATCAGAGAATCATGATGGTTTTATCAAGGGGCAAAAGTTCCCCAAATTAGGCTCCCGCTGCTCGGTGACAGGGGAGCTGCTTTATGATAATGTTTTTGTCCCTGACGAATATTTTTTGGGCGAGGAAATCGGCAAAGGAGTTCAGTATGCGGGAGAAATCCTCAACGAGGTTCGGGTGATGACCGCGATGAATGCCTTATCCATAGCCAAAGGGGCAATGGATGAGGCAAAGGAGTTTGCCAAAAACCGGATTGCCTTTGGGAATCCGATCAGCAAATACCAGTTGATCCGGGAAAAATTTGCAAAATTTTGGGCCTCGTATGAGGCCTCCCGGAACTATGCTTACAAATGCGCCTGGATGATCCAAAACAAGATTCCCTGTACCAACGAATGTATGATGGCCAAGTATCACGCCGCCGAGATGTGTATGGTTGCCGTGGAAGAGGCCATGAGGATCTATGGAGGAAATGCCTTCTCCACGGAATATCCTGTACAACGATATTGGAGGGATGCTAAATTCTTGCTTTACGGCGGCGGTACTCACGAGGTGCTCTGCGACTACCTGGGAAGGGTTTATTTGAAGGATTAAGAAGGGGATTCTCTTTCAGAGCCAGGAGGGAAAGGATGAATTTTGATTTAACCGATGAGCAGAAAGATATCGTCAGGGCGGCGAGGGAATTCGCCGAAGGAGAGTTCCCAGACCTGGCCCAGGAGTGTGATCGAAAGGAGGAATTTCCTAAATCCCTTTGGAAAAAGGCCTGTAAGCTTGGATTTGTGGGGGTCTTTATTCCCGAAACCTATGGAGGCCAGGGGCTGGGATTTTTCGAACATTGCCTGATCAGCGAGGAATTCTGGCGAGTCGATCCCGGAATAGGATTCTCCATCCTCTCGACCACTTTTGGTTCCGAAATGATCCTTCTTTTTGGCTCGGAGGAGCAGAAAAGGAAACGGCTTCCCCCTCTGGTTGAGGCCAAAGCGATTACCGGAGCGGCGATTACGGAGCCCGATGCAGGCAGCGACGTTTCATCGGTCAGTACTACTGGGACCCTGAGCGGCGACGAGTATGTGATCAGCGGTAACAAGATGTTTACCACCAATGGTACCCAGGCCAATTTCCTCCAGGTTCTCTGTCTGACGGAGCCCTATGCCAAGTCCCGGCACGACCGGTTCAGCGTGATCACGGTCGAAACGGATCGGAAGGGGTTTGAGGCCAATAAGCTCAAGAACAAGCTTGGCATCCGGGCGTCAGACACCGCCGAGATCTCCTTGAACGAGGTCAGAGTCCCCCAAGAGAATCTCATCGGAAGCGCTGGAAAAGGATTCCAACAATTCATGACCTTCTTCGATTATACCCGCCTCCACATCTGTGCCCAGGCCGTTGGCTTGGCTCAAGGAGCCATGGAACAGGCCATCAAACACGTCCGGGAACGAAAACAGTTTGGAAAGCCCCTCGCCTCCTTTCAGGCCACCCAGTTTAAGATCGCCGAGATGGCGACCCGAATCGAGGCAGGCCGCAATCTCTATCAGAAGGCCGCCTGGCTCTCCGACCATGGAAGAGTGGAGTCTCATCTGATCTCCATGGCCAAATGGTTCACGGGAGAAACAGCGGTGAGAGTGGCGGACGAGGCCCTTCAGCTCCATGGAGGCTATGGATTCATTGGCGACTATAACATTGAGCGCTTTTATCGCGACTCAAAGATCGTTGAAATCTACGAAGGAACCAAAGAGATTGAGAAGATCGTCATCGCCAGAGCACTTTTGGGAAGATATTGAAGGAACACAATCAATCAAGAACAGATCAAGAAGAGGAGGACCTGATCCTCTCCGGGCCCGAGGAGAAGATTTCTCAGAAGTTACACCTTTGCGACCTCTTAAGTGAAATATCTGAAGAGATGGAAGAAGCCAATAGTCCAGTTAGCGAGAAAATGTAGGAGGCGGTTTTGACGCTTTTCATTCTCGTGACCGTTATGGAATAATAGCCATTCCTTTTACCATTTGAAAGAAATTCCCATTGCTGCCGGGCTACAGTTTCAGTACGGTTTGATCCGTGAGGGTGAGCCTTTCTACCCCTGTGGCCGTAACAAGATAATCGTCCTCCAAGCCCACCACCCCTTTTCCCGGAAAGACAAACTTCGGCTCCAGGGCAATGACCATTCCAGGACTGAGTTTCTGATTGAATCGCGGGGCGAGGATCGGATATTCATCAATTTCCAGGCCAATTCCATGACCGACAAACCTTACCTTCCCCTCTCCATAGCCCATGAAGTGCTCCCCAAAACCGTTCTTTTCAGCTTCTTTCAAAGTCAAATGATAAAGGTGTGAACAGGAGATGTCAGGTTTGGCCTCTTCGGCGAAAAGACGATGAATCTCCAAGGAAAAATCGTGTGCTTTGACCAGTTCGGATGGAAGCTCTCCGATGACAAAGGTCCGAAACTGGTCGGCAAGATAGCCATTGATGCCAACCCCGTAATCAATCCCAATGGGCTCGTTCTTTCCGATCTTGCGAAAACTCGCTCCTTGGGCCATGGCCGGCGTGTTCCCTTTTCCACCATGAGGGCTGTCGAGAAAAGAGACGGTGGCCCCACTCTCACCGGAAAGCACATGGGCATAGGTCATCTCCTGGTTCCATCCCCGCATTCTCAAAATTCCCATGTGCCCTTCTCTCCGGGCGATCAAGGCGAGACGGCCGTCAATTTCAAGCTCCGTCACCCCTTCTCGAATCATTTCTTTAATCTCTGAGAACCCTTTATGAAGAATTCGAGCGGCCTCTCGAATCTGTTCGACTTCATAAGGAGTCTTAATCATCCGGAGCCTCTGAATCACGCCGGATACGTCCGACCAGTCACAACCCGGAAAGAGCTTTTGATACTGGAAGTAGAGATTGGTCGGAAGAACGTCCATTTCCAGTCCGATCTTCTTGAGGCTCAGGAAATCAAAGTCTCTCAGCACCCTCTTGACCTGGCCTTTTCCGGCAGCGGGGAGGATGTGCTTCAAGGAAGATTCAAGACGTGCCCTCTGTAGACCCTTTTGGACCATGAGGACTGGCTCTCCTTCACGGGGAATGAAAAGGACGGACGACTGGATGGTCCCGGAAAAATAGTAAAGGTCCGTGTTTTGAAGGATGAAAGCGCCGTCCAGACCCATCTCCTGAAGGCTGAGTTGAAACTTTCCGATACGCGATTCAATCTCTTGTTCCGGTACAGTCTCCATGACCCTCATCTCGTTGTTGAAGAGCTAAAAAGAACACGGGTGCCACAGCTCAAATAATACCCAATTAGCGATATCATGAGTGCCAAAATGAACTAAGTATAAGAAATAACGGATCAGGGGGTCAAGAGGGGGTAAGATACAGGAAGGAGTTAGTACAACTGAAGTAATCAACAGGGATTATTCCACTTTTTCGAAGCGTTTTCGCTCTTCGGCTCTGAGCTCACGCCTTAAGAGCTTGCCCACCTTCGACTTGGGAAGCATGTCACGGAATTCGATATACTGAGGAACTTTATACGGGGCCAGTCTCTCACGGCACCACTTGAGGAGATCGTAGGCGCTGACTCCTTTCACATCTTCTTTCAGGACTGCAAAGGCCTTAATCCTCTCACCCACTTTCTCATCTGGAATACCGACAACGCAGGAGGCAATGACTGCCGGATGTTCCTGCAATACCGCTTCAATCTCTGAAACAGCCACACGATAACCTTTGTGTTTAAGCGTATCCACCGACCGATCCAAATAGAAAAGCCATCCTTTCTCGTCGATCCTCACAATATCACGGGTTCGGTACCAGAGCCTTCCATCAATCTCGATAAAACACTGGGCGGTCTCTTCAGGCTTGTTCCAGTATAACCTCACCATATGGTTAGAAGAAACCAGCAGTTCCCCTGGTTCTCCAGGCGGAACAGGCTCAAGCGTGTCAGGATCCACAAGCTTCACCTTCTGAAGAGGTGTCACCTTGCCTGCGCTTCCGGGCGGGCCCTCTTCCCCCATGGGGGTCAGGGAGACACGGCCGCAGGTCTCCGTTGCTCCATATCCCTGATAGATCGGTTTCCCATATTTCTTAAACCATCTCTCAGCCACCTCCGCGGGCAGAACATCTCCGCCGGAAAAACAGTATTGGAGGGAACTCAGATTGTAGTAGTCCGCCCGATCATGCTCGAGAATCATCCGATAGATGGCAGGAACACCAAAAAAGGTTAATACCTTATATCTTTTGATATGTTCAAAAAGACCATCCAGGTTCACTCTGGGAAGCAATACCACGGTATCCCCCGAAAGGATTCCGCCCAATCCCACCTGTTGACCGAGGATATGGAAGAGCGGCCCTCCCTGAGCTGCGATATCTTGGCCTTTGGGAATAAACCGCTCGCTCACTCCTCTCTGCTCAGATACACCTTCCAGAAATATGATATTCGTAAAGGGAACTCCCTTGGGAAGGCCTGTGGTCCCTCCGGTGTAAAGCATCTCCACCATCTCTTCGCTTTCTGTCTGAAGAGGTGGTAAAGCGAGGGCGCTCTCTCCCTTCAAAAGTCTTTTAAAAGTAAAAACATTTTCTCCGGAATCAAATTTTCCCATCGGAATCTTATTGAAACCCCTCCCGATCAGCCATTTCCACCAGGGAAGGATCTCGGCCAGATTGGTTACGATGACTCTCTTCAGTCTTGTCTCGGGTAGCACCTGTGCGACATATCCAAAGTTGGTATCCAGACAGAAGATGCTCTCTGCCTCACTGTCATTTGCCATATATTTAAGATCGACAGGGGTATAGATGGGCGAGATCGGCACGGCAACAGCACCAATGCGCAACAGAGCAAACCAGGCCATCACCCACTGAGGACAATTGGAAAGGTAAAGGATGGATTTGCTTCCTCTTGCGACCCCCAGACGATGCAGGCTCGAAGCCAAGGTCTCAACGGCTTCATGAAGCTGAGAAAAGGTATATTTCTTACCCAAATAGACGAGAGCGGTCTTCTCTGAAAAATCCCGAGAAACTTTTTCGAATTGCTCATAGATTGAGGATACATTCATTGTCATTAACTGATCCTCTATGCGGTTTCGGATGATGCCAATTTTGGATGACCGAAACTATTTTCGATTTCCAATTGCAAATTTGCGATTTAGAAAAAGTTGAAAATCGGAAATCGCAAATCGGAAATTAATTTCGGGGCTTCAACTTACACTCCAAAATATGCGGCCTTCACTTCGGGATTGTCCATTAACTCCTTTCCCGTCCCGAAAAGAACCAGTATCCCATTCTCGATCACATAACCCCGATCAATAATCGGAAGAAGGGGCCTGGCAAATTGTTCGGTGACGAAGATCGTGACCCCTTCTCCCCGAATCTGCTTGATCGCCCGAGTAAGATCCCTTTGAAGAAGCGGGGAAAGCCCAAGGAGGGGCTCATCCATGAGGAGAAGCCTTGGTCTGGTCATCAAGGCCATGCCGATCGCAAGCATCTGTTGTTCTCCTCCGCTGCAAAAGCCTGCCTTTCTTTTCCGGATCTCCTTCAGATGAAAGAAGATGTGATAGACAAAGTCAAAACTCTTCTTCACCTCGGAATCCTTCCTGAGGTAGGTGGCAATCATCAGATTTTCTTCGACACTGCTGTCCGGAAAGACGGGATGTCTTTCACGGCTCAGAACGATCCCTTTCTTCACCCTCTCATCCGGTAACGTCCTTGTGATCTCCCCCCCTTCAAACCATAATTCTCCCAGAACGGTGATCCTCTCTCCGCCTCTTCGATCTTCCTTCTTCTTGATATCGATCATCAGACCCGAAATGGTGTTCATCAAGGTCGTCTTACCGGCGCTATTCGAACCAAGCACCCCAACGATCTCCCCTTTGTTTACCTCGAGGCTGAGATCATTGATGGCCAGGGAATTCTCGAAGAAGACCATGAGGTTCTTGACTTCAAGCATCTTCTTCCTCTCCCCTCTCCTCTTCGCTTCCGAGGTAAGCTGATTTCACCGCATCGTTCTCCATGACCTCGCGAGCAGATCCATCCGCAATCTTGGAACCGAAATTGAGAGCCATGACCCGGTGGGCAATTCGAAACAGCTCTTTCAATCGATGCTCCACCATGATGATGGCCAGCCCCTCGCTGTTCAGCCTTTCGATGATCGGAAGGGTACTGGCTACCTCGGACATCGACATTCCGGAAAAGAGCTCGTCAAGAATGAGCAAGTCGGGGCGGAGCGCGAGACAGCGGGCCAATTCGAGGCGCTTCAGATAACCATGAGGAAGGCTGGAGGCAACTTTATAAGGGACAAAGGAATCACGCTCAAAGCCCACATCCTCCAGAAGATCAATGGCAACATCATCCCGGTCCCCGTATCGTCCTCCTCTTAATCTTTTCACCCGTGAAGAGTATAAGGGGATGATCAGATTCTTGAAGGCCGATAGCTGATAAAATGGCTTCACCATCTGAAACGTGCGGGCAATTCCCAATTCGGCGATCTTGTAAGGCATTTTACCGGTAAGATTCGTTCCTCTGTAAAGGATTCTTCCAGAATCCGGCCTCACAAAGCCGGTGAGCAAATTGACCAGTGTGGTCTTTCCGGAACCGTTGGGGCCGATGATTCCGAGAAGCTCTCCTTCAGCCAGGGAAAAACTCACGTTCACAATGGCTGCTACCCCACCAAAATTCTTGTGGAGATCTTCCACTTTCAAAACAATTTTATTTCTCATCTTATCCCACATCAACCATTCTCTCGAATTGGTGGTATTTCCTTCGTATATAATGAAAAACACCCTCGGGAAGCCCCACAACGCAGACGATGAGAATTGCGGAATAGAAAACCACTCTCAATGTTCCGAAAGCCCGGAGCAGTTCAGAAAGGGGTACCAAGATAAAAGCGCCTATGGTGGGCCCCGCAAACGTACCGACTCCGCCCAGAACAGCAGCGGTGAGAGGTAGGATTGAGTAATCCATCGCAAAAGCAGGCATTCCAACGAAACGATAGTAATGGGTCATGAAGGCCCCGGTAAATGCTCCTGCAATGCCCGCGATGAAGACGGTCTGCGTCTTGAGCCAGTAGATATTGATTGCACCGCTCATCACTGCCCGGTCATTGTCCCGTATGCCTTGAAGAACAACCCCATAGTCCTCGTTGATCAAACGCCGGAAACCAAACAGGCACACAAGAAGTGCGATCACGGGGACGTACATTTCCATCCATAGACCGGGAAGAGGGGAAAGGGCGCTCATCCCTTCCGTCCCACCAAGAATCTTAGTCGTCTCAATAAACCGGGAGAGGAGTAAGGGTAAAGTCAACGTGACGATGGCAAAGTATACTCCTCTTATTCTCAGAACCGGCAGGAGCAAAAGCGTGCTGAAGAGGGCGCCCGCTAAAGTACCCAAGGGGATGCTGATCACAGGCGGCAATTTTAAGCTGTAGTTCAAGAATCCCGCGAAGTAAGCCCCTGCGCCAAAGAAAAGAGATTGTCCCAAAGAGATCAATCCGACAGAGGCCATCAAATCCCAGCTCAAAGAGAGCAAAGCAATGGCACAGGTGATGACCAGAACCTTTTCCCAGTATAATCCGATCACATCTTTTAACAAGGGGAGGATGAGCAAGGCCAAAACAGGAAGAACCCTTGGAAAGGCAAGATACAATATTTCTCGATAGGAAGAGATGGCGAAGATGTCTTCGCATCTCGCTTTAATTCCCCGATCCAGCCTCTCTTTACGGAATTTCATATGTCTCCTAAGTTTCTATTATTTTCTTGCATTCCGCATTTGTCAGACTCTTTCTTCCAACTCCTTAAACTTGCCAAACAAGCCTGATGGCTTTACGGCGAGGATGAGGACGATCGCCGCAAGATAGACCACCATCATCCATTCGGGCGCGAGATAGGTGCCGGTGATCACCTGAGCATATCCAAGAATAAGACTGGCTACCAGAATACCGGAAACGCTTTCCAGTCCTCCGACAATTCCCACGGCGACGGCAATCAGCAAGACTTCATATCCTGTATTAATGGAAATAATCCCCAGCGGGAGAATGACCATTGCTGCGATCGCCCCCATCGCCGAACCGAAGGCTAAGCTCAATGCGGCCGTCCAATCCGACTTGATACCGAGCGAGATCGCAGTCCGTTCATTCTGGGCAATCCCTCGGAATGCCAATCCAACCCGGGTGTGATGGGTGAAGAAGTATAAGAAGAGAACCAATGCCAATCCGATGCCGATGATGAAGAGTCGTTGATAATCGACAGGCACGCCAGCGATCAAGATCATTCCTTTCTTAAGATAGGGCAGCGTAAACTCGTAGGTGACGAACCCCATCCAGCGGAAGAGCTCAAGGATTCCGACTCCCAAGGCAAAGGTCGCAATGACCTCGGACAATGCGATGCCTCGGACTCTCAAAAGGATGACCCAATAAGTGACGAACCCGAGAAGCCCCGTAACCCCTATGGTTACAAGCATAGCGAGGATCAGGGGAAACTTGAGATAATTGAGGAGCATCCAGACGAGGAATCCACTAAAGATATAAAACCCCCCGTAGGCAAAATTTGCCACGCCGCTGATGCCGAAGGTGAGGCTGAAGCCCATGGCGGTCAGGGCTAAAATGACGCTATTGACGAGACCATAAATGATAATGCTGGGTATCATTTTCTTCTGACGAACAATAGGGGCGATCTCCATTCAAGAAGGATCGCCCCGTTAGGTTCTCACCGGAGCTCACTTTTTCATTGAAGGAGGAAGCTGAATCTTCGCCTCCGCAAAGCCTTCAGGAAAGACAACCACCCTCTTCCCCGGCTTCACCCATTGGAAACCAACGCCAACAGCGGTTTCTTTGGGATCAAATCCAAAGATTACCTGATGATCTTTTCCGAACTTTATTCTCCCGATGGCTCCTTGCATATCGGTCTGTTCAAGGGCCTTGACTACGGCTTCGGCTTCAACTGTCTTCGCCCGTTCAAAGGCATTGGCTAGGATATAGACCGAATCATAGCTCGGCCCCGGGCCATGACCGGAGAGCTCGGTCCTGGCTTTCTCTCCCCATCTCTTGCCATAATTTTCATTGAATGTCACTGACTTCGGCACCGCCTTCACTGGAATAGGCCCCACTTCATAGACCATGTTGATCATTCCTTCCACTTCTCCCTCAAATACCTGCCAGGCATTTTCACAAGCCATTGGACTGATAAAACCGGCAAGAAGAGCCGGGATCTGCATGGCACGGGCCTGCTTCATCAGAATTCCGCTCTGGGGCATGTCAAATATGGGTACAATGAGTTGTGCGTTTTGTGCCCGAATCTTAATCAGAGAAGGGGAAAAGTCGGAAGCCCCCGTGGCATAAGTATCGAAAGCGAGAACTTCCCAACCGTTTCCCTTGAACCACTTTTCCAAACCTTGACCGGTCCCTTTGGCCCACAAGACATCTTGCGTGATAATGTATGCCTTGTTGAAGCCAAATTCTTTTTTGGTAAACCCCATGACACCGCTGAGGTACATCGCAAGGTAGGGAGCATTGATGGCATTCCGGAAACAGTATTTATACTTGTCATATTCTTTCACGATCTTTTCCTGAAACAGCGGAGTCATGGCAATCGAGCAGACATAGGGCAGTTTATACTTGGAGATCAGATCCATGGAGGACAACAGAACCTCGGATCGGAAATTGCCCAGCGCAATCGCATGGGGCTTTCTCTCCAGGATAAGCTTTTCTGCCGCTGTCAAGGCGTCGTGGACCGGTATGCCTGGCTCGTGTTCTCTTGTGTCGATCGAATAGGCCCTGAGAAGGTGTTTCGTCTTCCCCACCTGTACACCACCTTTCGCATTGATCTCCTCCACGGCCATCTGAATAGCCATCCATCCATCCCTGCCTTCAATAGAGCCCAAGGCAGTCGGGACCCCGATCACAATGGGGTCGCCGGGCTTAAGTTGAGCGAGGGCAGTCCCGGAAAAACCCAGTAAGAACAGTGCTGCGATGAAAAGTAGAAATGCTCTTTTTTTCATAACCCTCTCCTCCTTTCTAAGTGGTTAAGAATTGATTCAGTATTTCAAAAAATGAAGCTCTTGTCAACGTGCCTCGACGGGCGCTTGACGGAGATCATCGCAACCAATGGGTCGCCAGACGGAGGTAGTTATCCCATGCCCTCTGAATCCGGTCCGGTCTCGATAGGGCGACGCCGTGAGTGTCCACTTCACGCTTCCTGAAGTAGCGGACCCCTTTTTCTCCCAGGTTTCGGGCCAAATAATTGAGGCGTGCCGATTCGTCAAGAAAGACCGCTCTGACAATCGCTTCTTCCACACTCCGGCCAACCACCACATTGCCATTCCCTCTCAGGAGGATTGCATTCTTGCGGCCAAGCTGCTTTACCATTTTCTTGCCGATATCCTGAATATCTCCGAGCATGGGCTCATCAAACAAAGCGGTTTCCCCCATCAGCATCGCCCCAAAATCGTGGACCGGCCTCACAGGCTCCATCCGAATCCCAAAAAGCTCACACCAAATACTCTGGGTCCTCGCGACCGCCATAACCTCCGGTCTCGCCCTGTAAATCTCAGAATGCAGGAAAACCTCATTCGGCGCCCCCTGAGGGGAGTTTTTCGTCAGTTTATTCCCTTTGAAATCAACTTCCTCTATTTCGCTTGGGGTTACAAAGGCGAGGGCACCCCTCGTGGTGATCAACAGTTTCTCTTGGCCCGGGAATCTCGCAGAAAGGTGTCCGAAGCTTTCGTTAAGCCCTTTGTATGAAACGATCTTTCCCCCGTCACAGAGTGCCTGTTTGAGTCGGTCTATCGAATCGTCCATTGGATACTCCTCCTTTTCAGTTTCGCAGTTTCCCTCACCCACCCTCTCTTCAGTGCCCGACCGCCCCGCCTGCCAGTCGGCAGGGGTAGACAGGGGAAGAGGCTGGAAGTGTGACGGGATCGAATGAGGTTAGTATAGGAGTAAGAAACTAGGGTGTCAAGCACAAAGGTCATCCATAGAAACAGGGTCCCAATAAGAGAAAAACTTTGTGATCCCATAACCCAGAAGAGCTCCTGCAACGACATCCGTGGGATAATGAAGTCCTAAGTAGATCCGAGTCCACGCGATGAGGCCAGCAAGAATGAAAAAGACGATTCGATATCTGGGAAACCAGTGGGATAGAAGGGTCGCCATCATGAACGCGTAGACAGCATGGCCGCTTGGGAAGCTGGGATCAAGAATTTCTCCCGGCCCCTTGGAGAGTTTTGAAGCCATTTCAAGAAATTGAAGGGGTCTTTCGCGCTGAACAAGATATTTGAGTCCATAGAGCACAGCAGATTGGATGCCATAAAGGAGGGCGAGCCGATAGAGGACCTTTCTCTTCTTCGTCAAGATCCAACTCAACATAATGAAGAGGACGACCGCAATGTGGCTTCCGAGATAAGTGAACCACGGGATCACCTGGTCTAAGACAGGTAAGCTCCACCATTGGTTTGCCCACTTCATCAACTCTAATTCCCAGCCCATCTATTCCTGATCCAACCAAAGCCCCTGCCTTCCGGCAGGCAGGGGAATCCAGCTTTTTCAAGACCTTCTGGATGCCGGATCACGTCCAGCATGACGGAAAAGGATGCGTTTATAAAAAGAACCTAATTAGAACCGGGTGAAATAGACTTGATCAAGGCATCAATTTCTTCCCAGCTCAACGAATCCTTCGTCATGAAGCTGTTAGCCCCATATTGTAAGGCGGCTTCTCGATACTCGGGCAGGTCGTAAGTTGTAAGTATAACGATCTTAATATCAGAATGTTTCTTCTTGATCCTCTTTGTGAGCTGGAGGCCATTCTCCCCGGGCAGCCGGATGTCCATGAAGATGAGAGCAGGACAAAGTTCTTCAACCTTCTGGAGGACTTCGTCCCCGTCCCCGGCTTCTTCAATCACCATTGAGGGAAATCGATTTTGAAGGCTCTCTTTGAAATATTTCCGAAAAGAAACATTGTCTTCAACAACCAATGTCATAATCTTACGCCCATCCGATGAATCCATGCCCAAAGTAGCCATTCCTGAGCCCCCTGAATAAGAAAAAATCTCTATTCAAAAATGTTACCATACTTACTTTTGGCTATTCAAGCGAAATTTTAATAAATAAACATCTCTTTTTCCGTGATAGATGCCCTGGAGCGTATTGCTGCCTCAGAAGCAGAGAGGTCGGCCGAGAAAGTTTTAGAGCGCAACCTTTAATCGGCTTGGCTCCAGCGCTCCAAAACCCATCGAAAACGCCTATTTTGCTGAATACGAAAGTGACCCTTGACATCTCAAATGCCCGCAATTCTAAGACTTTAGAGGTCTGGCCTCTCTGCTTCTGCCCCGATCACCAAATTGGAGATGCTTCCTTTAATAAAGAATTGACCAGAAGAGCGGAGCACAAAAAGAGGGGGTCACCGATTAAAGGGGAAATTTTCTTATGATATCAATAACATGTCCGAGGTTTTGCCTCTGAAGGCATACACTGGCAATCTTATCGAGATCAGAGCACGAGGAATTAAAGGCGACCGAAAATCCGACTATCTGAAACATTTCGATATCGCCCCTGCTGTCTCCAATGGCGATTGCCTCTTCGGGCCTTACCCCGAATTGGTTCAAGATTCTTTTCACCCATTCTGCCTTTTTATCGTAATAGACCTGGATCTTCACTTTTCCAGTCAATCTTCCGTTTTTATGAAGAAGATCATTGGACACAGAGTAGTCAAATCCGTATCTCCGGTGGACCCAATCGGAGAGGAGAGAGAGGCCCGAAGAAATCATCGCAAGTTTTAGCCCTTTATTCTTCAGATAGCAGATCAAGCGATCGGCTCCCTGGTGAAAGGGAACTGTCTTAACAATCTGGAATAACTCCTCTACCCTCATCCCCTTCCAAACCTCTGCATCCAATTGACAAAACTCTTCATAAGAGATCTTTCCACTCAAAAATTGATGCTGATATTTTTCCGCAAATCCAAACCACTTTCCCAAACGCTTATGGATATATTCCCAGATCGATGGCTCCTGGGTGAGCGTCCCATCGAGATCGAAAATGACCAATTTGAAACGCGGCTTCTCCATGATTGGCATAGGCAATAATCTGACTCTCTACCCGGACCGGCCGATGATGATGTTGTCGATAAGCCTGACGGAGCCTACAATGGCTGCAAGGGCGATGACCGCAGGTCTCTGCACCGTCTCGATTTTTTCAAGGGTCTCCGCGTCTCTCACTTCTACATATTGAAGGGAAACCCCATCCGCCGAAGCAATGGATTCTTTTACGGCTCTAATCAGTGCAGAAGCCTTATTCTCTCCGGATTGAAACAGGTCTTTTCCCTTCAAAAGAGACCGGTTCAGGATCAAAGCCCTTTTCCTCTCTTCGGGAGAAAGGTAAGCATTTCTTGAACTCATCGCAATCCCATCCTCCTCTCTGATGAGGACTCCCGGAATGATCCGGATATCAAAATTGAGATCCTCCACCATCCTCTTAATCACGAGGAGTTGCTGGTAATCCTTCTCTCCGAAAATGGCCACATCCGGTTTGACGATATTAAAAAGTTTCGCGACGACCGTGGCAACGCCCCTGAAATGTCCCGGCCTGAAATCGCCACACAGTCCCTTCGAAACTTCTGTGACCTCCACGTACGTCTGATATCTAGAAGGATAAATATCCATTGCCTCAGGCATAAAGAGGAAGTCCACTCCCTCCCCCTCCAGTTTGCTCTTGTCTCCCGCTTCATCGCGGGGATATCTTTTGAAATCCTCTCCGGGTCCGAATTGAGTAGGATTAACAAATATGGAAACGACCACAATATCACATAACCCCTTTACTCTTCTGACCAGAGAGAGGTGTCCTTCATGGAGGTATCCCATCGTGGGAACGAGTCCAATCCTTATCCCCTTCTGCTTGAGTTGATCCGATATCTTCTGCATCTTGCTTATCTGACGGACTATTCGCATCGGTTCTTCTCCTTAAACGATTGCTAATCACCCAAATTGATCAAACGTATTGCCAGAGACAGGTGGGTGTGTTGAAAAAACTTTATAGCGGAATCCTTGATTGTCTTGGAGCCATGGTCCCAGACGTCTAACAAATACCATCCCGCTGAAATAGGTGGTTCCTCACAAAATATAGAAAAGATCCGCTTGATAAAGTTCTTGAAGCACACCCGCCTGTCGACTGAATGCGGCGTTAAGATAACTTTAAGATTTTATTTTGGTATCTGATTTCTTTGATAATGTCAAGCCTGGGGCTTCAATGCGAACTTCCCCCCTTTGCTTCTTAAAGAGATAGGCAGGCAAAGAGCCCAGGAAGCTATAGCGTCCCCATTTTTCTCCTCCCTCTACACTTTCGAGAAGGAATGAAAACTTTCCGCTGTCGATCTTCCGGAAGGGCAGAGAGGGGGGTCTCCAGGTCAAATTGAATCTCCTCAAAAACAGGAATGAGGTTCCCTTGGGTAGCCAATTTCTTGTATTCAGAAAAAGTTGGAAAGACCATTCTTAACTCTCCTGACCCTTTAATAGCCTCCTGGGAATCTTCCTGTTTCCACTTCACTTCGGTTTCTCAGGAACCTCCGCTCGGCATGGGTGAATTCGACCAGTCTCTCAAATTTTTTGAAGGCCTCACCTGAATCGATCGATTGATTGGCCAAGGCGATGCCTTCTTCAAAATTTTTAGCCTTGCCGGCTGCGAGAAAGACTGCGGAACTGTTCAAGAGAGTGATGTCCCGTCTCGTTCCTCGGGTCCCTCTTAGAATCTCAAGGATGATCGCGGCATTCTCTTTCTTTCCTCCGCCTTCGATCTCATGGAGCCCTGCCGGCCTTAACCCAAAATCGTCAGGCTTGATGAAATAAGTCTTCATTCCCTCATTCTTAAATTCCGTCACTTTCGTCTCTCCCGTGATACTGATCTCATCAAGGGTATCTTCGCCATGGACAACAAGGCCTCTTTTGATCCCAAGATTCTTCAGGACAGTGGCCATCGTCTCCGTCAACCCCGGCTCGTAGACCCCTAAGACCTGTGTGTTTGCTCCCGCAGGGTTGATCAGGGGCTCCAGGAGGTTGAATATGGTTCGGATGCCAATTTTCTCCCGAAGGGACGTGATGTGTCCTAAACCATTTTGGGCTAAAGGTTCGTATAGGAAACAGATTCCTATCTCCCTGAGGCATCTTTCTAACTGAGTGGAGGTCATATCAAGATTGATCCCCATGGCCTCAATGACATCGGCGCATCCGCAAAGAGGATAAGTGGATCTTCTTCCAAACTTCGCCACCTTGAGCCCTCCTCCTGCTACGACAAAGGCTGTTGCCGTGGAGATATTAAATGTTTTTGTACCTCCGTTTAATCCCTCCGCCGTGCTGAGAATCGTCTCCCTTTCCACTGTGATCTCCTCACGGTCAATACAGACGGCATCGTCCCCGGCAGGGATTCTTGAGACCTTATTCTTGATGGCCCGGGTCGCCGCCGTAATCTCTTCCGGCGTTTCTCCTTTCATCCTCAACGCCGTAATGAATGAAGTGATCTGTGCATCGGAGGCGCCTCCCCTCGTGATCTCCTCCATAACTTCTCCCATCTCTCCTGCTGTTAAATCTTTTCTTAAAACCACCTTGCCAATAGCTTCTTTGATCATGGTTTTCCTCCTTTCAGTCGATCATTCATTTCCTCCAAAAACAAAAAAGGCTATGGATCCGATCCATAGCCTTTTTGAACTCCGTCTGCCCGAAAAGGGGCCGAAACAAAAAAGGCCATGGGCAGGGAAGCCGCCCATGGCCTCACAGTTCAAGTCAAACCTTTATGATGGCACCAGGCAAACCTCCCTTGCATTTTTCTCCCAGCACCACCAATTACCGTTTGTGATCACAAAAACATGTTTCATCCCGATCCTCTTCTTAAGAAATTGAGATCACTTATAGCAGATTTTCATGGGTATTGTCAAGATTTTTTTAAGAGAGATCTCAAAAATACAGTATATCCGGGCCTAAAATGGGTTGTTCGTGGTATTTAAATTCTCCTCCATTTTGATATCATTGATATAGATATACGATTGAAATGGCAGATTTTCCCGTTTCATCCTCCTCAGGCTGAGAGTCTCTCGCTCTCAGCCTTTTTTGTTTACGCTGCGAAAAAATCGATGACACTCAGCATGCCGGGCCACGTTGCGTCCCAATCTCGTCTTCATGGACATCCGATTGCCCGGCGATAATGGTCTTGAATTAACCAGAAAAATCAGGATCTCTCACCCTGACATCGTCATTATCATTCTTACAAGCTATGGACTTGCCAGAATATCGGGATATGGCGAACCGTTACAGGGCTGATTATTTTTTCTCAAAAGATTCGTTGGCTACGGCAAACATCTTTAGGCTGGTTGAGTCCATTTTACCGAGCCAGGTATAGAATCATCAATCGATCAGATTCTCTTGACGCGGTCTTCCTTGAAAGGGCCTTCTTCATCCGCCCGCTTTTCTTCTCTAATTGGCGAAAAAAAGAAAAATGGATTATAATAAAATTGAGAAAGGAGAATGAAGGCCGTTAACAAAGCGATATATAGACAAATCATGAGATGGAAATTTCCTCTGCGTAAGGGATAGGTGCCTGAACCTGTCCCGACAAAGATTTTAGAAACCCGCGCGAGTTTTGGAAAAGAAACTCGAACCAAGGGAAACTGCAAGGTTTCCTTTGGAAAAGCGGGATTCTAAGATTAATTAAAGGCTAACCGCGTGGTTAGCTTTTTTTTTGGTTGAATCATCCATGGACCTTCTGTCTGAGTGAAGCTCCCCGCCCCCTGTTTACCGCAGGCAGGCACAAGGCGGGGCTTCACGGGTAACCGAGGCTTCCAGCCTCGGCGAAAATGCTGGCGGGACAGGAATGTTCCGCCTATCGAAATATGACTTTCTGCATCCTGCCTCCACTCTCCTGGCTACAGGACTATTCTTTGATAATATAGTCTTTCAAATTGACCTCTTTGAATTTTACTCTTTCAAAAGTATCTGTTCTGGGATAGGGTGCGGTTGCATCGATGCCGACCTTCGTCACAAGTCCGCCCTCGACCATGGGGTTAAGAATGTGACCGGGTTCGTCTTTAAGGGTAATGAACCCCTTTCTTGCATTAAAACGGGTCGTGAAGGCCCATTCCACGTCGACGGGATCATAGAGATTAACATCCGTATCCACCGCGATGACCCACTGCAACGACGGGAACGTTTTAAAGGTCTCGAGGATGGCTTCATTCTGAACCCCTTCCTTGCTTTTTTCTAACTGGATGACGGCTCCATAGAAGCCACATCCTCCCGGTGGCAGGAAGACCGCTCTAAGATCAGGAACTTTCTGATTTACCGTCACAAAGATCTTGGCCTCGGCCGTGAAGCCGACAGCATTCCACACTTCCTGTCCTGAAAGAACGGAATGGAAAACCGGGTTCTTCTGATGGGTGATCGCCTTAACCTGCATCACCCATCGGTTATCCTTTTTGCCATAATAACCGGTCACCTCTGCGAAGGGACCCTCGGCTTCCCTGACCTTTGGAAGGATTTCAGCTTCAATGACAAACTGGGCATCGGCAAAGGCTGGTACGGAAACCTTCTGGGCCTTGATGAAATCGATGGACCTCCCGACGATATGGCTTGCGATTGTCGCCTTACCGGGACCTGTCCCGGGAATGGAGGAGACAATCCATGGCGCAAGCCCTACCCCGTTATTGATCGTCACTTCGAGGGGCTTTCCCTTCTTCTCCATGATATCGAGGTAGGCTCCTAAGTGCCGTCCCGGGTCGATGAGAAAAGTCAAACGATCTTTTCCTGTAACCATGATCCGATGAATTGAGATGTTGGGATTCCCAGTCTCGGGATCATTGACGACCACCACGGATGAATCGAAATACGGCCCTCCGTCCTTAAGGGCATGTATCGGTGCAGGGAGGTCGTAAAGATTGATATTCTTCGTCAGAACCACCTGGTTTGCAGGCCCCTTTTCAAAAACCCGGGAGGCTAGGGCATTCTTATCCTTTCGCCAAGCCCCAAGGGCTCCACCAATGACGAAAGGAACCTTCTCCTTGGGTACATTGAATAGACTCCCAACAATATCCCGGTTCCATAAGAGACCCATAAAGACCGGGAAAGCGCTTCCCTTCACTTTCTCAAAAAGAACGCTTTTCTTCCCTTCATATTTCTTTGCAATCCCAGCCAACTCATACTTAGGATCAACCTCCGACTTCACACGGACCAAATTCCCGGTCTTATCCAAATACTCGATGCATTTTTTGATGTCCGCCAGTCGATCCCCGACCTCTTGAGGGACAGAAGATTGAGAAAATCCCTTTCCCGGGCCTAACCCGAACAGAATCGCAACGACCAAAATCGAAAGCACAATGTGACGTTTCATCCTTTACCTCCTTTCGCCTCAAAAATATTTCAGGTTCTCAATCGTGTCTTCCGCCGTTCACCTGATATTCATTGAGCAATAGGCACCACCTCCATTTTGGAAAAAACTGTCCTTATCCTGAAAAAGAAGAAATAAAAAAGCCGTGAGGAGTTTCAAACCTACCCACGGCTTCAACGGGTCGAGTTTCTTTCTTAACGATCAGCCCGCAGCAATGGGTCGATGTTGGCCCAGTTGAACCACCAATGGAGATTGCACCCACGGCTGAAACGTGAGGTTAAGAGCTGACCCATGCCTGACCTTTCAGATTGTTGGTTTTTTAGCACAACCCGAGTTCGTTGTCAAGTTCAATTTTTGAGACCCTCATTTTGGGGGGGCTTCTGTAGGGAACATCCGACTGCCGGACGGGCAGGCATATATGCCTTCCCTCCCATCAACGAGATCCTGCTCGCAGGCGGGGACAGGCAGAGGTGACCTTACGCACAAATGAGGGAGGGGGTCCCTTTTAGATCAAAACAACTCTTTAAACGCCCGAGCAGCCGTGTAAACGGCCCCCGCCCCGCTGATGTATTGGGCCACCCTCAACGTTTCGATGACCTCCTCTTTTGTCGCACCCGCCTGCATAGCCTGCTGTGTTAACGACTTCACCCCCTCCGTCGCTCCGTGTGCTGCGTCTAAGGCCATCGCAATGAGGAGTTTAAACTTCCTCGGTAGGGCTCCGTCGGCAAGGGCAAAGGCATTCGTGTTTTTGACGAGCTTAAGAAGTTCTGGGTCGATTGCTTCGAAAATCTTTAACGGGTGTTCAGCCATGGGACGACCTCCTGCATCAAAACTCGGAAAAGGTTGAGGTTCAGGTTGAGGTGACTCAACCTCCTTTCTTCATCTCTCTTCTAAAAGGTTTGGCCAGAATTTCAAGGACCCGAAAGTCGAAAAAGTTATTGCAGTGCGAGGGCCACACCACAATCGCACAGTCTGAGCCTTTCCCCCTTTCGGTCGAAGTCCCCCCTACCGCAATGGTCTTTTCAATGGGAATAAGGCCACTGTCTGCAGCCATGATCGTGCATTCGATGGCCACTTTCATCCCCGCACCAAAAAGGCAGCGGAGTGATTCCGCCAGAAATTCAGCGCGGGAGACCCCGGAGAATTTTGCGCTGATCGACCGCTCCAGGCCAGAAAGGATGTGGCTATGTCTCACCACCTTGCAACCCATTGATTCCAGCTCCTTCAATATCTTCAAGTCGAAGTTCCACACCCCGGGTTTGGAAGAACCCGGATGAGAACTCACGACGACCAGGTTTGTCTCTCCGGCCATCTTTCTGGCAAACTTAAGCCCTGTGCTCCCACCTGAGCTCGCCACCACAACACTCTTAATATCACCCTCTTTCAAACGTTCGTAAACAATCTCCATAACCTTATCCGTGTTCTCAATCCCTGCTCGGTTGAAATAAAAAATCTTTCGACTCGCTCCTTCCATACGGCACCTCCTCTTCGACCAATCGGTTTTTTAGCCTCAATAACGGCCTTCAGACACGGGCAAAACCGCCTCCTTTGCTCTCCCTATACAGGGCACGGCACGCAATCAATTCTCCTTCAGGGTAAACCTCCACTTGCAGAACATTTCCTTCGGGTGGGGATCCGGTGGGGCAAAGAGACATTCCACTCGAATACGAGGATCGATTTCCCGGGCAAAACCTGTAAACTCCGCCCGGTGCATCTCCTTACAAACGAACTCCTCCAATCCCCGTTTGAGGCGGGCCTCCTGGGTGGGGCAGCTGGGAATGGTAATGATCACCTCATTCTCTTTCTCTTCGATCTGATACCCTACCAGGATCGTCCACGTAAAATATCTTAGGGCTTTGACAAACCCCTCCAGCCCTTTCTCTTGAATATCAAAACGACGGATGAGATCTTGAGAAGCCATCCCAGCGACCCGCCCCCAGACCTGTTCGTTAATCCGTTCGGCCGTAGGTTGGCCGAAACGTTCGCCCACATAGATGAACCAGAAGGCATCGATCACCCGGTAATGCCAAAGCAAGAAGTCAATGTAATTCTTGAGCTCTGAGGGGTTCATCCTGTCAAAAACCTTCCTATCCATCTTTCTCTCCCGGTTATGATACCAAGTATCCGCCTTCCCCTTACTGCCGATTGCCAACTTCTTGTCCTGAGAGTCTCGCAATTCGATCGACCAATGGAGGATGAGAATAGTAGAACCACGCATAAAGGGGATAGGGGACCAAATTGGCCAGATTGTCGGTAGCTAATCGCTTCAGTGCATTCCGCATCGGTGCTCCCGTCTTCATCAAATCCAATGCAAAATCATCGGCCTCCCGTTCAAATCTCCTGGAAATAGCCGATTCCAGAGGTTGAGCAAAATAGGCGAGTGGGCTGAGGAGCATTCCGATCAGGAAAAGTCCGACGTAAGGAATGGGCTCTTGGAAACCAAAGGTCTGATAAAGCAACGGCCAAACCAAGAACTCGGAAACAGCGTAGAAAACGAGAAGGGACAGGAATTCCAAGAGAAGGACCTCTTTGAGCAGATGCTTCTTTTTCCAGTGTCCCATTTCATGAGCCAGTATTGCCAGGATTTCCTCCAAGGCATGAGAGGTCAAAAGGGTATCAAAAAGGACAATTCTCTTGCTCCTTCCGATCCCGCTGAAAAAGGCGTTGGTATGCTTGCTCCGTTTGCCCGCATCCATCCTGAATACTCCTTGGGCCCGGAGCCCCGCTTCCTCCATCAGGGTCCTGATCCGGTGTTCCAATTCTTTATCCTCAATCGGATCAAATTTGTTAAAGAGCGGAGCGATCACGGTAGGAAAAAGCCACAGCATGAGCAATTCAACCGCACCGACCCAGATCCACGCCCAGAACCACCAGGCCTTTCCGCCGTGAACCACTAAGACCAAAAGGAGGTAAAGGAGCAGACCCCCTAAGACAGCAGATAGACAGAGACTTTTCAACAGGTCCAAGACCCAGATCTTCAGGGTCATCGTATTAAATCCATAACGGTCTTCGATCACAAACGTGTCATAAAGGTTAAAAGGGATGCGAAGCAGACTCGCGAATATTGAAATCGCCCCAAAGAAAATCAGACCGGAAACAACCTCTCCGAATTCCCATCGGTTGATGCCTTTCACAAACCACGGTAAAAATCCGGAAAGCAAAAGAATGAGAGAACATCCCTGACTCGTTAAGGAGGCAAAGAGGTGGAACCGGTCGGAGTCGATCGTATAAGCAGAAATCTTCCCGAGCTTCTCGTGCTCGACGAAATCTTGAAAAACATCAGGAACCATCTTACCGTGCCGGCGAAGATAAGAAAGATTAAGTCCCTCAAGGAGTAATTGGATTCCGGACCGCAATAGAAAAAGGGCCAGGAAAGCGAAAAATAAGAAATTCAGCTGAATCATGTCTCAGGTTGGTTATTTCTTCGAGCGCCTCCTGGCCCTTCTCTTCCGGGGCAAAGAGACCTTTCTTTCTATCATCTCAGCACTCTTCTCTGCAAGAAGATTTCTCACCTCTCGGCGGCCAAGCTTTCGAAGGGCGACCAACACGCTCTTCTTTTGAGCTCTTGGCACAAAAGTCCCGCTCTCCCACTGATGAATCGCTCCCACGGTCACTCCTGCAAGGGTCGCCAGTTCCTTCTGGGAGATACCCAAGCGTTTGCGAAGACTTCGGATCAGGCGTGGAGAGAAGCGGGAACCCTTAACCTCTTCTGAACTGGCTTCCAATGGCGTTCTGCTCTTCTTTAATTCAGAGGCCTGTTGGGCTGTGAGTCGCTCCAGGGATGATACGGTCCTTCGAAGTTTCCAGAGGGTGCTCTTCAGTAACCATACATCCTTTGCCAATGGAACGGAGATTTTTCGCACCTCCTTCTTTGCCAAACGTACGATTTCTTCTTTGATGATCCCTTCTAACTTTCCCATAGTTCCTCCTTTTCTTCGCCGCATGGTCACTTGGTCAAATAGTCTTGCAGTCGTTCGTCTCATAATCTTTTATTCAACGATGTGACCATGTGACTACGTGATTATCCGACCATGATTGGTTATTCAAAGATCTTCCCCGGATTCATAATGCCGTTGGGGTCCAAGAGATCCTTGATCTGTCTCATGATCTTGAGGCTTTCCCCATGCTCTCTCTTCATGAATTTCCTCTTTCCGATCCCCACACCATGCTCGCCGGTTGCGGTCCCCCCACACTCCAACGCGAAATGGACAATCTCATCCGCTGCCTCCAGAACCTTCTGCCACTGGTCCTCTTCTTGACGGATCCCTAAAATCTCCATATGGAGATTTCCACTCCCGGCATGGCCAAAGGCGTATCCCTTCAATCCTTTCCTCGTCACCACCTTCTGCCCCCACTCGACCATATCCGGATATTTTGAGATCGGGACAGCGGTATCAATGACCAAAGCGGTAAAGCCGGGGTTGTTTGCCTTAATCGATTCACGGACATCATACCGTGCCTCCCAGAGACGATTTCGTTCTTCCCTGCCGATCCCCGATTCAAACTGAAGAGATCCATTGTCTTTGCAAATCTCTTTCACGACCTCCAACTCCTCTTTTAAACCACTCGCGCTTGTTCCGTGAAATTCAATAAATAAGGTGGGCTTCTCCTGTAACGAAAGCTTCTTATACTGGTTGACCACCTGAATCGTTCGGCTATCCAGAAGTTCGAGGGCTGCCGGCGAAAGTCCCGAACGCATGATTTGAGAAACCGCATGGGTGGCTTCGGGCACCGTTTGAAATTGGACGACGCTGGCCATGAACTCTGCTGGAAGGCCGACCAGGCGAAGGGTCACTTCCGTGACCACACCCAGTGTCCCTTCTGATCCGATGAAGAGCCGGCACAGATCATATCCTGACGAACTCTTGACCGCATGGGTCCCTGTCCGGATGATTTCCCCGGAGGGCAGGACGATGACCATGTTGAGAACAAAATCCTTTGTTGATCCATATTTGACTGTCCGGATACCGCTGGCGTTATTGCCTACCATCCCGCCAATGGTCGCTGCCGCCCCAGGATCCGGCGGAAAGAAAAGGCCATGGCGAGACAAGTGCTGGTTCAATTCTTTATAGATGACTCCTGCCTCAACCTGTACCTGAAGGTCCTCTGTCCTCAGCTGAAGGATATGGTTCATCTGTTGAAGGTCTAAGACCATACCGCCTTCAACCGGGTTGGGATTGCCTTCGATACTGGTCCCGGCACCCCATGGAGTCACAGGGATCCGTCTCTCATTGGCCATCTTCAGAATTTGACTGACCTCTTCCGCGTTCAATGGCCAGACGACTAGGTCAGGCCTTCGTTTCGGATGAAAGCCCTCGTCCTTGCCATGAAGATCCAAGACCGAATCCCCCGCAGACATCCTTTCGAATCCCACAATCCTCTTGATCAAATCGAATTCTTGATTTGTCAGCTTTCCGTAGCTCATGAGTGCTCTCTAACTCTTTAACGTTTTCTCCATCCTCGACACCAATGCCTTGCTCTTTTCAATCACCCTTTTCTTCCGGGTCAACCAACTCCTGCCCGCTCTCGCCTTCGCCCGAAGAGATGCGATATTCTCCTTCACCCTCTTCTCCGAAGGAGTCCCTATGGAAAGGGTCTCTGTCAATATGCTTTCCGGACTCTGCATCCTCATCACATCCTCTTCCGCGATTGAAAGATTGATCCCCATCTCATCAAGGGCCCTTTTGAGGCTCCGATAGGAGACTTTTTCACCTCCTTCCTTCTCTGAATACCTGACGGCTCTCTCCGTCACCATCTTGGCCTTCCGTAAAGGAAGGCCGAAGGAGCGTACCATCCATTCCATGAAAGGGGTCGCGCCGACAAACCCCTCCTGAGCCTCTTCGAACATTTGATTCTCATGGACTTGCAGGAGTTTGATCACATCGGTCATGACGGAGAGGCAGGGTTGAGATTCCTCCACCAGATCCATAATCCAATATTTCGTCCATTGCGTATCCCGGTTATATCCCATGAAGAGGGCCTTTCCGACTGAAAGGAGGCTCATCACCATCCCATGGGCGAAGGAAGTCTTAGCTTTGATTACTTCCAGAGAACAGGGATTCCGTTTTTGTGGCATGATCGAACTGCCCGAACAGTGTCGGTCGCTCAATCGGACCATATTGAACTCTGCCGTGGAGAGAAGGATCAGGGTTTGGGCCATGGTCGAGAGATGATCCATCATCACTGCCGCGGCAAAGGCCAGCTCCGCTTCGGGCTCCCATCGCTGGGTGATCGGATCCGTGACATTTTCTGTCGGAGCCTCAAATCCCAGGAGCTTTGATGTCAACCGCCGATCGACGTTGAAAGAGGTGCCATAGCCCGCAGCGGCTCCTAAAGGATTCTTATTGAAGAGATCAAACCAGTGAATAAATCTCTTCACATCCCGCTGGAGGGATTCCGCGAAGGAAAGGAGAAGGTGACCAAAGGTGGTGGCCACAGCGTGCTGATGATGGGTATAGCCGGGCATGACCGTCAAACGATGTTGGTAAGCCCGCTGGAGAAGCATCTCAATCAGTCCGATCAATCTTTCAATAAATTCTAACACCTGATCCCGAAGATAGAGCCGCATGTCAAGGGCAATCTGGTCGTTGCGGCTTCTTCCCGTATGAACCTTTCCTCCGTACTCAATTCCCAACCGCTCAATCAAGAAACTCTCAATATTGGAGTGAACGTCCTCCCTAGAGGGATCCAATTTGAACTTCCCTTCTTGATGAAGCCTTTCGAGTTCTCTTAAGCCTCTCAGGATCTTCTTCCCATCCCTGTGTGAAAGAATACCCTGGCGACAGAGCATGAGAACATGAGCCTGGTTGCCCCACAGATCATAAGGGATCAACCCTTCGTCCCGTGGCGGAATTCCCCTCACATCTCTTCCCGAAAGAAAATCGACCATCTCCTCGGATGGAAGCTCTTCAAATCGTCCTCCCCATAGCTTGTCAATTCCCATCGAAAGCCTCCGAATAGGGTGCAACGATCATTAAATCGTCAATCCTTGCGCATTCCAGTTGCCTATCCACCTTTAGTATAGTTTGCAATGTTATCATAAATGGATCAATAAAACAATTCTTTTGAAAAAATTACTCTATAGTTTCGAACTAATGTCTGGCTTCTTTGTCTCTAAACACTTCACAAGATTGAGCGGCTTTGGGAAAACAGGAGAAGGGATCACGAGTGTGGTATCGAGGGAGAGAATGAGGGTTAGGGATGAACTGATTGAATGGGATAAAAGGGAAGGGATTTAAGTGAATCAAAGCGGCAGATCATTGACCTGCCGCTTTTTCAAAAGTTTTGATTTCGACCGAACCCCCTTAAGAAAGGCTCCGCTAAAACTTATACGTGAGGCCACCAAACACCATATTTGCCTTGTAAGACAGGTCTTTGTAAGCTCCGGTCAGATAGGCACCGTTGCTGCCCGATCCGCCGCCGGGAACAAACTGGTACCCGTCCAGTTGGGCGTCACTGTACTTGAATCTTTCATATGCATACCCTAATGAAGCGACAAAAGCCTTCGTGAAATAATAGATCGTCTTGATCTTAAAACCGTACAGCGTGTAGTCCTCTGATCTCATGATATCAATGGTATCGTTGTTCGCCCCGGTGGCTGCAGGAGCGAGTCCGTTTGCAGCAACAAACAGTCCCGGATCGAGGGTGAAGTCAACATTACCATTCGATCTCAGATAGTCATGGTGAAATACGAAAGTCAGTTTGTTGGGAATGGCATAGATTTCAGTTCCGAACCCATAGGCAAAGGTCCTATCTTTCTGGTCGGCATCCCATGGGAGGTCGCTCCTCGCCAAGTCAGGCGAGAATTTGATTACTCCAAAATCAATGTTCCCATACAACCTGGCTATCTTCCCCAATTCGTAAGAGGCATTGCTTCCGAATTCATCTCTCTTATCCTTCTTCAACCCGAAGGTGGTATCGGTATAGTCTGATTTCCTGTGCCTGTATTCAAACCCCAAATTGAGGTTCTCCCAGGGGAAGAAATCGATAGACGTTTTGAATAGATCCCGATCTTGCGCAGCATAGGCATACATCCGGTTCCGCTGGGCAGCGGTCTCGGGGCTTTGATATTTCGCGTCCCGGTCCAAATTCTCGTAGATCACCCTGATATCCATAAAGTCAAGGCCGCTCCATCTTAACTCAACAGAATAGATGTCGTCCTTGTTGAAGGGTAAAACTTCATCCGGATCCTCGGAAAACTCCCTCTCTGTTTTTACATATTGATACCCACCGGTCAGGTAGAGCCTTGCAGGGAGCCTCAAACCGATTTCTCCTCCGTAATTCTTAACGTCGTAATCCAGAAAATGGACCACCGTTCCCGAAGAATCGTCAGATTTGTTATCCCTTTTGTAATACTTGTAAAACACCTTAGTGGTTAAGAAATGGACTGGGTTCGAAGCGAGGAAGAAATCGTAATTTCGGTTTTTGACTTCTCCGTCAAACGTCGAGAAAGTGGATGTATCCGATTCTCCCTTTGCAAAGCCGATGTTGGTGCTGAATCTGCTATTGAAGGGAAGTTTAACCCCCCCTTTGAATATCCCTTTCCCGTAAGTGTTGTCCGGGGGGAGGGAGAAGATATCCTGTGCTCCCGTGACAGGGTTTCTGAAATTCAGGACCGTGTTGCTGTTATTAAATTCGCTTTGCAGATATGCGACGGAAAGGAAGAGCGGGTTCTTCGCAAATCCTCCCTCAAGCTTCAGATTGTTTGTGAGATAATCGACCGGCTCCGGAAGTTCAAATGTAGGACCCGTCCGGTCGTTACCCGCGCCAGTCGGCTTGATCCCATCCCTCTCCTCTCTCTCAAAGGAGGCATCGAAGAAAAACGGCTTGAGCATATTCATCTTCAGGCCTCCACCGTACTGTTTTCTCTCGTAAGAATAGTCGAAGGTATTCCACGTATCGACATTCGCGTTCGGGGCACCGGTCAGGGTATCACTGCCGGCACCCTGGAAAAAGGTTCTGGCATCGAATGTAATATTGTGGGGAATTTCCTGGTAAAAAAGGTCATACTTGAATTTTCCCCATGATCCCCCTTCGAGCTTATATCTCTGGGTATCATAAGCCATGTCGCTGGCTTTCAGATTGAGGAAGTACTTCTCCGTATCATAATTGAGACGGAATCTTCCGTAAAGGCCACCGTTCTCCTTGAGATCTTTGTACTCGGTAAATTTCGCTTCACCGCCCTCTTTCGCATCGACACCGATATAGGTACCAATAGCTGAAATCTCTCCCTCGATTCGCTTCTCTTCGGCAAAGGCTGGGGAGAAGGGGATCAAGCACAATATCATCAAGAGTATGATTATGATTCGTTTCATTCTCTCACCTCCTTATCGAATAAAGCCTTGGGATCGGCTGCTTCCGTGAATATTCCCGTGGCAGTTCAGGCACGAACGTCCGAAGAACTTGTTCTTCTGCGCCGTAGCAGATCCTCCAAAAGCATGCAAATTGGTGTAGGGCCTGCTTGGATGACCTTCTGTTGAGTGACAGCTCTGGCAGAGAAAAGGAACTTTTCTAACCAGGAGTTTGGTATGGTTGCTTCCGTGGATTTCGTGACAGGTCAGGCAGTTTTCGTGCACCGGAGGATGCTCAAAAGCATACGGGCCTCTCTTTTCGGCGTGACACTTGTAACAAAGATCATTCACCGAATCCGCCTTCACCATCCTGGGTCCAAAAGTCCCATGAGGATCATGGCAATGACTGCATGTGATCCTGCCCTCTTTCACCGGATGATGGGACTGCTTATTCTGCTGGGTCCTGATGTATTTGTGGCAGGAATAGCAGAGATCGGGCTCCTTGGGTCTCGAGGATCTACCCGTTCCTCCATGGATGGAATGACAGTTGTCACAAGATACACCTGCGGATTTATGCCTGCCGATATCCCAAGAGGCCAGAGTCTTTGATTCCTCATGGCAGGAAAGGCATTTGGATGCCCGTGTTCTGGAATCGACATCCCTTCCGAAGGCGAAGATAGCTACCCCTTTCCCTCCGCCTTTCCCGGCATGCTCAGCCCCGGGCCCATGGCATGATTCACAGCCGTCTTTGGCAGCTGGCCCCCAGGATATTGCCTTTTTGCCATGAGGCGATTTGGAATAACTCTTAAAAGCGTCTTCATGACACCCCTTGCAGGTCTCAGAGCCGGCATACCCCTCATCGGCCCTGACACCGCCTGTTTCAATGAAAACAAGAAGAAAAATCAACGAAATGGGTAACAAAACAAAAGCTTTTCTCCTCATAATTTCACCTCCTCGTTTTCCTTCCATCGATAGAAACCTTAAAATTGATGACAGTCCACCGCAGCATTCTTTTCGGATACCTTAGGGTGTTGTAATTAGGATTACTTTCAGGGTATCGAAGATAGGGCGGGGAGATGAATGGGGTAAAGTATGTATTTTTTGATCAAAAAGGCTGTATTTTCTCGAAAGTATGGGAAATAAGGATGATCGGGAATCTCTTGAGGGACAATCTTCCACTCAAGGCAAGGACAAATCCCAAGGGGCTGCTTTTACTTGAGAACACTAAAGATCTGAACTCGACTATTCCCCCTGTCCGCCACAAAAACGTCCCCTTTATCGTTGATACAGATCTGGGATGGATAGTAAAGAAGTCCTTCATTCCAGCCCATGCTGAGCTGTCTCCCTAAAAAGGAACCGTCCTGACCCAGGATGACGATACCTCCGCCATTCTCGTCCACGAGATAGATCATACCTCTGTTGTCTGAAGTCATGGCAGTAGGGAAATTCAGATATCCCCTTAAATTCTGAGTCAAGGCCGAAAATTCCTTGGCCTCTTTTCCGGCGGAAAAGACCCTGTGCTTCACAGAGTCGACCAGAAATATACTTCCTTTGAGATCGACTTGAAGGTCTGAAAAAAAGCCATAGTCCTTCGGAAAATCCACATGCCTTTGATACTTTCCGTCAGGACTGATCAGGATCACCCGCGCTCCAAATATATCCAGAATGTAGAAGTTATCCTTTGAATCGATCTTGAAGCTCCTGGGAACGAATGACGACGGGGATGGAACCCCTTCGGGGTTAACGTATCCTTTATACTCTCCTTCAGCGCTTAAACGAATGATCCGTCGCTCTTTGCCGTCGAGGGCAAAGATCTCTCCTTTTGAATTCACCTGGATCCGTATGGGGCATGGAAGCTGGGGGACTCTGATCTCCCTTCCATCTTTCAGGCTCTTTTCCTGGTAGCTGTATTGCAGGAGGCGGCCGTTCCCGGTATCTCCTACGATCAGAAGGCCTTTCTCATTACACGCTACTCCTTCGGGCTGTTTCATGGCGCCGCCTTTGTCATCGAAATAGACCGCCCGGACGTATCGGAGCCTTATGGGTTCGGCACCGAAAGCGCTCAAAGGGAACAGGAGGCCAAGAAACAAAATAAATTTCACCGCAAGAACGAACCCCTTCTTTCCAAGACAGGGGAACGGCAAAACCTTCTTTTTTCTTGAATGGCTGCGGGTTCTCCGTTTTGGGCCATACGACGTGAGGACTTGCATGATTCGATCACCTCGAAAGTTCTGTTCACGGATCACTGACTTCACTACCTCTTCAATTGTTTGTGGCACTGGACGCACAGTTCCGTCGGTGTGGAGAAAGGCACCATATACCTGTAGCCTGTCCCGTGGGACCTGTGGCAGCTAAGGCAGTCCATCGTCAGGTTCTTATTTCTCGAGTCGATCACTTTCTCTCCCATGGGGTGTGAGGTGTGCTTCAGCCAGTCGTGACAGTTCCCGCAGAGCTCGATCATGGAGCGCTGTTTCATGAGGAGGACCTGATTGGACCCATGGACCGAGTGACAGGTCAAGCACTCTCCCTCTTGGACCGGTTGATGGACAAGCTCTCCTTTGGGTTGTCTCCCCTTTGCAGCAGCCTTCTCTTCTTTATCTTTCGCGGCAAGCTTCCGCATATTCTCGACGGTATCCGAATGACACCTCCCGCAAAGACTCACCATGTCCCCCTTGACCAGTTTCTTCCCTTTTGAGGCATGAGGTTCATGACAGTTCATGCAGCCCGTCTTATCCATCAGAGGCCAGTGGACGCGGTTCTGATTCAAGGTTTCATTCATCATATTGCTATGGCACCCCCTGCACAACTCAAAGCCTCCCCTTCGAGTCTTGAAAGGGTCCGGGGAGGTCGCAGCTTCGTGACACTGGCTGCACATGCGGTTGGCCACCGGCTCATGGACGTAGGTGAAGAGTATTCCTGCATTGTCAGAACCGTGAGGATCGTGGCAGGACGAGCAATCCGCTTTGACCACTGGATAATTGACATGCTGCTTGGCAAAGGCAGGGCGGTCGGGTTTGTGGCACTCCAGACACAGGGGGACGAGATCATTTTTCAGAAGAGCAACCGCCTTAGCCGAGGCGTGAGGATCATGACAATTCAGGCATCCCTTTTCCACCGGGGCATGCTTGAATTTGACCTTCGCGACCGCATCGCCAATATTTTTGTGACACCCGAAGCAGAGTTCATTTCCTGCTTTGAGTAGGTTTCCCTTGTGATTTGAAGCATGGGGATCGTGGCATTTGACACAATTTCCTTGGATCACGATGCTGTGGGCGCTCTTCGGTTTTTCCGGCAGGAGTCCTTCGTGGCACTTGATGCAAACCTTCTGAGGATCTTCGGAAAGGAGCTTCCCGTGAGAAGAGGTATGGGGGTTGTGACATTCGGAGCATTCGCCCTCTTTTACAGGGGTGTGGACAAAGGGGCTTTTCAGCTTATCCTGGAACGGTTCATGGCAGTTCAGACAGAGTTTTCCCTTTGCGCCAGGCTTCAACCTGAACGGATCCTGTGAGTAGGCGACAGAAAGAACAAAGAGGGGAATAGCGACCGAGAATAAGAAAACCCATTTGAGCCGAATCTTCATGCCCTGTCCTTCCTTTGAACCATCTGGACTTCTCACCCAATCCCTCCTCGCCTCCCTTTGCTAAAGAGAGGAAAATCAGCCCCCCCTCCGAAAGGAAAGATCTTTTTCGGGTGGGGCCTACGGAGTTCTCACGCCATGCGCTCTGCGCCTTGCGCTTGGCGTCACTTCTTTTCCACCTCTAAAACGATATGGCATTCCTCACACGCTCTTCCCGCAAAGGGAGCATGCATGTTTGCCTTAAAGAATTTCGGATCCTTTGAAGCGTGAGGCTCATGACAATTCCTGCAATCCATCACTTCCGGACTGATGCTGAGATGGGCTTTTCCGTAGGAGGCCTTCTTATAATCATGGCACTCGCCGCAAAGGGATTGAATCTTCTGATTGATGAGAGCGGTCTCCTCTGAAAAATGAGGCTTATGACACCTTTCACAGTTCCTGGCGGCAGGCTGATGAGCCTTCTCTTTTTCCAATCTTGCCTTCAAGTCTTTATGGCACGTCAGGCAAAGATCCGGGCTTTTCGCCAAGACAAGCTTATCCAATTTCGACTTATGCGGGCTGTGGCACTTCGTACACTCGTCGGAGAGAACCGGTTTATGCCGGCTCGTTCCTTTTTCCATCCCTTTGCTCAGGTCTTCATGACAAGAAAAACAAAGGGGGCCCTCCTTTTTGACGATCATTCCTTTCGTATTGCTTCCATGGGCATCATGGCATGTCAGGCAGTCTGCTTCGGTAAATGGAGCATGGTTTGTCCCTCCGACAGCTTCTTTCATCAGGTCGCCGTGACATTGAGCGCACAGCTTGGCGGTGGGACCCTTGAGCAGACTCTTTTCATTCGAACCATGGGAAGAATGACACCCGTCACAGTTGGCGTCCGAAATCGGCTTATGGGTGTAGGTTTTTGCGAATTTTGTTTCGGCATCGGTGTGGCAGGCATAGCAGATCCGATCCATTCGGTCATTCAAAATGCTCTTGAAATTGGAACCATGAGGATTATGACAGGATGCGCATTCGTCCTGGCTGAAGGGGGCGTGGACCGTCTTGAATCTTTGGGCTTCTTTCGTTTTTGCGTGGCACGTGTAACACAACTCCACGTCCTTTGCCTTCAGAAGACCTTTTGCCTTTGCCGCATGGGCAGAATGACAGGAAAGACATCCCGTATCATCGACGACAGGAGCATGATTCACTCCCACCTTTTCTTGCTTCTCAGCGTGACAATCAAAACACAACAGATTGCCTTTCTTGACGAGGAGTTTCGCATTTTCCGAGGCATGGGGAGTGTGGCAGGAGAAACACATTCCTTCTTTGAAAGGGCTGTGATCAATGGTTCCTCCGGCTTTCAGGGAGGAGGCTTCATGGCAATTTGAACACAATTCGCTTCCACTTTGGGATGTTTCAAAAGGCTTTTCCGAGGACGCCGGCTTGTGGCAAGCATCGCACCCGTCCTTGACGGGACTATGGAGACTCGCTTTCATCAGTTTCGGCTGTAACGACGTGTGAGGGTTATGACATCCTAGACACGAGGCCTTTCCCACAGGATAATCGCCGTGGGCTTTCTTAAAGGGGGCTTTGGTGCTGTCATGACATGTGAAACAAAGAGAAGGTTCGGCTTGCACAAGGAGGTTTGCTTCATCCGAACTGTGAGATCGGTGACAGGCCGTGCACCCTTTTGTCTGTTCGATCTTGTGAATGACCTTCTTCTCGTAATTCTCCTTCTTATGACATTGAAAGCAAGCCTGGCTGCCTTCGGCCTTAAGCAGATCAGCGGCCTGGGAGGCGTGGGGATCATGGCAGGCAATGCATTTTGCTCGCTTGAGCGCCGTATGGATGTTTTTCTTGTTGAGGCCGATCTTCTCTCTGCTGTGGCAAGGGAAGCAGACCTCGTTCCCTTCTTTCTTCAGTATCAGCTTTCCCACCAGACCATGCCGGAGGTGACACTCTTCGCACTTCTTCTCCTTGACCAGGGGATGGATATGCTTCATCCCGAGGTATTGAGCGGCAAACTTTTTGTGGCAGTCGAGGCAGTCTTTCCGGGCAAATCCGGGTTTCCCTGATTCAGGGGCCGGTTTAAAGCCCTTTTTGGGGATCTGGCCGTAGGCGAGCAGACTCATTCCACAGAGGGCAATCCCTATCCCCAAAACGGTCCGTGTCGTTCTCAGACGGAGAAATGATAACATGTCAACGCCTCTTCAAAACATGGCATCCTTCCACTCTCTCCCAGGGGAGAGGGTGGGGTGAGGAGGGTATACGCCCCCTCCGATTAACCCTTTAAATAAATCTTGACATCCGACAGGGCTCTCAATTGGTCTGCCAGATCCTCCACCGCCTTCTTCAATTTTTCACTGTAGACTTTCTTGGCAATCTCACCCTTGATTTCCTGATAGGGCTGGGGCTTTTCAGGAACCACCTCTCCGATCGCCAAAAGATAGAAATGGCCTTTCGGGCTTTCATAGATCCTCGAATCTCCGGCACGAGCCCCTGCAACAGCCTTCTGCATGCCTTCCGGGAAATCTTTCACCACCACCAGTTTTCCTTCAAAACTCATGACCTTTTCCGAGTCTCGATCCACCTGTCCCGGCGCATTCTCCCTGAGCCACTTGAATTCGACCCCCTTTTTCAGCTTCTCGATCCCTGCCTCGGCATCCCGTCTTGTCCGAAAGACCAGGCTTTCGATCTTCATCATTTCAGGGGTCGTATAATCCTTGATATGTTTGCTGTAGTGGCTCTCAAGCTCCTTTTCCTGCAGTTTGATCTCCGGCGCCACCGCCTTCTGAATATAGGCTCCAAAGAGGAGGGAATCCTCGTGCTCCTTTACTTTCGACTGGTAACGGTCCGTCTTGTCTATACCCAGCCGGAGGGCTTCTTTGATAAACACCCTTTTGTGGATCATTTCATCCAAGATCTGAACCTTTCTCTTATTAATCCTCTTGCTTTCAATCGCCCTTTCAACGCCGTGATAAAGCTGTTGCCGAATATAATCCGTCAATTCAGCCACCGTAATAGGTTTCTCACCCTTTATCTCAGCCACAGTTCTCTGATCCTTCGAAAGCTTCTGGAATCCGGGCTCTTTGGATTCAAAGTCCAGCGCATCGAGTACCTTCTGCTTGACCGTTGCATGCTTCTTTCTCAGTTCATCATCATACTTCGCCAAAGCTTCTTTTTGTCTTCGCGTCAAAATCTCTTGTCTTGCCTGTTCTTTTGCCTGAGCATCTTCAGGATAGCGTACGCCCTCCAATCTCAATACGGCGAAACCCGACTTCAGGCGGATGACGGGGCTGATCTCACCCATCTTCATCTGGCCGACGGCGGTTGCAATCTCCGGCAGCAACTCGGTATGCTTCAAATACTTTCCGATTTCGCTCTTCTTGGCGAGTCCATCGGAAACCAACTGCTCGAGCGTTTTATCGAAGCTCTTCCCCTCCTTTGCCGCCCTCGCCAGCTTCTTTGCAGCGTCCTCTTGCTCGAAAAGGGCTGAACTCATTTTCCATTCCTTCACCAATTCCTGATAACGCTTTTCAACATCTTTAGGATCGGGTCTTACGTTCTTGATATGCCTCTCCATCAATTCTTCCCTGAGCGTAACCCTCGAGAATACCTCGACCCGCTGTTTGATTTCAGGCAACTCATTCAGTCCCGCCCTCTTTCCCTCCTGTACGATCAGCCGGGTATTGATCAGGCGTCTCAGGAGATCCTTCTCCTGCTTCTCGGCCTTCTTCCGATCAGCCTCTTTTGTATCCATGGATCCAAGGTCCTGCTTGTACTCTTCAAGAGTGATCGGTTCCCCGTTAACCATTGCGACGACTTTCTTGCCTTTCACCACAGGCAAATCTAACTCGGCCGCAAATGGACTGGCCCCCAGGAGCAAAAAAACTATGATGAATAAGCTTAATGCGAAGTGCTTCATTTCATTGATCTCCATCCCTTCTTCTGCCGGCAACCCTTTCTCCGATCGCCCGGATCATTCGGGTTGTCAACTCGTGAGCCGTGTTCACCTTTCCCCAATCAAAAAAATAGACCGCTTCTTCACCATCATTATAACTTCTTGAACTCCAAACGAGCATGCGGCTCTTCCGGTCATAGAGCTGCGAGGAAAAATCTACTTTCGCCTTCCCCCAGGCGCTCCGGTAATCCTGATAATCCATCACTTTTCCTGCAAGGATCAAGTCTACATTGAGCGTCTCGAAGAGAACCTCGGCCTGAGCAAGGGAAATACTATCTTCCATGATAATCCTCAGGTTGAGAAGCTCCTGCCTGACGATTCCGGGCTCGATCACATCGAGGTTGTCGAATTCTTTCAACTGCTTCACGAAATGCAACAACAGGATTTCCCCGGCATATTTCCTCTCGCTGACATTGAAGAAAGGGATGACGGCAAGGGTGTACTTCTTCTCTGTTTCCAACAGAGAAGAGCGATAGCTGATCTTGGGCCGGTACAGCTTTTTCACCTGCACAGACAGACTTTCGGATCGGCTTGACAGAAAGCTTTCGAGAGAAGCAACGAGAGCCTCGATGGCTTTGTTCACAAGTATTTTCGGATCCTCGATCAAGCCCAGACTGAAAAGGCCTGGTGAATCATCCCCTGCCATTCCGACTCCGTCGGTCCACAGAATCGTTGATCGTTCTCCTGTCGAAACCAACCTTGCGATCAGAGAGAACTTTGGAGGCATTTCCTCGCTATAAAGTTCCACCGATAGGATCAGGACCCCTTTGACACCGATCTGCTCTCTAAATGCTTTCGCCGTCGTTCCATCCAAGCCCCCCGTATATCGGATGCGATTTTTCGCCATGAATTTTTCAAGATCCTCTTCTCCGAGGATGTTGAACCCATTCCTTTTCAGTTTCTCTGTGACCAGATCCCTGATCTCCTGAGCAGGAGCTTTGGTTCCACTCAAGTTCTCGACGGGATAGATAACGATCGGGAATTTCGTATCGATGATGGAAGGGGGTTTCTTGATCGCTTCGGTCCTGCCTGTGCACCCCGCAAGGCAGACGGCCAAAGCAAGAAAGATCAACCAACATTTTTTCCTTTTGTCTCTGTGGCGAAATCGTTTCATCTATTTGAAAAGTTGGGCCAGAAGATCATCGACCGCTTCTTCCGTAACCACGTTCATCGGCTTCCCGCCTCCTCCGAAAAGCCGGTCCCAAATCGTAATCCCACCCTTCGTTGAGGACGCGGTCCACACCACCTTCCCTGTCTGTGTCTCAATCATCTGAAGGCTCACGGAGATCATATTCGCGGCAGTGGTCCCTGCCCTTACTTCTCCGTATTCCCTCACGACTCCCGTAAAAATAGCTTGAACTTTAATAATCCCCCCTAATTTCACGACCTCTTCAGGAGAAGGGGTGGCCGGAGTGGCTATCTCCGCCCTTGCCACTCCACGAGCGACTTCGCCCGGAGGCAGAACGTAGATGGTACCGGTCGCTAAGAGCTTGTTGATAAAGACGTCTCTGACTCTCTCCGGCACAACAGGATCCCTCGCCAGGTTCGTAAAGGGCATAACTGCAACCGTCTGGATCGCGCCGAAATCCATATTCGGGTCGACATACGTCGCCTGCTGAGAGGCCGCACATCCAGCCAGAATGAGCATTAGAAGTAACCCGACTCTGCGCCGATTCGGCACTTTTCTCATCTTCTTTCCCCTTTGAAAAGGCACCGAGCTCCGATGCAAGAAACTACAGAAAAATATAACCCAGAAAACCTCTCGCAACAACCTGCCCCGCTGGCAATGGAAAGCATAGGGTTTGATGACCGGTTCAGAAAAACACCTTCAAATTGGTACTGATGACTTTTGAGTCCGTCTTCTGTTGATTCGATTCGCTTTTGATCATCTGATAGGTGAGATCCACGTAGGATCGTTTCGTCATATTCCATCTCAACGTCGGGGCAATGATCCTGTTCAAACCATTATCCTCGGACCGCAGTTCCTCGTCAAAAATAAAACTCAATTGGAGAGCCCCGTCGGGAAAGGGCGCCCAGTTCAGGCCATAATCCTTGGTTGTTCTGGTATCTTCATGAGTTTGGGTAATGATCTCGATCCTGCCAAAAAGATTCAGCGTCCTGAAAGGGTAATAAGAGACCGTCACCTCTCCTCTCTGGGTCTGCTCGGTATCACTTTCTCTCTCCCCGCCCGACCGACGGGCGATCGTATCGGAATAGTTCAAGTTCAAAGTCAAGTCCCTGCGGGGTGTGATGGTTGAGAGAAAATTAAATAGGGTTGTCCGCTGGCGTTCGCCCGTCTCGTCTTTTGCAAAGGTCATTCCGCCATTCAGGTTGATGTCGACCCCTTTGTATAGCTCGGCCGTATTGTTCAGGATCACCGAGTAAGTATGACTGGGTCTTCCGCCAATTTCCTCGTCCCTTCCGCTTAAGACCAGGCTGCTTCTCAATGTCCTGAGGAAGTCAGCGTTGACTGCGGAATTAAAGATGTATGCAACCCGATTCTCATCCCGCTCTTTCCCTTCCTCCCTGGCGACCTTTGCGGTTGTCGAAAAGATCGTGCTGAACCTGTGGATAAGAGAAAAACCGTTGGAAAGGGTGGTCTCCTTTTGGCCGGACGGATCCACCTTATTCAGGTAATACGTGAGGTCGTAGTACAAAGCCGGCAGGTCGAGGATCCTGGTTTTGGTGTCCAGATTGTAGATCTGAGAAGTTCTCCTGACACTCCCTTCAAGCTCCCTGGCAGCCTTTCGGCTGAAGGCCTGGAGTTCCGTGACATGGATGGCATCCGGGTTTAGAAAGGTCGGCACCAACGCCGCCTCGGCTGCGGTGAGCGGATCCACAACCACCTTGATGAAGCGGGTGGTTACATTCGGAAAGTCTATTTCAAAACGGTTCTGGAATGAGTTAAAAACTGCAGGATTGACGGTTGTGCTCAATGTCCAGGTCGCATTATCGGGGCTGGTGTAGATCTGCCAGGAAAAAGAATCGGAAATGCCCGTCGGAAGTTCCCTGTCAACCCATACAAAGAGCTGACTCACCTCTGTGGTAATGCCGAAGTCGAGACCAATGTTCCTTGGCCTGCTATCTCCTCCAAGAGAAGGGACTCCTATATTGACCCCTGTGCTCACTAACACGTTGCCATCGATCAAGGCCGGAGCAGGGTCCAGCGGGGGGCCATCCGTCGGTGTGTCGTCAAGACTAAAAAGACCTTGAACGGGGAAAATCTGCAAACTGACGAATCCGGAACCAGCCGCCGTCGTCTTAACCTCCTGATGGGTATAATTGTAAGTGGAATATAAAGAAAGCCGGTCATTGATAAAGGTCCCCCCATAACTCAGCCTTGCGCTATGGAGCAGATCTTCCGTCGTGAAATGAATGATGTTGTCTTTCGTCTCCGTGTAGGTTCCCAGATAGTCGATGGTCAGGCCTTTGTATTCATATTTCGATATCAAGGAGTAGAAGTCCTGGTTGATGTCCTGAACGGAACGGTCCTCGTCAAAGTTGTTCGTCCTTCGGTATCGCATTTCCCACGATGGAAACCCCGCGGGCCTCCATCCCAGTATGGCATTATACTCCTCGTTCACGTCCGTGGTGGAGGGCACACCGGAGGTCTTAATGGTTTCCTCCCTCCGGCTGTAACCCACGCCCGCAGTATAGAAGGGGGTATGTAATCTCAAGTCCAGAAAAGGTCTAATCCTTGTCAGAGTTGTTTTGGTATCCTCGCCATTGGTTTCAGAGTCGGTAACGATCCTTTCCCCCATTCCACCCGCGATCAGTCTGAGGTTGGGATAGATCGTTTTGTCGATGTTGAGGGTGAACCGGGGGTTATGGGTGGTTGAATCGGTCTTTGTGTCATTCCCAGTGGCATCCGTTGTCTTGGTCGTGATGGAGCTGTAATTGAAATCCAGGGTCCCGTGGACGCTATCCGCCAACCCGACCTCCGGCAGCAACAGAAACACCAAGCAGAGGGCATAGAGAATGGAGCATCGGAAACTCATGCGGATAGAGATCGGGGGCTGAGCGCGATGCATAAGGTTTACCTGTTGAGCTCATGGGTGGTTTCCATTCTCATCATTCCCCTGTAGGTTCACAGACATTGCGAGGGCTGGTCCATGCTCCATAACCGTACCCTCACCCCATCCCTATGCCCGCTGTCCCATACCCACTCATCTTTCTCCCATCATGGTGACCCAGTATGGTCCCTCTCCCACATCGATCTCGCCAACGATCTTCTTACTCACAACGTTACTGATCGTCACACGATTCTTCTGAGAATTAACCATATAAAGGTTGTTCTCTTCGCCGTCGATAGTCATATAGGTAACCCCGCTTCCCGCCCTGACATAATCAACCGACACGAAGGAAACAGGGTCGTAGACCTCAACCATGGGGTCAATCTTCCTGCCAATATAGACCAGGTCCGTTCGGGTATCGACCTTGATCGAATTCATTCCGATTCTGACCGAAAACCGTCTGACAGTGGAAAGCGTTCGGGGATCGATGACCGTGAGATAGGAAGAGAGTTCATGGATGACAAAGAGCCTGTCACCTCCCCTATTGAATTGTCCTCTCAAAGGACCCGGTTCTGTCCCGATGGTGGTGATCAGGGCCCGATTCGGGATGTCAATCACGGATATCGTGCTGGAGATGCGATTGAACACGAAAGCCCTTCTCTCGGTTTGATCGATCAGAACGGAGTGGGGACCATTTCCCACATTGATCCGGCCGAGCTCAAAGAGTGAGCCAGGATCTATAAAACTGAGGCTGTTCGAACCATTGTTCACGCAGAGAAGGTTTTTCCCGTCTGAAGTGAGAGCCAATTCCTTGGGACGATCACCGGTGCTGAGCCTCATCCTGTTGACGATCGCTCCAGCGGTCACATCGATCATTTCAATCGCATCATCGCTGGGAAGTGCGACATAAGCCCTGAGAAGGTTCTGGTCCAGCGCCATCCCCGAGGGCCCGCTTCCCGTCGGGATCACGGCGAAAACCTGTGCCGACTTCTTGTCGAAGACGATCATGTCGTTTGAGCCAGAATTCGTGACATACCCGATGCGGCTGTTAACCGGTTTGTTCGGTATGAAGGCAGAAAAGGCAGGGGTGAAATGAATCGTGTCCCGTATCGAGTCAGGATATTTCAATTCCAGGGAGATGACCCGGCCCGCCCTTCGGTCGATTCTGAAGGGAAGGTCAATGCTGGAAGGTGTCTCCGGAACGAGTAGGGCCGCCTCTCCTTCTTCTGACTTTACGATCGCCTCTTTGACCTTAAACGAAAATCCGACATAGGGGCCCGGAGGGAGAGGCCCGGAGGCAAGGAGTCGTTGTCTCCTCATCTCAGGCCCCTGAAGCACCTGAAGCGAAAGGGTCAGAGCAATCTCTCTCCCGTCTCCGTTGACTGCAAAGATCTCACTCATATCGAACCGGAGTCTTTCTGCCACTTGAGGAAAAGGTTCCAGGTAAAGATAAACCTCACCTTCCTCTTCGAGGGGAGGCAGAATCTTGGTGAGAGTAGCCTGGCAACCTCCCAGCATCAAAAAGAATAGGCAGATGAGGGGCAGGCTCTTCTTCATTCGGGACTCACTCCTAAAGGCATCAAGTCTTCCTTTCAGTCTTTTTTTTGCGTAACGCCTTATGCATCCATACCTTCATAAACGCTGAAATTGCCATAGAAGTAAATAGGGTAAACCAAGTATTTTTCGCTGAGTAATCATGTAGTTGGAGATCTCTTGCCACCGGTGATCGTCTCTCATTTGGGCAATTCCATAAATTTACGAAGACCGGTTCGCATTGTTCGACACCATTTAATCATCAATGGCTTCTGAATTTCAACTAAAAAAAGAGGGCCGGCTGCTTGCCGGCCCCCTCTTTGTTTCCTTCACCCCGATCACTCCCGAAGGGAGAGAACCTTAAGGTGATCTAGTCTTTTGCGTGGCACTTGTTGCAGAGCACACGCTGGTATGTTGCGAAAACGGTTGCCGGGCGATCATAGTAGGTCGCTTGCCAATCCGCAATGGTCCGTCCCCGGCGCTGCAGCGCTGCACGGCTTCCCGTGACCGAAGGGTTGTCGATGGCCACATACTGCCCATTAATGGTCGTAAATTCATATCCGTTGTCGTAACGAAGGGCGTGTAGATTACCCGATGCATGGGCCCTGTGACAGGACAGGCAGGTCACCTGGTCCGTGGAACTGGGACCGGCATAGGTTGGGTTGCCGTTACCGGCAAGAAGGGCCAGAGCCGCATAGTCGGCGCCGTTGCCCGTTGCGAAGGGCACGAGCGAAGTAAATGAAGTCGCCTGCGCCCCGGTCATATCACCGGACTTGACATATGCGTTGTACAAACCTGCAATCGTCGATCCGAGATTTTCATCGGTCGGGTGGACGTAGCCGGTGGAAGAGTGCATATCCGTGTGGCAGGTGGAACACCAGGTTCCCCAGGCCACATGCCCGTTGGTCGCCATGGTGCCGTAAGCGATTCGAACCTGATTCGTCGCCTCACCCTGGTTGTAGTTGGACGGGGCTTTTGCGGCAGGGACACCATTGAATGTGACGGGACCTTTCGTATATCCGCCGCCAGCGAGAAGCCTGTAAACGCCAACCGCCTCGGTCGCTGTAGGCTCATTGCCAGTTCCGTTATACGAACCGGATGCCTTGATCGGTGCACCGGTCTTTACGACCGCTCCGCTCTGCAATCTCCGGAACTGTCCATGAGGGTCATGGCAGCTCTGGCAGCCAAGCTGAGACGCAGGAAACGTCCCGCCCGGGGCTGTCGTATTCGTGGGATCGGCCGCGTAGCTGAAATCAGCGGCGATGATGTTGTGACCATGGGTTGCACCGTCTTCCGTGTAGGTATTGGTGCCGGATGTATCGCTGTAATTCTTCTTCAACCAGCCAAAGTCGCCACCGGGCGTCCTCTGCTTGGGCGGAGCAGCCGTTACCTCTCCTCCCGGGGTGCTGACGTGGTAGCTCGAAGGACCCGTATCACCGGCGTGCTCGTGGCAGGTCAGACAGGCTGAGCTTTGATCGGTTCCGACCAATAAGAATGAACCACCCGTAGCCGGGGTGTGCATCGTGTGGCATCCCTCGCACTCGGCGACACCGCCTGAGTGGAAGGCATATGCTAAACCGCTTACTCCGAAGGTTAACAAGGCAGCTGCCATGATAACCAGACTTAATCTCACTGCTCTCATCTCATCCTCCTGTTTTTCTATTCTTGATTCTGTTTTTGACTTCTTCTCCGGCAACCTGGCTATCCCTCCATCGACTCGGGACCCATCGGCTTTGTGCCCCCATCTTACGACGGGTTTACCTTTTTCGGAGGATGGTTAAAGGTTTCTCTTCTTTTTCCACTTTTGCCTCAACTCTCTCTTGTTCGTTCTACGCCCTTTAATCGATGCCTTCTTACCACCCCCTTTGCCTCTTACTTTCGTCCCCCTTTGCAGGATGGGTAACCCGCGCCCTTAGGGTCACCGCTTTTGCTTACGAGGGAGAATTTGAAATGATTCAATGGGTGATTCTGAACACACTCACCCCTCTCTTCCTCGCCTGGGTGATGAAAACCCTATCATGCTGGTCAATGGCGATCTCATCCGGGACCACAAGATTCCCGGGTTTGGAGCCGCGATAACCAAACTGAGTCAGGAAATTGTACTTTTTGTCGAAGACCATTATTGCGGACTTCAATTTGTCGGCAATCAGATAGTTCCCCTTGCTGTCTGCAACAATCCCTGCCACGACATTAAAACGGCCCGGTGCTCCTCCCGGCCTTCCGAATGAGTCCAGTCTGCCATCGGCTGATAGGACGTAGGCCTTAAAAAGGACGGCAACAGTAAAGAGAATATTTCCTTCTTTATCCACGCTGAATCCGCTGATTTCCACACTCCCTCTGTCCTTTTCTCCAAGTTCAAGCAAAGAAAGGAGGTCATAACCCTTCTTGAAGTTCCCATTGAAATCTGTGACAACCACTTCCAATCCCAGGAAGGATACAAAATAGAGATTTCCGTCCCGATAAACCATTCGATTGGGCGAAAAGCCCGCAAATTTTGGAGGCAGATCCTTCAGTTCTCTTACAAGAGTCGGCTCCCCTCTGTAGTTACAAATATGGATCGAGTACCGGGGCCCTTTATCCGACGTGGTATAAGAAAGCAGCAGGATATTTCCTTCTTGATCGATGGCGATGTCGACGATTTGACCGAGATCGAGATCATCACCGAAGCGGTAAACTTCCATACCAAAAGCATTGAATACCCTGATCCGATTCTCATGAAGGACATAGATTTCATCTCTCTCCTGGTCTACGGAAACCCTTGTCCAGGTGAACGGGATGACGCCGGTGAAGTCGGAGAGATTGTAAAGAAAGCTGGCCGCAACTTTTGCTTCTGAAGGAGGGCCCCAAGCCGATACCAGAAACAAGGTAGCGATGAGAACCAGGAGCCAGTTTTTTCGGTGAAGACCTTTCACGGATCACTCTTCCTTTCGAAAATAACCTCGAATGGCCACTTTGAATTGCAACTCCTGTTCCAGAAACGAGCCCTTTCAGGATGAAAATCTATCTTCTCGGCCTGTTTGAGAAATTGCCTAAATTCAGGAGGTTATGAATGCGGTGAAAAGTGACAACCCTGTCCTATTTGTGAAGCTTGTGAACATTCAGACTTCTTAGGGGAATTTGCCACAAGCCCCTGTGGAATCTCACACAGACCAGAAAATTCCATGGCCCCGGAAAGCATCGTGTTGGCGACAAAGGCCAGGGCGCGGAATGGAGTGATAGGCAAGGTGCAAATGAAGCATAGAAGCAGGGAAGGATTATGAGACGAAGGCGGAATGATGTTTCATCAGCTTATGAAAGGACTGGACGCATCCGTGAGTCTATGTGGGTTCCGATTCGAGGATCCCGAATTTTTGCATCCGGTATCGGAGGACGTCGCGGGAGATGTCGAGGAGCTTGGCGGCTCTGGTCTGGTTTCCATTGGTCATCTTAAGGGCTTGCCTGACAAGGGCCTCTTCCACTTTTTCCAGCGAGATCCCTTCCGGTGGAATTCGAATTCCCTCAATAGCAATGCCCTGCCTCGATCCCTGGCCGAGGATCTCCATGGGAAGGTGTTCCATCAGGAGGGTATCTCCCTCGCCGAGGATCATCGCCCTTTCGACCAGGTTTCTCAGTTCCCTCACATTACCCGGCCAATTGTATTCCATAAAGAAGTCTCCAACCCCTTTTGAGACTTTCTGGACATTCTTATGAAATTCTTCATTGTTCTTCTGGATGAAAAATTTTGTGAGGGGAAGAATATCCTCCTGCCTCTCCCTGAGGGGAGGGATCTTAAGAGAGGCGACATTGATCCTGTAAAAAAGATCCTCCCTGAACTTTCCTTCCTCCTTCAGCTTCAACAAATCTCTGTTCGTAGCCGTGATGATCCTCACATCGACTTGGATGTCTTTGATGCCCCCGATCCTGCGGAATGTCTTCTGCTCCACGAGTCTCAAAAGTTTCGCCTGCAAGTTCGGGTTCATGTCTCCGATCTCGTCCAGAAAGAGCGTCCCTCCATCCGCCACCTCCAGAAGCCCCCTCTTGAGCTCCTTGGCATCGGTGAAGGCTCCTTTCTCATGACCGCAGACTTCGTTTTCAAGCATCTGTTCCGGAAAGCCTGCGCAGTTCAGGGTGACGAAGGGTTTACTCTCCCTCGCACTCCTTTCATGGATGACATGGGCGATAACCTCTTTTCCCGTGCCACTCTCTCCCTGAACCAGAACTGAGGAGGTGTCACTCTGGGCCAGTTTTTCTGCTACCCAAAGAACCCTCTCCATCTCCTTGCTCACGGCCACGATGCGGTCAAAACCAAACTTGCTTCTCGTCTCCCGCCTGAGGCGCTTGATCTCCCTCTTAAGCTGCGAGGCCTCCAGGGCTTTCTGGATGGAGAGGTAAACCTTTTCAAAGTCGAAGGGTTTGGTGATGTAATCAAAGGCGCCCAATTTCATGGCCTTGACGACCTTCTCCACGTCATCGAAGGCCGTAATCATGATGGGGACGATTGTTTGATCGATCCGGAGGGCCTTCTCCAGAACTTCATAGCCATCCATCCCTGACATCTTTATGTCAAGGAGCACCAAATCCGGCGTCTCGTCTTGAACCCTGGCCAATGCCTCTTCTCCCGACTCGGCAAGAAAGACTTCGAAGCCTTCCTTCTCTAAATTCTGCTGCAGGGTCCATCGAATGAGATATTCGTCGTCTACAACTAAGATTCTTGCTCTTGTCATCGTTTACCCAAAAATCGGTGACCGGGTTGTCTGTGACATGTCCCGAATCGAAGCGATCATCTTATCCGCACTCGTACCAACACACTGAAAGCGACCACGGATACGTTCTTTATTGATGGATGACAGGGAGAACGATCGTGAATTTGGTCCCAACATTGACCTGGCTCTCTACCTCAATCCTTCCGCCATGCTGTTCCACAATATTCTTCGTGATGGATAGGCCTAATCCGGTTCCATCGGTCCGGGTGGAAAAGAAGGGGCTAAAGATCTTCGACAGGTTCTTCTTTGGAATCCCGATGCCTGTATCTTCAAAAATGATCTGGACCTCCCTTCCGTCCTCCTTTGACACCTGAAGGCGGGTGGAAACCGTGAAATCTCCTCCTTGGGGCATGGCGTTCTGGGCATTGAGAATGATATTCAGGAAGGCCTGCTCGAGGGAATTGGAATCGATCATTACCTTGGGAAGGGTGGAAGCAAACCTCTTTTCAATTTTCAAACTGTCGGATCTCCCCTGGTGAATCATAAAAAAACCGATCACCTTATCCACCAGCTCATTGACATCGGCAGGGAGATAGTTTGCAGGCAAGGGCTTGGCATAGTTCAGAAGATCTTTCACCAGCCTTTCTAACTTATAGATCTGCTTCTGGATCTCGCCCGTAATCCCTCTGCGCTCATCCCCTTTGGGAAACCCCTCCCCAAGGATCTGGATCGCTCCCTGAATGCCTGCCAAAGGGTTTCTGATCTCATGGGCGATCCCCGACGCCAATTCTCCGATCGAAGCCATCCGATCAGCCCTCTGGACGAGCTGCCGGTGATACTCTTCGGCTTCCTTCTTAGCCTGATCGAGTTTATCGATCATCGCGTTCAGGTCCTTGCCCAGTCTCCCCATCTCATCCTTCTCTGGAAGCTTGACCCGGGCGCTCAGATCTCCTTGCTCCACCTTCTTCATCACCTTAGTCAACTCCGCGATTGGAGAATTGACAAATTTAAGAAAGAGAAAGCTCAGAAGGAGACTGAGAGACCCGATCATGATGATCGCGACGATCACCGAATCGACCTTGGCCATGAAAATCTCCCTGTCCATCTTTTTTAGAGAATTGGCAATGGCCAGGATCCCGATGACTTTTTCGCTCGAATCGTGACATTGATGACATTGCGGCTGATTCATGATGGGACTGCTGAAATAGTAGATCCTTTCCCTTTTCATCTTCCCATCGGCGTCCAGAATCTTTTCTCCCCGAAGGAAATAGGAATTCGATAGAAAGACATCGACATTTCCCACATCTCTATTCAACTCTGCCAAGTTGGTCGAGGCTCTGATAATCCCGTCCAGTCCGAATATGTTGATTTTCCATATATCCTCGGAGGCGAAGTTTCTTAGAATCTGATCGATCTCTTGGTGCTTCCCTCTTTGCATGGCCTGGATCACATTCCTTTCGATCGATTCCGATAGGATTCTCGTCTTTTCGAGGGTCAGCCTTTTGATCTGCACCTCATGAAGCCGGATATTCAGCCATGCGTTCAAGGAGATGGCGGCTATCAGAACGACTGTAACGACGAGAATAATTTTAAAAGATAAAGAAGAAAAACGTAGAATGGACCCCATTCAAAACCCTTTCAATTTATGAGCCGATTCTTTCGGGAACATTCTACCGTTTTCGGCCCGTCTGTCATGCCTCGTCCTCGTTCTTATTACCCAAAAAATCTTTGCGGTTTTCCCAAAAAGTAGCAACAGCAACGGACGGAGGGAATGTTAAACATACTTTAACACATGGACCTCCCTAAATCCACCCTGAGAAGGAACCTGGACGCAAGGGGGACTGCCATCCTCCGTTCGCAGTTCCCGGCGTCGGTGAAGCTCCCCGCCCACAGGGCGGGGCTTCCCGGAAAGGAAATCTCATTTTTATTGTG
>JBHGBJ010000160.1:0-2209 GCA_041947025.1 Thermodesulfobacteriota bacterium
AATCCCAGTGCAAGCGCTGTCCTCCCGGGGGTACCAAAAAGATTCGTCGCGATGGAATACTCCGGCGGATAACCCTTGATCTTCTTAAACAGAAGCAAGGGGTTTTTGGGTTCGGTAATCTGCCACTCCGTGATCAATCCGATCTCAAGATTCCAATCAGCTCCCTCCACTACCTTCACATCATTGCGCTTCCCTACCTCTGCGATAAACTCCCTCAAATCATGAAAGATCATCTCATCCCCCATTCCATAGATCCGTAGGGAACGCATATATGCGTTCCCTACTCAGAAATATCGTTGCCATTTCTCTTTGATCTTGTTTATCATTTCAGGCGGAGACTTGATCGATGGAGGAAATTCCTCGATCCAGTGGTAGGGCTTACAGGCCAGGACGATCACCAGCGGATGGTCATACTGTTTGCGAGCCCTCTTCTCCGGAGACAGCGCCGGATCGGCAAAACTGCCCCAACATCCGTTCATAATATGAATGGCGTTCTTGGGATCGGCAATTCGGGTACCCAAAGCCCAGTTGATTTCGTGCATATTGGTAGGGTCGATATCGTCGTCTACGACGATGATCCATTTGAGCATATAAGCTGCTGTATAAGAACCAGCGGTAAGCATTGCCGCCATCATCGCGTGTCCGGCAAACTCCTGTTTGAGAGAGATCACAATACCGCTGTGAATGGCTGCTCCTTCCAAGATCCACACCCCTTTCACACCGGGAATTTGCTTGTCCAGCTCCTCCCACACGGCGCCTGCTCGACGAATGTGGCGGCCTAAGGCATAGTCGAGGGGCATCAGAAGTGGAGGATTTCCCTGGATAATCGGATCATTGCGGTGCATCACAGACCGAACCTTCATCGCGGGGAGAACTTTTTCCTCTTTGTCCGAATAGTACCCGGCCCACTCTCCAAAGGGACCCTCGTTTTGGTCTTCGACCCCCGGAGGGAGAAGTTCGCCCTCCAACACAATCTCGGCTGAAGCCGGAACGGGCAATCCGGTGAAGATCCCTTTGACAACCTCAAAAGGCTTATTCCTTAACCCTCCAGCGTAATCGTACTCGGACGTTCCCCAGGGAAGCCCGAAATTGGAGGCTGCCCACAACAGGGGGGCTTGTCCGCACGAGATGGCTACCGGGCAATTCTTGCCCTGATCCCAGTACTTTCTGCGGATAATCTCATTATGCCGGCCGGGCGACATCACAATGGTCACGGTGTTCTTATTATGAACCTGGACCCTCTGGGTCCCCATGTTCACCCAGCCCTCCACCGGATCTCTCGTGATGACCATATCGCCTGTTCCGATGTATCTCCCCCCGTCACGGATGTGCCATTTTGGCGCGGGGAACTTAAAGAGGTCCACCTGATCACCGGTCTGAGCATTTTCCATCACGGGTCCGGATTTAACCTCTATGGGCGGAAGAAGTTTAACCGCTTTTTCCCTTTGCCTCCAAAGCTTGATTTGTTCCGGGATCGTTGCCTCGACAGGTAATCCAAGCGCCACCGTCGTCCTTAAGTTATTGGAATAGAGATTGGCCGCCACTCTAAACCCTGGCGGATAACCCTTGATCTTATCAAACAAAATCATCGGGGAGTTTGGAAGAGAGGCCTGCCATTCTGTAATCAGCCCCATCTCCAAGTCCCAGTCTGCGCCTTCGATCGATTTACACTGGCCTATTTCATTCGCCTTTTGAATAAAACCCCGTAAATCATCAAACATCGTTATCCCTGCCTTTCCTCAGGCTGGCCTCTTCCCTCTGACGATAAAAGTTCTCTTCCCTTACACCAGCCCAAAACATCTTATTACTTGTTGCTTGAGCTTGATCCTTTAGCTGTCTTTGGTCTTGCAAGCGACTTCATCAAAAAAAATGGAACCCCACGGCCAGAGCCTGTGGTACCACCATATATAGTCCGCCTTCGCCACAATGCGGCTGCGGCGAGACATCCGCCCAAGGGTCACGGGTTCCATCTCGCCGAAGCCCTTTGCGCCTTCCCCCACGGGCAAAACCCGTGGTACCCGGCGGAGGCGGAAGGAGGCCCATTCCGGGTGATCCACAAGCCTGGAGAAGATGCCTTCATGAAATACGCACTGAGCAGGGATTTCCCTGCTCAGTCCTATTCAAAGAGTTTTCCCCACTTCTTCTTCACACCCTCCAACTCCTCCGGTGTGCTCATGATCGTCGGAGGAAACTCGCTCTTCCACTCATA
>JBHGBJ010000161.1:0-2017 GCA_041947025.1 Thermodesulfobacteriota bacterium
TCCTTTTCCTGCATGCCCCAGGGCGTTTCTCCTGACTGAAAATGGATGGTATGAAAACTCGCGCCCACTTTCTTTCCTCTTCGTTTCCCCTCCTCGATCAACTTCAAGAAGTGGGTATTTACCCTCCCCCACATGCCAAAGGAGTGCTGAAACCATAAAACATCACCTTTGTATTGGGGAGGAAGCGTGGGGTTCTCAAGGGATATCCAGTAATCTATGTTTTGACCTCCATCGATTTCAAAATCTCCGTTACAGTTGGAAAACTCGTCCGGTTGAAATGTAATCACACTCCATCTATTTTCTGGCATAAAACTGGTCAAATAGTTTGTGTAGGTTCCAATCCCGCACATGGCGGGCGGAAAAGTCGATACAAAGGAAATCATCTCCCTCACCTCCTTCTCTGCGGAGGCTCGGATGTTGCTAATGCGGTTGGAGCCTCCTACTTATCCACTCCTGCAGGCCCCCGATGCAAAGAGACGCCTGGCCTCTTCAAGACAATTTCAGCAGGAATAGGAGCCATTCCTCTCATGATGCTGGGTGGCTGCGAGAAGATTGACTGTCTTCTCTTCTCAATCATTGCTTCAAAAAGATAGATATACCTCCTGGCAACGGCCTCCACAGAATTTCTCGCTATAAAACTCTCTAATGACCTTTGGGAGGCCTGGTATCTCTCCCCTCCGTTCAGTACGTCAAGGAGTGATTCCTTAAATTCCCGAAAATCAGAGTAGGTGACCACGACATCTCCAAGGGTCTCAAAGAACGGAGATTGGCGAGCAAGAATTGGACATCCCGATCCGAGGCATTGAAAAGCAGCACTGGATACGACAACACCCTCACAGGGGTTTCGGTGAAGGATCAAAACGTCAGAGGCATGCAGGTATTCATAAAGTGACGCAATGGTAGGGGATTCTTTCCTGATCTCCATCTCAATCCCCTCAAAACCTTCCAGTTCGTCCACATCCTTCTGTGATACGACAAGGAGAAGAAGAGGAAGATGAAAGTTTACCTCCTTAATGATAGGTAATAATGGAAGATGTTCCTTAACCCTCTGGCCGAAGATTAGAACGATCTTCTTCTTATTCGGAAGCCCCAATTTAGTTCTCGCCTCCTGTAGGTTTCCCCTCTGTAAGGGATGGCAAGGGAATGGAATGGTGCAAATCTTGTCTGCTGGATGGTATTTCTCCAGAAACGATTCATACCGGTAATCAAAACAGACGATCCTGTCCCAGTCGAATTGATAAAAAGAAGGATCCGGAGAAGGCCCGCTGTCGTGAATGACGGTTACGGTGCTCGCCTTTCTCCTGATATAGTGAAATATTTTGGCCAGATCGTCTTTGGGCAACATCCCCAAATCCTGGGCCACGAAGACATCATAATCCGCAGATAGAATCGGCCGTGGATCGAGACGGGGATCGGCGGAGCCCGATGTCGTAAAGCACCTGACCACGTAGCCCTCATCTTCACCGACGATAGCCGTTCCATGAAAATCAGATTCGAAGAAGGTGAATACCTGGAGTTGATGGCCCATTTTTACCCATTCCCGGCCGATCAACTCGGCGTGAACCGAAACGCCCGAATCCGTGTTCCACGCTGACATCATGGCGATCTTCATCTTAAACCTCCTGCTTAAACTTTACTCTTTTGTTCCTGGGAGTGCTAAGTTAGCAAAACTATATCCCTCCATATTTTTCGACAACAAAACAGCATTTTCCTGAACAGCCCCGTCTAAAAACCTCGTTGAATCCAAAAAGTTCCCCGATTGTTCATCGACGGTCTCGGCAATATCGAGTCGAGGTTCAGCAAAACGCCTCAGCATCTCCCGGGCTTCAGAGTCCTCAAACTGCCGGAGCGGTGACTTGAAGAGATAGGCGCTGGCCTCGATAATTGGACCCGAAAGCCCCCGATCCAGCGCAACCTTGGCCGCCCGCACCGCATCCATAATGACCCCTGCGGAATTTGGAGAATCTTCTACAGAGAGCCTCACTTCAAGATTCATCGGGACACCGCCGAACTGTTC
>JBHGBJ010000017.1:0-60802 GCA_041947025.1 Thermodesulfobacteriota bacterium
GGTTAAAGGTTACCGCTCTAAAATTTTTTCACCCGACCGCCCCTCCCCTTTTTGAGAAAGTGGTTTTTTTTCATATTACGACACAGCCACCAAGGGGGGGAGGGTTAGGGAGAGGGTGATGTCACTTTGTTGATCTGCGTTTGGATTAAGTTCTTGCCTTGGGTTAGACATGAAGAAACTTCAGATCATAGCGGGTGTGATCATCATGGCCTTTGCCCTCTTCATTTGCCTTGGGGCAAGTAAGCTGAGCCTGGGGACATTGAAACAACCCGGTCCTTCTTTTCTGCCCCTGGGATACGGGATTCTTCTCTTTGTGCTTTCCGCGATTTTCGTGATCAGGGCCGGAATGAGGAAAGGGGCACCCGGTGATTCGGCGAGCGCCCTCTGGCAAAATCTGACATGGCAGCGAGTACCGATTACTCTGGCGGCCCTGTTTGTCTATGCCCTGCTTCTCGAACGACTCGGATATCCTCTTTGTACATGGATTCTTATGGTCCTCTTCTTCTGGGGGAAAGGGATCAGGAGAAGATCAATTGCAATTGTTGGCGGGTTCGTTGTCAGCATTGCCTCTTACATCCTTTTTAGCGGCCTCCTGAATGTCCGACTGCCTTCAGGTTGGTTCGGGATCTGAATGAGGAGGTTGTGGATTTCTTCCAGCATATCGTTTATGGTTTCTCGGTCGCCTTATCCCCTTTCAATCTCCTGACTTGTTTTCTGGGAGCTCTTCTCGGGACGCTGATCGGAGTTCTGCCCGGACTGGGTCCGGCTGCCGCGATCGCGCTTTTGCTTCCCCTAACCTTCAAAATGCCGGTTACTTCTTCCCTGATTATGCTTGCAGGGATATTCTACGGAGCCATGTATGGAGGATCCACGACCTCGATTCTGGTCAATATCCCGGGAGAATCGGCCTCGGTGGTCACCTGCTTTGACGGTTACCAGATGGCCAGGCAGGGCAGGGCGGGTCCGGCACTGGGAATAGCCGCCTTTGGTTCTTTTATTGCGGGAACCTTTGGGGCCGTGATGATCATGCTCATCGCCCCTTTTATTGTGAGGGTTGCTCTGAAGTTCGGCCCTCCGGAATTCGTCGGCTTAATGTTTTTGGGATTGACCATGGTCGCTTTTCTTTCGGGAGAGTCGTTGCTCAAGGCCTTGATGATGGCCCTGATCGGCCTGATCCTGGGAGCGGTTGGGATCGATCCGGTTTCCGGGACCCAGAGGTTTACCCTGGGCTATTCTTACCTGATGGGGGGGATAGATATCATCTCCCTGGTGATGGGACTCTTCGGGATCTCCGAGGTCCTGATTAACATGGAACAGACACTCAAGCAGGAGGTCTTCAAAACAAGGATTAAAGGCCTTTTCCCGACGAAGAAAGACTGGCGAGATTCGGCCTGGCCCATTGTGAGAGGATCGGTCATCGGGTTTTTCCTTGGCACGCTTCCCGGGGTGGGCGCGATCATTCCGACCTTCATTTCCTACGGTCTGGAGAAGAAACTTTCCAAGTATCCGGAAAGATTTGGAACGGGAGTGATTGAAGGCGTTGCGGGGCCGGAGACAACGAACAATGCCGCCTCCGTGGGCGGGTTCATTCCATTGCTGACCCTGGGGATACCCTCCAACGTGATCATGGCCCTCTTCCTGGGAGCGCTGATCATTCACGGAGTGCAGCCAGGACCTCTCTTAATGAGAGAACACCCCGACATCTTCTGGGGAGTGATTGTGAGCATGTATATCGGAAATGTCATCCTTCTGATCTTAAACCTCCCTCTGATCGGGGCATGGGTGAAGATGTTGAGTATCCCTTACGGAATCCTCTTTCCGTTGATCATTCTATTCTGTATCGTGGGCTCCTACAGTGTGAATGGAAGTTATCTGGATATTGTTGTTCTCATGGTTTTCGGTGGGATAGGGTACCTGACCCGAAAGCTTAAGTTCGAAGCGGCCCCTCTCATCTTGGGGTTTATCTTAGGGCCAATGATCGAGGTGGCCTTTCGTCAATCCCTGCTGATCTCGAACGGGAGCTTCTCCATCTTTGTTTCTCGGCCCCTCTCCTTAGGGTTCTTCGTGATCACCCTGGTGTTGCTGATCTCTTCTCCTTTAATGACGTGGTTGAAGAGACGTTGCCAAGAACCGGGAGGATGATCGGGGGATGAGTTTAGCAATCCCAAAAGGAAGAGTGAGGCTATCTGGAACCCGGCTTCAGATACTTCGAGATCACTTGATCCAGAGGGAGGATCTCCCCCTTCAGGACGTTCCGGATGATTCGGAGGGCGCCTTCGTGTGCGCCGGGGGGTTCTTCCTCGCGGTGAACCATGGTGCAGTCCTCCACGACCACGAGCTTGTAGCGGTACTGACGGGCGTCCGCAGAAGTCCAGAGCACGGTGTTATCCGTGGACGCTCCTGCAATGATCACCAGATCGCATCCCATGGTTCTGAGCGTGTAATCGAGGTCATTATGGGAGAAACCGCTCAAATAGCGCTTGTAAACGACGATATCTCTGTCCAGAGGATGAAGCTCAGGGATGACTTCCAGGTTTTCGGTCCCTATCATCATCGTGGAGGGCTCCTCAAGATGATCGGTTGGCCGGCGCATACTGTTCACGTGAATCACCTGAATTTTTGCTTTATAAGCGGCGTCCTTCAGTTTTCTGACATTGGTCACCATGTTATAGCCGAAACTCCCGGGTTTCCAGCCGTAGCCTTTGGCCATATCCAGAATGATCACAACAGGCTTTTTGGGCATCCAATCTGCCATACTCGATCTCCTTTCTGTTCCCTCCCAGGGGAGAGGTCGCTCCCCTTCATTCGGAATGAATCCAATATACGAAAAAGGGGAGCCGGGTGTCAAGGCGGTTTTGCCAATCCGGCGGTTTTGCCAATCAAAAAGCTTGACAAAAAGGATTTATTGAATATGCTAAATACCTTCTAACCGGAACGATGAAGAGAAGCCTGATCGAGAGAGATCCATTTGCAGCGAAGAAGGGAGGAGAGAGAACATGAAACCAGAGCGCACAGGTCCTTTTTCGTATTCACCGATCGTCCATCGACCCAAACTGGTCTGGCCGAACTATGAAAGGGTCGCCCTGTGGGTGATTCCGAACATCGAAGTCTTCGCACTGAACGAACGGATGCCGTCGGGTTCCGGCAAGATTCCCGAAGTGCCCGTCTATTGCTCACGGGACTACGGGGCCCGGGTTGGAGTCTGGCGCATGATCGAAGTTCTTGAGCGCCACGGCATACGGGGAACCGTCGCGCTGAACAGCGAGGTGTGCGACGCGTATCCGCAGATCATTGAGGAAACGGTCAAATTGAAGTGGGAATTTATGGGTCACAACCAGAGCAACACGCGCAGACTCAATGAGATGCCGGCCGGAGATGAGCGTGGGGTCATTCACGAGTCTCTCACTCGTATCGAAAAAGCGACGGGGAAAAAACCGGTCGGCTGGTTGGGTTCGGGTTTGCAGGAAACCTGGAACACACTGGATTATCTTGTAGAGGAAGGCTGCCGCTACGTGGCGGATTGGGTCAATGACGATCAACCCTACCGGATGAACATAAACGGCAAGACTCTCGTTTCGGTTCCCTATTCGACGGAGATCAATGACAAACCGGCCATCGAGCATTTCTACCGCACGGCGGAGGAATTCGGGGATATGATTCGGCGCCAGTTCGACGTTCTCTACCGCGAAGGCGCTTCGTCGGGCCGGGTGATGGCGATTGCCCTTCACCCGTACATTACGGGCGTCCCACACCGGATCGACGCACTGAACTCAGCCCTCAATTATATTTGTGGTCACGAAGGGGTCTGGCTGACAACGGGAGCAGAAATTTGCGATCACTACCTGGCTTCCGGAGTGGCCTTTTGAAGAGAAGAGAACAGCCGATCCAGCAGGAATGCTTTCAACATTTTATAAAGCGGATCATTGATAAATGAGCGGGTCATGGTTCCTTTTTCTTAGATCAGGCCTTTCAGAACGTTTCATCTCATGTCGGGTGTCCTTAGAAGGTAACCGTTATAGAATTTTTCCGGCACCCCTGCTGGACCTTTCAAATCTCAGCCACTGAGAGTTACGAGAATTTCGTTTTTTCGCCTTGACAAAACCCCTTTTTGTAGTAACATGAGCGAAACATTTGAGAGAAGAAAAGATGGAATCGTAGGTGTGAAGATCGGACATCATTTTATCTTCAAGAGAGCATGTCTCAAGAAGATAATGTCAGGGCGATCGAGACGCGTCTGTCATGAAGAAAGATATCTGGAGTAGTCTCTTTTGCTTATTGTTCGGCACCTATTTCGCCATGGGCTCCTACAGCCTTGGCTTAGGGGAGTGGAGCAGGCCCGGTCCAGGCTACTTTCCTTTCGGGGCTGGATTGCTCTTCGGAATCTTCTCCCTGTCCGTTCTTATCCGGGCCCTGCGAAGGCCACCTCTAAGAGAGATGTCCCTTCAATCTTCCGAAAGGGTTCACTGGCAGAATATGGCCCTCATCCTGTTGGGGATGCTTGCCTACAGCCTGCTTCTTAAAAAGGTCGGCTTTGTTTTGTGCACCTTTTTGCTGGTCATCCTTTTCATCCGGGTCATTGCAAAGGAACGCTGGTCTAAGTCGATCGTGACCGCTTTGATTGTGGCCGTTACGTTCCACCTATTCTTTAACATCTTGTTAAACGCGCAACTTCCCAGCGGGATATTCAGATTTCTGAGGATCTGAGCATGGAAGGGTTAAGTTATCTTGGAGTGGGATTGGGCATCGCTTTACAGCCGATCAATCTTCTTTACTGTTTTTTAGGCGTTTTTTGTGGAACCCTTGTGGGCGTTCTCCCCGGCATTGGTCCTTCGGGCGCCCTTGCCCTTCTTTTGCCGATTACGTTGCATCTGCCGGCAGTCTCGGGGATCATCATGTTTTGCGGGATCATGTACGGAGCGATGTATGGCGGGTCAACCACGTCGATTCTGGTCAACATACCTGGCGAAGCCGCATCCGTCATTACGTGCCTGGATGGCTATCAGATGGCGAAGAAAGGGAGGGCAGGACCCGCACTGGGGATGGCGGCTTTTGGATCCTTTGTTGCCGGGACCGTATCCCTTTTTGGATTAGTCTTCCTGGCCCCTCCCCTGGCGGAGTTTTGCCTGCGCTTTGGGCCTCCGGAATATTTTGCGATGATGGTCTTTGGGCTTTCGACCCTGCTTTATCTGATCCAGGGGTCTATGGCCAAGGCGGTCATGATGGCCCTCCTGGGCCTGATGCTGGCCAGTGTCGGGCTTGACCCTGTCACCGGAGATCCCAGATTCACATTCGATATTTTGACCTTGAGGGATGGATTAGGCTTGGTCCAGATCGTGATCGGACTCTTTGGCGTTTCAGAAATACTGATTACCCTGGAGAAGGGAGTCAGACGGGCGATTCTTCAGACGGAGATCAGAGGGCTTTTGCCCACCTTGAAGGATTGGAAGGATTCCATTTTGCCGATCGGACGTGGGTCTGTACTCGGTTTTTTCCTCGGGGTCATTCCGGGGATGAGTGTCGTGATCCCTACGTTTATTTCTTATTCCCTGGAAAGGAAGCTTTCTAAACATCCCGAAAAGTTTGGCACGGGGGTGATCGAAGGAGTGGCTGGCCCGGAAGCAGCCAATAACGCTGCGAGCAGCGGCTGCATGGTTCCCTTGCTCAGTCTCGGTATTCCTCCTGGGGCAGCCTCAGCCCTTGTATTAGGGGCCATGATGATCTATGGAGTCATTCCGGGACCGATGTTGATCAAAGATTCTCCCCAGGTTTTCTGGGGAGTGATCGGAAGTATGTACGTTGGCAATGTGATGTTGCTTTTGCTGAATCTTCCTCTAATCTCCATTTGGGTAAAGACGCTCAAAACCCCGTACCCCATCCTTTTTACGCTGATTCTCCTCTTTTGCCTGATTGGCTCTTATACGATCGGAAACAGCATCACCGATATGGTGATCATGATTATTTTTGGCTTGATCGGTTATCTGATGAAAAAATTTGACTTTGAGATGGCTCCCCTGGTATTGGGTTTGGTGCTCGGGCCCCTTATGGAGAGGAAGTTTCGGACTTCTATGATCATGTCTCAGGGAAGTTTCTTAATCTTTTTCCGCCGTCCGATCAGCATGGTTCTTTTGGGATTGGCTATCCTGGTGCTCCTATCCCCTATTTTTACGAAGAGGAGATTGGCGGAAGAGATCGTAAAAGGAGGAGAGGCCTAAGTTTTGTAACTGTTCAACCCATTGATTAAGGAGGTGTGAGCATGAAAGCAAAAAGTCTGGTCTTATTCGTCGTCATTTCATTTTTGTTTGGTTTTAACTCAATCGGCTACCCGCAAGCTAAAGAGTATCCGAATAAACCGATTCAGATTATTGAAGCTCATCCACCCGGAGGAGGGATTGACATATTTTATCGACTCCTTGCGGATGAGCTGTCAAAAGCCTGGAAGGTTCAGGTCAATATTATCAATAAGCCTGCTGCTGTCGGGGCGGTGGCTGCCAGCGAGGTCGCTAACGCCGATAAGGATGGTTATACTTTTTTAGCCATACTCCTGGGCCAACTGGCTGCCATGTCTGTGGGTAACCCCAAGAGTCCGGTTCATCTGTTACGTGATTTTGATCCCATAGAAGTCAACACCTATGCGGCCCAGCTCTTTTTTACCCGGAGCGACTCCCCCTTTAAGTCCCTGGAGGATGTTGTGGATTATGCCAGGAAAAAACCGGGCGAAGTGCTTTGCGGAACAACACAGCTGGGATCCAATTTCCATCTCATCGCGCTGTTGTTTAACCGTTTGGCAAAGATCAACATGTCGGTTCTTCCCGTCGAGGGCTCCGCGGAAGTGATGACCAATGTTCTGGGTGGACACTTCCACTTAGGCACCACCAATGACGTCCTGGCAAGGCCTCAAGTGGCAGCGGGAAAGATCAGGGTGCTTGCGAGCGACATCAAGTCTACCCTCCCGATTCCTGTTCCCACATTTGCGGAAAAAGGGTATCCCGAGGTCGACCTGGTCATTTCCATGACCCTGTTGGGGCCAAAGGGTCTGCCGCCGGCAGTTCATAAGACCTGGGAGAACACTTTGGAGACGATCAAGAAAGACCCAAAGTTCCAGGCTTCTCTGGACAAGCTTGGTTTTACGGTCAGCATGATCACAGGGAAGGAGAGAGGCGATAAACGGTTAAAGGACGAGATCGACAAATATTCCCGTTTCACTCCCGAAGAATTAGGATGGAAAAAATAGCCTATGCTCTCTTTTTCCCTCTCATGGTAATAACCCCACCCCGCCTCCCCTTAGATTAAGGGGAGGTGTGGAGGGGTTAAGAGGGGGAGAAGAGGGGAGTTAAATCACGAGAAAATAAAGGAAGCTCCAAGGAAAGAGAAATTGTCGTTTCGAGTGTGTCCATAGGAGGGAGATCATGAGTATGTATAATTATCCTGCACCGCGTTGTCCGGATTACAAGAAGCCAGCAAGCATTGAGGACTGCCTTCCTCAGGCACGGCAGCTGGTCAAGAAACTGAGCCCGTCGGAGCGGGCGCCGTTCCTCTCGGTCGCTCCTCGATTCTACATCAGAGAGGGAGATCAGGTGATCATCGTCACGCTGCCGGACCAGGATCAATACGTGGCCGATGCCGTAAGGCAGGCGTTAGTGGAACAAGGGGCTGAGAGGGTGGACTATCTCTATCCAAAAGAGTTGGTCGGGAAAGACCCTGAAACCTATAGTGTCGAGGACGGTTGGAAAGAGGTGGTTCTGCTAAAGGAAGGGAAAGCCTCCGGGACTTTGATCGACCTGGTCACCGGTCTCGGGTTAGGCGAGGCCACGCGCAAATATCTCGATGACCACCCCGGGTATACACGGGTTTTCCTGGACGTAGGCGGTGCCAATTCAAGACGGGCCCTTGGGAAACACGGTGATAAGTTCGGGGGGTTTTGGCCCTTTAATGATTGGGAGTGGTTCATTGCCAAGGGCCAGACTTTTCCTCTGCAGGTCTGGGGTGAATTTGAGAAGAAAATTGTCGAGCTCCTCGGGGAAGCCTCGGAATTCAGGATCACAGACCCTGAAGGCACACACCTGGAGTTCTCCTTAACGGCGGAGGAAGCGAAGAGGTGGCAGAATTATGCGCTTTTTGCCGGCCACCTCCGGATGAACCCTCTCTATGCAACGAGCGGGGAAGTTCGAGAGAGGACAGGAGAGTCATTGGATGCGCCCCCTGTTTTCCCCCGGGTAAACGGTGTTCTCGCCGGCACATCGAATCACTGCGGCTTCTATCCCCGCATAGAGGTCTATTTTGAGCAGGACCGGCTGGTCAAGGTGAAAGGCGGCGGAAAGTATGGCGACCATATCAGGGAGATGATCGATCAATACCGGGACATTCGATGGCCGGGCTATCCTGAAAAGGGATACTTCTGGTTCTGCGATACGGCGCTGTGCACGGCGGTCGGCGTTCACAGGCGAAAGTCGGATATGTTCAAAAGCTTCTGGGTCTATCCGAATCTGCCTGAGCGTACCAGGGCGGGGGTATTCCATTTAGGCTTTGGCAGCCGATATTGTCGCACCGAGAAGGAGTTTGCTAAATTCGCTCAGAAGCATGGTTTGCCCAGGGGGCACATCCATGTCCACAATTATTTCGCAACCTTCGAAATAAAGTTGCGGGGTAGCACCTGCTGGGAGAAGATCGTTGATAAAGGGTGGATCACTGCCCTTTCCGATCCAGACATTCGGGCCATGGCCTCCCGGTATGGGAAGCCTGAGGAGCTGCTCAGGTATGATTGGATTCCTCCGTTGCCCGGCATCAATTGCGAAGGGGATTATAAGGAAGATTACTCGCGGGATCCAGTGGCATATCTTAAGAAGCGCATCAAAGAGAATAAACCGATTTAATGCAAGGGGGCTCATAGGGATAACGACGTTGATCATAAAATTGTCCGGCCGCCTCACCGACTCGGCGGCGTGACAAAGAGTGCCTCCTTATTCGTCGGCACGTCACCCTCACCTCCCCTGCCTGCCGGCAGACAGGCTTTGTCAAAGGGAGGGATTATCCCCTCTTTGAGAAAGTCGAAAAGACCCGACCAGGGGCGAGGGGAGATTTTGTTGAAGGTGTCGTTCTGTTCTGAGGCCGTTAATCACCGTGGTCTGAAGGTAACGCAATCATGAAAGACATTGTTGGCAAACAAAAGCTCAAAGACAAGGTTGCGATCGTCACCGGCGGCGGAAAGGGAATCGGAAGAGCGATCGTTCTCGGTTTCGCGAAGGAAGGTGCGGGTGTGGTTGTCGGCGGCAGAACGATCTCCTATCTGGAGGAAGTGTGCCGTGAGGCACGGAGTATGGGCGCAGCCTCTTTGCCGGTAAGGGTGGACGTTTCAGTGGAGCAAGAAGCCGAAAAGATGGTCGGAGAGGCATTGAAGGTTTTCGGAAAGGTCGATATTCTGGTCAATAATGCCGGCATATCAGGCCCTCTCGGACTGATCACCGGCATCAGCCAGGAAGCGTGGGATGAGGTCCTTGACACCAATCTGAAGGGAATGTTCCTTTGCTCCCGCGCGGTTCTTAAAAATATGATGGAACGTCGAAGCGGCAACATCATCAATCTTTCCTCGGGCGCCGGGTGGAGAGGAAGCGGCGTACGGAGCTTGCCCTATAACGTGTCTAAATTTGGAGTGGAGGGTTTAACTCACGCCCTGGCTTTACAGATGAAACCCTATCGCATTTGTGTCAATGCTTTACGGCCGGGAAGGCACGATACCGATTTCCACAAGGACTCTCCGCCGGAATACAGGGTGGGAATGCGGAAGCCCGGCGATGTCAGCCAATTGGCTGTTTTCCTGGCATTGCAGACGGTTGATACGATGACCGGTGAGTCGATAGACCTTGCGGAATGGGAGAAGAAATTCCAAAAAGATTAAGTGAGGCGCTCATAGGACCTGGACTTTGCCGCCAAATGAGAGCAGAGCCAAGGAGACCCTATTCGAACGTTGAGGATGCAAAGCGAGTGGATGAACTCATCAGAGAACCAGGACCGAAGCAAGAAAAATGAGGGGCTGACATGGATCAGGAATCCTGATGTGATATTTCAGATCATCGTTCTGATCGCCTCTGTCTTTCTTTTGGTGATCACCAGGAGCTACCCTGCCAAGGCCCGCATCTTCCCACAAATTCTTCTCTCTATCATAGCCATTCTGTGTTGTGCTTATCTCTCGTTCAAGGTGTTTTCTCCCAGGCTTTTCCAATTCTTTGTGACCCCGGAATCGCCCGGAGGGGAAGAAGAGGCTGAAGCCACAAGGCAATCGTCAACAAGCCGTTTTTATCGGGGCTGGCTGGCGATTGGGATCACGGTGGGAATTTTTGCTCTCTTCGGATTCGTTTTTGCCATTCCCGTTTACTTTATCAGCTACTTCTTTTTGCTGGGACGGAAAAAGAACTTCTTAAAGATCGCGGGCATTGCCCTGGCCACCACTGCTGCGGTTTACATCATTTTCGGCTATTTCCTGGGAGTCCCCATCAGCAGAGGGTTTCTCTTTGGCTGGAAACCGTAGATTGTAATCTCGAGACGACGATGGAACAGTTTCATCTGATTTTGAGCGGAATCACCTTTGCCTTTACCTGGAATAATATCCTTGCCATGATTGCAGGAACAACCATCGGTGTCATCTTCGGGGTCCTGCCTGGTATCGGGGGGTCTGCTGCCATGGCGCTCCTTTTGCCGATGACCCTGGGCTGGAATCCTGCGACGGCCTTGACGATGATGGGGACGATTTTTTTGAGCTCCTCATTCGGAGGCTCCATTACCAGTATTCTGATCAACACTCCGGGAGACACCTCCAATGCCGCCACCATGATGGATGGCTATCCCATGACCCAGCAGGGGCGGGGAGCCGAAGCCATAGGGATCAGCTCAACCTGCGTCCTTGTCGGTGGCGGTGTGGGTTGGATGCTTCTATCCTTTTCCGCTCCGCTGATTGCCAGTTTTGCTGCCCGATTCGGCCCGGCGGAGAATACGGTGTTGGCCATCCTTGCCTTGAGCATCATTTCCGCTTTAGTGATGAGTTCTCCGATTAAGGGGCTGATGTCTGCCGCAATGGGTCTGTTTATATCCAGCATCGGATTTGACTCCATCACCGGATTTCCCCGTTACGTTCGCGGTGTCTTCTCCCTTTACGAGGGGATTCCATTCATGCCTGCGGTGATAGGCATGTTCGCCCTTTCGCAGGTGATCACTCTGGGAATGGAAGGAGGCGCCATTTCTACTGTTACGGAGCTTAAGGGGAAGCTGACGACGGGTATCAAGATCTTTTTTCAATATCCTGGAACGATTTTCCGTTCCCTCCTGATCGGCATTATTGTTGGCGCTCTTCCAGCAGCCGGAAGAACAACCTCTTCCTTTATGGCTTATGCCGATGCGGTCCGGGCTTCCAAGAATCCTGAGACTTTCGGAAAAGGGAACCCCCAGGGGGTCCTGGCTCCGGAGCTGGCGAACAACTCTTGTGCCATGGGGGACTTTATTCCGACCCTTGCCCTGGGGATTCCAGGCAGCGCTGGGTGCGCAGTCTTTCTTGGGATCATGTTGTTGCACGGGGTGGTTCCGGGTCCCAGGGCTTTCGTCGATAACGGCCAAACCCTTTATACCCTGTTAACCAGTTTGTTTCTGTCCACCATCGTGCTCTTCATTTTCGGAATCACCGGCTCAAAGTATTTCGCCCGAATCTCCTTAATTCAAAACGAGATTATCGTCCCCTTGATCCTCATTTTTAGCCTCCTTGGAGCCTTTGCCTTTCGCAATTATTTCATCGATGTGATCATCTGCTGCCTCTTCGGGTTTCTTGGCTATTTCATGATTCAGCATGGATACGGAACCATTCCTCTGCTTCTGGGAATGGTCCTCGGGGATATGGCGGAAAAGAATTTTCATCGTGCCCTGATCATGTCCGATGGCCATTACGATATTTTTTGGTCTTCCTGGATTACCCGGATTCTTTTGGCCCTGTCGATTCTCTCGATCGTTTGGCCTTATGCAAAGCTGGTTTATAGAAAGAGCAAACCCCGTTAGAAAGAGCGGAGCTGTAGGGAACGCCTGCCTGCCGGTAGGCAGGCATCTATGCGTTCCCTACACCAATCCGTCCCGTAAATGGCGGTTCTTCTGACATATAGATGTTTGATAGCGAGCCATAACATTGAGATCAGTTATTCTACCCTGGAGGTGAAAAGATGAGAAAAGGAAGAGGGCTGACGGAGGGATTGGGAGGAATTGGGCGAGAGATTTTACGGTATTCCTTGGCGGGGATCATTGTTTTAGGTCTATTGAGCTTCGGATCACCCGGGCATACTCAAAAAAAATACCCGAATAGACCGATCACGATTGTTCTCCCTGTTCCTCCCGGTGGAACTGCGGATATCCAGACGCGGGGAATCGTGTCCTACCTGCAAAATATTCTTGGAGTGCCCCTGGCAGTGGAAAGCGTGCCGGGTGCAAGCGGGATCATCGCCTATACCCGGGCTTTCTTGTCCAAGCCGGACGGATATACGTTGTTGTTTTTCGATTCCATCCTTCGAGCGTGTACGAATGAGCGCCTGCAAAAAGTTGAGTATAAGACCCTGAGATTTACCCCCATCTTTGCGGTTTCAGATCAACCCCTTTGCTGGGTCGTGAATCCCCAGGTTTACCAGAGCCTTCCTCAGTTCCTGGAGGCCGCAAGAAGCAAGCCGATGAACATCGGGATGAGCGGAAAGGGAAGCACCAGCCATCTGTACGCTCTATTGGTGACGGAATCTCTGAAGTTTAAGGCGAGATATGTGCCCTTCGGCGGCGGCGCCGAGAGCTTGAACTCCCTGGTCGGGAAACACCTGGATGCCGTTTCGGTTTCCGTGGGGTCTTCTTACGGGCTGGTCTCCTCCGGCACTCTGAAAATCCTTTTTGTCTCTTCTGAAAAGAGAAGCACGGTCTATCCGGAATTTCCCACGTCCAAGGAATTGGGATATGCCATTCCCCATATCCCATTTGTCAATGGATTTGCCGGTCCTCCGGGCTTGCCCAAGGAGATCGTCAAAATTCTGGAGGAGGCTCTCTCCAAAGTCATGGTAACCCCCGAGTATCAAGCCTGGGCGAAGAAAACCAAGGTGGACGTGACTCCTCTGAAGGGAGAAGACTATAAGAAGGTGATCGAGCAAGGATACAATCTCCTGGAAAAGTACCAGAATCTATTACAGGAAATGTAAGGGAATACTGAAGATCAGGATGGTACGCTCCTGCGGGGCTTGGTAATTTGGCCGGAATAGGAGAATAACCTATGGGCGAACTAATTCCCGAGCTGCTTCAGTTTTTTTAAGACCCACTACAAACCCGGAATCATCGGCATTGTTGGGAGCAGCCATACGATAGGAAAGGCGATCAGGGAAGCCCAAAAGGCAGTGACGGCGAACGGAGAAGCTTCTCTCCGGTCTCACGCTTTCATCTTTGGAGACTTGAGGCTCGATCTCAAACACCACCCCTGAGTGCATCGCCCAAGCTGGAATTAACGCGGGTAAGCTGATTCGCTATAGTAGTCCATAGTCCTCCCGTAGGCAGACTACCTATTCGTTTTGAGAATCTCGCCCCAACAGAAGCCCCTCCGGTCTTCTCTTATGCCGGGCTAATCCAGACGTAATAAATAGAATGATATCGTCACCCTCTCCCCAGAGACTGGGTCACAATCTCATTTCGAGGGAGTGCCTGCCTGCGTCTTCCTGCCAGTAGGCATGCGCAGGCAGGAAACGACCGAGGGTCGATACGACCCGCGCTCCCCCGCATCGAGTGGGGTGGTCGGGAACGGTTTGCGTTTCAAGAACACTTTAGGGTATGATAAATCCCTTTGGCCGCGGGAAGGAGGCTTAAAGTTCATTGGGGGCCCCAGGAGATCAAAGAATTGAAGAGTCCGGCGCGTGACGCGAACATCAAGATGATCCTCGTCTTTTTTCTTCTCCACTTCACAACCGACTTCTACAACTCGTTTGTCAACCCGCTCCTTCCAGCCTTCGCTCAGAAGTTCTCTCTCACGTTGGCCGAAGTCGGTGTGATCGGAGCGACAGCCCGCATCCTTTCCTTTGTAGTTCAGCCCTCTGTCGGATACCTGGCCGACCGTTATCGAACTCGTCTGTTTGTTCTTGGGGGACCCCTCCTCAGCATGATCTTCATTCCTCTCACGGGTTTGGCCCCGCATTTTTTTGTCCTCATTCTTTTCGTTGCCCTGGGCGCTACAGGAACAGCGATGTTCCATCCGACATCGGCAGGAATGGTCTCCGAATTTGCAGGGCCCCGTTTCGCTTCTTCCATGGCCTTTTACAATTTCGGAGGGACAGTCGCTTTTGGATGCGGCCCCCTTGTGATTACATACGTGGTTGCCTCCTACGGGCTCGAATCCTCTTTCTGGACAATGATTTTCGGGCTGGCGATGATGGCGGTCCTTTTCAGAAAAGTTCCTATTCCGACGCATGAAGGGATGAAGAAATACGGTTTTTTGGGCTCCCTCAGAGAGGTCTTCGGAGATGTCTGGAAAGCGATTGCGGTTTTGTGGGTCCTCGGGGTCTTGCGCTCCTTTGTCTATTATTCCTTTGTCACGTTTGTTCCGGTGCTGTATTCGAGGGCAGGGGCCTCTCTGGTCACCGTCGGTTTGATGGTCTCCCTGTTCAGCATCGGGGGAGCGATGAGCGGGTTGCTCGGCGGTTTTCTTGCCGACAGGGTCGGATACAGACCGGTTTTCCTTCTCTCCTATGCCCTGTCCATCCCTGCCCTCTACCTGCTCCTCTTCGTCCCCGAAGGAGGTCTTGTTTTTGCATTCTTGACAGGGTCTTTCACCATGGCCACCATTCCTCTCTTCGTGGTGATGGCTCAGGTACTGGCACCCCGAGGGAAGTCGATGGCTTCGAGCCTGATGGGAGGACTCGCCTACGGGGTCGGAGGAATGATGACCCCCTTCACAGGGAAACTGGCGGATCTCTTTGGCATCCAGAGCGTCCTCAGCGCTGTGGCGCTGATTCCCATCTTGATGATGGGCCTGGTTTTTCTGCTTCCAGAAAAGAAATCAAAGCCAGGTCTGTGAAAAACTGTTTTCCTGAGGAAGCCACGTCATTTGAATAGTCTGAAAATCAGCGAAGTAATCATTCCAATGATAAAGGGGAAAGCCAAAGAAGCAGCGTAACGGGCAAAGGCAAATGGAGTTCCCATCAAGGGGATCTCGTAAATCAGGGTTCGAATGATGGGAACAATGCCCCAGGCGGTCAGAAAGGCGGCAAGAGGCCCGACGCTCGCTCCGCTCTTGTAGAAAGATGCCACGAGAGGAACGTTGATGAAGGGGCCTCCCGGCGCAACGGCTCCCGCCACTGTTGCGATCAGCAAACCCTTAAAGCCCGAGCCTTCGCCGAGCAGTTTGGCAACATATTCCTTGGGAATCAGCACCTGAACGATTCCGGCCAAGGCAAAACCTAACAATAGATTGGGAGCGACATCCCAGAACATCCGTCCTCCCTGCTCCAGACCGGAAAGGGGCAACTGCCATCCCTTTTTCGAATAGGCAACGATGATCAGAATCACCGTTATCCCGCACAAAACGAAGAAAGAAGTGTCCATGGTCCTGCGTCCTTTCCTGGATTTCGTCTTCTTCGGGATCTTTTCTGAGGTTTCGATCTCCACCGGTTCTCCAGATCCACGCGCACCAGATCGTTCTTGCGCCCTCTGCCCCTTGCAAATTGAAGGGAGCGGTCAAACGCCCGCAATCTGTACGATTTCTATGAAACAGTCGCTTTTTTCAGATGGTTTGTCAAGCCAGCCCCCAAGAGGAGGGGCTGCTCCAATTTTATGAGATTGCTTATTTTTGTACAGAATCTTAGCTGAGATCAGACTTCTTATGAAGACAGAAGGGAGGCAGATCTTTTTTGAAATCGATTAATTCCATGAATCACGCTTTTTTTTCTGAATTGGCATCCAATTTGCTAAAGCTAACAGGATGTTTGCGGATGAAGAGGCGAAGCCGAACCTTTCCGGCCTCGGCGAAAATGCAATGTTTCCAAGGGGGTGATTGGAGGAAGACCTAAAAGAGCTTCATGACTATGTTAATGCCAACAAATTTGATCCATTAATAAAATGCAAGAGGAGGATAAAAATGAAGATCGGACGATTTATCGCAATTATCTCGGTTTTGTCGTTAGGAGTGGTCTCCTGTGCAACAACCCAAAGCGGGCCCGTAAGCTCGGTAGATCAGAAAGCGCAACTCGAATTTATGTCCGTTAAATTCTTTGAGGGTGGCAGCACCGCCCCTGCACCCGAATCGGACAATCAATTCAGGACCGACTTTCCGAGGAGCACGGCACGATACATCCACTTCATGGTGACTGCCAAGAATCTTCTTTACAGAAATCGCGGCCAAAAGCCCCTGATCATCGGCCGGTATTATTATCCCGATGGGACTTTTTTCGGTGAGGCGAAGATCGATACAGTGGAGGTCCCGGCGAGTTGGAACACCGCAGAACTCTGGACGGGTTGGGGATGGGATAAGGCAGGCAACTGGACCCTTGGCACATACCGTGTGGAGATTCTGTTTGGGAATACGAAAGTAGGGGAAGAGAAGTTTAGCATCTTCTGATGCTCGTCCTTGAACCAGTTGCGGAAAAATGGAGGCAGGGTCAATGCGGCCCTGCCTTTTTTTCTCCAAATTTCCATGCCTAACCACCCGATCGTCCAATCTCATCAGTTGTTATGCCGTCCTTCCTACCTATCGGCCCTCAAAATAGTTTTTGCTTGACACTCCCTCGCTGTTTTTCATAGATTAAATGCAATTAGGTAATCCCCCGGCTTTGCCAGGGGATACTTACTTTACCTCACCCCCGAAGGAGATGGGGCTCTCCGGGGCGAAACGGGAAATGGGACGGTTCTAATTAATCTCAATGAGGAATATTTAGAAAATAGAGCCGTCCCCATTAAGGAGGGGCCATGAAATGTTGGATTCCATTGTTGCAGGTTTTATTGTTCGTTCTGACCGGCCAGGCGTGGGCACAGGCAGAACGTGTCGTTGACATTCCAACACGGCCAGGCGTGACACAGCGCTTTGTCTATCTTACGCCCGAGAATCCCAACAAAGCTGCCGTCATACTACTTCCGGGCGGACATGGTGGCCTTCAGATACTTCCGAACGGTGGCTTCAAGTGGGGAGAAGGAAATTTCCTGGTTCGGACTCGTCATTTATTTGCGAAAGGTGGATTGTCCGTAGCCGTCGTTGACGCGCCATCTGATCGTCAGGCTGAACCATTTCTCGGTGGCTTTCGCCAAACACCGAAGCACGTTGCAGACATCAAGGCTGTCATCCGTTGGCTTAAAGAGCAAACCAATGTTCCGGTATGGTTGGTTGGAACGAGTATGGGAACGATGTCTGCCGCCTTTATTGCTACGCAAGCGGATCCAGGCCGTGGGGGGCCCGACGGGCTGGTGCTGACTTCCACAATGCTGTCGTTCGACTCGGGACGCCCGGTACCTGCAATGCCGCTGCAGAATATCGGCATTCCGGTCTTGGTCGTCCACCACGAGCAAGATGGTTGCAAGTATTGTTCTTATCGCGAAGTTCCCCGCCTCATGGAAAAGTTGAGGTCGGCGGCTAAGAAGGAATTGCTGACGTTTAAGGGCGGACAAGATCGCGGCGACCCATGCGAAGCGTTTGCATATCACGGTTTCAACGGACTGGAAGAGGATGTTGTAGCAAAGATTACCGAATGGATTTTGAGGAAATAAACCCTGCATGTGGCTAAAGCTGTCAGTGGGCAGCTTCGGGGCAAACCTTCACCGCCCCAGGAGACGGTTCGATTTAACTAAGGATGTCATGGCGGTTTGCGAACCCTAACAAGAGGAGAAGCACGGGGTCACCCCTTCAGAATTCAAGCAATCTTATGTTTTTCCGAGGAACTTGAGGTTAGGGCTTAGCCTCTGTAAATTATTCTCCTGACAGTGTGTCTATGGCGCCTGTCACAGCCAAGGGAGACCGACTATGGAAATCACAAGCATTGTTGCCTTACTGGGTGTGATGAGCCTATCCGTAGAACGAGTCGTGGAAATCATCAAGAATATGGTTCCTTTTCTGGCGGCAATTCACCCGGACGCTAAGAAGGAACGGTGGCGCAGATCCGCGCTCCACTTTCTTGCTGCTTTCGTAGGAGCACTTATCGCCTTCGTGGCGCAGGAGCAGATCCAACCTTTGCTTCCGAGTATTTTTAAGAAGACAGGGGAGATCGGAGTCTTCGGCTGCATTGTGATTGGGTTACTTGCGAGCGGAGGATCGGGGTTCTGGAACCAGAGCCTTGCCATCGTCGAAGAGATAAAAAAGGCAAAGAAGCTACAGGTTCAGAAATTACAAACAGACCGAGGAAAGATTGTTGATTGATGATTGTTGATTGGAAAAGCTTCGAATCGTCAATCTTCAATCGACAATTATCAATAGTAATTAGATATGGCTGGTGCGTTTACACACTTCATCCTTTGCGATGTGGCAAAAAGCAAAAGGTCTGAGCTTGGGTTGGAGTTATGGCAGCTATTGAACAGGCATTACCGCTTCTTATTTTTGGGCGCGGCGAGCCCGGACCTTCCTTACTTGAGCGTAAGATCGGGCAGGATTAATTGGGCGGACGTGATGCATTACGAAAAGACGAACAGCATCGTCGAGACCGGCTACGCCCAATTAAAGAAAAGCTTCGCTTCGAAATCTCCCTTTGCGATTCACCCCGAGCCTGTCGAATGGATCAAGTTTGTCTGGCTCATGGGGTACGTCTCTCACCTCATAGCCGATGCCACGATCCATCCTGTTGTTGAGGCAACCGTTGGGCCTTACGAGGAAAATAAAGGTGAACATCGCCTTTGCGAGCTGACCGAGGATTCGATCATTTACAACATTTACAGAAGGGGTGAGATACGCTATTCGGAGTTCTCGGAAGTGATCAAATTCTGTGATGAGTCGAGGTACTTTGTCGAACTGATAGATTTTTGGACGGAGCTTATGTTGAGCAATTACCCGGAGAAGAAGGAGGAGCCCCGCCCAGCCATTTGGTTTATTACTTACGGAGAGGCGATCGATGCGGCAGAGGGGGGCTCTCAGTTTGTGGCGTTGTTCAGGCATATCGGGCTTGGAGCAAGTTTGATTTACAAAACAAGTGAAGAAATTGAAAAGGAGTACCCTCAAGATTATTTGAAGTATTTTAAAGAAGTCAGACTTCCGGGCGCAAGTAAGGGTCCTTTCAAGGAGGCGGCGTTTGAAAAGGCAATGGACAATGTAATTTCCGCCTGGAAAAAGCTCTATGAAGGTTTAAAGTCTGAGATAGTGGTATCCCAGATTGTAAAGAACTGGAATCTCGACACGGGCGTTGATATGGGGTCGGGAGAAGTAACCTACTGGGCATAATAATCAGTACGTAATGGACAAAAAATATTAATGACCCAAAGAGGTCGTAACCCCCTTCGTCTTCCCTTAGCTTCAGGGAGGGAATAGGGATTGTGGACTCCTTATAGTATGAAAAGGCGTATCTTCATCATATTCTTTGTTGCCGTTTTCGTTTTTTCCTTAAGCAATTGCGCCACGTCTCCCGAGAGGGAAAGAAGCGAATATGGTCTGTTATGCTCTGCGGTATTAGCCTCCTCTTCTGCGGTTTTCGGAGAACACGGTGAGTCGATCCCGCCTGATTTCAAAGTCGACGAGTTCATGGAGATAGTCAAAAAGAATATCCCGAGGGATTACTATGAAGTATTGAGGAAATACCGTCTCGAAATAGATTCAAAAGGGACCTATTACCTGCTGCTTGTTTTTGATCCTGATTCAAAAGCTCTGATTCTCTTTGATTATAGCTGCACTCCTGAATGCGACGGACAGGTTCTTCTCGAGCCTTCTTGAACCGGGAAACTTTCAGTCAACCTGTAATCATCATTGATGTCAGCCAAGAACAGAGATCATCCCGAAGAGACGCGGGCCAGATCTTTTTGGGTCCACATCAGGGCCGGGGCTGGTGTCTTAACCTGAATATACCTCAGGGGGAGGAGTTCCTGGTTTGACCCAGGTTGGGGGATGGGAGATTCCCCATCCCCCTTTCATCGCGCCTCGCAGACTGGATCACCCGTTTTGAATCTTATTTCATATACCCCTTAGACCGATAATATTCTTCTGCTGCCGGATGGAGGGGGATGTAAGGGTTTCTCCAGACCTCCTCTCGCTCGTAATAGAAGACGGAGCGTTTGTGCTTGAAGAGATCCGAATTCTTGTCGAGGCCTTCGGCGATCAGGCGAATGAGCTTCGCAGGCTGGCTTTCAAGACAGTAGATGTACATCGTGTCGGCCACAACACTGGGAATGTCCTTGTCCAGTCCCCGGAAGAAGCCATGGGGGATGGTGCCCCGCTTGAACCCGAAATTCTTGACGAGCTTCAAAATCAGGGCCTTGTCGAAATCAAGAAACCGCATGTCGTTGAGAATGGTTGCCTGATACCAGTACCAGTTATGGGGCGTATAACCGAGATAGATATTGCCGAGCATCATGTCGACAACCCCTTCCCAGACAAAAGGAGTGTTGGCCTTCCCCGACCATTTCATAAATCTTCCGCCCCAGCTTTCGATTTCTTCCATGGTCATCCCGTAATGGCGAAGCACGGTGTCAAGCTGGTCTCCCCTGTCGCGGTTCGGGGCCATGATCCTTAAGGGGTATTTCATTTTCTTAAGCTGTCGCAGGTTCGAGACTCCGAGGTCGTGCCTCACTGCCAAGGCCAGCCAATTGGGCCTTTTGATCGTAGCGATTGAGACCAGCCCCCGGTGGACTTCGCCCCGATATTGATGAATCCCCTGCATTGCAGACTGCAGGTGGACGGGAGTCGTGGATCCCACATCGGCTTTTCGTGCACTGATCCAGCGGATGTTCTGATCACTTGCGCTTTCGGACTCAATGGTAACCTCGTAGCCCTGGGGTTTGAGGACATCCGCGACAATCTCTCCCAGGCTCCACCAGGGTTCACCGATCGTACTTCCCGCAAACGTGATATGATTCTTTGCCATACATCCTCCTTTCGCGATGGTAGGGTTTGTGAACGAATTGAGTTCGTCTGCCGGTATCATGACCTAAAAGGGCTTGCTTGACAAGCCTTTCGACGTATAGTAAGGTTGGTCAATTCGAAACAAGATTCGAGAAGCTCTGAAGAGAGTTTTGGAAGAAAGAGAACATTTTCTGTTTCAACAAAGCGGGATGCCATTGGGTGAGCGGTGCCTTCTCTTGTAACTCTCTGCCTGTTAAACTTTCTGGTTAACCTTGGACAAGGCATGATAAGCCCGATCTTGCCGATCTATGCGAAGTCTTTTGGGGTGGGTGCTACTGAAGTCGGTTTTATCATGTCAAGCTATGCCTTGGCCCGTATCTTCATTGATTTGCCTGCAGGTTACTTCACCCAGCATTATGGAATTGTCAGGACTCTTTTCGTTGCGTTGATGATAACTGTCATTTCTTCAGCAATGTTGGGTCTTGTTGATTCCTTCTGGCTCCTCGTCTTTTGGCGTTTTTGGCAGGGAGTGGGATCCGCTCTATTTATTACTCCAGGCTTGGCGGCAGTGGCAGAACAAAGCGGACAGGAACGGCTGGCAAGGAATATCGGCCTTTATCAGAGTTTCCATCATTTAGGGACTAGCTTTGGGCCAACCCTGGGAGGTCTCTTGGCAGATCATATGGGTTACCGTGCCCCCTTCTTCTTGTTCTCCGGTCTTGCGGTTTTGGCAATGGTCATCGTAGCTTTGAGGTTGAGGCTCGGTCATGGCCTCCCTTGCCAACAGAGGGTTGACAAAAGGGCCTTCGAGGGAGTCGGCCGGAGGGAGAATCTGCGGTCATGGTTCTGGAAGGTCTTCAACAGAAGAAGTAAAACCGGCGAAGGCGTCTCTTCCCCGCCTCTTGAAGCAGTGGATAATCAACGAGAGACAGACCGGAGCAATTTAAGAACCATGGCCCGTGTTTTCATGAATCGACATTTTCTTTTGATCGCGATGGTCGAATTTATCATTTTCTTTACGCGATCCGGGAGCCAGCTAACGGTCGTTCCGCTCTTAGGAGCGAGCCAGTTAAGTTTGAAGGCGAGCGAGATTGGAGTTGCTATGACACTGGTGGCAATGGGCCACCTGGGCACGATTTATCTGGCGGGTTGGTTGGGTGATCGATTCGGAGTCAAGAGGGTTCTTGTTCCAAGCCTCCTCGTTGCCAGTATCAGTATTTTTCTTTTTGGGATTAGCAGCAATTATGCATCCTATTTGTCGGCAGGGATCTTGCTCGGGTTAGGTACAGGTTGTGGAGGGTCCTTGCCACCGGCCTATGCTGCCCAAACCCGAGGGGATATGGGGTATGGATTGATTGTGGGGCCCCTGCGGTTCTTTGGAGACATGGGCCTAATGGTGGGATCCATTATCATAGGATTGGTGGCTGACGCGACCGGTTACCGGCAAGCTTTGATCACCAATGCCTTTCTCATGGCCGGGGTCATCATTCTTTTTGGGCTCCTCGCAGCCAGGCCCCCTTCGGTGCCTCGCAAGAAAGATTCCGGACATGGGATCATAGGGGATCACGCAGAAGAGAACGAGCAATGGGAAAAGTAGGATCTGTGGTTCATCGAACCTTTGTCTCTTTAGGTTATCACGACTATCGTCTTGTCTGGTTGGGATCGGTGACCGAGCATCTTGGTGAATGGATGGAACTGGCTGCTCTTCTGTGGCTGGTGAATGAACTGACCCACTCTCCTCTGATGCTGACCCTGGTCGGTTCCTGTCGTTTTATCCCGATGATCATCTTCCCTGTTTTTGGGGGAATGGTGGTGGATATGATGGATCGGCGCAGAATGCTGATCCTTGCACTATTGGGGTCTGCGCTGCTCTCGATCATTCTTGCGATCCTGGTCAAGACCGGAAGCGTGGCCGTATGGAACCTTATTATTCTTTCTTTATTCATGGGTGTGGCCACAAGCCTCAATCATCCAGCACGATTGGCCATCGTCCCCAACTTGGTCAGGAAAGAGCATCTTCTTAACGCAATCTCACTGGACAGCGTGTCCGTCCAAGCCTCCCGTTTTCTCGCCACACCCGTGGCCGGGTACTTGATCGACCGTTTCGGAGTCGTTCCTGTCTTCGGAACGCGGGCAGCCGGTGCATTGTTAGCAATCGGCTGGTTGTTGCTTGTCGAAGTGAAGCTTCAGCCCCCGGCCTTCGCCAACAAAGCGCCCTGGCGAAGTGTGATCGATGGTTTGAAATACCTGCGTGGCGATGCGCTGCTTCTCAGCCTCGTTCCCCTCTATCTGATCCCGATGCTCACGCAGAATACCTCAAACAATTTCCTGCCCATTTTTGCTCACGACATCTTGAAGATTGGCGCTAAGGGATACGGCTTCCTTCAATCGGCGCCGGGCTTAGGGGCGTTGGCCAGCCTCATCGCCCTGGCAGCCCTGCCTTTTTATCGTGTCAAGGGGTCCCTTCTCTTCGTTTCGAGTGGCATCCTGGGCATGGCCCTTTTCTTCTTCTCCCTTTCCACCTCGACGCCTTTGTCCTTGTTTCTTTTGGTGGTAATCGGGGGGATGATCACTTCCTTCATGACGATCAATACCGCATTGATTCAGAGCCATGTCTCCGATGCGATGCGAGGGAGGGTGATCAGTCTGAGAGAGATTGCGAACGGTTTGGGACCAACCGGCAGCTTAATCTTTGGGGCGATTGCCGAACAAAGCAGTGTTCCCTTTGCCCTGAAAGTGCTGGGAATCCTCTGTATGATTGTCTCATTTTGCTTACTCTTCCTCTTGTCCAAGGTGCGGATGACAAAGGTCTGACCGGGGTGAGAGAGAGGGGCTCCCTGAAGGAGGATCTGCTTAACGGATTTCTCTGAGAGCTTCCAGAATGCCCTTGAGGTAGCCGATGCTTCGGCTGGCAATCGTCTGGGGATCAGGGTCAGAGGGATAGACTTCCACGGAGAGGTAACCCTGATACTTATTCTTGACCAGGGCGTTTAACAGGTGTGTCAATCGGGTCTCTCCGAACCCGGGTCCCTTTCCATTGGCATCGTTGACATGAATATGGCAGAGCATCCTGGAATCCAGGGCCTGGACGAGCGCTTCTGTCAGGGACTTTTCCTGGGCCAAAGCATGGCAGCAGTCGAAGGCCATTCTAAAATTGGGATGTCTGATCTCTTTCACCAAACGGAGAGCTTCCGCCACGGTATTGACGAAGTTTGTGGAGGCTCGTGAGAGGGGCTCGATACAATAGATCACGTTTCTTTTTCTTGCGGTCTCAAGGCAGGCTTTAAAAGTCTCCCGGGCCCGCTCCCAGGACTCTCTCAAATCCCATTCATGCTCGACGGTCCTCTGATGAGGGGAACCGTGGATCAGAAACTTCCCGCCCATATCCGCACAGAAATGGATGAGCGCCTCCATGTACTCCTGGGTTCGTATGCGAACGATCTCGTCGGGGTGGCTGATGTGAAGCCCTTCGGGTTTGACCAGGAGCCAGTGGAGGCCGACAATTTCGATGCCACTCTTTTCTGCGGCGCGCCTAACCGCTTTGCGCCTGGAAAGAGGTATCTCTGTCACAGAATCCGCCAGTGTGTAAGGGGCGATTTCAACCCCGTCGTAGCCCGACCGGGCCGCATATTCGAAAACCCTTTCGATCGGCCAGCCCTGAAAAAGTTCATTGCAGATGGAGATCTTCATTTAACGCTTCGTCCTCTTCCTTTTCGGGCGGTGGTTTTTCTCTTCTGCGCCCATGGCCTGGCCTTTTTTCTGAGGAGCTCCTGAAGATCGGAAACCCTCTCCTGCTGAAAGGCATCGTAGGCCGATTTGAATTCGGCAAGGGTCTTCTCAACGGGCCCGAAGGTCGGCCAATCCGAAGGCCTCAAACCCCTTGAGCCGAAATCATCCGAAATGCCGACCGCTTCAAAGATTTCAGCCAATTCCGAGTTGATTTCAAAGGCCTTTTGAAAGTCCTCCATCTGATTCAGCCGTTCGAAGGTCTCAAGAGGGAAGGGATGTGAGATCGACTCCCCGTACTCCTTTAGATTGAACGAGGCTTGCTCAGCCATTCTTCTGACATTCTCCTGATGGTCCGGGAATTCGGTATGGACAAGGTTTCGAGACGCGAGGGTCCAATAGGTATCGAAAGGTTTCCGTTTGGACGCAGGAAGGTAGTGGATCCGATTCATGATCCACCGGGCCTGATCCTTGGCGAGGCCATGTTTCTTCATCAGATGGGCAATCCATTTTTCCCGGTTGGCTTCGGAGAAGAAGATCGACCAGACTCTTCTGGCGACGAAGGTCCCGGATTTCTCAATGGCTTCCTCCCACTGCTGAAGCGATTCTTTCGGAATCACCTCCCTCAGGGCCTCAAAGACAGGGTCGTCGATTCTTTTCTGTCCGTGGGCGAACCGTGTGACGGCCCAGACCTTTTCTTCATAAGTCTTCCCTTTGGAAACCTTCTCCTTCGTCCCATTGGCCTCTGAGAGTCGCATGACATTTTGGGTCGCCTTTTCCTCTCCCGCCTTCTCCCTGAGATCCTTAAACCATTCCTCCAGTTTCCTCTCCCGCAAATGACTCTCCAGACGGCCGCCCATATTGGTCATGTAGAGCTGGGTGGGCAGGATCCCCTTTCGGATGGCCCGGGCCATTCCATCCATCTCCTCAAGAATGAGAGTCGCTTCCTGACTCACGGTGTAATCGACGGTGATATTGGAACCGAACCCGAAAGCATTAATGGTCCGGGTGATGGTCCTGGCCGCAGGCGAAGTGGCAGCCACCTTGACGACGATATTCGGCCTGCCCCGTTCAAACGGGGTCCGGTAACCTGCCAGAAGATAAGCATCATAGGTGGAGAGATTCTCCGAGGCAAAAGAAAAGATCCTGAAGACATCGCCAATGCTTTCCTCGATCAGGTGAGCGATGTTCGGATTGAGCTGGAAACTGACCACTCCCCCTCCCGAACTCTCCCGAAGGTTAAAGAAGATGGGCCGGAAGACATGGAGATTTTCCCAAAGGGCGAGAAGCGTTGCAAAAAGGGCAATGTCCTCCGCGTAGCGGGAGGGTTTGGCAGACCACTCTTTAAAGCTGGGATGGCTTCTCACTTCTTCCCGGAACCTCTCGGCGAGGCCCGGCTCGTCCTGATAAGCCCTTGCAGCCAAAACCGGATTGGTGGAAACCTGTTCAAAACCGAGGTGCCTCAGCCATCGGAGCCCCAGGGCATAATCATTTCCGAACCTACATCTTCCCTCCTTCACCATCTTGTAATAGATATTTTCCTTTAGCTCTTTCTCGGCGTTCTTCAGGAAATCGACAAGTCTCTTTCTTTTCAGGCCGGCTTCGATTCGCTGGGCCGTCTTGGCAACCATGCTGCTCCCCTTCTGGACACGCTTCATCTTTGAAACCCATTTATGGATGACGGCTGCGGAGATTGATAGCGGTCCCTCCCTTTCCTCGAGGCTCTCCCATTCCTCCAAGGCATTCAAGATGTAGGTGAGAGAATCTGACCTCTCTTCTTCGCCGAGCCAGCGGCTTTCAAGCCCATAAAAGTTGAGGGCAGACTCAAGGAGGATCTCATAAGCGTGCTGGCGGATATATATTTTTCCCATGCGAGATTGGACGGAATCCTTGTCGGATGGCTTGGACAGGGCGAACGAAGTGTTCAGTCTCCTGATGAGCCCACCCACGGTTTGGGACAGGGTTCCGTTCATTTCAGCGAAGAGGAGATGATCTGCCGCAAGGCAGGTCTGGCCCATTTCGGTCAGTTGGAAAAGGTGGGCGACATGGTCGTTGGTGATCGGAGGTTTTTTTTCAATGGAGAGTCCTTCAGAAACGCTGGAATCCACAATTTTCTCTATATCCTCTTGTAATAGATTAGGCATCTGTTTTCTCCTCATCTCCCCGGACACGGAAGGGAGGTCTGCTCACGCCAAGGGCCTCTAAGTGTTTTCCGATGTGGTACTCCAGGAGGGACCAATAGTCTTCTTCGTATTTTGACATCGTTTGAAAGAACCGATCTCCAAAGAGGCTCTTTCCGGCCTCATCGGTCGCATTGAGCAGATATCCATAAGTGATATGGAGGAGCTGCCTCGAATCCTCTTCTTCCAGGAAGGAGGGAAGCTCCTGGTCCTGAAGGGTTTTGGCATCGGGAATCCGGTCGAGGTTGGTTGACACATGATAGAGTTTGGATGCCTCTTTGAATACGGAAAGGGCAAACCGGTGCATCTCCCTGTAGAGGGAAGGGTTCACCCGGGCAATCAGCCGCATCGCCTCCAGCCAGCTCGTTCCCGCGGTCTTTAAATGGAGACCTCCCCCGGCTATCTCTCCCATCACCGGAAAGATCGAAAATTTATCACTTCCCGAATGGATGGAGATCTTGTAATTCCCAAAGTCCTGGGCGATCATTACATGCTTCGTGAATTGATCGCGGAAATCCCCGAGATCGCCCCGGTAGTCGATGCCCTTTTGGAATTCTCCAATGAACCGGGGTGCGATGGAGTCGATGTGAATGCCCCGGTACCTCAATTCGATCATGAAGAAGAGGTGATTTTCCGGAGAGGTGGGAAAGGGAGTCTCGTCGACAGAGATCTCAAAATCGATCGGGGTTCGGGTTCCCGATCGTCTACGAATCCGGTTGTAAACCTCTTCGGTGAAGTCAATCGCCTGATGAAAGAGGAGGACGTTTCGTTTGAGGCTTTCCTCATCAAACTGAACGGAGAACCGGCTGTGAAGAGTCTTAAAAGGAAATTCTTTGTCGAGAAAGAGATGGAAGAGCACCTTCGCATCCTCTTGATCAATCTCTTCCTTGAATTTTCTGTCGATCCCTTCTTTGGGATCCTGAAAAGCGTCGAAATTCAGTTTTTCGGAAAGATCCAGAGTGACCATGGAGACGCCTGCATCCAGGGCGTTTTCCACTTCCTTGAGGGACTTCAAGTGATCTCCATCTGCTCCGTATCCCTCCTGATAGTTCTCCTGAAAAACGGCCCAGGCAGCATCCCTGATCACCTCGGCGAAATTTCTTCCGGTCTGGGTGTTCTCCCGCACGGATTGTTGGGCCAGGACCGGACGGACGGGATATTTCCGAATGGCGCGAATATGTCCGGGAGTCGCCACTCCCAGACGGTCTCCTGTCCCGACGGTGACAGGATGTTTTCGAAGAGGGGCCGGCTTCGTGAAGGGAAAGAGGGCCATTAGGCACTCGGTATTGTCAGCAGAGAGATCGCAGACCTTGATCGAAGATGGGTGCCGATGATGGCATTCGCCCTTAAAGGGGTCGGACAGGACAGGGCCTTTTTCTCCCATGACCACCATTCTTTTCCCCTCAGCAGTTCGGACGAGCCCATAGGTCAAGCCCTTGGCGGAGGAGAAGGACAGGGGATAGATCTTCTGGATATCGATGGGGAATGGCCGAAGAAGTCTTAAGATGTCGGGATGACCGGGAACTTGGCTCGGGCTCTTCAATCTTGGGTCCTTTCTCTTTCAGTATTGCTTATCAAGACCTTCGTACTCGATCGAACCACTTTAACGGAGGCATTCGCATTATATCAACTGGGCTGGGCAGTGTCAAATTCCGAAGACGAATTTGTCATCTCTTTCTTGACTTTTTCCCCTCGTCCTCACCATAATTGAACCATTCCATCCATTCCCTGTCCTAGGAGGGGAATTTCAGGAGCCTAAGGTGATTCGAGAAGGAGTTGCACAATTATTGAAGGAGGTCTTGGGCACCGAGGAGGTCCCGTTTAACGTTCCTCCAGATCGGAAGATAGGGGACTTCTCCAGTGCGATCTGTCTCTCCCTTGCAAAGGAGAGACGGAAGCCTCCCATGGAGATTGCAAAGGGAGTGGTTGAACAGACAAGATCGAAGCTCCCTCCTTACATCCAGGAGATCACCCTCACCCCTCCGGGATATATCAATTTCAAAGTGGACTGGTCAACCCTGGCAAGCGATCTGATTCCAGGAATTCTTGAGAAGGGAGACCTTTTCGGCCGTCCCCCCTCGGCGAAGAAAGAAAAGGTTTTTGTGGAACATACAAGCGTCAATCCTAACAAGGCCATGCACATTGGTCATCTCCGGAATGCGGTCTTGGGAGATGCAGCAGCCCGGGTCCTCGAATGGCTCGGTCATCCCATAGAGATCTGCAATTATATCGACGATACGGGTCTCCAGGTCGTCGATGTGGTGACGGCCCTCCTTTACCTTGATCCCCCTTTCTTCACGGAAGGGTCCTCTGATTTTGTCTCCATCTGGAAGAAGGCTCCAGAGGACCAACGATTTGATTATTTCTGCTGGGACCTCTATGCCCGTTTCCAGATTGAAGTCGAGCAAAATGCCTCCCTTCTTGAGAAAAGAGAGGAGGTGCTTCACAGGATCGAGGGGGGGAGCCATCCCGTTGCTTTCTTTGCCAAGGAGCTGGCAGAGAAGATTGTACACAGCCATCTGGAGACTGCGGCACAGCTTTCCATCTTTTACGATCTCCTGAACTGGGAATCGGATATCATCCGGCAGGGTTTCTGGGAAGCCACCTTCGAGCTCCTGAAGGAGAAGGGCGCTCTTCGATTCGAGACAGAAGGCCCGAATAAGGGGTGCTGGGTCGTTCCGTTTGGCGGCATTGTTGAGACGGAAGAGGGGGCCAAGAGCCTGGATAAGATTTTGGTCCGGTCGAATGGAAGTGTGACCTACACGGGAAAGGATGTGGCTTATCAGCTCTGGAAGTTCGGTCTCCTCAAAAAAGACTTTTTGTACAGGCATTGGTCGGTTCAGGCCAACGGGAAAGTGCTCTGGACAACGGCGAGAGAGGGGTCCCCGGGGGATCTCCTTCCATCCCGTTTTGGTCACGCCGAGAGAGTGATCAATGTCATCGATACGAGACAGAGCTATCCTCAGCAGATCGTCAAAGAGTGCCTTCGGCAGATGGGTTTCGAGAAAGAGGCGGAGGAGTCGATCCACCTGTCCTATGAAGTGGTCAATCTTTCACCCCAGGCTGCTCGGCTCCTCGGGATGGAAGAGGCCAGCGAGAAGAAGGCCCTTGCCATGTCAGGCCGGTCCGGCACAGGGGTAAAGGCAAATGATTTTATTCAGAAGGTCAGACAGAGGGTGATTGAAAAAGCGGATCATCCCTTGGAAGAGAACGTGGCATCGGCTTTAGCCTCGGCAGCCATCCGATACTACCTGTTGAAGTTCACCCTGGAAAACCAGATCGTCTTCGATTTTGACGAGGCCCTCAAGACGACCGGGGACACCGGCATCTACTTGGAGTATGCTCATGCAAGGGCCTCCAGCATTCTCAGGAAGGCTGAAGAACGGAAGATCGATCTTCAATGGCGGAAAGATTGTATACCCACCCGGTTGACCCGGACCGAGAGTGATCTTTTGGATGCCTTGTCAGGGTTATCTTCAATCGTGATCAGGACCGGCAGGAATCTGAGGATTTCCCAGTTGGCCGGCTATGCCTTCGATCTCGCAACGGCATTTACCAATTTCTACGAGCACCCGGACCCGGGAGCGGACGCACAGACTCCGTTTATCCACCTTGAAGACCGCGAGATCCGGACCTTTCGGCTCTCCTTGGTCAAGGCATTCCAAAAGGTAATGGCCAGTGTCCTCAAGTTGATGGGCATGGAGACCCTCGAAAGAATATAAAATCCCCCCTCTGCCCTCTTTACGAAAGGGGGGTAGGGGGGATTAAGGAGAGACCCATGAGCCGAAGAAAGAGAACCCTGCCCAGAGGATGGTACCCGTGGGACGGAAAGGACTGTAAAAAAGAGATTGAGGTTTATTTGGAAGGGTGGTCTCCTCCTCCGTCCATCGCGGGTCTTGGAGGGATTGTCCCCCATGCAGGCTGGTATTTTTCTGGAAGACTGGCCGCGAGGGTGTTCCGGTCCTTGAAATCAAGGGAAAAGATTGAGTTGGTTGTGGTTTATGGAGGTCATCTATCTCCGGAGGACCTTCCCCGGATAGTGACCGAGGATTCCTGGGAGACTCCATTGGGTGATATCGAGATCGATACAACCTTTGTGCAAAACCTGACAAGGAGAGTCGAGACCGTGAGAGAAGGGGCTTCCAGCGGTGACAATACCATTGAGGTTCAACTGGCCATGGTGAAACACTTCTTCCCTGAAGCGAAACTTGCGGCCATCCGATCGCCCCTCTCTCTGAAGGCCAGGGCGTTGGGAGAAGCGGTCGCTGAAATTGCAAGGGAGGAAGGCATTCACATCCTTGCGATTGGATCAACCGATCTGACGCACTACGGGCCGAATTATGGGTTTCTGGCAAAGGGGATCGGACCCTCTGCCCTCCATTGGGTGAAAACAGTGAACGATAAGGGATTCGTGGACTGTGCGTTAAGAATGGACCTGGATGGTCTTCTCAAGCACGCGTTGGAGAACGGCAGTGCCTGCAGTGCAGGCGCGGCAGCTTCTGCGATGGCCACCTGCAAATCGCTGGGGGCAGAGAGAGGAACGCTCCTCGATTATTACACCAGTCATGACATTCTCCCCGATCAGAGCTTTGTGGGATATGCAGGGATTTTATATTGATCCGGAGAAAGACCTCGGGATGAGCCTTCGAGATTACACGATTTATGACATTTTCAAAAGAAACGCAAAACTATTCCGGGATAAGACAGCCCTCTTCGATGAGGATCGGGAGATGACCTATTGGGAGCTGCTTGATGAGGCGGAGGCGATTGCCGGCTGGCTGAAGGATAGAGGGGTCGTTAAGGGGGACCGGATAGCCGTATTGATGAAGAATGGCCATCGGTTCTTTTCCCTGATGGGCGGTATTGCGGCTTTGGGCGCAATGATGGTCCCCATTAATTTCCGTTTTTCAGCCGATGAAATTGGGTATGTCCTCTCGGACATCGAGCCCGTGCTCTTCTTCTTTGAGCCTGATTTTGAAAAGACCATTTCCGGATTACCCTTTCCAGAGAGGCGCATTGGCCTTGGACCTCCCGGAAGGGGATTCGTCTCCTTCGATTCTCTTCTTCGTCATCCGCGAGGAAGGGCGGTCCCCTTGAGCGAAAACGATCCCTTCATGATCATGCATACTGCGGCGGTTCAGGGGAGACCCCTCGGGGCACTGCTCAGCCACAGAAATCTGATCTCCTGTTCCATCCAAACCATCGCGACAACCAGCATGACCGATCAGGATATCTATTTGGCTATTCTTCCTCTGTTTCACATTGCCGGTTTTGTCCTTGCCCTGACGACAATGCATGCAGGTGGCCAGAACGTCCTGCTCTCCAAATTTGATCCGAAGGCAGTCGCAAGGACGGTGGATCGGTTAAGAGTGACGATGATTGGCGATTTTCCACCCATTCTCGCTCAACTGCTCGATGAGGAATCGAAAGGAGAAGCAACCCTTTCTTCTTTGAGGTACGTATTGGGTGTGGACAGCCCTGAGACGGTGAAGCGATTCGAAGCCCTCGGCCACGGCAAGTTTTGGCTTGCCTACGGCCAGACGGAAACCATGGGTTGGACCTCTCTCTGCCCCAACTCGGAAAGGCCCGGCTCAGCAGGAAAACCAGGGCCCCTGGTGGATTTAAAGATCGTCGATGAATTCGACCGGGACGTGGAAACGGGGAAATCCGGCGAGATCGTGATCCGGGGTCCTCTGGTATTCCAAGGATACTGGAAAGAAGAGGAATTGACCCAACAGGCCTTTCGAGAGGGCTGGCACCACACAGGAGACTTAGGTCGTGTGGATGAAGAAGGCTACCTCTGGTTCGTGGGAAGGAAAGCAGAGAAGGAACTGATCAAACCCGGAGGGGAAAACGTCTATCCAGTAGAGGTCGAAAAGGTGATTCTCGAGCATCCGAGCGTCGATGAAGTTTCGGTGATCGGAGTTCCGGATCCGAAATTCGGAGAAGGGGTTAAAGCGATTTGCGTTTTGAGGCCGGGCGCGACATTATCGGAACGAGAGCTGATCGATTTTGTCGTTAAGCGAATTGCCCGGTACAAGAAGCCGGGATATATTGAATTTGCAGATTCCCTGCCAAAAAGAGAAGACGGTTCTATTGACCGGAGAAAAGTCAAAGAGCTTTACGGAAAGCCTTGAAAACCCAGGATCTTGTATTGACACACCCGGCTGCCCTGTACCGTTTCAGGTTCAGGGCAGGCAGGTGTCGTAATCATGAATCTCTTTATCAATAACGATTCTTGCGATCGAAACCGCCTCCTTTTGAACCGCCCCTTCCTCCGCCTTTTCCCTGGCCAGTACGAGGACGTGCCTCATTGACATTGATCTGACGGCCGAGGAGTTCCTTTCCATTGAGGCCATCAATCGCTGCCTGGGCTTGCGCGCGGTCGGGCATTTCGACAAAACCAAAGCCCCGGGATTGGCCGCTATATTTGTCTTTGATGATGTTGATCGAAGTGACCTCACCGAAGGGTTCGAAGAGCTGCCGAAGGCTTTCCTCTGACGCATCAAATGACAAATTTCCCACATAGATGTTCATATTCCTTCTCCTTTTCAATATTCGACAAAGCTTTTCAATTTCTCGGCCCGGCTGGAATGTTTCAATTTCCTTAAGGCCTTTTCCTCGATCTGTCGAATTCGCTCCCGGGTGACATTGAAGTCCTGCCCAACTTCTTCCAGGGTATGGTCTTGTTTTTCCTCGATTCCGAACCGCATTCTCAGAATCTTTTCCTCCCTCTTGTTCAGCGTCGAGAGGACTTTTTGAGTTTGCTTGAGCAGGTTGGCGTTGATCGCCGCATCCTGCGGTGAAATGCTCCATTTGTCTTCAATAAAATCCTGCAACCGGCCATCCTCCTCCTCCCCGATGGGGGTCTCGAGGGAAATGGGCTTCTTGATAATCTTCAAGACCTTCTGGACGTACTCCATGGAGACTCCCATCTCTTTGGAGATCTCTTCCAGCGTGGGTTCCCTTCCAATCCGCTGAACCAGGATTCGTGAAGTCCGGTTCAGTTTGTTGATCACCTCGATCATGTGGACCGGGATTCGGATCGTCCGGGCCTGGTCGGCAATCGCCCGAGTGATCGCCTGCCTGACCCACCACGTGGCGTACGTACCGAACTTATATCCCCTCCGGTATTCAAACTTGTCCACGGCCTTCATCAAACCGATATTTCCTTCCTGGATCAAGTCGAGGAAAGAAACCCCCCGATTCACGTATCGCTTGGCAATGGAGATGACCAATCTCAAATTGGCCTTGATCAATTCGTACTTTGCTTCCTTAACTTTAGACTCTCCTTTTTCGATTGCCCAGAGAGCTTCCTTAAGCTGCTTTGCGGAAAGGCCACACTCCGCCTCCATCCTGCTGATCAACCGGTTGGAGTTTTTGGAGATCCCGTCCATCTTTTCCAGGTCAGCGATTTTGAAGTGGGCCTTGGGGCCGGTGGGGAGATATTTCTTGTTTTTCTTTTTCATCATCCTCAGTAACTTTCTCGCTTCCCGGACGGAGATCCCCAGATCCTCCTCATATTTTTTCACTTCTCTTTGGGCCTTGTCCATCTGAACGTCCCATTGTTTCAGCTTCTGGACGATTCGATCAATCTGCCTTTGCTTCAGATTGATCCGTTTAAAGGCATTCAGGATCTCGGCCCGGCCCTTCCGGATGTGCTCCTGAATCTTCTTTTGACTCGTCTTCTTGCTGCCGCTGAGCTTCTTTTGAAGAAGTCGAAGGTCCTCCTTTAACCTCTTGATCTTGCTAATCAGAGCAAGAACTCTTTTCTTATGGAGTTTTTCTTCTTCCGGCGTGGTTTCCTCATCGTCGATATCATTGGTCACATCTCTTATCTTGGTCCTTCCTTCACGGAGAGCGGTGCCAAGGTCAAGAATTTCCCTAATGGTAATAGGAGAGTTCAGGACGACGCTTAATACTTCCTGCTGTCCGTTCTCGATCCTCTTGGCAATCTCCACCTCTCCTTCCCGTGTCAGGAGGGGAAAAGAGCCCATTTCCTTCAGGTAGACCCGGACGGTGTCGGTCTTGTACCCGGAGGCCTCCAGCTCCCTTTCATAGGGTTCTTCCTCTTCGATTGGAAGAGCCTGTCCGTTTTCCAGGCTTAAGGCGGCGGTCTCACTGAGGACATCGACATCCAGCTCCTCACTGAGAATCAGGGCCTCATCCTCCTCCCCGTGGAAGGGCTCAGACCCATAGGGTTTTTTCGGAATGTATTCTTTCAGGTTCTTTGGTTTGGAAAAGTCTTTCGGATGTCTTCCCATTTAGTTAAAAACCGCAAAGAGGTTGTTTAAGAGTTCTTTGCGGCCCCTCCTGTGAGTTTCATTGGCTCCCTGGAACGGATCTTCAACACTTATACCCCATTTAATACTCAATAGCAAGGAAAATCGAAGATTTGGAGAGGGATCCCCGTGAGACTCTCGCCCTCGTAAGCATGTGACGAACCGCAGCCCTTTCATTTTTTCCGATTGATGAGCACAATGGCCAATGGCGGCTCCGCCGATTGAACCGACTCGCATCGGGTCTCAATTCTTCTTTGAAGGGGCAGGTTCTGGAGAGGGCTTTGACTCCTCTTTTCGCGAAGCCTTGCGAAGATCCTCAAGCAGCTTAGGAGGAATCCTGTGGCCCAAACCCTCTGCCTTCTTGATATCGTCCAGAGATTTGTCGTATTCTGCCTTCAGGTAATGTGCCCGGCCACGATTGTAATGGGCCTCGGCGAACTTCGTGTTCATCTCAAGGGCCTTGGTGTAATCGGAGATGGCCTGATCATATTGGCCTTTTTCAGAATAAGCGTTTCCGCGGTTATTCAGGGCCTGGTCAAACTTCGGATTGATCTCAAGGGCCTTGGTGTAATCGGAGATGGCCTGATCAAATTGGCCCTTGCGCCGATAGGCAACCCCCCGGTTGTTCAGGGCTTCATCAAACTTTGGGTTGATCTCAATGGCCTTGGAAAAATCGGAGATGGCCTGATCATATTGGCCTTTACCCAAGAAGACAATCCCCCGATTGTAATAAGCCTCGGCGAACTTCGGATTGATCTCGAGGGCCTTGGCGTAATCGGAGATCGCCTGATCATATTGGCCCCCATCCTTATAGACATTTCCCCGGCCATTATAAGCAAGGGCAAACCGTGAGTTTATCTCCAGAGCTTTGCTGTAATTCAAGATCGCCTGATCGGATTGACCCTTCTCCCGATACACTTTGCCTCGGTTGCTATAAGCCTCAGCATACCACGGGTCTATTTCAAGGGCCTTGTTCAAATCCGAGATGGCCTGGTCAAAGAGCCCCTTGCCTGCGTAGGTCAAACCCCGATGATTGTACGCGTAAGCATACTGTGGATTGATCGCGAGGGCCTTATTAAAATCAGAGATGGCCTGATCAAATTGACCTTTGAGCCGATGGGCAATCCCCCGATTGCTGTAGGCATAAGCAAACTTCGGATTGATCTCAAGGGCCTTCGTGAAGTCGGAGATGGCCTGATCATATTGACCCTTTTCCGCATGAGCCATGCCCCGATTGTCGTAGGCATAAGCGTACTTTGGGTTGATTTCAAGGGCCTTCGTGAAGTCCGAGATGGCCTGGTCGTATTGGCCTTTATCCGCATAGGCAATCCCTCGATTGTTGTAGGCATAAGCGTACTTTGGGTTGATCTCAAGGGCCCTGGTGTAATCGGAGATCGCCTGATCATATTGGCCTTTACCCCTATGGGCCATGCCCCGATTGTTGAAGGCATAAGCATATTTCGGATTGATCTCAAGGGCCTTGTTGAAATCGGAGATCGCCTGGTCATAGTAACCTTTTTCCATTTGCGCGATTCCCCGATGGTTGTAGAATTCAGCATTCTTCGGTTCCCCTGGCGATTCTTGTGCAATGGAATAAGAGAATAAACAGAGTAGGATGATCGGGAGGGCAATCCAGGGCGCCTTCGTCAGACTATTTTTCATGGTCTCCTTCCAAAGAGGCAATCTTCTTCACGGATTGTAATGGAACTTAGCGCTTTTGTATTGGAAGTTCATTATCAAGAAAAGTCTATTTTGTCAATCGAATAATAATGTAAGAACGCTCTTGAAGAAGATTGACTGGAATGGCGGGGCGACGCATGAATCCCAAATCAGGATTTCATTTCCTACCCGTAAATATATCCCAGGGAAATAAGCGTGACAAAGAACAGGATCAAACCAATAACAAACTTTTCCATCTGATCTTCTCCCATCTGTTTTTTAGTTCCAAAGGATTGCGTCAAGCAATATTTGTGCCATAGGGATTAATGATGTAATTCACTGAAAGTATTTACTTATAATAGAAGCCCCCCTGTAATGCTGGCAACTTTTTTACCACCTTCCGCAAATTTTGTCGCATCTCCCTGCTCGTGTCACTTTCACTGAATTAGGACCGAAGCCATTTCCTATTAACCTAACCCGGGGTAGGTGAATCATGTGAAGAATTGCGAGGAGAGCAGGCTTGGAAACATCCCTTCTTGATATCACGTATCAGGGCATTCGGAAGTTTTTGAAGAGGTCCGTCTTGAAAGATTTGACAGCATTATTTCAAGTATGATAGATAGTGTTTAACAGTGAGGGGCGATTAGCTCAGCTGGATAGAGCGTTGGCCTCCGGAGCCAAAGGCCGTGGGTTCGATCCCCGCATCGCCCGCCAACGATTCCTCCTCTGCCTGTCTTGCGGGTGGGAGTCTATGAAAAAATGGGGTGGTCTTTTCTTATCGGTTCTCTTTATTGCGATGCTGATTTTGATCCCGGGCGCTTCTGACATTTTCAGGCCTGCCAAGAAAGGGGGTATCGAGAAACCGAGAATTGCGTTGGCTCAGGAGGGAGAAAAAGAGGGGAAGGGGGATCCTTATTCGATTGCGCTTCTGAAGCAGGTCAAAGAGAAAGTGGATGCCTGGTTAAAGTCACTCAACGAGAAGATTGAGAAAGAGGATATCACTCGGTTTAAGGTTCGTTTTTATGAATTCTTGAGAAATATGCTGGAATGGGTCAAAGAGAAGATCGATGACAAGATCGATTCTTCAGAAAAAGAGAAAGACGGAAAGAAAGAAAAAGATGGAATCTTTCGACAGACCCGTCAGGGAACTTCTTCAATTTTCGGAGCGGGATGAAAGAAGAAAAAGTCTTTATTCCATCAGGTGAGATTCAGTTGGAGGGCCTCATCAGTATCCATGAGGCCTTCTCTTTTAAAGGCGGAGTGATCCTCTGCCACCCTCATCCGCAGTACGGCGGGGACATGGAAAATCTTGTAATTTCCGCGGCGGCTGATGCGGCTCTCAAAGAGGGCCTTTCAACCCTTCGCTTTAATTTCAGAGGGGTGGGAGAGAGCGGAGGAGTTTATGGAGAAGGGATAGGAGAGAAGGAAGATGTTGAGGCTGTGATCGATTACTTCAACGCAAGGCTGGAACCGGATCGGCCTTCGCTCATTCTCTTAGGATACTCTTTCGGAGCATGGGTCGGGGTTCCCGTTGCCATTCGGGATGAAAGAATCGTCGGAATGGTGGCCATCTCTCCACCCCTTGACCTCTACGATTTCGGATTGATGAAGGAATGTAAAAAGAAGAAACTGATCATCGCAGGAGATCGAGATCTCTTCTGTCCTGCCCCCCTGTTGGAAGAGTGGTATCAACAACTTGAAGAGCCAAAGTCCTTGGGCATCATCCAGGGGGCAGATCATTTCTTCTCTTTTCACAGCCACCTGCTTACCCAACCCCTTCGTGATTTTTTCAGAATGTTGAAGTAAAGAACTTTGAACTATCTTCTCAAGGGCCTAACACGATCGATAAAGGAGACGCCGAATCGAATGGGTTCGGATGGCTTTCTTCATCGCCTTTCGAATGGTCTCATCCTCTCCTGCATAGGCTAAGAAGAAACGCCATCGGTCTGTGCGGTGGATGGGAAGCCCAAGGTTTCTCCATTTCTCTGCAGAGCGATTGAGTCGGAGGAGATTTCTGATCCTCTTGGCCGCCGAGAGCGGCTTCTTTCGGAAGGAACGATCGAAATCGATGAGGAAGAGTTGATTCCCTGCCACAAGAATGTTCTTGAGCTGGAGGTCGCTGTGGAAGAAGCCTAATCGATGGAAATTTTGAATGAGAAGGCCGACAGAGGAGATCATTTTTCTTTTAAGGAGAACCTTTTCCCGAGAAGGAGAAGTCCCGATTTCCCAGAGATATTGAATCAGATCTTTCGAGTTCGGGATCTCCAGCGAGAGAAAGTAGGCCTGATAGAAGGGCCGGAGAATGAATCGATGGATGGCTGCAATCGGTTGAACGGTTGGAATTCCCGAGGATCGAATCTCCTCTGTAAGGATCAGTTCCCGAAATGATCTCGAGCCGAAGAGATAGAGGCTCCGATTGAAATTTCGGAACAGACCGCCGTGAAGATATTGGCGGACGATGACCCGTTCGCCCTCTCGAAGGGAGATAGAAGGATGGAGCGCCCTGCCCTTGAGAAAAGTGGGGGACTGGCGGCATTTCTTAAGAAAGCTTTCAAGATCTTCGATCCCCAGCTGCAGAAGCAGGTTTTTGTATTCTTCTTTCATGAGGAAAGAGACCTTCCCTTTTCTGATGCAAGAAAAGCCCGGGGGGGTTGAGACGTTCCTTGGCATTTCGAAGTCTACGTTAATGGAAACAACGGGGTTTGTCAACCCGCTCACCCGTCACCCCGCTCACGCTGAGCCTGTCGAAGGGCAGGAGGTTTGTTTGGCCAACACCCCGTCCCTATTTGACACGGGTCAGTCTTTATTATATTTTTAGACCAGATATCCCACGAGAGAGAGGAATCGTTGATGGAATACGAACCGGTCATTGGTCTGGAAGTCCATGCTCAGCTTCTTACACGGTCGAAGATGTTTTGCGGGTGTTCCACGACCTTCGGAGAAGAACCGAATACCCTAACCTGTCCTGTCTGCACGGGACAACCCGGCTCCCTGCCTGTGATCAACCGGAAGGCCGTCGAGTTTGCAATCAAATTGGGCCTGGCGACGAACTGTCGAATCACCCCCTACAGTCTATTTGCGCGGAAGAACTATTTCTACCCGGATCTCCCCAAAGGATACCAAATCTCGATGTATGAATATCCTCTCGCTGTGGATGGTTTTATCGAGATCGTCAATCAGGGGCGGACGAAGCGGGTGAAGCTTATTCGAATTCATATGGAGGAAGACGCCGGGAAGTTGAAGCACGGTGAAACCACTGAGACGGCTTCTTTCAGCTTCGTCGATTTCAATCGGACCGGCGTTCCATTAGTGGAGATTGTGAGCGGGCCGGATATCCGATCGCCGGAGGAGGCAGGTGATTATTTGAGGGAGCTTCGAGCGATTCTGCAATATCTCGAAATCTGCACCGGAAATATGGAGGAAGGAAATTTCCGATGCGATGCCAACGTCTCCGTCCGCCAGAAGGGCGAGGAAAGATTCGGGACGAGAACAGAGCTGAAGAATATGAATTCATTTCGCCATGTGGAAAAGGCCCTGGAGTATGAGATCAAACGCCAGATTGCGGTCGTGGAGGGTGGCGATGAGGTCGTCCAGGAGACAAGGTTGTGGGATGTGAACCAGGGCATTACGGTCTCGATGAGGGGAAAAGAAGAGGCCCATGATTATCGCTATTTCCCCGACCCGGACCTTGTCCCGCTGCGGATCGATGAGAAATGGATCGAAGAGATTCGGGAAACGCTTCCCGAGCTTCCTGCCCAAAAGAGGGAAAGATTTGTGAGACAGTACGGGATCCCTGGATATGATGCTGAGATCCTCACCTTAACCAAGCCGTTGTCGGCCTATTATGAGGAGACCGTCCGCCTCTTTCCGGAGCCCAAGACGGTGAGCAATTGGGTGATGGGAGAGCTTCTGAGAGAGTTGAAGAGAGATGAGAGGGAGATCGATCAGTGTCCCGTAACCCCGCAACATCTGGCGGAGATGCTCCAGATGGTCAAGAAGGGAACGATCAGTGGAAAGATCGCCAAGGATATCTTTGAGGAGATGGTTCGAACCGGTGAACGGCCGGACAAGATTGTGAAGGAGAAAGGATGGACGCAGATTCTTGATCAAGGTGAGATCGAAGAGGCGATCCTGAAGGTGATCGAAGGCAATCCAAGGCTGGTGGAGGATTATCAGAAGGGGAAGGAGAAGCTCTTCGGCTTTTTTGTGGGAGAGGTGATGAAGGCGACCAAAGGGAAGGCCAATCCGAAGCTGTTGAATGAGTTGCTGAAGAAGAAGCTGAAGGGGGATTAGGATTCCAAGCAGGCAGGGATGCCTCAGAAACTTTACAAAGCGGTCTTTGGTTTTTGTTCTGAAGGGGGCGGTGCAGGAATTAGAACCTTTGAAAGGAACTTTGGGTTCCGTATCGGGCAATTTAAAGGTATCCGCTGTAAAGTTTCTTCGACATCCCTGTCTGCTTGTTGCAGATCGGCGGTTTAAAGGGTGGGTTAAACAGAAGATGAAGTTTAAAACCATCGAATGGAGAGGGGACCGGGTGAGGCTCCTCGATCAGAGGAGGCTTCCCAACGAGGTTCGTTACATCGACTGCAGGGACGCTTCGGCTGTCGCAGAGGCGATCCGGAATATGGCGATCCGCGGGGCGCCGGCAATCGGTGTGGCTGCGGCAATGGGAATCGCCCTGGCCGCGATCAAGATGCGGCCCCATCGGATCGAGGTCTTCCGCAAGTCTATGGAGAAGGTCTGCAATCAAATGAGGGAGACCCGGCCCACGGCAGTCAATCTCTTTTGGGCTGTGGATCGAATGAAGAAGATCCTGGACCGGGACGCTTCTGCCCCTGTTGAAGAGATCAAGGCGAAGCTGGAAGAAGAGGCGGTGAAGATCCTTGGCGAGGATATCCAAGTCAATCGGAAAATCGGAGAGAATGGGAAGAATCTCATCCATGATGGCGACGGTGTACTGACCCATTGCAACGCGGGAGCATTGGCCACGGGTGGATATGGAACCGCTCTGGGCGTCCTTTATGCCGCGTGGGAAGAGGGGAGAAGATTCCATGTCTTTGTGGACGAGACGCGGCCCATGCTCCAGGGATGTAGGCTGACGGCCTGGGAGCTGGTCCAGGAGAAGATCCCGGCAACGGTGATCACCGACAATATGGCAGGGGTTCTCATGAAAGAGGGGAAGATCAACCTCGTCTTGGTGGGTGCTGACCGGATTGCCGCGAATGGGGATACAGCCAACAAGATCGGGACTTACAGCCTTGCGGTTCTCGCAAAGTGGCACGGGATCCCTTTCTACATCGCTGCTCCGACTTCTACGATAGACACTTCCCTGGCTTCCGGAAGGAAGATTCCTATCGAGGAAAGGTCGGCGGAGGAGGTGACCTATTTTCGCGGAGACCCAATTGCTCCGAAAGAGATCAAAGCCTTCAATCCCGCCTTCGATGTAACGCCCCATGGCCTGATTCACGCCATCATTACGGAGAAGGGGATGATCCGGAAACCCTTCAAGAGTAGCCTCAGAAGGATGAAGAGGGAATGAGAAGCTCTGTCATTACCCTTCTCACCGATTTTGGGACAAGGGACCATTACGTGGCCTCCATGAAGGGGACCATTCTAAAGATTAATCCCGAGGCCAAACTGGTCGACATCACCCATCACGTATCTCCGTACGACGTGAGAGAAGGGGCCTTTCTCCTGGCCAATGCCTATTCTGCTTTTCCGAGAGGAACGATCCATCTTTCCGTGGTGGACCCGGGCGTAGGAGGCCCGAGAAAACCGATCCTGATCGTCACGGCAAACTATTCCTTTGTGGGCCCGGATAATGGCATCTTCGCCAGTGCTCTAAAAAGGGAGAAGGTCAAGAAGGCTGTCGTTTTAAAGAACCCGAAATATCTTCTTTCTGATTTGAGCGACACGTTCCACGGAAGGGATGTCTTCGCGCCGGTTGCTGCCCACCTGTCTTTGGGTGTGAAGCCCGAGGCCTTTGGCCCTGTGCTCAATTCGTGGATCGAGTTCGATTTTGAAGAACCCAGGATGAAAGAAGGCCGATTGATAGGAGAGATTATCCATATCGATGCTTTTGGGAACCTCATGAGTGGTATTGATGAAAAAAGACTCTTCGATTTCGTCAAAGATCGTTCCTTTGAGATCAAGATAGGAAAGAGAGCCATCCGGGGCTTGAAAAAAGGGTACTGGGAAGGAAAGAGAAATGAGCTCCTGGCCCTGATCGGAAGCGGAGGGTTTTTGGAGATCTCCTTGCGAGAGGGGAATGCCCAGAAGAAGCTGAAGGTGAAGAGAGGAGATTCCATTCAAATAAGCACCAAATTCCAAATACATTGAGTGATTTGGTTAATAAGTTATTGGTCATCAAATGACTTAGTAACCAAGTAACTTAGTGACCCAAGAGTATTCAATGGATTCAATAGATGGAGGAACTGAAGGGGAGGTTCGGGTGCAACATATGATATCTAAGAAAGCCCAGGAGATTCCGCCATTCATCGTGATGGACGTTTTGGAGAAAGCCCAGGAACTCGAGAGGATGGGCGAAAAGGTCATCCACATGGAAGTGGGGGAACCGGATTTTGACACTCCCGAATGTATCAATGAGGCCTGTTACCGATCGATCTGCGAAGGGAAGACCCATTATACCCACAGCCTTGGCTTGATTGAGCTCAGGGAGGCCATCGCAGAGGATTACTTGAAGAAATACCGGGTGAACGTTTCCCCGGAGCAGATCCTTGTGGCCTCAGGAACCTCTCCGGCCTTGCTCCTTCTCTTTGCCTCCCTGTTAGAGCCCGATGACGAAGTGATCCTTTCGAATCCCTACTACCCCTGTTATCCGAATATCATTCGGTTTGTAGGAGGCTCACCGGTCTTTGTCGAAGTTTATGAGAAAGAAGGCTTTCAGTATCTTCCTGAGATGATCGAAGAGAAACTGAGTCCAAGGGTCAAGGGGATCATGATCAATTCGCCATCCAATCCGACCGGGAATGTGATGGGTCCGGAGAGGATGGCGAAGATTGCTCAGTTGTCTCCCTTTATCGTTTCCGATGAGATCTACCATGGTCTGGTCTATGAGGGGAAGGCCCATTCGATTCTTGAGTTTACGGACCGTGCCTTTGTCATCAATGGTTTTTCAAAGCTCTATGCCATGACCGGTTGGAGGCTTGGATATGTGATTGCGCCCAAAGCCTTCGTCAGGCCCATGCAGAAGATCCAGCAGAACCTGTTCATCTCTGCGAGTTCCTTTGTGCAGTGGGGAGCGCTGATGGGACTGAAGGAGGCCGGAAAGGATATTGAGCGAATGAAGGAGACCTATGACCGGCGGCGCCGGTTCCTGATCCCGAGGTTGAGAGAATTGGGATTCGGAATCACCGTCGAGCCCACGGGTGCCTTCTATGTCCTGGCCAATGCGAAACGGTTCTCAGAAGATTCTTACCAATTCGCTTTCGACATATTAAAGGAAGCGAAAGTCGGGGTTGCACCGGGCATCGATTTTGGGACGGAGGCGGAGGGGTATCTCCGTTTTTCATACGCCAACTCTATGGAGAACATCGAAGAGGCAATGAGGAGGCTGGAAAGATATCTTGAAAGATACAAATAATGTCAAAGGCCAAATGGCAGAGTTCGAATATATCGTGACCGCAACCGTGCCTACCACCGACAGGCGTGTATGGTGTAATCCCTCCCCCCATCCCTTTACTCAAGGGAGGGGAGAATCAAATCCCTCCTTTTCTAAAGGAGGGTACGGGAGGATTATGGCGAAACCTGTTCGAACTCTCCCTTTCTCACCCTCAGGATGAGAGGGATCCGGATCGTTCTCCCACCTTCGCCGAAACCCTTCAGGCCGGAGACTCCTTTGAAATTTCGAACCTTAAGGAGTTCATCCCTCATCTGCGTGGGTTGCGAAATGGCTTTGGATCGCACGATCTCTAATAAGAGCGTTACGCAGTCATAGCTGAGAGCTTCGAGGGTTTCGGGATCTCTTTGGTAAGCCTTTTGAAATTCCTCCACGAAACGAGTAACAATCGGGGAAGGGGCTTTCTTAAAGAATGCGTCAACAAAGATCGCCCCCTCGGCTGATCTTCCCGCAATCGAAAGCAGGTCCTGTCCATTCCACGCGTTCGTCCCAAGGAAGGTCAAACCCCCCACATCAAAAAAAGCCATCTGCGAGAGAATCAGCCCGACCCGATCATGGGTGTCGGGAATGAAAAGAGCATCCACCGAAACTCCCGATTTAAACTCTTCCCTTGCATTCCGGGAGGTTTCTTTCTTGATGGCCTTGATCTTAAAAAACCCTTTGATCTCCTGACTGAAGTCGGTTTGATCCTCGGGGTAGGCCACGGCGCCCAGGATCTTTCCTCCTCTCCGGGTTGCCTCCTGGTTGAAGAGGTTCTTAAAATGGACCCCGTAGGGTGAGTTTGGATAAAATACGGCGAAGGTTCGATGTCCCAGTTGTTTGGTAGCATAAGCCACAAGAGCCTGAACTTGGTCGGAAGGGGTGAGAGAATTCTGGAAAATGAATTCGCCTCTTAGGGGTTCTTTCTGTGAAAGCGTGAAGAGGGGGACTTTCAACTGTTGAGCCTTTTGGATTGCCTTATCAACGGAAATCGAGAGCAGGGGGCCAATGATGGCAATGACCTTCTCCTTCGTGGCTAACTCCTCCACTGCCTTTTCCACCTCGAGAGGATCCCCTTTCGAATCACGGATGATCAAGGAGACAGCGGGATTCTTTTCAGGGACGTCCGTCTCTTTGACGGCTAACTGGATTCCCTGCAAGGCTCTTTCACCAAAGACTTGATGAGGTCCGCTTAGAGGAAGGATCACACCAAGGGAATATTTTGGCTTGTAGGACTGTCGGAGGGGTTCCAGGAGCTCTCTGGCTTGAGATAAATAGTCCGTTTCTCGATACTCTTTGTTCCATTCGGCGTAGATCCTTCTTGCGAGAAGCTCATTGCCTCGCTCCTTCATCCGTTGAGCCAATTTCAATTTGGCATATCCTCCTGCATAGGCTCCCCGATAGAGGGATTCTATCTGATTGAGATCCTCTTCCGTATTGAAGGAGTCAATAATCGAATTCACCTTCTTTTTCAATTCTTCCTGGGGCTGCTTGGGGACAAGAAGACCTTTTCCGTACCAATGGAGGGCATTGAGGGGTTCTTTCAGTTCTAGGGAATTGTCTCCGAGCAGGGTGAAGGTCTGGGTCATTCTCTGAGGAGAAAGGAAAGTTGCAAAAAGCTCATTCAGGATCCGAATTGCCTCTTTCGGTCTTTTAAGCTGGGTGTAGCAGATTCCCGTCCTGAATTTGGCCTCATTAGAAAGGGGGCTTTTGGGGAAGTCTGCGAGAAGCTTCTTGAATCGCCAGAGGGCCTTTTCCGTTTCGCCTCTCGAAAGAAGAACCTCTCCTTCCCGAAAAAGCAGGGTATCTTCGGGCTGCGTTGCGGCCTGGACAAAATTAAGGCTTTGTGCAAAAAGCAAGAAGAGGAAACAGAGAATGAGGGGCCATCCGCTACCGGCCTTCGCAGAATGCCCTGTCCCTTCACCTCTCTTGCTGGTCGGGAGGAGTGATGTAGTAAATCTCAGGAAGATGACGGTAGCTTTCATTAAAGTCAACACCATAGCCGACGACAAAGACATTATCGATCTCTTTCCCGAGGTAGTCAGCCTCGATTGCCACTTCTCGGCGGGCCTTTTTGTCGAGAAGAGCGCAGATCTTTACGGAACGGGGATTCGATAACGTGAGCCGGTCCCTCAAGAATTGGAGCGTTCTGCCGCTGTCTATGATATCCTCGATGATCAGAACATCCTTTCCCTCGATGGAGGTCTCAATATCCTTCGTGATCTCGATCCTTCCGGACGTCTTTGTCCCTGCGCCGTAACTGGCCAGCCGGGCAAAGTCGACCTGGACTGGAAGTTGAAGCTGGCGGATGAGGTCAGAGAGGAACATGAAGGCCCCTTTCAGAATACACACCAGTACCAGTTCCTTGCCTCTGTAGTCTTTGGAAATTCGGTCGGCCAAATCCTTGACAATGGAAGCAATCTGCTCACGAGAGATCAGGAGATTGAGGCGGTATTCATCCATAGCCTTTGCTCACAACGCATGCTCCAGAACCAAGATCTCCATCTGCGGAGGAAAGGCCTTCTTTTCGAAAGCCACCTCGCTCGCCTTGGGCCGCTTTGTATTGGACTTTCCTTTCAAAAAATCTTCAACAGGCGTGATTGGAAAACCGCATTTTTCTGTTTTGAAGTGCATGGGAATGAGAACTTTTGGCTTGATCTGTTCGGCGACGCGAGTGGCCTCTTTCGCATCGATGGTAAAATATCCTCCCACGGGAATCAAAAGAATGTCAACGGGGCCGATCTCAGCCAATTCCTTTTCGCTCAGGATATGGCCCAGGTCTCCCAAGTGGCAAATCCTGATTCCATCTACGGCAAGAGAGAAGATCGTATTGGCTCCCCGTTCGCTCCCCTTGGAGGGATCGTGATAGGTCGAGATTCCTTTGATCGAAATCCCCTTCACTGTTTTGGAGCCACTGCCCTTGACAATTTCAGGAGACCCGGGAAGGCTTTTGGGATCATTGTGGTCAGCATGATCGTGGCTGGTCAAGACGACATCTGCCCGATCTTTAATCTGACCATAGGAAAGTTGCCCACCGTATGCCCCGGATTCGTAGGGATCGGTGATGATTTTCACCCCTTGATCAGAGGTAATCAAAAATGCCGAGTGACCGTACCATTTGATCTTCATGGGACCCTCCTTCTCTTCGTTTGTATCAGTATAACGGCAAAGGCAGAAAAATCAACCCTTCGACTTTTCCCAGGTTAAAACCTGGAATTGCTCGGGGTTGATACGGAGCGGCGCTTTCACCACCGTAAAGGACAGGATCTGGCACCGTCGAAGCATCAATTCAAATTTGAATCTTGGCCCCGAACTCACTGCCTACCGGCAGGCAGGCTAACTCCGAGTTCCCAACTTCTTCTGAACGGCTTTCTTCTTTCCGGAGAGGGTGCCCTTCTTATCTCTGCGGTCATCAATCTTCAGAGTCGTTGCCACACGGAGGGCTCCTTTCTTGAAGGGTGTCTGATGCATTTTGAGGGCGATTCGCATAAGGTTCTTCAGGTCTCCCTCGATATTCGTTCCCATGGAAGTGAGTTCGTAACGGACCTTTTCCTTTTTCAAGATCCGGAGACATTCTGCCACATAGGAACTTAAGCTCGTCTCTTTGGTCCCGATCGGAACGACGCTGATTTCCAAAATGGCCATAGATCCTCCTTCAATTAAACCAGACAGTTGGATAAACTTTTCCAAGTCACCCAAGGTCGCAATGGCTTCCGTACCGACGCCCGACCGCGGAAGGCAGGTGTCTTCGAACCAAATTCATTTCCCTCCTAAGAAAACCAGGCTGATGCTCGGAATGTAAGTGATGGCAAAGAGCCCGACCAGGAGGAGAAGAAGGAAGGGGAGAATGGCCTTGACCACTTCCATCACAGGCTCTTTGCAGACCGCACTCATCACGAAGAGATGCATTCCCACCGGAGGGGTGAGAAAGGCCAGCTCCATATTGATCGTCATCAGGATGCCGAAGTGTGTTCCGCTGATCCCGAGTTGTTGAAGCATGGGATAAACGATGGGCACGACGATCAGGATGATCGATCCCGGAGAGAGAAACATCCCCATCACAAAAATAGAAAGATTGATGATGGCCAGGAACATCCAGGGGCTGATCTGGGTTGCCGCCAGTGTTGCCATGAGGCGGTCTGAAAGTTGTTCGAGGGTGACCAGAAACCCGAAGAGAGTGGCCGTCATGATGATGAAATAGATGATCGAGGTCAGAACGATGGAATCCCGAAAGATCAAGATCACCTCTTTGAATCCCACATTGCGGTAGATGAGAAAACAGACTATCGTCGCGTAAAAGACCGCAATCACCGAAGCCTCGGTCACTGTAAAGATACCGCTGTAGATTCCACCAAGGACAATCACGGGCATGAGCAAGGCCCAGAAGGAACTTATGACCTTTTGCCCCACTTCCCTCCATGAGAATCGGTCACTGAGGCCAGGCCTTCCGTATCCCCTGTATTTGCAGATGAGCCAGACTTCGATGCTCATTGCCAATCCGAGGATAAATCCCGGCAAGAAACCGGCGATGTAAAGGTCTGAAATCGACTCGCCGGAGACCGCTCCGTAGAGGATGAGGACCGTGCTGGGAGGGATGAGAATGTCCAGTGTTCCGCCTGCCCCGATCAGTCCCATACAGAATCGCTTCGGGTACCCTTTTTCCATCATCCAGGGTATGGCAATAATCCCGAGGGTCGCAGCCAAAGCAGCACTGACCCCGGAAATGCATGAAAAGATAACTGCTGCGAACATCACGGCAATCGCCAATCCTCCGTCGATCTTCTTGAGGAGGGCATATCCCAGTTCGAGAAGAGGCCGCGCCAGGCCCCCCTTCATCATCAGGTTCCCGGAGACGATGAAATAGGGGATGGCAATGAGCGTGAATTTGTTGACACTCCAAAACATCTTGGGCGCAATCCCATCGATCCGGATCATTCCGAAGAAAAGGAGGCAGACGAGCGATGCGACTCCCATGCCTAACGCGATGGGGATCCCCGAGAAAAGCGTCGTCACCAGAAGGAGAATGAGGGCGAGGGTGACATCGATTCGAAGCGTCAGGATATAGATCAGACAGCCTGAAAAAAAGAGGATCCCGTAAGCCACGGGGTCGGCAAAGATTTTCGCTCCCTTCAGTCTTCTGGCCAGCATGACCAGACGCTCTATCATACGCCAGGAGAGAAGGATTCCTCCCAAGGGCATGATCAGAAAGGGAAGATACATGGGGAACTTCAGATGGCTCTCCGATGTGACCAGGGTCGCGTGGGCTTTCTTCACCATCGAATAGCCGCCCCACGCGACACCCAGGAGGAAGATCAAACCCAGAAGAGCGTGGAAGAAATGGAGAAGATCTTGTCGCTTCTTCGTAAGCCGGCCGATCAGCAAATCAACCCGGACGTGGCCGTCGGTCTTGATCAGTGTGCTGATACCGAAGAAACTGCACAGGATGACAGCATAGATAGCGATCTCGTCCGACCAGTCCAGGGGCCAGTGAAAAACATACCGGGCAATAATGCTGTAGAAGGAGAGGCATAATGCAAAAGCCATCAGGCCTCCCGCAATCCATTTCTCGATCTCGTCCCACGCAGTGACGATACACGAGAAGAATCCTTCGGAAACCTTTGTCTCCGTCGAGTCACTCACGATTCCCACCTCTATTCACCCACACTTCTGAAGGCAAGGGGCTCATTTCGCAAAAGAGGCTTTGTCGAGTCAAGGGCGGACCTGCGACACGGCCCCAAAAAGGGAGGGGATAAAAGATTTACTTTTTCCCTTTGGCCAGTCTTTCGACTTCCTGCTGGGACTCTTTGACCAGGTTCGTCCCGATCTTGGGCGTAAATTCTTCATAGACCGGTTGCAGGGCTTTCTTCAAAACCGACTGTTCGTCTGGAGAGAGGAAATGGACCTGGCAACCTTTGACTGCAATCTGCTCGAAGATCTTCTTATTCTCCACCTCCATCTCCGCCCTCTGCTCCTTGATCAATCGTTGCAGGGATTCCGTCAATCCGGTTCGAACATCAGGGGAAAGATTATTCCACCAGGCCTTGTTCGTCGCCATGACGGCCAGAGTTGCGTTCAGCATGCCTCCATCCGTTACAAACTTCTGGATGTCATAATACTTCCTGGCCAAGAAGGCGCTGACAGGAGTAGTCATCCCGTCAATCACTCCCTGCTGGAGCGCCGTATAGGTCTCCTCAGAAGCAGTCACAATGGCCAAGGCACCCAACGATTTCAGCGTGGCAGCCCCCATGCGGCCGAAGGAGCGCATCTTCAACCCCTTGAAATCATCGGGGCGCCTGATCGTCCGCTTGTTATTCGAGATGGCCACATTTCCGGAGGAGACGGTGCTTAAGATCAGAATCCCCTTCTCCTCCAACTTGGTGAAAAGCTTTTTTCCCATGGGTCCGTCAAGAAACGCATAGCAGACGTCGATACTTGGATAGAAGAAAGGAAGCTTGAGCAATTCTTGCGTCTCGTCCACGAGTTCCAGTGCCGAGCCGATCAAATAGGCCATCTGGATCTCTCCTTTGATCAGGGCCTGGATTTCCTCTTGCCCTGTATAGAGCTGCGCCGCCGGATAGGTCCTGATTCGGACCTTGTCCCCGAGCTTTTCTTGAGCATATTTGGCAAAACGGTCAATGCCCACTCCCATCTGCTGCTGCTTGAGCTGAACGGTCGTAATCTTGAGATCAACAGGCTGTGCAAAAGGCCCTGTGATTCCCATAAGAAAGAAGAGTCCGACGGAAACAATTAAAAGCACCTGGATATACTTTTTCATACAGTCCTCCTTTTTCTCAAAACGATTTTCTCTTTCATGAAAAGGTCTCCGGGGAAACCTGTCAAACCATGCTCCCTGAGGGTGTGGGGGGATCGGCCTCATAACGTTATTACTTCAACAGATGATTAAAGTCAAGTCTCGATAAGGCCCTGTAATAAATTATTTTATTCTGCCATGAAGTGTGCTATAAGTATTCTTGAATGTGGGAGGTTTGATGAGTCAGCCCCAGGAAATCTCAGTGGTGATCGCTTTTTCTGCGGGACTTCTCTCTTTCGTCTCTCCCTGTGTCCTTCCCCTGATTCCTTCCTATATCACGTACATTTCAGGAGTCTCCTTTAAAGAACTGACCGAGACTGAAGCGAAGGCGAAACTGAGGTGGAGGACCACCTTCCATTCCTTGCTCTTCATCATGGGATTCTCGACCATCTTTATCCTGATGGGTGCTTCTGCCTCTTACTTAGGGCAGTTACTGGTCGAATATCAATACTGGATCATGAAAGGAGGAGGGATCCTCATCATCATTCTCGGAATCCACTTTACAGGGATGTTCAGCCTTCCCTTTCTGCAAATGGAGAGAAGGTTTGAGTTGAAGAGGAAGCCCCTGGGGTATATTGGCTCTTTTTTAGTCGGGATCGTTTTTGCGGCAGGGTGGACCCCTTGCGTGGGGCCGATCCTTTCGACCATCCTCCTCTATGCGAGCACAAGCAAAAGCCTTACGACGGGTGTTGTTCTTTTGGCTTTTTATTCGATGGGCCTCGGCGTTCCGTTCTTTCTCTCGGCCCTTGCCTTTAATTCTTTCCTCTCCGCCTTCGAAAAAATGAAGCGGTACATGAGGATGATCACCATCGTGAGCGGCTTCTTTATGATTGCCATCGGAATTCTCTTGCTGACAGACACCTTTCGAGAGATCAGCTCCTATCTCATGACCCTCGCAAATCCATAGGCCCATATCCCAAAAGGCTTGAAGAGGTTAAATCGTCAGACGGTTGCTCAGTCGTACAGTTGAAGACGAAAAGACTATGAGACCATGGGACTATGGGACTCTATTGCCGGACGCTCATCAGGGTGAAGATTCCAGCCAGGCCGAAGAGCAGCGTCGGTATCCAGGAGGAGAGAAAGGGCGAGAGGAGACCTGATTTCCCGAAGGAGAGAAAGATCGAGTAGAGGATGCCGTAGGTGAACCCGATCATGACGCTGACGCCGATGTTCAAGGCTACCCCACCGGATCGGCCGGTCTTGAGGGCGAAAGGAACGCCGATCAGGATCATGATCAGATTCAAGAAGGGGTAAGAGAGCTTGGAATAAAGATCGACCAGATATCGGGTGGCATCGTAACCCGCGGACTGGATCTTTCGAATATAGGCTCGAAGTTCCGTATAGCTCAATTCTTTCGATTCCTGCTCAAGGTTTTGAAAGGATTCCCACTTCTCCGGAAGGGAATAATCCCATTCCTTAAAGGCAGTGCTCTGAATGGACCCGTTCTCATCAAAATCTCTTACGACTCCGTCGTAGAGCCGCCATTTTCCATCGATCCATTTTGCACTGAGGGCATCAATCCGTCGAATGCACCGGAAACGGTTGTCAAACTGATAGAGGGTGAACCCTTTCAGGATTTTTTCCAGAGGGTCGAGGAGTTGAATGTTGAATATCCGGTTATCGCTGCGGTACCAGATCTTGTAGTTCTTGAAAGATCCCGAGGGCTCCTCCTTTCGCAATTTGACTTCCAACAGATATTCGGTTCTCTGGTTGGTGTACGGAACGAGGTATTCATTGCCCAGGAAAGAGCAGAAACTGATCAGCAAGGCAATAAAAAGCAAGGGCAAGGCAATTCGATAAAGGCTCACCCCACCTGCCTTCATTGCCGTGATCTCGCTGTGCCGGGAAAGGGCGCCGAGTGTGAGAAGGGTTGCGAGGAGCACGGCATAAGGAAGGGTCCACTGAAAGGTGACACTGGGAATCTTGAAGAGGAGATATTCGAAGATCAGATCGAAAGAAGCCTGGTATTTGGTAAATTGGTTCATCTTCTGGAAGAAGAGGACCACCACGTAGATCAGGATCAGACTGCTCAGGCTTAGGCTCAAGGTCTTCAGATACTCACGGACGACATACCGTTGGAGGGTTCGGTGGCTTTCAAACATCGCCGAAAAATCCTTTCCATCGCTGCTGGATCCACTCGATCATTCTATTCAACCAGAGGGATGGCTTGAAGGGTGATTCCTTGGCGGCTTTGATCAGGAGATAGATGCCGAAGCCGCCGAAAAGAAAGTTGGACGCCCAACCCGCCAGAAAGGCTGGAATGGCATGGCGTACGGCAAAGATCTCGGAGGCGGTGAGGGAGACGTAATAAGCCAGGAGGATCAGGATACTGGAGACGAAGCCGTGAGATCTTCCGGATCGTCGGGGCTGGATGCCCAGGGGGACGCCGATCAAACCGAAGATGATGCAGGTGAAGGGGATCGCATATCGTTTATGGAGTTCCACCTGCTGAGGCGTGGTATCGATCCCTGCGGCCCTATTGTTCTGAATCTTTTCCTTAAGGTCGTCAATGGACATTTCATGTTCTCTCAATTTTCTGCTGACGGATAAGAAGGTATTGGCCAATTCGAGTCTGAGATCATACACACTAAATTGGACTCTTTGATAGGTATGGGTCAGGGATTCAACCCGGTGGATGTCCCCATCGAAGAGCCTTAAGATGACCTCCTGGGATCTTGGATTCGTTGTAAGGAATCCTTCTTTGGCAAAAATTGTATTGAGTTTGCCCTCCTCCCTTTCGTCGTAAATCAGAATTCCTTCCATCCTCTTTCCCTCAATCGGAACCCTGTCCACGTAGACGACAAGCCCGTCAAAAGCATCGTTGAAGACTCGCTCTCTGATGTCGATGTCTGCCTTGGACTGGGCAATGCGAAAGAGGGTCGTTTTGAAACCGAGATTTCCCCATGGGAGGCCATAGAAAACGAGGAAGGTAGTCAGAAGACACGCAGCAGCGGAGAAGATGAAAACCGGGAGAAAAAGCTGGTAGAGACTCATGCCTGACGCCTTGAAAGCGGTAATTTCACTGTCGCTGGAGAGTCTTCCAAAGGAAAGCAGTATTGAGAGGAGAACCGCAATCGGGATGGTGAAGATGAGAAAGGACGGAGAGATGAAAAGGAGAAGCATGAGGATCTGAGAGAAATCGGCCCCCTTCGTCACGATCAATTCGATGAGCTTGAGAATCTTGTCCATCAGAAGGATGACGGTAAAGATCATCAGGCCGATGAAAAAGACGGGTAGAATTTCTTTGAGAACGTAGAGATAGGTGGTCTTTTTCATTTTTTACGTATTCTAAGAAAGGGAAGAGGGGATGTCAACCCTGCCTGGGACACTTCCCAATTTTTAACGATGCGATTCTGACTTTAGTAAGGTCGAAAATGGGGAGGTGTCCCTAAAGTCTCTAAAGTCTTGACTTTATCGTTTGGATACATTACCATAATTTTAATCGCGGGGTGGAGCAGTCCGGTAGCTCGTCGGGCTCATAACCCGAAGGTCGGTAGTTCAAATCTACCCCCCGCTACCAAATCAATCAAGGGGTTTCGGCATAGATGCTGTAACCCCTTTTTGTTTGCCGCCGAAGTTTAAGGCAAAAGAAGGGATTGAAAAATCCTTCAAAAAGAAATAATGTAAAGGCACCGTCCGCGAAAACAAGGGATCAAGGCATTAATGACCGAGAAGATATTCACCCGAAATTTCGTCCTCGTTTTTTTCGCTCAATTCGCTTTTACATGCGCTTTCTATATTCTGGTCCCCACTCTTCCAATCTATCTTTCGAGATTAGAATCCACGGAGACAGAGATCGGTGTTCTCATTGGAATCTTCTTTTTCTCCTCTTTGATCTCAAAACCTTTTATTGGAAAAGCCCTTACAAGAACCCCTGAAAGAAGCTTTATGATGGCCGGAACCATTGTGTTCTCCTTCACGACGATTGCCTATCTCCTGGTTTCTCCCTTCTGGACCTTTTTGATCGTGAGGATTGTTCAAGGAATCGGATACGCATTCTTCCTTACGGCCTCCTATACATTGGCCGCCAACATTAGCCCGGAAAAACATCGCGGACAAAGCCTCACCTATTTTTACATGGCGTTCAACCTCTCCGGTGCCTTGGGCCCATCCCTCGGAATGCTTGTGATCAACTACTTCAGCTTCACCCACCTTTTTCTGATCTGCGTAGGTCTGTCGTTATGCTCGCTCTTTATCACCTGTAAATTGGAAAGGAGGGAAGCCGCTCCGCTACAGGATTCCTCCGTGGGAGACGGTTTCTTTGTCAATCGGAAAGCTCTTCCGCCGTCGATTATTTATTCCTTTTCCTTTTTCATCTGGGGAGCTTTGGCCGCCTTTTTTCCTCTTTATGCAATCAATCATGGTGTGGCCAATCCCGGACTTTTCTTTACGACAACTGCCATTATGGTTATTTTGGGTCGTGCTCTGGGTGGGAAAATACTGGATCTCTATAGCAGAGAAAGGATCATCCTGCCTTGCCTTTTCGCTTATATCGCTTCAATGGTCATCCTCGCTTTTTCTAAGACGCTACCCATGTTCATTCTTGTTGCAATGATCTGGGGGGCTGGCCAGGCTTTTCTCATGCCGTCTTTGGCAGTCTATGCGCTTGATCGTGCGGGCACTTCTCCAGGTCCAGTGATGGCAACGCTGTCGACATTCGCAGATGTAGGAATTAGCCTGGGGCCGGTCATCATGGGCCTCGTCATCCGTACAGCCAGCTATCCGATCATGTTTCTCTGTCTGGCTCTCACCGGGATCGCCAACCTCAATTATTTTTATTTCCTCGTAAGAAAGAAGGGGTAAGCTCCCACCCTTTGAATCAAGGGGGTACGGCATTGACGCTCTACCCCCTTTTTGTCGCTCCCTTCCATTAGTTTGTTTGCCACTTGAAGAGATCAAGAATGGCAGTTACATAATAATTAGAGGTAGTTTAAAGAGAGAAAGGAGGTAGAGAGAGATGAAAAAGGATTATACCTTGTTTATTATAGGGTTAATTGTCTGCTTCGGCCTTGGCTTCCTCGTGGCCGGCATCTATTACTCGGGAAAAGGGGAGGCGAGTTGGGGCAGGGCGTATACGGTAAGTGAGATCATTGGAACGGATGTCATGAATCACCAGGGAGAAGCATTCGGAAAGGTTAACGACTTTGTGATCGATACCAACGGGAAAGTTCCCTTCGCCGTCTTGTCTTATGGTGAGAAGTTGGTAGCGATTCCGTTCGGAACACTGACGTACAGCACCGAAGGAAAACACCTGGTTCTTGATCTCTCCAGGGAGAAGCTCGATTCCGCCCCGACCTTCGACAAGAGTGTTCTGGCCGACAGGAAATGGATCGAAGACGCCTATAGGTACTTTGGCCAGACTCCGTACTGGACCACAGGACAGATGCAGAACCCGGCGGAAATTCCCAGCAGCGGATATGCAGAGCCTTAAGGAGTTAGGCCGTTTCGATCAGCTAAATGCCCCGCCTGTAAGTAGGGGCATTTAGCTGAGTTGTATTCCTGGTTATGACTGCGGCAACCTGGTCATCGGGCGAAAGGTGCGGTTCTTATCAACCGTAACGGACCACCTCTCTCCTTTCAACAGGGAGTTTCAGTGAGACAAGCCTCTTGGCTTTGATTCCATCGAATTCGAATCTGATGATCCCACGATTCCTTTCAACCATATCCTCAACGAGCCGCAATATGAGATCCGGCACGCCCTCTTTTGGAGAAGCGGCTTCCTCCTTCGGTTCCTTATCGGTAAAGGAAACCAGAACCTCGACCACCTTTCCGTTCTCCTTGATAAAGGGCTGCCCCTCTCTCATTTCCTTCTGAAGAACAGCCGACTTGGTCAAGAGCTCGATACTTCCACCGGGGGGTATTGCGGTCGCCGCATACTGGAGAATGGAGTCCAAGATAAATCTCAGGGGTTCATCCGGTACAGTGGTTTCCGGAAGGTCTGCTTCAAACCCTTTCAATATCTTAGCCTTCTTTTCTTCCAGCAAGGCCTGATGTTTCTTAAGCTCCTCCGTCAGGAAGCGATTGATCGTCCCCCTTTTTCGAGTCGGGATAGCAGCCTTGACATAATTGAGAAAACTCTCCAGCAAGAGGTCGTTTTTCTCAATATCCCTGGTGACCGCTCGATAGTAAAAATCACCAAATTCTTGGTCTCTAAACTTTCCACGAGAAAGCTGTGTAAATTTCTTGATCGAATCCAGGGTCTTTCTTGTCTGGCGAATCAATTCAAGGAATAATGACCGATCCATTAAAGACTCTCGATCGCCCCTCTCATGGGGGGAGACGGTGGAACGAACTTGAATTCCCCAGACGATAAGAAAGGGTCGCTTTGATTCCCTATGTCGTCCCTGGAAGTGATCCCGATATAGTAGGCTCCCTGTTCGGTGGGAAACTCAGGCCATTCGTCAGGAATGACCAGATCCGTCTTCCCGGTAACTACTTTAAAAATGATCCCGGGGGTCGCTTCCCATGAAAAGCGATTCGGATCAAACACGGTCTTGTCGGTGCTCGCATAGACAACGTAGCTTGTCGCCTCTGAAACAGGATCCCACCAAATGCGGCGTTTACGAATGAGTGGCATGAGTTTTCCTCCTTTCCGATTGACTGCACCCATGTTCACCGACGGGTTAAGCCCGAAGAAGAAGTGGTTAACCGTCTAACGAAATCATACCATTAAATCCGCTCCCTTCCAACAATAATTTAAACGCCTCCCTTTCGGTCTGAGAGGGAGCTCTTTCGATGCCATGTCCCTGCCTGTCTTCTCAATAAGGGATGGCTTTTGGGGGGGAGGGTCCAAATTCCCCCAATATCATTTTTTATATAAATTTTATCAAAATTTGATAAAAAACCCTTGACAGGATTTTTTCTGCATGGTAAGTATCTTTCTCAACTGACATGGAAAAGGTTGGGCCCAAGATAAGGATCGAGCGGAAAAAGAGGGGACTGAGTTTGGAACAATTAGCTCATAAAGTTAACATCAGTCCCATGACCCTTCAAAGAATCGAAACTGGAAAAAGCAGCCCCTCCGTCGTCCTTCTCACCGAAATCGCCAACCATCTTAACAAGTCCGTTCATTCCTTTCTCGAGGATCCTGAAACTCAAAAACTTCCGATTTGCATCAAGCAGAAGAACCAACTCTCTGTTTCGAGTCCGATGTTAAAGGTCAAGGTCATCGGGCCCCGAAAGATGATTGCCGATAATATTGTCGTTACCTTTGGGGAACTCCGAAAGGGGAAATCGGTTGATCTCCATTCCAACCCGGGAAAAGAATTTTCTTATATTATTAAGGGAAAGTGGGAGTTCAGGCAAGACAATCAAAGGATTTTATTGGAGACAGGGGATAGTATATTGCACGATGCAACAAAAGAACATTCAATTTCAGCCATCGAAAAGTGTCAGTTTTTCAGCATCTACATAAAAGCCGAGGAATAATTGGGAAGTTTCAGCGTTTTTGATTCAATTTTCAAAAATAACGTTAAACCCGTTAGAAATTCCCATCGGGTGACTCGCCGCGCAGGCGCTTGGGGCAACGGCTTAACCCCGGCAGGAATTGATTCCAGAACTTAGGCCCCGCTACGTGGGTCGATCGGCTCACCGTCCTGAGCTTGTCGAAGGAGAGCAATGGGACATTCTTTCTAACGGGGTAAAGGAGGTGATGATATCCCTAAGGCTCATTGGACGGTATCGATGCCGGATCGTTTCGTCGATACCTGAAGGTCACGTTTTCTGCTCATTCGATTTAACGTCAATCAAACCATTTCGAAACGAACAACGTAAAGGAGAATCCATATGGCAAAAAAAGACATCACCGATATGAGAGGGGCGATCGAGTATCTCAGAGGGCTCGACGGAGAGCTGCTGGTCGCCAAGGATAGCGTGGATCCGATCTATGAAGTCGCAGGAATTCAGGTGGCACTGGAAGAGGGACCGGCTATTCTGTTTGAGAAGCTCAAGGGCTATCCTGGAATGCGGAGTGTGGGAAATATCTTTTCGAGAAGAGATCGGATTGCAAAGCTTTTTGACGTGGACGATTGGAAGAAGCTGAAATGGAAATGTCTTGAAGCGATTAAGAAACCTCTGCCGCCCAAGCTTGTGGATAAGGCGCCTTGTCAAGAAGTGGTCATGACCGGCAAAGATATTGATGTGCAGAGCTTCCTCCCCGTGCTCAAACATACCACGAGAGACGGGGCCCGCGTCATGGGCAGTGGAAATGTTTTGATCTGCGATAAATGGGCCCGCGGAGGAAAAGAGTTTTCTTACAAGAGAATGCATTTCCGCGGCAAGGACTGGGGATCGATCACATCGAGCCCGGCGACCCATACGGAAGCGATCATCTTTATGGACCACCGTAAAGAGAATGTGCCGATGACCATTAATATCTGTAATCCGCCGGCAACGATGATGGTGGCTGCGGCTGGCGGCGTTCATAGCATTATTCCTCTGGGGACCGATGAGATTGCCATTGCGGGTGCGCTGCAGGGTTCCCCTGTTGAGATCGTTAAGGCAAAGACCGTCGATGCTTACGCCATTGCCAAAGCTGAGATTGTGATTGAAGGTTACTGGACGACGGAAACGATCTGGGAGACAGAAGAGGCGGAGAAAGACGGCAGACAGGATGTCGTGCCCTTCTTCCCGGAATGGACCGGATATTTAGGGAAGACCTGGAAGAGCCGCAAGTTTCAGATTACCGGTATCACCCATCGGAAAGACCCCATTTTCTATAACCAGTTAGCCGCATCGTACGATGGGGAATTTAATAGTTTTGATTTTCGGGAAGCGATGTTTTATGAACTGGCCGACCGGCTGGTTCCCGGCATGGTCATTGACGTCTTCGAGCCCTTCGCATTGAGGTTCTGGGGAGGCGTGGTTTACCAGGTGAAGAAGAGAAGGCCGCGAGACGAAGGTTACCAGAGAAATATCATCGTGAACGCCCTCGGCGCAGCCCCCGGTATTCGTCTGGTGATCGCTGTGGATGAGGATGTGGACATTTACTCAATGGATGACGTGATGTGGGCCATTATGAGCAGGACCGAGCCTGCCACGGATTACCTGAGGGGAGCCACGGGTTCAAGGGGAGTCGCTGCCCAACCCGGTGAAGAGGCGACAAGGCTTGATATGGGCGGTTTCGGTGGTGGTCTGGGTATCGATGCGACCGTGCCGTTCCTGGAAAAATGGCGTTATGAGAGAGCTCATTACCCATCGGATATGGTTGACCTGAAAAAATGGTTCGCTGAGAAGGACATCAAGGCGGCCTTATCACGACAGGGCGAGTATGCGAAGACCTTGGCCAAATTTGGTTGGGGATGATGCGGAGCGGTTATTTTAAAACAGCGGAGATAGCAACGAGTAGGGAACGGCCTGGCGAGCCAGGAACCGTTCCCTACGAATCTATTATAAGATGGGGGATGAGATGATCTTTCATGATTTGAGGGAATTTATCGCGGAGGTAGGGAAGCGCAATGATGTGAAGGTGGTGGAGGGAGCGGATTGGAATCTTGAGATCGGATTGATCACGGAGTGGCAGAT